>NZ_OLMH01000002.1:0-530248 GCF_900290205.1 Anaerolactibacter massiliensis | reverse complement strand
AGGCAGCGATAGATTTCTTCCATCTCATAATGTCTGAAACTGCCGAAATCAGAGCAAGACACGAGAAACATATGAGGAATATGATACTCATCCATGACTCCGCACATGTTCTCGTCAGCTGGCATTATCGTGTGATCGTCTTGTCTCACATACATGGTTCCTTTTTCAGGAAGAAACAGATAATCGCCGATCGGCTTGCCATGCAGATAACGGAAAGAGCTGAACTTTATTCCTAAGGTGCTGATATTCTGATCAGATCTTTCTTCCGGTTCATCATTGTAATATCCATGGGCTGCTTCAAAAATGATCATACTCATAGAGCCGAGCGGAAGCCCACCATTCTTCTTCAGTTCTTCTCGGTAAGAGTCTGCAAACCAGGGAAAAGTATCAATGCTGACCGTTCCTGCTTTCATCTCTTTCTCTAGTTTTGCTTCAATTTCCATGAAGCTCATCTTTCTGGAAAAACCATGTTCCCTTAGCCACTGATCAGATTGCGCCTGGTGTTTTCTGATTTCTTCTCTTCTCGCATCATTGCAGCGATCCATGTAGGTTCTGCGATAAATCATCTGGTTTACCTCTTTCTCCTTTTTCTTGATCAGAGCAGTATGATTCATCTTTTCCCGCTTCCGCTGATTCCGCTTTCTCCGTGCTTCTGCTGAAACATTGGCAAAGTCGTATCCATCTGCTGTGAAATCTGCATGGTAAATCCCGGATTCATATGGAAGAAAGGAATTGATGGTACCGATGCTGCAGGAAAGCTTCTTGCCGATCTCTTTTGCAGGTAATCCTTCTGCCTTCAGTTTCTGTACTTCCTGAACCATGTCTTTCCCGTCTTTTTCAAAGGAGTAAACACCGGCAGTCACCAGCAGTTTGCGGATTTTCGTCATGGTAAGCCCGAAGTATTCCTTCATGGCTTTCATGGAAGCCTTCCCGTTTCGATCTGTTTCCATATCAGCTTCCGGGTGCAGATAAATCTGTGCTGCAGCTTCTGCCATCTCATTTCTTGCCTTAACAGGGTTGTAATCCGGGTTAACCTTCTTTCGTCCTCGCTCTGCCATATTCTGACCTCCAGGTTCAATATAGCAAAATTCGCCCATCTATAAAATATTATCCGTGACAATTCAATTTTTAAGCTGAAGAAAAAGGAATAGCACGTACGCTACTCCTTCTGCAGGAAAGAGGATTCCAGAATGTCCGCAATCCGCTCGGAGGCATGACCGTCTCCATACGGATTTGCAGCCTTGCTCATCTTCTCATATTCTGATGAATCATTCAGAAGCCTGCTGAATTCCTGGTAAATAGTTTCTTCTTCTGTTCCTACAAGTTTTAAGGTTCCAGCTTTGATTCCCTCCGGTCTCTCCGTGGTATCGCGCATGACCAGTACTGGTTTGCCAAGGCTTGGTGCTTCTTCCTGAATACCCCCGGAGTCTGTGAGAATCAGATACGCGTGTTCCATGAAATTATGAAAGTCCAGGACATCAAGCGGTTCAATCAGATGAATACGTTCTTCTCTGCCGCCTTCTGCCTGGTCTCCGAAGATGTCTGCAGCCGCCTGCCTTACTTTGGGATTTAGGTGAATGGGATAGATTGCTTTGATATCCGGATGTTCATCCATGACTCTTCTGATCGCCCGGAACATATGATGCATCGGTTCGCCGAGATTTTCCCTGCGATGTGCAGTAATCAGAATCAGCCTGCTTCCTTTCGCCCATTTCAGTTCCGGGTGCTCATAATCTTTCCGGATAGTTGTTTTCAGGGCATCGATTGCCGTATTTCCGGTAACCCAGATATGAGAAGGATCTCTCCCCTCCTTGATGAGATTCTGTCTTGATAGTTCGGTCGGGGCAAAGTTATACCGGCTGATAATCGATACTGCCTGGCGGTTGAACTCTTCCGGGAAAGGAGAATAGATGTTATAGGTTCTGAGTCCAGCTTCCACATGCCCGACCGGAATCTGGAGATAATAGCAGGCAAGGGCAGTCGTGAATGTGGTAGTCGTATCTCCATGTACCAGAACAACATCCGGTTTTACTTCTTCCAGAACCTTCCGGATATTCAGAAGAATCGCATCGGTGATATCAAACAGGGTCTGATTCTCTTTCATGATGGAAAGATCATAATCCGGCTTCACATGAAAGACCTCAAGAACCTGCTTCAGCATTTCACGATGCTGGCCGCTGACGCAGACTACCGTACGAATCGAACTGCGTTTTCTGAGCTCATTGACGACCGGGCACATTTTGATGGCCTCTGGTCTGGTTCCGAATACCAGAAGGACTGTCTTCATCTTCGTGTTTCCTTTTCCAGATTCACATGAATATGCTGATCCATGTGATCAATCATCTCACACATCTCATCCGTATTGCTGAAGCAGAGAACCATAGCCCCGATTCCGAATTTCCCATTCCGGAATGAATATACCTGGTCCCCAGGTTTAGCAGTGACAAAGCACTTTACGATCCGCTTCTGCACTTCCTCATCAAAATCTATTGACTGGAAAATTCCCTCTTCCCTGCTGTGCAGAATATAGGACGAACAGCAGGCAGAAGCAGGAACCTGCTTCAGATCAGAGATATCATCTCCTACTGCCTGTCTGACCGTATACATTGCCATATCAACCCCGGTTGCCGCACATACGGTATCCGGAATCAGATTGCCTCCATTTCTCGGTCCGATCTCAAGAATATATACTTCATCATTCTTGCCGATGATGTATTCCACGTTATACGCTCCCATGGTCATATGAAGGCCGGAAAGGATAGACTGAACAATCTCCTCTGCCCGTTTCTGCACTTTTCTGCTTTGAATTGAAGGAAAAGAAGAACCGACAGGAGCATAACGAGAGACCGCAAGATCATTGTGCTGGTCACAGATGCCCCAGAAAATAATCTTTCCGTCTCTTACAAAGATATCGCCATCAATCTGATAGCCTTTCTTTTCAATGAATTCTTCAATAATCACATGATGAGAGATCGAATAAGAAAGTGCTTCATTCCAGGCTGCCTTCAGCTGATCCAGGTCTGTCACCTTCGTGACTCCTTTGGAACCGGAAGAATCTACCGGTTTTACCATGATCGGCAGTTTCAGCGTTCTGGCAAAGGCTTCGGCTTCTGAATAATCATAGAAACTGCTTCCTGCCGGCATCGGCAGACCTTGTTTCCGCATAAATGAACGAAACTGGTCTTTATGAGTCATGATCATCACGCTGTGATATGGATTTGTCGGCAATCCCAGCGCCTCTGCTACATAAGCAGCCGTTGGTGCAGAAACATCAGAAGCATAGCTGACGATTCCATCAATCTTGAGCTCTCTCGCCTTTTCCAGCACCTTCTCTTTATCAATCGTGCTGATGTTATAGTATTCGTCCGCATACTGATGGGCTGGGTTATCCGGAAGATAGTCCACATCGATCACATGGTATCCGAGCTTCTTTGCGGCAAGTACCGCAGTTTCCTGGAAGATATTTCCTCCCAGCATCATAATTTTCTTTGTCATCTTATTCAAACAGCTTTCTGAAATATTCAATGTCCTCTGGATAAGTAATCTTGATATTGCGTTCGCATCCCTTAGAAAGATAAACAGGATTTCCTCCAGCCATATAATACGCAAAAACAGAAGGATATGTATTTCCGAGTTCAGGATTGAAGTCATGGAACAGATTCCTAAGAATTCCTAGCTGGAATGTCTGAGGAGTCAGAATCCGGAACAGCTTATCTCGTGGAACCATTTCTTCAGAACAGGAAAGGTCTTCTCCGGCCCTGACCAGAGTCTCTACACAGGGGATAGCAGAGAGTGCACATCCATGTTCCTCTGCAACCCGGATGGAATCCAGAATAGTCTCTTCATCGACAAATGGTCGGACTGCATCATGGATCATGACCAGATCACTATCCGGATAATTCTTCAGAGAA
Source organism: Anaerolactibacter massiliensis (assembly GCF_900290205.1). Classification (NCBI taxonomy): domain Bacteria; kingdom Bacillati; phylum Bacillota; class Erysipelotrichia; order Erysipelotrichales; family Erysipelotrichaceae; genus Anaerolactibacter; species Anaerolactibacter massiliensis. Next base: position 526,337 of record NZ_OLMH01000002.1, on the reverse strand, counting down.
CAGATCCCCTTCCAGGCAGATTCCAGTCCATTAGATCCGGCTTCTGCGAAAAGGTCCAGCTTATCAAGCGAATAAGATTCTTTTGCTTTCAGAAGAAAAGCATTCCACTCTGAAGAACAGACGATACATATCCAATCAATTGACCTGCAATTCTGGAATTTCTCCAAAGTATAGACGATCATAGGCTTTCCTTTGATCTCCACAAATTGCTTCGGAACAGCTGCCTTTGCCCGAGTGCCCTGTCCACCAGCCAGTATCAATGCAATATTCATTTCATAGGCTCCTGCTTAGAAAGTCATCCCCTCACGACTTTGAGACTGATATATCAACAATTGAGACTACAGTCTCAAAGCAATTTTAGAGACTCATTAAATTAATAATCCTCCATGAAGGCTTGATCCACAAACAATACAGAGGCATATCCAGAAACAAGATGTGTATCGCAATTGGAACTGATGGCACACAGACAATTGCAATCTACGAAAACCATCAAGAAAAGCCTAAAAAAGAGAGTACCTGGAATGCCTTCAGCCAGCATATTCAGGAAGGTTCCGTACTGATCCATGACAGTGAGCGTTCACATTCAATTCTGGCATCAGATCTGAACCTTAAAGAACAGAAATATTATTAACGAGATCTGATCAGACTTGACGATAAGGGCAATCCTCTCAGAGAAGTGAACCATGCATGTGCTCTGCTGAAAGCTTTCCTGAGATCACATTCCGGGTTTGAACACGATGAACTGCAGGGATATCTGGATCTGTTTGCATTTCTGATGAATCAGCCCGCAGAGCCGCTGGAAAAGGTCAAAATGCTGCTGGTGAGCTCACTATAATATCCCAGAAACGCTCAGATATCGAGATTACTATTCCAGAGAACCGCATGACTAAGCGGTTCTAGGCTCAGATTTACCAACACTGTGAAAAAGGAGATTTTCTCAAATTACCTAGCCGGGTCCCGAAGGCTCTTAAATTATATATAATAACACTTTTAGTAATGCCTCTATTAATCTTCAACTTCAAATACTTCTTGGAGAATTTTTTTAGAAAATTTTCTATATTGGCTAGAAGTATAAGGAAAATCCTCTTTGCTAAAATCACAATTCCAATCTTTGAATTTATCCTTATAGAACTCAAACGATTTTACACCATTTTGATGTAATTGTGATTGAAAAGCAAGCAAAAATCCATTTATTGAAATCACAGAAAGAAGTTTTGAATTCTCGTCATTCCATTCATCACGAAATCTGCTTTTAATTGCTGAAAAATATTGATTTAGAACACCGACACAATAAGAAATATATTCATTTATTACAGAATTTCTACCATGAAGTAGCTCCTCCCTACTGCCGCCCCAATAATGATATAAAGTTCCATCAGAATTATCATCTATTTTAACAATATATTTTAAAGCAAATCTGACTATAGAAGCCGTTTTTATCTTGCTTTCATGTAATGAAGAAATCTGTAATAAGCCTTTAAATGGGCCGTTGTCATTCATTTTTTCAATAACATACTGTGCGAGACTTTCATCTGCAAGAGGATTATTAATACGCTTTATCTGCAATAACACATTTTGTGATACAAGCTTTGCATTTGAATTGATATCAAGAAAAATTTTAGATTCTATTTTAGCTTTTTCTGATTCACTCATTCCTTCTGGAAAGATAAGCCCTGTAACTAAAATGTGAAGTTGCCTTCTAAGTTTTTCAATATCCTCTTCTTCTTTGTTTCTTTCTCCACTTTTATAATGTGCAAAAATTCTATGCTGACCATCTATAATGCAAATACTGTTGTATTCTTTTGGCATCGATAAACGATAGTGCCCATCTATAGTGTTAATTTCGTTTACCTTGTGATAATCTCCACTTTCATCAATAAACCTAACGCTGTTAGGCAATGCGACAATCACATTATTATAAAAGGCCGAGCCATTATCACGCAAAAAACTACGAATATTTTGTAACTTACTTTTGATCAATAATCTTTGGTAAAGCCACATTGATTCCTGCCAATTATCTTTTCGAAGCACATAACATGTATCCAACAAATCCTCAGCACACATCATAAAAGAAACCACACGAACTTCATTATCTAATCCTGTCATTTCTTTCGGTATTATGATCGGGGCATTTATTATCGAACTTTCATTTGATGAACTCAAATTTCCTATATCAGATTTTTTAACGTTAAGATAACGGAACATTTCTGTAATTGCAGAAAAATGTATGCAATCCACCATACACTTAAAGTATTCAAGATCATCGGGCTGCATGAATACTATATCCGAATATCTTGACTTCTCTTCTTCACTAAGTTCAATTCCATTTAATGGTATATAAATGTAAAATAACTTCAATCTTTCTAAAGAATAATTTCTTAGGCAAACCTTATCAGGAAACAGTTCTATTAGTTTTTTTCTAAATTCACTTTTATTATTTTTAATTTCTTGATAAGCCTCTTCTTTGACGCGAACATGATCCTTATCACTTTTTTCTTTTACATCATCTTCAATGAGCAACCACAAATTTTCATACACATACATAGAATCGATTTCGATTCGCCTAGAACCGATATGCATTTCATGATGGCCGGTAGAGATATAAGAAAAGTCCATCCCATGGAATACTTTATAAATCCGCTTGTTATGAGCTCTATGCTTTGATTCTTGTTCTATTTCCTTTTTATTCTTCGTCTTCCGTGTTGCCATAATAATTATCCACTTTTGTTCTTGCCTGTTTGAATTCTTCTGGGAGTCGCGCAACGGCAGCATTTTTGTTAGGTTTAGCCGGTGGCTTATCATCTCTAACCTTTGCTTTCCCCTTCAGAGCATCATTGACACGGTTGTTTGCTATTTCATAATAATCCTTTTGTATTTCAGCACCAATGAATCGTCTATGATTTAATATTGCCGCAACACCGGTGGAGCCAACCCCCATAAAAGGATCTAACACCGTATCACCCTCGTTTGTTAACGCTTTAATTAAACGTTCAGGAATTGCTATAGGAAATTGGCAAGGGTGAATTGTCTTTTCTACATGATGAGCATTAACGTTAGGAATGTCCCATACATCAGATGGATTTTTTCCTAACGGATTTCCACTAAGCTTGCCTTTATTGGGACCTGAGTATGATTTTTTCCCAGGGTATTTTTGAGGTACACGTACCGCGTCTAAATTAAATTTTTCTTCTTTCCCCTTTGTAAACCATAATATTGTTTCATGTCTACCACTAAAACGCTTAGTACTATTCAGACCATGTCCAAACGTCCAAATAATTCGGTTTCTTAAAACAAGAGGGTATTCTTTGTCCTTGCTCAACTCAGTAAAAAGTTCATATATTATAAAATCCAGTGGAACTACACATGATCCTGATACATGATAACCTACTTGCCAGCAAATACTTCCACCAGGTTTTACTATTCTATAAATATCATCGAATATTTTCTGATGCTGCTCTCTAAATGTTTTTAAATCGTCATGAGGATTTTCATATGCTTTTCCCATACAATAAGGCGGTGAAGTAATAATTAAATCAATACTGTCATCATCAATATGTTTGAGTAGCCTCTGACAATCTCCGAGATACAAAGTTATTATATTAGTCGATTTATAATTCTTATAAATTTTTGTCATATTATTTACTCTAAATAACTACACATGGTCAGATCCAGCAAGTTATGATCTTATATTACCACTTAAGCAATTTAACTCTATTCTTAAATGACCAATCAGTATCCTTTTTATCTCAATGATCGTCTTCATCATAATATTAGAAATACCATTTCACATTTTTTATTGATGATCAATTTCATTCTTATACGGCATATCTACTGACCTCCATGCTATGACCATAAACTTCTATTTCATAGGGCACATTACTACTCTTAACCACAATGATTGCCTTTTCTGTACATATGGCAATGATTTTATCCCGCTTTTCTCATTAGCGGGACATAGGTTTCGGACGGTGTGAACCCCACTGCCTGGAATAGTTCAATATCCTTGGTTCTTGTGTTATGAAGCTTCCACTCCTTCTTGTCTTTTACCATCCGCATGTGCCTTGCTTTCAGCAGAATATCAAATGCTGAAATGCTGGTTTTATTCAAAGACACAACACCGCTCCATTCAAGCTGGAATGAATCAGGCCAGTTACCAGGATAATGAAGTCGAAACCTTTCTGCGCATCATAATCCTGTATCTTCAGCGCATTGAAGTCTGCATCGTTCTTGATGTAGTTATTATATGTCTCAATTGACCAGCGGTCTTTTGTAATCTACATATACCTGCGAAGCTAGTTCCTCGTCGTTGGTCTGCAGGTAAACGATAAATAAACGGTACGGTAACAGCAGGGTCTTGACTCTAAGCTTTCAGACCGTCTTTTCGTAACTGCACAGGAAATTTATCTGACCACGGAAAGAACTCTTCAGGGAGATCATCTACTTTATCTTCGTGAATATACTTCGGAAGCTCTGTAAGGAGGTAATCCAGATAGGCATAAAGATTCAGATGGTTAGCCTTTCCTGTTTCTACGATACTGTAAACAGCTGCACTGGCTTCCGCACCTTTGATCGTATCAAAGAACATCCAGTTCTTTCTTCCGGTTGTAAACGGGCGGATTGCGCGTTCGGCAGCTTATACCTACATTAACATAATTTTCCTTATGCCCAGCTTTTTCTTATGCCCATGATTTATTAATTTCCGCATAGATGGCTGCGCTGTAGCTCCAATGATGTGGATAACATAATACAGTTCTGCATAATGAAAGTACCAATAGAAGGAGGTACACCATTATGAAGAAGTACGACGAGTGCGTAAACACAGTGATGCAGTTCCTTACATCGAATCACTATGGCAGCACTGCAATCTATGAGCATCAGAACAGCTATAAGAGGATTAAGGAATGGCTGATATCCTCTGGTGCCTCATGCACACCAGAGGCACTGAATGCTTGCTTTGAAGAACACAGCGGGGAATTAATACCATCAAAACAGCGGCAGCTTAAGCATGCCCTTGTTCAGCTGATAGATGTCTATGAAACTGGCAGCATCCGTGATCAGCATGTCGGTTTCCAGATCTGCCCGTATGATCAGCTTACTTCTGTATTGAAACAGGAAGTAGACGAGTTTGTTTCGCATTGTCTTTCTGAAGGAAAACGTGCGTCATACGTAAAATCTCTTCAGGGAAAATGTTCGGATTTTATTCTTTTCCTGCAGAATCATGGTGTGACGACTATCCGCCAGGTTACATTTGATTTAATTCTCCTATACCAGAGTCAGAATAATTCCAAATCCAGGTGCACACGTGCGTCAAAGGAAAGTGCCGCACGTATGATGCTGGAGTGCTTCGCTGAGCGCGGTAAATGCCTGCACGGGCACGCAGAAGCAATGACTAGTCTCACGCGTAATCAGATTGTATTGGACACATATTTCAGTCCAGCGGATTCCATGCGACCTGCGGACCATTCTCTCTGGGAAACTGCCTCTTCTTTTCAAAGTGCGCTCAAGAAGAATCGGTACTCAAAATCTGTATACAATTATTATTATCGCAGCGTAGTTCTGCTGTTGATTTTTCTAGAGAAAAACGATCTTGCCCTCACTAAAGAAATTGCGGAACTCTGGTTTGAACACGCAAAACCATTGTCTGGAAAATCCTGGAAATCAATGCGGCGTGCATTGTATCAATTTCTTCATTTTGCGGATACCGGCGAGATCATTCCGTGCCAGACTACTTCACCTAAGCCAGTAAAGATGATTGATACCATACCTGCATGGTGCAGAGTCGAATGGGAAGACTTTCTAGCCGTTCTACAGAGAGAAAACCGTGCCCAATCTACCATTGAGATGTATCGGAGTTCAATCAGCAGATTTTGTCTATATTTCGATAAAGTTGGAATAACCGGGTTTGATCAGCTTACGCCAGAGATCCTAATTGGCTTCAATGCACAGGATAAACATGAAACCGCAGAAGGGAAAGCTGCTTATAACAGCCGAATCAGAAACTTCATCTGCTATCTCGAAGATAAAGGCATCATCAGCAACCAGTGGCTGCATACTGCGATTTCTTCCATTCATGCCCCGAAAACCAGAATTATTGATACTCTCCCAGAAGAAGCAGTTGAGAATTTCTGGAAAGTCGATCAGGAAGCCTTCACTCCTATGGAACGCCGGGATTATGCGATTTCATGTCTTGGACTTGGAATGGGTATACGGTCTTCGGACATCGTGTCGCTGAAGATAGCAGATATCGATTGGAAAAAACAGCAAATCAGTTTTACTCAGATGAAGACTGGAGTCTCTGCAGTGCTCCCCATGCCGGTACATGTAGGCAATGCAATCTACAGATATCTGCAGATAAGACCACAAAGCAGCAGTGAGAATCTCTTTATTCCTTTCAGAAGTCCTTACGATAAGGTCGGCCGCTGCGTTTGTCAGAAAGCACTGGAACGATTCATTGGTGAAAACAAAGGTTTTCATATCACACGAAGGACATTTGCGACTGCTCTTCTGAGAGGCCAAACAAAAGCTGCAGTTATTTCAGATTCTCTGGGACATCGTTCAGAAGATACTGTATTCAAATACCTGCACCTCGATGAGCAGCGTACCAGACAATGTGCCATTTCGCTGAACCAGCTTGGAATTTTCTGGCCAAAAGAAGGTGCATTTTATGGATAAGCACTATCAATGCGCCAGTGTCTTTGCGCCGTATATCAATGAATTTATTACACAGAAAAGAGCACAGGGCTATTCATATGACGATTGTGATTATTACCTGAAACGCTTCGATGGATTCTGTGTTGAACATCACATCAGCGAGCCAGTCATCACGAGGCAGCTCTTTGAAGCATGGATTGAAAAAGGAGCATCTTCTGCTGAAGGCAAATCCGGCAGGCACAAACGCGAGACAATATTCCGGGCCTTTTCGATCTATATGAACATCCTTGAAACGGAATGTTATATCCCTCATCACATCTGCCATCTTCCTAAGGTAATGCAATACCTGATGAGTGACAGCGATATTCAGGAATTCTTCAGTGTTCTTGATGGTGGAAGATGCAGAAATAATGATCCTGATCACATCCGCATGTATTCTGAGTATCGCGTCATGTTCAGGATGATCTGCTGCTGTGGTCTTCGCAATTCCGAAGCATGTGAATTGCGCCGCAGCAACATAGATCTTGAAAAAGGAATTATCACGATCATTCATTCAAAGGGAGACAAAGACCGTCTTGTCTACATGGCGGATGACCTGACCGAGCTCTGTCAATCCTACTGGCTCTGGATGACATCAGAACAAGGGATTCAGTCGGATTGGTTCTATCCTAGTAAAGATACCAGCAAACACATCATAAAACATTCAGTATGCCGCAAGTTCAATGAGATCTGGACTCAGACTGCAGCTTCCAAGCTCTGCGATAAAAAGCCTACCGTTCATAGTTTTCGGCATTATTTCGTGACTAAGCGCATGAATCTGTGGATGGAACAGGGCGTCGATTTAAATGCAATGATGCCATTTCTCAGCAATTACCTGGGACATGCCGGCGTTCTAAACACGCACTATTACTATCACGCTGTTGAAGACTCAATCAAGATAATCCGTAGCAAGGACAAGGTTTCTTCTGCTGTAATTCCGGAGGTAATTACTGATGAATAAGAAAGATTTCAGTACACTATTCTTCTCGAAAACGCGTGACTTCCTGGATAAGTATGAGGCACAGCAGCTAAGGCGAAGTGAAAATACGATTGAATCCTATCGCGACGGTCTCACTTCTTTCCGGCGCTTTATCACTAATGAGAAAAAGAAATCTATGCTTACTTTTACATTCAGCGACTGTACTAACGAGCTTGTTCTGGACTACATGGAATATCTGCAGAACCGCGGCTATGCCAAAACAACCTGCAACCATAGGCTGTCAGCATTGCATGCATATCTATGGTATGCCTCAGACTGTGACGTCAAGGTCCTGCCTGTTGCGCTGGCAGTATCGCATCTCCCGTTTCTTCGGGAAAGTGAAGTCGTCCGCGACGTGATCAGCAGCGAATGCATGGCCGCTTTACTCGCTGCTCCAGGGAATTCCAGGAAAATTCTGATCCGGGATACCACGATCATGGTAATTCTGTATGACAGCGCAATTCGTCTGAGTGAACTTCTCGATCTGAGAAAAAGCGATGTGAACCTATCCCGAAAAGATCCATATATCCGGATTCACGGCAAGGGAGATAAAGAACGCATTGTTCCTATTACAGATAAGACGGTTAATCACCTAAATCGGTATTACCAGCATTACCATAATGAGGGTTCACCACCTACAGACCTGCTGTTCTATACTGTCATTCACCGGAGAGTCAACCGGATGTCTCCTCAGAATGTACAGCGATTCATCAAAAAGTATGCAGAGAAGATCAGACCGGAGCATCCTGATCTTCCTCAAAGAGTCCATCCTCATATGTTTCGCAGAACCCGTGCAACAGAACTGTATCAAAACGGTGTCGATCTTGAATTGATTTCACGATTGCTTGGCCATTCAGCCTTAGAAACCACGAAAATCTACGCAAAGCCCTCTGTAGAGATGATGAAGAAGGCAATGGATCATAGCTTCTGTGGTTACGAAATGGAGCAGGAGCCAATCTGGGACTTGAAAGATGAAGAGGAAATTGCCAGGAATTTCGGACTGCGCTAAGAAAGATTATGCCTACATTTTTCTTATAAAAATCAGTAAAACTGGGCTTCTGCAAGGAAACTAATGATAAATAGAAGCTGGGCATAAGGCAGCTGAGTTATTGAGCGGTACGCTCGGATCCGTCAGAAAAGTTCTCAGGAATTCTTCCTGATTCAATGCATAAGTGAATCCTTTGCCTGTTGCGGACTCCGGCGCAACAAACCTCTGTTTTTCACGAACCCACTCAAAGAAGGAATTCACCAGCGGTTCAATGAGTTCCTTTCTCTTTGTCAGTTGTTCCTCTAGAGGAAGATCCTTCAGTTTCTTATCCTCATGGAAGATTTGAGAGATCCGCTTCACAGCTTCTTCAGCGAGCGGCGGAGGTGATCCGGATCCTGCTGCTTTCACCGGTTCTGAGAATTTTCGTTTCAGATGAACCTTATTCGAGAACTGGAATAATGAACCCAGCAGCCGGCAACTTTAAAGTGGTCCGGATATTTCCGAGCCAGCATATGATATGCCTGGTAGCCATCCGTAACGCATATTCCGCTGAAGCCATTCAGGAAGTTTTCCGGATGATCAGCTTTTCTGGTCTTCTGATAGTCATAGAGGACGATCTGAGGATCCAGGCTCTCCGGTGAGGAGCGATAGCACCACATATAGCTCTTGGATCCTGCCGGTCTGCCGTCTTTGATTACCTGGCAGGGAGTTTCATCTGCGTGAAGCAGGTGCTGTTTGATCAGAGTATCATGCAGAACATTGAAGTATGGCTTCAGATACAGATCTGCGGACTTTATCATCCAGTTCGCCATTGTCGTACGTGAAATGAAGACTTCGTTCTCCTCATAAACCTGTTCCTGACGATAAAGCGGAACTGCATTTACATACTTGCCCATCATGATCGATGCGACCAAAGATGGAGTCGCAATACTATTCGGCCATAGTTCCAGAGGTCTGGGAGCACAGACAATAGAAGCTGTGCTTTCCGGATCCCGGCCTTCTGTTTTGGTCTGATCTTTGATGGCATAGACTGCCTGATGGTAAACGATTGCTTTAAAAGAAGCAGGATGATGTTCCAGCTTCTGAATGATTTTATCGGGAAGACGCTTATAGTTATCTACGCCGAAAATTCGATCAAGTTCTTCTTTGGGCAGTTCAAGATTTACAGTTTCGTAGTTCGTGACCTTTGTGATGTTGTCTTTCGGCTGTGTCTTCTTCTTTCTTCTGGCAGGTGCTGCTTCTTCGAGAGAAGGATCACTCTGAGCCGGGTCCGCAATGGCTTCCGGTTCGTTAAATCCAAAGTCAAAAGACATCTGAAGAGCAGAGACTGATTCTGTTTTTCTGCCGTAAGTGCGCTGATTCATGATGGCTATCTGCTGCGTCAGAATCTCAAGATTCTTAGCCATTTCTTTCTGATTGTTCAGTAATCCGATCACCATCTGAACCAGATCTTCTTTGGCTCTTCATGATCCGGGATAGTTTACCCACCCCGGATCATGAAGAGCCTCTTTTCTGATCTATTTTCAACCCCTGCATCAGCCACCCATACTGCTCTTCATTGATCAGGGCAGTATGATTTTCTTCATCCCGGATCCATTTGAAATGGTTTCCTTTTTCAAGACGTTTATAGAATAGCCAGAACCCGGTGGAATCCCAGTACAGCATCTTCAGCTTACTATGATCTCTGTTGCAGAACAGGAATACAGTATTATCAAATACGTCCATATGCAGTCTGTTCTGCACGACGGCAATATACCCATCAATTCCCATCCGCATATCCACAGTTCCTGTAATGAAATAAAGCTTTGCGCCATCTCTCACCAGCTTCATTGACCGATACCCAGCAGCTGACGAATATCAGCTGCACTTCCGCAGACTTGAATCCCATTGATCTCAATCCTGATGGATTTCTGAGAATGATCAATTACGGTGACAGGAAGAATATCGATATCTGCTAAGCTGCTGTCACAGCTGACCGTCTTCTCCCGCCGAAGCTGCCAGTAGAATGCATCATAATTCAATCCATTCTCCCTGCAGAAATCTGAGATTGTTTTTCCGCTGCGATGATATTCATCCAGATACGGCAGCCACCATTCGTGAGTATGAACTTCTTTTGACATGACCCATCTCCTTATGCCTTTCCTTAGGATAGGGTCTTCAGCTTCTCCTAACAAGTTGCAGACCTATTGACACTTACTAATAAATAGACAATATGTAAAAGATGTAAAAGCCCTCCATTAACTTGTGTGTTCGAGGATCATCCCGCATACTTGTTATTGGCTCAATAAAGAGATGGGGAAGTTGCCTCATCCAAGAAAGGAAGCTTTACATGATAGCATACGTGGGAATTGATGCGCACACTGCAAACTACATGCTCTCGACTTATTTGGAAGGATCAGCAGCACCAGTGAACCCGAATACCTACCTATTCTCCTTCTGTTTCCAACATCGTAAACTACTGCAAGGGAATCAGGAAAAAGATTGGAAATGATACAGAGATCATTGTCGGATATGAAGCTGGCTGCCTTGGATTTAAGCTGAAACGTGATCTTGAGAAGAATGGTCTTACCGCAAAGATCCTTGCCCCTGCTTCTATTACCGGAACAGAAATCAACAGACGCCGCAGGAAGAAGACTGACAAGCGGGATGCCGAAGCGATTGCCAGGTCACTGAAGAATCATGAATACAGTGAAGTCTATACCCCTGATGAAGAAGATGAATCAGTACGTGATTTCATCCGTATGCAGCAGGATCACAAGAAGCAGCTCAAAGTGATCAAACAGCAGATCTGTGCCTTTACTACCAGGCACGGATATAAATTTACGGATGGTAAGAATTACTGGACAAAGAAGCACCTGAAATGGCTTAAGGAACTTCCTCTGGAGGGAGTTAACAAGGAAACGCTGGATTCTTACCTGCTGTCATATGAAACAGTTTCTGATCGCATTGATCAGATGAACAAACGCATTGAAGAAATTGCTGAGACTGATAAATACCGGGAAGCAGTACACAAGCTCATCTGCCTCAAGTCAGTGAAAGTGCTGACTGCACTGGCTGTGATTGTAGAAATCGGAGATTTCACCAGATTCGTTAAAGCAAAGAACTTTGCGGCATTCCTGGGCCTGGTTGCAGGAGAACTCAGCAGCGGCGATCAGAACCAAACGGGAATAACAAAGCAGGGAAACACCTTTTTGAGAAAACTACTTGTCGAATGTGCACAATCTTTCTCAAGGGCATCATCTGGCAAAAGTGAAGCACTGAAAAAGCGGCAGGAAGGCACTACGCCTGAAGTCATTGCATATGCGGATAAAGCAAATGAACGACTCCGGAAGAGATACATGTGCCTTGTACTGCACAATCGAAAGAACCACAACAAAGCAACGGTAGCCGCAGCACGCGAGCTGGCATGCTTTATATGGGGAATGATGACAGGCAATATTCATACTGTTCTTGCTTAAAATGATTCTATCGATTGTCAGGCAGGCAAGATCTGCGCTGAGCACTGCAGATCAAGAAATCATTGAATGACCTAAAAACAAAGAGGAAGATCAGAATTAGCTTGAAGGCATCAGGAAGGAGCAGCTCGGATTTGAACTGGACGGTTCAGCTATCTGCGACCCGTTTATGATGGCACTGTTCCTTGGTGATCCACGACTATAGAAAGCAGAGCTGGCGGCGAAACCATTGGCCTGTGGGGTGGGAGAGCATTTGTCCCTGATACACGTATAACAGAATGGCTAAATACCGCGAACTGTTAAAAATCCGAGACTCTTTCCTCATGCCTTTAACAGCAAAGGAGAAATTGAGACTTATACGAAACCAGCACTTGACATTGGCTTTTACATAACAGTACGGATACATTATCCCAAATCTATGTGAATATGTACCAAAGATCCTAAAACGAAAATGGGATGTTTGGGGGCATATGAATAAAAATGCGATGAAGCTCGCCATCTGGATGAAGAGATTCAAGGAACGTGAAGAGCTGAAACTTACTGTTGATGAATACTGCGAGTGGGAACGGAGTCAAGGGACAGCACGCTGGACGCGTCAGCGTCCGGACTACCCTTGACGGAATGACATGGATTACCCTATGTGGCGAAAGCAGCCAATGCTGTTTTCCTGCCTCCCCGACGAGGGCGGGTCCGAGCAGAGCCCGGGAGTAACTTCAACAGAGTACTGAACTCTCAGCCACCAAATGTCCAATAACACGGGTACTGAAAATGCCTGTTTCTATTGGACAGGGAGCAAGGATCATAGCTGTCTAAAAAACGGGGCAACTAAAATCTCTTGTGTCCTTGACAAGGGTACAATTCATACAACTATCGTTTTCGCTTTAATAACATTTTCACAGAAGGATATTTGAACATCAAAAGAACAACGCCATATCCAATGGCACTGACTACGACTTTGACTACAAAACAAGGAAGAAAAGGCAAATTTATTTTTTTAATTGTCATACATACAGCCACGATCCATAGGCCTCCGCTAACAAGGGCCGCTATGTTTTTCATTTCAAGTTTAAAAATAGGCTTATATAGACTCTTTCGGCAAAAATAAACAACTTCTATTACAAATACAAGTGCTTCTGAGAATAATGTCGTTATTGCAGCCCCTGTATGAGCTAAGGATGGTAGAATCAAGAAATTCAATGATACGTTTACCACAGCACCTGTAACCGTTGCAATAAGTTGCAATTTTTCAAACCTTAAAGGAAGTAGACAGCAATATGTTACAAAGGAACTCATTACCGCAAAAAAAGAGCTAATTGCAAGAATTTGTAACGATCTAGTTGCCTCAATATACTTCTGTCCTGCCAAGATAAGCAGAACATCCTCAGATGTTAAGCACAAACCAATCGCAACAGGAATAGCTAAAAACAAAACATCATATAATATTTTCCTTGCTTTGTTGATGTATTCCTCAATTTGTATTGATTCGCTAATATTTGATAAATTAGGCAATGCAACAACGACCATGGACGCAACCATCTGCTTTATTAAAGTATATATTTTACTTGAGCGGCTATATAAACCAACACAATATTCACTATTCAAGAAGCCAAGCAATGTAGTATCGGAATCAACATAAATTGTCACAGCAATTGTAGATGCAAATATAATTAATATAGGTTTCAAATGCTTTTTTAGATTTAATCTAGTCGTAAGTCCGATCTTAACGTATTTTCTAGCGTGAAAAAAATTAAAAATATTAGCACCAACTGTAGCAAACGTTGAGATTGCCGCATAAATTAGATAATCACCTTCAATTTTGACCATTGTCAGCATCAATACTACCGAAATTGCTTGAACTATCAATGTGCGTATCGTTATGTACAAGTAGTCTTCTTCGATCGTATAGATCCAATTGACTCCGATTGTACCGCCAATTATTGAAAATGATTGAATTAATATAAGAATCTCATAGCTTCTGATCTTGCTTGACACAAGACAAGCTACAATCAGAGCAGCATATGCTATGCAAGTTGATAATATGTTTATTGTAAAAATTTCTTTGCAAAATTGGTTGAATTTCTCTTTGTTGTCTCGTATCCTAGCTCCTTCCCTTGTTGCATAGTTCAGAATACCGAGACTCGATAACAATACAAAATATGAAACAATAGAATTCGTAAAATTTATTTTTCCTATGTCTTCAACACGTAACACACGAGAAATGTACGGAAATGTGATTAGCGGAAAAACAATTGATAGAAGTTTTTGCCCCGCACTTAAGACAGCATTTTTCCTTAATGATTTCTTCATCCTCATCTCTTCTTTATCTCAGTAATTGCCTGAAATATTCTATAGCTGTTGTTCTCATCATGAAAGACAAAATACTTGCTCATGTTCGATTGATACTTTTCAGCCACTCCATTTTTAAAGTAGTCTCCTAAACAAATTATAACCTCTTCCACTGATTCGACGACTGGCCCGAAGCTATCTTCATACTTAAAATATCCTTCTTGATACTGGCTTGCTCTATATTTTTCTTTATCAAACTGGAAAAATATGGTCTCTCGGTTCATGTACGCCATATCAAAGAATACACTTGAATAATCGGTAATTAATATTTCTGACTCTATTAATAATTTTTGAACATCATAATCTTTAAAGCTAGCAATCTTAACCCTATTTGATTTTGACGTAAAAGAGGAAATCCACCGCTGGATCTCATAATGTGGATAAAAAATCAAATCATAATCATTTAATTCTAAAAGTCTATGTAACTCTTCAGAATCTAATAAGCTTTGTAATTTATTAAAATACTGAGATGATTCAAACTCAGATTTTTCCTTTCCAAGCAAAAATGTTCTCCAAGTTGGCATGAGCAACACTTGTTTCTTCTTTAAATCCGCATTACGTGTCAAATTATCAAATCTAGCCAGTCCAGTATACCTAACAACTCCATCCTCAAATCCATACGATCTGTTAATAAATTCATACTCAGGTTTTGCACCACATATGAACAGATCCGTAATGAAGTTCGGATACTTCAATCCAGGGATATTGTCTTTTGTTATACCATGCTGTAAAAATGCTGTGTAACCTCTCGCCCGAACAAAAGTTTTCTTTTGTAATGCCACAATTGCTCTCCACTCTGGGCGAGCTAATGACTGGTGTGTTCCAACTCGGTATTTAGCTGCATAATAATATATTCCATGCTTGATGCTGTTGTATTCTACAACTGGTCCACATTTTTTTACTTTTTCCAAATCAGGGCTATCTTTAGAAATAACATAAATAGCTGTCTGATCCGAATGGTTATCTATAAGATATTTAAAAAACCAATAGCCATTATCCCGTGCGTCTGTGCCTCTTTCCATTACTAACCAGAGGTTTTTCTTTCTGTAAAAGAAGCTAACTATATAACAAAACACAGCTTTTAATATATCTGTTATTAATCGCACTATATTTCTTCCCCGTCAAAACAATATTCCAAGAACTGATCATATCCATCAAAGATAGGTGCCTCTTCTTTAAATTTCTGATATGATAATTTTTTATTACCTACTAATCCCATCATTTCATCAAATCTTTCGATTATCTCATCATTACGCTTTTCAAATAGCCAAAAGAACTCATAAAAGATTTCCTTGGGCGGAAGCTTTTTATAAGTCTTATAATATTCAATCGCGCATTCTTTAGCTTCCTTAAGCTGAGCTGCTTTACGTTTCGCATAGTAATCTTCCACTGTTCCAACTACTTTGGCAGGATTTCCCACTATAACTGAATTATCCGGAAAGCACCCCCCCTTCAGGAAACTCGATGCACCTATGATACAATTGTTACCAATGGTGGTACCTTTTAAAATAGTGGCATGCATACCGATGAAAACATTGTTTCCAATTTTTACTTTTCCACAGCTGCCAAGAACATCACCGTATAAGCCCTTAAGGACACTCCAATCATATCCGTGTGTTAAAATTGTCACACCTTCGGTAATCTGAACATCATCACCAATTTCAATCATCCAGGGACGAGTTTCATCTATGGTAGTCTTTGATGGAACGTAGATTGTGACCCTCTCACCTATTCGCATTCCCAGTTCCTTCAAATTATTCACATATGTTTTTGAATTATATTTTCTCCCATAAAAAAGTTTTTTTATTTTATCCTTAATCATCAATTAGCACTCCGTTTTTTCCTTTATTAATCTGCTATTAATCTGCATAAAGTATGCTATTGGGATCATAAGTAAGACTATCTGAAAGTTTCTATATCCATGCGTATTGTCGGTCAAATATGTGATGTAAGAATAAGAAGTTAACATCAAATAGCAAAGTGCCATCTTATTCCCAAATTTTTTTATGTAGGTAGAAGAAATATGATATAAAAACCACCAATGCCACAATAGCGATCCAATAAAACCCAACTCTACATATTTTTCAAACACTCCACTATGCAGCCCTCGTATACTTGCCATGTTATTTAATACCGACGATCCGAGTCCCTCTATGTAGCGTGACACAAAAGTGTATCCTTTTCCTAGATAGCCAACACTAAAGTTACAAATTGTGCGAAAATGTCTATAAATAATACTTCGTCCATTATCTGCAATTCCCCTTTGCAGAAGAAGTGCAATAAAGCTATCATCTAGTATCATATAGACAAATATGAAGCAGATTACAATCGCACAGATTGTCTCAATTCGTATAAGCGGAGCCGCAATTCCCTTTAATGGTTTGTTTATGATTAAAAGCAATAATAATACAACCACAATTCCAGCAAATCCTATGCGTTTAAATCCGAATATAAAGCACAAAATACACCAGATCAAACGTCGATAGTCCTTTTTATTTTTTTGTTTCCTAAAAAACAAGAGAAATATAATAAATAATCCCATAATGAATAGGAGTTCATGTACTTCAAAAAAACCTTTATAAGGATTAGTTCCTACATAATATCCTAAAAATGTCTCCCTAACATATAACGATAGGCCTCTTCCACGACTAATTATTGTTCCAGTAAAGGCAGAGAGAAGATAAGTAAAAATTGTGACATCGATATAACAATCGAGTACTCGACATCCCATGAGTTGCAACATTTCATACATGGCTCCAACTGCGAGCATGTAATATAGAGCAGTCGATACCAGTCTAGAAAAGTAATCCATTCCATTGCCATTTAGCAAAAAAATGATCACTGTATATAATATCGCAGCAATATATGGTATAATACTTAATTTAAATCCACAGTTTAATACATTTTCGCCCAGCTTTCGTGGTTGAGACATACAATAAAGAATTATTAATACATAGGATAGTATTGGACCATAATAATTGAGTTTTCCAATAAAACCGTCACCTGCAAAATAAGAAAACAACTCTATATTGGAATATGATAAAAATATCAAAATAAACAGCCAGAAGCTGTTTTTGTCAATTTTCAATCGCATAAAATCACCACATTCCTAACATTTCATCTTTGTCATAAAATAAACCAAAGTAGTTCTTCCTTTAAGCACCTGTCTAATATATATTCTTTTCATTAAAGGAAGCTCATCGAATGGATAATCTTGTAAATTTCTTGCAAGTTCCCCCTTACTCATTCTTCTTATTTCCTTTAGTTTTTCTTTCCTACTCATGTTTGCAAAACCCACACACTGCTTAATGCTTACGATCAAATTAGAAATTAATGAATCTTGTGCTCTGTGCAAGGCTTCTACATTTCTTTCACCTTGATCTGCAATAATTTGTTTTTCTCTTTCAAACAGGTTACAGGCTTTATCAAAACGATCTGGACGATACGAGTGCGTTAAAGATGATAAATTTTCACGATACACATAAAAGTTTTCATTCAAGAAGGTTATACAAGATGCTTTCTGACATACGCTAATGTTAAAAAGCACATCCTCGCTTAGAACATCTCTTTCAGATTCAAATCGAATATTATTATCAATTAAGAACGATCGCCTATAAATAGCCATACATGACGATCCCAACCGGTATTTTTCCTTTCCTCCATTTCTCTGTGACCCTCCAAAATAGATAGGAAATAAAATGTCTTTTACCTTCTCTCCACGAAGCATTGGTGGAAAGCTAACAGATTCAACTGTTATGTTGCCGTTAACATCCAATTTCTTACAGGAAAAACAACATACATCTGCATTATCATTCACTATTTTGTGCAGTGCTCTTTCTATGGTATCGTTTTCTATATAATCATCGGAGTCAAGAAATTCCACGAAATCACCTGTTGCGATTTCTAATCCAGAATTTCTTGCATATCCTAAACCACCATTCTTTTTATGTAAAACCTTTATATTCTCGTGCGCAACAGCATATTCGTCGCACAAGCGGGGACAATTATCTGGTGACTCGTCATCAACTAGTATTATTTCTATATTTTTATAAGACTGTCCAAAGAGTGACTCTATGCAACTATGTAAATACTCTTCTACATTGTAAACTGGAACGACAACACTAACTTTATAATTCATTTACTTAACCCTATATATTCTTTCATAAAATTTCCTTCTAAAGGGATTTATCCCCATCATTAAAACTTTAATTCTTTGTCTTACATCAATTCGAGGATCAAGAACAACACTAAGGTAGTTCTTTTTAAACGACTTCAGCTCTCCATCATAGATTTCGCCCGTAACATTTTTCACGCACATTATTCTAAGTAAGTGTTCTTCAGCTTGCACTACAGCTGCAAGAATCGCTTTTTTCGCTTTTGAGGATTTTGATGTTTCCAGAATGCTTTTGGAAACGCAGATTGATTCATACAGTGACTTCCATGCATTGTCACGATATAAATTCTCCATCACACTCTGATCATTAACGATGTGAACATAGTTTTTTTGATCCAACCATATGACCTTTTTGCTCTTCCGAACATACTCATTAACAAAGGCAGTATCCTCTCCAATTTTCAGTGAAGTGTCAAACATAATTTTATTATCTCGAATGAAACGTAAATCATAACACTTGTCCCAACAATAATTGCCAAGCTTATACCCATAAAACATTTCCACCTCGGCATCTTCTGGTGAATAAATCTCTCTACTCACTTTACATACATTTTGTCTCACAGCGGAAATATCTGTAACTGTTTGATATGTAGTTACTAGAAGTGCATTATCTTCAAAATTATCTACAAACCCCTGAACATAAGACGGCAATATATAATCATCAGCATCAACAAAACATATTAAGTCACCGCTAGCTTGTTTTATTGCTTGATTACGCGCATTAGACACTCCGCCATTATTTATATCAATAACATATAATCTTGCATCCTTTTTCCTCAGGCCATCCAAAATTCTTTTAGTATCATCAACTGATCCATCATTTACTACTATAATCTCTATATTCTGATACGATTGTTCAAATATACTATTTACGCATCTTTCAATAACATTTTGCCCATTATATACAGGGACAGCAATTGTAACCTTACATTCCTTCACTTTTGCACCTTATCTATATATGTTTTCTTCCATTTTCTGTACAAGAAATATGCAGCAGGATACAGGAAAACAAAAACAATTTTTGCTTACTTTTGTCGAATAGTTGTGCACATCTATTATTAGCAAACTTCCCATAAATAATGTACTGAAGCATATAACTCTACTATTTGCTTTAGAATCAAGGAAAACCTCCGCTCTGACCATGCATCCTTTTGGGGAAAGAATATTGTGTTTCCTTCTATTCCTTGTCAAATCATCATCCGAATAATTAGAAGTATAAATGCTTTATCAAAGAAACGTATTTCATATTTTTCTGCCATTTTAAACCGGATTATATCTTCACCCAGGAACTTTTCATCAGGAAACTCAGGAAACGGAAATTCTTTTATTCATGCTTGTCGTTCCTTCCTCAAAAATTTGTTTGAGAACAAGAAAAATTCCAGCCACTTTGTTTTCTTCATAATCCAAGCAACCATAATCGGACCTGCAAAGCTTATTCCAAGTCCCAGTACTACATGAATCACAGCATTTTCGATGCCGATCTTCATCAGGATAGATCTCATCGGTGCCGCAAACAACGTATGCATCAAAAAAATCGGCATTATGTACTGCAATGAATTTCATGCCTCTACCGAACTTTTCCTCAAAACTCACCACCATCATGATAACAGCCACACAAGCCAATAATCCCATTACGAAAGGGACTGCACTACTGCTGATTTCCGCCGTATATACCATAATGCTCAAAATTATAAACAGCACTCCGCATATCATTCCTTGTACTTTTCTGCCCTTCAGTTGCACGTTAAATGCACAAATGCTCATACCGAGTACAAACCAGATTTCATTTGAGAGAATTGTCGATACTGCGTAAATGCTGTACCCCCCCGTCAGAATTAGACTTTTTGCAGCCAGTGCAACTACCAATCCAACTGCAGCTGCTTTCACACTGTTAAAAGTCAGCGTAACAAGAAAGATGAAGAACAATGCGTAACCAGTGTGGTGCTGTTGGATGTAGGAACAATGTTTCTCCTAGACCGCCGATTTGGTTGTTGACACTGCTTGAGAACACTTTTTTCAGTACCCATGTAGCAGTCGTAAAAGTCGCATATGGTACGCCGAGTGCCAGCACTTTTTCGCTACATTTCTATACCAACTGCCTACACTGTTTACCTTGCTGTTCTTCTGATACAGATATCCACTACAAATGAAGAACAGCAGCACGTGGAAGTGATTAATTGTTGTGTTGAACCACTCATATAAATCATTTTCAGACAGAATATTCGCCTTCGTCATGCTTTGGAAAAGGTGGCCCAGTACAACCAATATACAGGCAATAACTTTTACATCATCGACCCATTATTCTCTTGTTTTTACCGCTGTCTTTTCACTCATTACTTCGTCTCCATCTGCTGTGCTGCGATATCAGCATCAACGATTTCCTCACCGGTTTTATTCTTCAACTGCTCTTTTGATGCCACAGAAAGTCCATTATTCACAACCGCATTCATATCGCAGGTTGTCAGACGATCTAATTCCTCTTTCGTAACTTTGCCGTCGCGATAATCGCAAACAATTTTATTTTCATACATGCTGTATGGATGCTTGGAGAAAAGTGCCTTTGCTTTATGTTCAAGAACCCAGGCAGCAGGCTTCCAGATATACTTATGCATAGCAGGAGAGACAGATCCGATCATCCAGCAGTTACGATCACAATGTCTTACTTTTGCTCTAACTTCATCCGCCTGTGGGCTGCTCCATAATTCATCCCAGCTCTGCTCATTCAGATTACCCATAACCTCTTTGTCCTTAGTCCCGTTACATGGCATCACGTCACCATATGGATCAATGAAGAATGTATCGAAGGACATATCACACGGAAGGAGTCTCGGCTGTGCATAGATGTAATTGATGAGGCCGTGATTGAAATATGCCCTGAACCATTTCTTCGGGCTATTGCTCTTCAACAGTTCATTGATAAGGTTTTCAAAATTCTGTGCAACCATCGGACGGTCGTGAATAATGTTCTTTGCTTCGACAAAGTAGAATGAATTATGAAGAGAAGCTGTTGCAAACTCCATGCCCATCTTATTAGAAAGTTCATAGAGCGGAACAAGATCCTTGGCATTCTTATCCTGAACAGTCATGCCAAAACCTACATCTTTCATACCCATTTCTCTGAGCTTTTTCAGTGTTGAATACCCACGATTATAACCGTCTTGCAGACCCCTAATTTCGTTATTCGTCTGCTCAAGGCCCTCAATCGAAATACGGATTCCAATCTGCGGAAATTCTTTAGCAAGATCGATAATTCGATCAGTGAAGAATCCATTTGTGGAAATCACAATACGATCCGATTTCTTATATAATTCCCTTACGATATCTTTCAGATCCGTACGAATAAATGGCTCACCACCGGTGATGTTTGTGAAGTACATCTTCGGAAGTTTTTTAATTGTTTCAAGTGAAATCTCCTCTTCCGGTTTTGACGGTGCCTTATAGCGGTTGCACATCGTACATCTTGCGTTACATCTATAAGTAACAATAACTGTTCCATTTAACTTCTTATCGCCTGTTGCAGCCTTTGTTTGTGGCATAATTAATTCTCCTTATACTCCTTTTTCCATTTTTCAAATATCATTTTTGCTGGAAGATAATTTGCGATTACCAACGCTTTTTCATTAGTGCCAACAATCAACTTTTTTGTTGATCGATTTGCGAACCATCCATAAATCAAGTATTGTAATGCACACTTCTCTCTGAACTTTAAATTTATGTCATTATGCAGATAGCCCTCAGCACGCAGCATACACCCCACAGGGGAATTGATATTATTGAGCCTTCTGTTCTTTGTAAGACCGTCCTCCAAATAATTTCCTATATAAATAGGTTTATTAATATAAACCATTTTATATTTTCGTCCCATTTTTACCCAAATAATATCTTCTCCCAAGAAGCGTTCTCCCCTGATTTCTGGAAATGGGAATTCTTTCAAGCAACGTGTATAAAAAACCTCCGCTTTGTCTGAATTCATGTCGTTTCCATTAACCCTGATATCAATATAGTTAGAAACTAATTCATCTCTAATATATTTTCTACCATTAATTGTTCCGTCTGGATATTCTCTTAGGAAAGAGAACCCACAAAGATCAAATCGATCTTTATACTTATGAGAATACTCCTCTATCGTTTGAATCGCATCTGATGTAAGCGTATCATCCGAATCAACAATAAAAGTAAGAACCGAATCAATCGTTTTTATACCAGCATTTAACGCAGTGTGTTTACCACCATTTTCCTTTTTCAAATACCTAATCTTAATTTTATTTTCATTAATAAAACTGCTGATCACTGCCTCCGTATTGTCGATACTGCCATCATCAACAATCACCCACTCGAAGTTATCGGATGTTTGCTGAACTAAGGAAAGATATAATGCAGGCAACTTGCTAGCCCGGTTGTATGTAGGTGTAATTACTGTAATCATTTAACCCTCATTTCAATGTAAGATACAGACATTCGCCGAATTTACGGAGTTTTTTCTGCACATCGCTATGCAGGGAGGCGATCATTTCACCTCCTTTGGGAATACGAGAACATTTGTTAAAAGCGATGCTATTACAAGAATAGTACCAATAATGCATTTCTACGAAACGCTGCCACATGGAAATATATTGTTTCTCTAGTGTGGTTTCTTTTCTTTTCGAAGGTTAGTTTCTCGTTTATATCTCTACAGTAATCTATCTGCCTGCAGAGATTGTGCTATATCACTTATTAACTAAGCGCCCCAACGAAGCACTGCTGAGGCAAACCAAATTATAACTCTTATCATAATCGATCAATTTTGTAACCCTAACATCTCTGTGATGATCATATCATTTCTGTATGATTCTTGCTGTTGCCAGCAAGTTCAGACTGTGCCTTCATCTGAAATCCTCAGATGCTCCGTGTCCAGTCGTTACACCTTCCATTACTGGCTGAGCTCGGCGTTTTCTGTATCTTTGTTACCCTTTGTAAATCCTCATTACCTTTTTATAGTAGCTTTCTGGCGCTTCGAACTGAACTTCTTTACAGTTCTCGCTGTATCTTTGACACATAATTCTATCATTCCAGAACTGCTCGATCTTTGCTTTCAATTTCTCGGCATTACTACTTTGGAATACTTCACCGGTCTTTCCTGTCTGGATCAGTTCCGGAATGCCACCGATATCTGCGCCGATTACCGGTGTTCCATACATCTGGCTTTCCATCACAGAGAATGGACAGTTCTCATACCACTCTGACGGATAAACACTGACCAGTGCTTCACGGATCAGTTTTTCCAGCGGCTCACCGCTCTGGAATCCTACGTTCTCGATGTTTGAAACTCTGTTGACCTCTTCTTCCAAAGGTCCCTTGCCTGCAAAAATGAATTTCACATTCGGCAGCATGCGAGCAACTTTCAGCAGTGTGCCAATTCCCTTTTCCTCAGAGAAGCGTCCAAAGTAGAGGACATAGTCCATCCGCTGATATTTACAGAGGGTTACCCCCCCAGATAAATCGGGATGAGCTTGTTATAGTAAGCTTCAAGATCATCTCGCTCAAGGTTAAGGCACGCCTTTGCATACTTATCGGTCTCTACCGGATCATTCCAAAGTTCCTTGATAATAGATGCCAGTTGCTTGGAATCTCGGCTTCTGAACAGTCGCCCATCCACACCATT
Organism: Anaerolactibacter massiliensis; assembly: GCF_900290205.1. NCBI lineage: Bacteria > Bacillati > Bacillota > Erysipelotrichia > Erysipelotrichales > Erysipelotrichaceae > Anaerolactibacter > Anaerolactibacter massiliensis. Next base: position 502,064 of record NZ_OLMH01000002.1, on the reverse strand, counting down.
TGTAATCAGCTCAGGAATACCACCGATATTTGCGCCGATGACAGGAGTTCCGCGCTGCTGACTCTCCATAACAGAGAACGGGCAGTTTTCATAGACTTCCGAAGGGCAAATAGAGAACTTTGCTTCCCGAATCAGTATGTCCAATGCATCACCAGTCTGGAAACCAACATTCTTAACATTTTTCAGCTGATTGACCTTGTCTTCCAATGGGCCAGAACCAGCAAAAATAAACTGAATATCTGGCAACAGATTGCAGGTCTCAACAAGTGTGTTGATTCCCTTTTCTTCAGAGAAGCGGCCAAAGTAGAGGACGTAATCCTTCTTCGGAGTCTCTTTCCACTCCACCTTATCGATGAAGTTGTGCATTGCGATTGTCTTAGTTGCAAACAACGGATTGGTGTCCATCTTGGTTTTCAAAAACTCTGAACAGCAAATAATTTTGTCAATGTACTTGTATGCTCCGTTCCATTTCCAGAACTCCGCCTCCATCATGCCAACGATAGATTTTGTAGTAGAACCGTGAACACATTTTCCCTTTACACAATTCACGAAATGACCGCCGAGGCACTTCTCACAGTTCTCATGTGTGATAGGGTTCTTTAATTGATGGTTCGGGCAAACCAGCTGGTAGTCATGTGCCGTGAAGATGATCTTGCAATCCCTTCCGGTCTCCTTGCGCCACTTCACGATTTCCAAGATGATGGAAGGAGTCAGCTGGTAGTTAAAATTGTTCAGGTGACAGACATCTGGCTTGAAGTCATCTAGTACTAGTCTTAATTTTTCTCTTGCTTCCTTGCTGTAGATGGTCTTGATCGGGTAGGTCAGTTTGCTCAGTTTGCTGCCGCCGTGAAAGTCCATATCTGATGTATAAGCATTGACCCGGTTGCCAACACAGCGTCCAGGATGTTCCATACCAAAGTACTGGACTTCATGTCCGTGTTTTCCTAATTCTTCACCAAGTTTAAAGATATAAGTCTCAGACCCACCATTGGGATACAAAAACTTATTAACCATCAAAATCTTCATGCTAATCTCGCTTCTATAACTTCAACAAGTTTCTTTAATATCAGAGAAATGGCAACCGCTCCCACCAGTGTGCAGAACACTGTTACAAAATATGATGCTACGCCATTTACCAATAAATTTGTCATATGCAATTTCTGGACTACACGGAAGGCAACCATGTGGCTGAGGTAGACTTCCATGCTGATCCCTCTGAAGAAGACTGCAAATCTGTTGTGTAGCAGTCCCCCCCTAAGTGAAATTGCTGTTGCCAGAAGGCAATACGAAACAGCCAGTTCCATGAACACTCCGACAAGTGCATTTCCAGAAAAAGTATAGTAAGCAATAATGGATGCAACTAAAAGCGCAATCCAAAGAGCCGTATATTTTTTAATGACATCACGATATAGATGTGATTCCTCCCAGCAAAAAGAAGGAAGACGAATAAACTAGGTAGATTCTCGATGCTGTTTCAGTAAAATGAAGGATGCAGGATATTGTCAATAAAACTCCTACTGTGAAGGAGAACCACGCTCTCTTTTTGTTTCCAATCGCAAAGACAAAGAATGGAAACATCATGTAGAAGACAAATACCAGACCTATAAACCAGCCAACGCCGATGATCTCGATATTGTTATTTGGAATCAATCCAAACATTAATGTCAGATCAGCAAACCAGTCAAAAAAAGATTTCACACTGATGGACACTACTAAAGCGATAATACATAAGATTGCAAAGAACGGCCAGAGTCTTTGATAACGACGCTTATAGAAATGTTCAATATCAATTTTGCCATCTTTGAATTTTTCATAGTACCCACAGCACATAGAGAAAGCACTGATAACCATGAATAAGAATGTAAAATCAGTAAAGGATGGAATCATTCTACTAAATAAAAAACCATGAACCACATATTTTGAATTTGCAAGCACATGCATCATCACAATCCCAATAGCTGCATAGGATCTCAATCCGTCCAGGTTGTCATATCGTTCTTTCATTCCGTACTCACTTTTCCAGTTCTAAACAGTGCCAATGTTTTTCTTGTCACATCATCCCAGTTGTACTTCCTGCAGATAAACTCGGTTGCCTCGTCCTTATACTTCTGTACAATCTCCGGATGATCAAGTAAATTCTGTAGTTTCTCCCGCAGATCTGCCACATCACTCTTCTTAAATAAAACAGCTTTATCTTCGACAACTTCTGCACACTCCGGAATATCAGATGTCAGGCAGCAGTTTCCATAACTCATCGCCTCAAGTAGCGAAAGCGGCATTCCCTCAAGATCGGATGGAAGAGTGTAGACATAGGCGTTCGAATACAGTTCCCGAAGAACCTGTCCCTGCACAAAATTTGTGAAGATCACGTTGTCTCCGCAGTTCTTCTTCAAGTCGATCGCGAAGTCATCGGTATCCGATGTTCCTCCGGCGATGACCAGCTTCTTATCTGTCTTGATATCTTTCCAGGCATCAACGAGATACTTCAGTCCCTTCTCCGGAACGATTCTTCCCAAGAAGAGAACATATCCGTCTTTCTTAAGTCCCCAGCGCTCTGTAATCTCATTTGCTTCTTCCAAGTTGGGACGATTCACACCATTAGGAATAAAAAACGTTTCACGATTATACTGTTCTCGAAAGTAATCCTGCACGTTTTTTGATAGGACGATGATGGCATCCGCATGCTTTACAGCCTTCTGCTCTGCTTTTTTTATGTATTTACTACCAAAGCTATTACTCCACTTTGCTCTCGCCCAATCAATGCCATGGATAGTGACAATGACTCTTTTGCCAAAAAATTTAGGTATAGCACACCAGAATGCAGGTCCCTCTGCGTGGATATGAACAACATCATAGTTTCCCCATGCAGCACATAAAGACGCAAAAAAAGAAGACGAAACCGCAGCCAGACCCCTTTTCTGAATAGCCGGTACCGTCTTTATACGAATCCCTTTATAACTTTTTAATCGCTTTTCATCAAATTCAGAGCCACTTACATGATGGCCTGAACGATTATATACTGTGACCTGATTTCCAAGGGACGCAACTCGCGTAGCTAATTCTTCCACTACGATTTCCACTCCACCCTCTCTGGACGGGATACGTTTCTGGCCAAATACTGCTATTTTTAATTTCTTCTTGGGTAATTTCACGCTTATCCCCTCCCCGCAAACCATTTCACATCTTACTAGGTGTCTTCTTCTATCACCGCAACTGATAAAGCAAGTAAGTCAATTACCTTTGTATTGAAATAGAAAAAATCTTCTCAAACAAGATATGGATGCTCTTCCTCCCTCTCACAAGTCCGAACATTCTTTCTGACTTTTCTCTGAATGAATGCCATAAGAATCCTAGTTCCTACTCTTCCATTCACCCGCGGGTCTAATCATTCCATCGCCGTCCAATCGCTGACCATGCCGTGAATGAATACCGGAGTATGGAATACAAGCGTTCATAAGCAAGCAATTGTTAATCTCAGTGAAGAAAAAGCACCTGATGATCAGATTGAAGATCATTTATTCCTTACTATTTTGCCATACAATCAGTCATTTTTTCAGTGTTTCTGCGGATTGAGACGCATTTGAATAAATCACCTCCAGCAAAGCATTATTTACTCGTTTCCGTAAATTCTCGGAATCAACGTCATACATCTTAGCTATGGTTTTATAAGATTGATTCATCACAAATTTCTCCCAAGCAACAACCCGATAAAAAGGATAATCAATCTTCCGAATGGTATCTTCAATCACTCTTATCTTGTTATTCACTTCATCTAGCTTCTCCAGAAGCTTGTCTTTTGTCTCAAACTTAATCAGAACAGAGCTCTCTGCATTGCACTGAGTATGTGGTTCAGCAGTATCGATCGAATGAACTCCATCTATCTTAACCTGGGTTAAATATAGCTTTTTCAGCACCTCATCTCTCTCTTCAAGATATCGCCGATAGTTCTTGCATTCCTGACGGAACTCTCGCAGCAACGAATTACTCATCAGGCTACGCTCCGAAAGACTGCTGAATCCATTGATTCAGATGATGCTGCAGCTGATCACGAGTCATTCCATGATCCTGAGCACAGATTTCCTGTGTCTGCTGCTTTACGAATAATTCGGTGCAAATTTGTTTTGCTTCCGTTCCGCAGGACTTTTCTATGGTGTTCATCTGGTCTTCTACAAACCAGATATCATACAGAATAAATTCATATTCTTTGATCATCAAAGGGTCAACAGAATAACTACCTAAAAAAACAGGAGACGTTTCATGAATCTCCCCATGTTCATCTATTTGAACCATTTCTTTCAGGTCAGGATAAAGAAATGAAAGCTTCAAGGAACGTTCTTGTTCTTTCTGATAAACTCTGCAGGAGTTCTTGAAAACCGCTAAGCGTCTCTTTTGCACAGAGTTCATCATAATACCTCAACCTCCTTTTCACTCCCTTCGCTTAATTAGTTTGCAGAATCTCCATAGTAGCTGCCATAATAGTTTCCATAGCCATACTTACTGGATTCTACTTCTTCTACCTTAGTAAGAACTGTTCCAATAATTCTGCCGCCATTTCTCTTTAAATCTTCCATTGCAGATCTTGCTGCATACTTATCTGTTTCTTTCGCAGATACGACATAAACTGTGCCGTCAGCTAACATCGAAACCGGAATGCAGTCGGAAACAACTCCATACGGCGGACAATCAACGATGATGATATCGTAGCTTTCTCTGGCCGCGTCAATCAGCTGATGAAACTTGTTGGAGCCTAGAAGTTCCAGCGGATTCGGTACTCTTGTCCCAGCCGAAAGAAACGATAATCTCCGATCATTTTCCATCTGGAATACCTGAATTTCAGGAAACTGCTCTAAAGGATTATCTGTGCTGAAATGCTTCAGCAGGTTCGTGAGCCCTCTGGCATTATTCGTATTCAGCATCTTATGGACACAAGGATTCCTGAGATCGGTGTCAATCATCAGCACCTTATCGTATTTCTTAGCATATGCGATCGCCAGATTTGTGGAAACCGTGCTCTTTCCTTCATTTGCATTGGTGGAGACCACATTGACTACCTGCATCGTAGTATCAACCCCTGAAAACTCGATATTAGAGCGAAGGCGGAGAAATGCTTCATTCAAGGCAAATGCTTTATTCTGCTTCTCAGTTTTCTTGTTTGAAGCCATGACTCATTTCCTCCTGTTCTTCTTTGCGTTTCCATCAAGCACCGGCAGCTGGCAGAGCACCGGGACACCGAAGAACTCCTCAGCTTCCTGCTTTGACTTGATCCGTTTATCAGTAAGTGTCTTGATAAAGACCCAGGCAAAATCAATTGCAAATCCAATTACGAGGCCGATAATAATGTTCTTTCCCAGTGAAGGCCCAGATTGTTTTTCAGCAACTTTAGCATGTGTCACAACCTCAATATTCCGAACATTGAGACTTTCTGACATTGTTTCAATAAAATAGTCTGCCGTATCCTCTGCCACTGCCTGCGAAAGCTTGGGATCCTTGGTAGTTGCTTTGATATCAATCAGCTCAGTGTTTGATTCGTTCGTAATTTCCAGAACCTTTCGCACCGCATCTGCATCTTCAAAGCCATTCTCTTCTGCAACATAGTCCATGATATTGTCCTGCTGCAGCAGTGCCATGACATTATTGACTAACTTCGTGTTTGTCTGCAGAGAAGAATAGTCTACGGTTCCTTCATTAGAAACCATCGGGGTCAGATAAAGAACTGCAGTGCTGTCATAAGTCTTAGGTATCAGGAATAAAGTGATCAATGCTGCCGCAACTCCAAATAAAGCGATCATTCCGATCATTTTTCCGATATTCTTCCTGGCGAGATTCCAGACCTCTGAAAGATCGATCGTAATCTCATCATCATTTTCCTGCACGATCCCTGATTTCGGATCGGCGAACCTATTGCTTTCAGTCATTTTCCCCTCCGCATCACGATAACTATCATAGTCATTTTTCACACATTGAGAATAGTCTTTACTCTGCTCCTTTGCGGCGGAAGATTGCGCCAATCGTTTCTAACAGAATCTTGATATCTAAGCCGATGCTCCAGTTATCAATATATTCCAGGTCAAGTTTCACGACTTCGTCAAAGTCTTTGATATCACTTCTTCCGCTGACCTGCCATAAGCCGGTGATTCCAGGAGTCATGGAAAGTCTTCTGCGGTAATGTTCGTTATAATGCTCGAATTCTTCTTCTGTCGGAGGCCTGGTACCTACCAGAGACATATCTCCGATCAGCACATTCCAGAACTGAGGAAACTCATCCAGAGAAGTCTTGCGGATGAATTTTCCTACTTTTGTAATTCTCGGATCATCATTGATCTTGAACATCAGCCCATTGACTTCGTTCTTTTCCATCAGTTCTTTCTTACGCTCTTCTGCATCGATATACATGGAACGGAACTTATAGAACTTGAATCGCCTTCCGTTCTTTCCGATCCGGATCTGAGAAAAGATCACCGGGCCAGGAGAATCAAGCTTGATCGCCGGTGCTACAAACAGCCAGATGATACCGCAGAGAACCAGTCCAATGATAGCTCCTAAAATATCGCCGATGCGTTTGAAGATCAATTCAACCGGATCGATCCGGTTGATGGCATACGTTACGACCGGATAATTGCCATAGATGGTCAGCTTTTTCTGACTGGAAAGATCAGGAAGATCCAGCCCGTATCTGCAGGTCACGCCCATATTCTCAAAGTCCAGAATCAGATTTCTCAGCTCATCGGTAGAATAGTCTGGTGTAACGATAAACACTTCATCAAACGAATACTGAACCAGAGCCAAGGCAAGCTGATTCAATGAAGTCTCAATCCGTTCATTCTCTACCTCGCCGCAAGCGGAATGATCATTGATGACAATATGCCCGATTACCTGATGTCCGGTTCCGGAAACAAACTGCTTTTCTACCCGTTCCCGATTCTTTTCTTCCACGATCATCAGAACCCGGACAGGTCCCTGGCCCAGCGCAGAATATTTTGGTGCGACTCGTTTCAGAATCGTTCTTGTGCCAAGCCGCACCAGAAAGTTCAAGCCGAAGAACGCAGCTACAAACGTGCGGGAAAGGCTACCGGAATTCTGAATTGCGAAATTATAGGCAAGGATTGCCAGAAAGAGATAGAGGTTGCTGAAGAAGACATTTCCTACTTCACCCGTATTATTTCTAGTCAGAAACCCATCATTCCATTCGGTAAAGAAGTCAAAAAGGACCGAAAACAGCAAGCCGAAAACGAAAATACTGCGATTCGATATCGGCGCCATCTGCCCAAATCGCAGGTATGATGCCAGCAGATAAGAAATGCTGATGGAAAAGCAGTCCACAATAAATAAAGCAGTTTTCTTGATCAGCTGATGCTCAGAATGCATTTATGTACCCCCCCCCCGGTTTGCAAAGGCTAATTCTGTCCAGAGCACTTTACAAACTGACGCCAGGTCATTTTACCATCTTTCGATTGATGCTGGTAGTTGTTTTCAATACCTTTCTGACTAGTAACCATAACTTCTCAGAGATTTCCTCTCTGTCCGATTCATTATATCAGAAAACTGTCCTATCCTTCAGAACTCAGAGCCGGATTCAGTTCCTGATCTACAGTCATCTGTGCAATCTTCCAGCTGCCATCGAGATTGATCAGAGATACCTGATACCCGCAATGCCAGGTACGCTCCACTTCTCCATTCGTCGCATAATAGTCCATGGTGACATAAGCTAAGGCAGTGTGATCACTCTGCTGAATCAGGTTCGTTACGGTTTGATTCGAGAAATTTGATTCCGTATGATCCGTGAACCAGTAATTTTCCAGGGTAGAGATTCTGCTGTACCAGTCAGAATCGGTAACAGAGACTGCAGCAACATCTGAAAGAGAAGAATCCTTTGCTGGGTAAGCAGCAGCAGTCTGCGTGTCATCGATCATGGCCTGGATCAGATTCTGATCTTCTGATGTTTTGCCAGCATACAACGTATTGGAGCTGACGTCTTTCAGTACCGCATAGCTATTATCGCCTTCAATCGAGACTTCCGGCTGATCGAGCAGATTGGTCAGTTCATAGATATCGACCAGGGGGACAGAACTCTGATCATACATGCCGCTGAAATTATCCGGCACCACTGCAGAAGAAATCATCTGATCGTCAGAAACCGGACTCCCATTGACCAATAAGGTCAGCCCGGAAGGAACTTCAATCTTCCAGGTTTCATTTCCTTCAAACAGTGTTGAAGCAATCCAGGTTCCTTCCTCGTTCTGTCTGATCAGAAGCTTGCCGAAATCGGCATTGTGATACCTCAGCGCATAGGTATATGACGTTTCATCAGAAGACTCCAGAGAATAATCAATCGCATCTGTATTGACCCCATCATAGACACTCTGCAGCTTCTGAATATAAGCTTCCTCAGAATTCGAGTCCGGTGAAATCTCTTCTGCTTCCTGATAGAGCTCTTCATAGGATTTCTGATCGATCTTGCGGAAGTATTCGGTGATAGCAGATTCTGGAGAATCCTGTTCCATCGATGCATACTGCTTTCTGAGGGAATGAAGATAAAGATAAGAAATCGCGATACTGATGACAGCAGTCATGACAAGAGCAATCACTGCAGTCGGTTTTCTGATCTGCTTGTTCAGTTCCATATCAGTTGCCCTCCGCACGAATCAGGAATACGGTAGGAAGATTTCTGGACCCATACATCGAAACCGGCGTATTCACATAAGAACCGTTGTACATCATAGCCGTACTGTTGCCTCCATCCAGAGTTGCTGCGGTTACCGCTCCATAGCTCTGGAAGATCGAAATCAGATCTTCATAGGTAGCCCCGAAGGAACTCGGTCCTCTTCCGTCAATGGCAAGAAGAAGAAACGTACCATCATCCGTCTGACCAATCGCAGAGCGCGGAGAAAGATTCGGATAATTTCCATCTCCGCTCTGGTATACTACCTGCCCCTCACTGATCAGAAACGGCTGAAACGTGACTGCATCTCTCACTCCCCAGTCTAGCATCTGCTGCCCCGTTGCATACATCACCGTAAGCCGATTCGTATAAGTGATGCAGATCATCGGCCAGTAGGCATCCAGTTCCCCGGAAATCAGCTTTCCATCATGAATGACAATTCCAGAAGCCAGGCTTCCGTCTCCCTTTCCGTTCACATCTTCAAAGCCGCCTGCATTCAAGCCGCCGATGGCATTGTAATAAGACACATACTCATCCAGGGAAGGACCCGCTCCCCCTTCTGCAAAATACGGATTGATGGCCACAGACAAGTCTTCCGGGTTATGAACCAGCATCATATAGCCCTCATAAGTAGGCCCGTAGATTTTCTGAATCTCAATATCAGAATCAGCAGATGCTGTTTCAGAGGAGGAATTGGTTTCTTCCTGCTGTTCCTCATGAACCGCAGAATCCTGAAAGCTCAGAAGTGCTTCTTTGGAATAGAAATGCTTGACAATCTGATACTCCAGAGAGTCTCCCAGAAGGTTCTTCATCTGTTCCCGGCTGTAGGCAGTTCCCCCTGCATACTGCTCTTTCAGGCTGAGAACCCAGGTAGAGAGTGCAATGACAAAAACAATGCCGATGCAGCCAGCTAACAGCACTTCCAGCGTAATAGATCCGGATTTCTTTTTCTGTGTCATTGCTCAGCCCTCCTGTCCTGCTGCCTGGTAATCATGATTGATTTTCAGCAATGCCCAGGTATCATTCTGATACTGCATCTCAGCAAGTCCATCTGCTTCCAGCTTCAGATATACCTTGTCATACCATCCCCTATCGTTCCAGACAGCCGTCTGATTGCTGATGAGAAGATAATCCGGATTATAGCTCATGATGAGATCCGGAAGCTTGGTATAGTCAATTTCCTGACCAAGCAGTTTCTGTCCCGGGTAATGCGAAGTCGGGTACAGCAGCCTCACCAGGTCCAGCTTGTCCGGATACGCTTCCGGATTGCCAAGCACTTCCCGGAACTCGGTGCTGCAGAAAGAAATCTCCACCCCGGTCACATATCCCTTCAGGTTAATATCCTGAGACATGACGGAAGGGCTATCTTCTGAACTTGAAAGATTGTCCTGAATATACTGATACATCTCATAGGAATCATCAGTAACCTTCAGTTTCCAGTCCCATCCCGTTCCCTTGTAACGCAAAGAACCGGAATTTGTATCCAGAATATTGAACAGCAGCACGATCACACTTGAAAAAGCCATGATCGATTTCAGCTCCACATTCAGAATTCTGCCAGTGATCAGCTGATCGAAGTGATAGACCAGAAAAGTCAGAACAAACGGATTGATCAGAAGATCAAACGCCCGCACATAGACATAAGCAGTCATGTATTTCTCTACTGCAGGCATGACCAGAGGGTTCAGGAATAACGCCAGAAACAGAAATATCAGTGTCTTCATCTTATGATTCCGGCTGAAATGGAAGAACAAGCTGATCAAGAGAACATAGAAAATAAGATTCCGAAGCTTCTCTGCCCAGTTATCATAGGCAAAGAAATTCATCCCCATCGAAGTAAGACCCGTTGCCTTGAAAAAGTCAGAATACGGGTAATCCTGCCGGCAGAATAAGAAAGAAACCAGCACAAGCCCCGCAATCACAAGAGGCAGAAGATAAGAAAGAAAGCGATCAAAGCCCTCCAGGTGATTTTTCAGAACTGATACCACCAGCCATAAAACAGAGCCAGCCAGAACTGCCCCTGCAGCCAGAATCAGCGGCTGAGAAATCCTTGAACTGATCAGGATAATCTCTGCATAGTGGATGAGCGGAATGCAGGAAAGTGCAAATCCCTTCCATACCTTATCATCACTTTCTCCGGTAAGAGCCATTGCAAAAACCAGTGCCGCCTGTACAAAAGCACTCAGAAAGAAGCCCGACGAAGTAGCACATACTGCGGCAAAATACGACATTGACAGCGGCAGGAACAATCTCGCATCATGCTTGATCAGAATCTGATAAGAAAGAAACACACTCCACCCGCAGATCACGGTTCGGATCGTATTGCCGAAGAACCCAAGCGTCGTATTGAAATAATTCGTATAGTACGGGGCAAGCACCAATAAGACCACAAGAAAGCTTCTCCATGGATTCTTCCGGTAGAACTGCATGATTGCATTCCATGTAAGTTCTCCGAGGCTCATTGCATAGAAGATCGTGCCGCCCCAGATATAGACCGGTGTCAAGGAAGTACGGATCCCTGTAATTCCGCGCACTGCTCGTAACAGCATGCCCCAGAAATAATAGTAGCCCGTATAATCATGCAGATTATCAATCCAGGTAATCTTCACGCCCCGATCAAACAGCATGTATGCAAATCGGTCTGCCGTACTGGATTCCAGAGTCTCAGAAAGATAGGTGATCGTATCAAAATATACACTGTTCAGATTCAGCCGGGCACTCGCAATGCAGATGATCACAGAAAAGATCAATCCAGTCATCCACGCCCGAAGATCGGTATTTCTGACTTTCAGATCCGCATGCATCACGATTGCAAGCACCGGTCCCGCCAGAATCAATATTCCTGTTAACAGCAGAGAATACCTGGTATTGATCCCGGAAGGAACTGCAAAAAAAACCCAGATCTGAAAGAGTGCAATGATGGTAAACGTTCCAAGGAACGTACAGCTGAACCGCTTCAGCCCTGAACAAAACTTCTGGTATATTCTTCCATAACAATAGCCTGATCCCATCAGAACCAGAACTGTCAGTATAGAAATCAGGAACATCAGCATGCTTGGTACCATTTCATTTCCCCCAGAATTGAATCAGCAGTCATCGCTGGTAATGGAACTATTATACTCATATCAGTGCAATCTATTTTCAGATTTCATTATTCTATGCAATTGACATCTGTTTCAGCGCACAGGTATAGTAATCTAGCAAATCGGGAAAATATGCTTGGTTTCTTATCAAAGTTCTGGAAAATCGTTACTGACAGAAGACTCCTGATCTCTCTGTATATCTTCCATCTTCTGTATATCCGTGATGTTTTGATCGATATTTTTTCTTCCGACCAAGCCCTCTCATTCTTCTATTGGTTCGGCTGGTTCCTGGCTTTTTATGTCGCCTTTGACATGCTGGTAGAGCTATTCAGCGGAAAGCTGATTTTCAAAAAACAGCAGATTCCTTTCTGGATATTCTTCGGTTGGGCATTTATCTGCACATTTTTCAATCCGAATGGACTTTCTCACGAAAGTGCAAGGCAGCTGGCATTATTTCTGATGAATTCTTATCTGCTCGTAACTTTGAAAAAACGCATTGGCCAGAAACTGACAGATCGTTATTTCACTTTTATCGGCTACCAGGTCGTAATCGTTTTTCTTATCATTAATCTGGTTAATCTATTTTGCTACGTTCACTATAAAACCGGGGGTACAGAACTTTCAGGAATACTGGCAAGTTCAAATCTGTTTGTTATGGATAACGGACTGCATGGCGAACAGTTCAAAGGCATTTATGAATGGATGACTGATGGCAGCTATCGCTGCCTGCTGAGTCTCCTGGTTAGCTTTATCTTTGCCGATAAGAAAAAAATGCCTTGGTGGTTTGCTGGAATAAATGCGGCACTCTGTTCCGTAATGTTAGTTCTCCAGGATTGCCGAAGCTCCCTGATTGGTCTTTGCGTTGCTTCGGTCTATCTTATCTGGTACTTCATGAAAAACCTTCTTTCTCATTTCTTCAGTTTCAAGCCGAATTACAAGGCAAAAAAAATCATGCTTGGACTTCTTTTTATTGGAATCATCATTTTCGGAATTATTGCCTTCAAACAGTTTTCAGTTCTTCGTTCAGTTGAACCACATTCGTTTGATAATCAGTTTTCGTCTCTTTCCACAGGCAGATGGGAAATATGGAAAGCCGCACTCAAAGTTGCAGATGATAGCCCGATTTTCGGGTGGGGGTGGGGATCATTCCCGATGACAGGACTGAATTATCTGAACCACCCCTCAATGCTGGTAGACTATCATAATATTTTTATCAATGTACTTGTCTTCACGGGATATCCTGGTCTTGCTTTATTCCTGATCATGCTCTTTTCATGTTATGTCTTTACCATCAATAATGTAAAATCCATCACCCGCCAGAAAAACTGGTGGATGTTCATACTCTGTATCTGCTTCCTGATTTCAGCTTCGCTGAATCCTGGCGTACTCGGACAGGATAGCCATATTGAAGATCCATTTTTCTGGATCTCTCTTGGCTGCCTAATATATCCTGGAAGAATCAGAAAACATTCTGAGTCTTGAATTCAAATTCTATACTCAGAATGTTTTTCCCGGAAGAATTGTTAATCAGAAACTCAGAATTAAGCAAAGATATGTGATCTATTTTGACCTGACAAGCTTTACCGAATACTTATATCCGTTTGCCTTGTAATAATTCTTTGAAAACTCAATTGGCTGTCCGCTAGCCGCATAGGTTGTGCGTGCGCGATAGAAAATAGGCTCATCATCTTCCATAAACATATCCCGTTTCAGCTCCGGGGTTGCCATGATTGCCTCAATCGTTTCCGTTGCATAATTCAGCGCAATTCCATTCTGTTCGTAAATATTGTAAAGAGAAGTGGATGGCCCGAAATCTTCATCTGTGAGTTTCAACCCGAATCTCTGAGAAATAAAGGTTTCGAATATTCCTGATATTCTCCCGTTGATCAATCTTAACCTCTTTAAATAGAAAATCTTCTCCCATGGCTCTATCTCAAGATTTTTTGCAATTTCAGGAGAACATTCCTGTTCGCAGAACTTCAATATGATGGAAGTTGGTTCATCCCCATTAGCTTTTGCTTCCTCGCTGAAAGACTCAAGCTCATGCAGACTCTTCTTGCTTTTTTGGGGAAGGACTATTGTTCCTTTACCCCTAACTCTTTCTATTCTCCCATCGCGTTCAAGATCTGAGAGTGCCCTTCGAACAGTTATTCTCGACACATGATAGGCTTTCTGAAGTTCATTTTCAGAAGGGAGAGTACTCCCAGCTCGATATTCAGATTGATCCATCTTTTTCTGAAGATCACGATACACTACCATGTAGAGCGGTTGTGACTGTTCTGACATCTACTATCACCCCATCATTTCCTTGATATCTGCCACGGTCAGATTATCTTTTACAGTTTTTATAACATCATTGGCATAATTGATCAAATTTCCTTCTTCAGCATTATCACGTGTCAGAACAAGTTCAAGAATTAAAGGGAGACAAGCTCCTGCAATCACAGGGCCAGGATAAACTGCCGCCGAAAGAAGGCATGCATTAAAGGGAGACGCTCCGCTCATATCAGCTACATATATAACAGGAAGTTTTTTCTCTGCAAATGTTCCTGCAATCTTCACGATCCTGGCTGTCAGATCCTCTATGGATTCTCCATTATAAAAACATACTGTCTCCAGGTTTTCCTGCGGACCTGCAATCATCTCTGCAGAATGCCTGAGTCCTTCTGCAAAGTCAGAATGCGTTGCTATTACAATTCCGAACATGTATGATCCTCCCAGTGGCTTTTTCTCCAATCTCCTGCTTTCCTGCATTCTTTCAGAAATAATTCTGCACGTTTCGGATCAATAGGATTTCTCATATCACCGTTCTTCACCCAGGTTGCTACTGATACACCGTCATAATATTTCAGCAATTCAAAAATGTTGTCTCCGGTTGCGCCTCCTCCAAGCATGATCGGTGTATCAGGAAGAAATTTGCGTGTTTCCTTAATGATCTCCAGGCTTTCCTCTGTATTCGTTCCGCTCATAAACAAGCCATCTGCATATGCTTGTGTCATAATCCTTTTCGCTGCTGCAGGCTTGTTTCCGGTACCCAAATAATCTGCGTTTACTTCCATAACATCGGCAAGGATCGGCATACTGCTTCCAAGCCGCTTTTTCATCATCAGAATGTCAGCGCATTGCCCGAAATGAAAACCATTCAGATCTACAGACACTCCTGTATAAAGGTGCTCTACCCTCACAAAATCAGCGTGAACTGCTTCGGCAACTGCAAGAGCTGCCATTCCATCCCAATTCATCAGAATCCCCAGCTTTTTATCAGAAAAATGGTCCTTAAGGGCAAGTCCGAGCCTGGTCATGAATGCAATCGATTCGGGCCTTGCCTCCTGGGTTGCAGGACCATCATGCATGTTCTGCAGAATAAAGCCGTCGAATCCTTCTGCAGCAATCATTTCAGCTTCTCTGAGAACATATTTTTCGATTTTTTCCAGGCTCTGCCCATGATTCAGATAGCTTCCTGGCATTGCAGGAGGCTGGATCATTACTAAAGCAAATGGGACTACAGGTTTCTGCATATAATTATTTCCTTTCATAAAGAACTGTAAAGAGCTGTGAAGGAGTCAGTATTCCTTTTTCCGTCACATATGCAGTTATCTGTTCTGGTGGTATTGCCACCAATTCAACTGCATTGAAGTCAACACGATTCCGTAATTCTTCAGGCCAGGAAGCAGCAAGTGAGTCTTCCTCATTTCTTGTTATTTTCTTCTTGAATATACCTTGCATGGAACGCGGATCTGCTTTCAGAAGAGGAGTCAGAACATAATATGGAATTTTCCTGCTCTGACACAGCTCAGCAAGGATATCGGATCCAGCAGTATTGAATGCCGTCCCGTCTGGATAAAAGGTTTCTGCTCCTATCACTGCAGCATCCACTTCTTTCAGAACAGTCAACATGTCTGAGTCCGGAATAAAGTGTATATGATATCCTTTTTCTGCACAGGATCTGACAAATGGATATCCTCCATTGATTACTCTTGATTCGGGAATTATAACATTTCTGCATTTATCCATTGCCTTCAGCACTTTATCCACAGTGCTTGAATAATCAAAGACCATAAGTGTCTGATATTGATCAAGCAAAGCTTTGCTGTACTCGACTACTAAACTTATATTACTAGCTTCTTGCTCAAAATATTCTGAAACACCGAATCGGACTTTTCCTGCAAAGGAAGAATCATGAGCATCTTCAATATACTGTCCTATCAGGTTCAGCGCATTTACAATAGCATAGCTGGATTCCCCGCGTGTTTTCTTGAAATAGTTGCTGACCTGATCCACCAGTTCAGAAGCCTCTGGTTCATTCGTGATGGTCGAGCTGATCGTGACGAACATTTCAGCAATCATCCGGATATGATTACTAGCTCCAAGAATTCTTCCTTCCTCAATATCATCAAAAAGCGTTTTTGCTTTTTCTGGAAGTCTATCTCGAATTTGATTCATAAATTCTCCTGAAGAGCTAGAAGTCGCTCCGCATTTTCGAAAAACAATTTGTCTTCCGTCTCCTGGTCCAGACCGAGATACTGAAATTTCAGAAGTGAGATCTCGGTGTAGTTTGATGGGAAATTGGATCCATACAGAAATCGGTCTGCTGAAATATTGCTGAATATCTTATGAAGAGCAGGAAGTTCTGTCTCATATGAAGTCTCCATCATCAAATTCGGCTCTTCATTAACTAATTCCACAGTCCCATAACGGAAATCCTCACCGCCAAGATGCTCGATGACAAAAGTGATATCCGGAAAGCGTCTTGAATAATATGCCCACTGGTCTGGCATTGTGTAGAAGCCTGCGCCGGTAAAGACTTTTACAATCAGATGTTTTCTGCTGCAGATTCTGAGAATCGGATCGATATTATATTGAAATTTCTCCGGACGATATCCATGCTCAAGGGAATCAAATTCGACTACCTTGAACTCAGAAAAACCAGATATTCTCTCTGCTTCCTCTACAGAATCATCAAGCTTCGGGTTAATCACAGCGCAGCCAATGAACTGATCCGGATAGCTTTTTACAAGCTTGGCAATCTCATCATTCGCGGCTGAGATATCTGATCCATAGAATGTTGAAATCACTCTTTTATCAATATGATTTTTCTCCATGTCAGCAAATTGTTCTTCAACGAGATATTCTTTGCTGATAGGATTTCTATCGAGATGCGCATGAAAGTCAATAATCATTTGAAATATGCCTTTCTAGATCAATCAAGCAAATAATCCAGTCAGCACGCCAATGATTCCGACAGCCATGGTAATGTACATCAGCAGGACAACATTAACCTTCTTTTTGTCAATTAGCCAATACATCAGAAGAGTATAGAGAAGTGGAATCAAGTTCGGCATCAGTCCATCAAGGGTTTCCTGAAGTGAAATTACTGTTTCACCCTGCGTATAGGAAACATTAAGCGTCACATATACGAGTGCTGAAATGAACCCGCCGCAAACTACGAAGGCAGCAATTCCGGCATATCTTGTCAATCTGTCAAGATATCCGCCAGCCTGCATCTTTGCTACCAGATTCAGTCCGCCTTCATATCCCTTGAAGATTCCGAAGTAACGGATTCCAAAGGTAATAATTGTCATAATAACTACAAAGAAGACAGGACCGACAGCACTTGTATAGTTGCTGGCGGTAACCATTGAGCATGCTAATCCCGCAAAGATCGGGCGTAGCGTTCCGTGAATCAGAGAATCTCCGATTCCAGCAAGAGGTCCCATCAAAGCAACTTTAACGGAATTGATGGAATCAGGATCAATATCCTTCTTGATTGCATAACGCTCTTCCATAGCTGCAGCAATTCCGACGCACAGTTCAGCCATTCGTCCTTCCGTTAGAAATAGTTCGCAATGGCGCTGATAAGCCTCAGCACGCTCTTCAGGATCGGAATAGACTTTATCAAGGACAGGAATCATTGCTTGCAGGAAGCCATTTGCTTCCTGTTTCGTAGCACTATTTCCGGACTCAATAGCCATGCCATACCAGAATGTCTTCCAAAGATCGTGCTTTGTAATAACACGGTAATCTTTCTCATCTGCTTCTGCATGGCCTTCGGCTTCAGAAGTTCCCGCTTGTTGCTTATCTCCAAGATAGTTCAGTGCCACGCAAGTGACTGCAATTAAAGCGACGCCTATCATATTAACTCCAAGGTATGAAGCGAAAACAAATCCTACCAGAAAATAAGGCCAGAGACTCTTATCCTTAACTGTTCCAAGAAGCAGGGCCACTCCGACTGCGCCAAGTAATCCTGCACCAGCTGAGATTCCGGAAATCAGCCATGTTGGAACTGCGTTAATAAATGATTGAACCGCTGTAGCGCCATAATATACCCCTGCAAAAGCCGGAATGCCGAACAGAAGACTTTCAATCACAGCAGGAATCCAGGTAGTCCAGCGAATTACTCCTTTTGCATCAGCTTTGGCAGCAGCCTTCTCAACTTTCCGCATTGTCCATTCATAAACGGTTGAAAATTTTGTCTGACGGAAAATCTGTCCGACAAATGAAATCGGTAGTGCTGTCGCAATTCCTGCTTCTGCCGATCCGGTAGCGCAGGCGATAGCAGTTGCAAATGCTGCTGAAAGCGTCTCATCCGGCGGAACAGCGGTTCCAACCCAGACAACCGCGAGAAACATGATTTCCACCGAGACACCAACCTGAAGTCCCATGCTCAGGTTTCCGAAAACAAGACCGACAAGAGGCCCGATCACGATCGGTCTGTATAAGAAGAAGTGGCAGAATACTCTGTCGTTAAATGCGAGTGCTACAATCAGTGCGGTGAGTAAAGCCTTGATAAACATAAAATGATCCCCTTTCCCGTTTTTACTTTCTGCTCTTAGCAATCAATTCCATCGGATCTTTTGCCCTTTCTTCCGGAATTGCTTTCACTTCGAGCTTGATTCCCTTTTCAGAAAGATTCTGCAATGCTTTGACATCAGCAGGCTCTACCCAGATATAATCCAGAAGCTTGGTCCGGCCGACAGAAGACTTAGAATTCGAAATATTTCCGACAATGATCTTCTCTACCTGAAGTCCCATTTCAACAAGCTTTTCTGCTTCAGCAGGATTGCGGATAAGCAATAATACATTCTGATTAGTATGATCGTTCTGAATCCTGGAGATCGAATCTTCCAAATTTAAGATTTCAATTCTCACTCCAGAAGGTACTGCCAATTTCAGTATCATCTGCAAAGTTTTATCTCCTGCCGCCTTATCATCAGCAACGAGAATCAGATTTGCATCTGCCTCTTTAATCCACTTAGTTACAATCTGACCATGAACTAATCTGTCATCAATCCTGCACACGTTTATTTTCATAAGAACCCCCTCCCGTTATTTCCTGTGCGGCGACCAGAGATATTCTGCATTACTGTGAAACACTTTCTCGAGTTCGTTATTGTCAAATCCCATATGATAAATTTTCTCGATTTCACACTGAACCGGTTTATATGGCCAATCTGTTCCGAATACAATCCGATCAGCACCAACATCATTTTTCATTGATTCAAGAACATCTCTCTCATAAAGTACTGAGGTTTCCAGCCAGATATTGTCTACATCTTTTACTGCTTTCAGAATGCTGTATCCGAATTCTCTGCATCCCGTATGAGTGAATAGAAATCTCAGGGCAGGATGCCTCTTTGCATAACGTATCCAGACGTATGGCGTACATAGCGGACTCGTTCCTGCATATACCTGAATATGAGCCCCATATTGTTCGATATGTTCAAGAACCCCTTCAATCTGCGGAGTATTATCTGCAAAATAGCCATGTTTCCAAGGATGAAATTTGACACCCGCGTAATTTCTTTCACCCAGACATAGAGCAATTTCCTGGTCTGCATTTGAGGATTTCGGATTGATAAATGCATATGGAAGAATCCTCTCCGGAAATTTTTTATGAGCTTCATATACAAGATCATTCTGTGCTCGATTGTCTATTCCCGATAAAGAGCTGATCCCGATTTTTGTTATTCCGAAAAAGTCCATGTCTTTGATTAATTGGTCTGCATCAACCGGGTCCCCAGAACTGGTTTTCCCCATGTGCCCATGAATGTCATATTTCAGCATTGCAATTTATCCCTCCTCGCTATGCTTTCAACCAACGATTGTTATATACAAGCAGATCTGGATTGACGTTCTTTGCATATCGTTTTTCTTTCCATTTATTCAGCCTTACGGAAAAAGTGAGATGGTTAAAAAAGACTTCAGCCGCAACTATGGCAGCAATGAAAGCGATTGAAATGATCTGTGATACCCCTAATCCAGCAAACGTAACTGAAAAGATCATACCTTCTAAGAGAATGACAATGAATAATGATTTCTTGTCTGATTTGCGGAATGTATCCAGTTCATCTTTCAGAAGCTTTTCGGCAAGCTCATAATCAGTTCTGTCTACTATCAAATTCTCGAACCGGATTCCATTTACATTTTCTCTGCAGGCGGAAGCCTCAACAGTCATAATCAAATGCATTGCACAATATTCAGCTTGGACAATATTTTCTGAACGAAATGCATTTTTCATTTCATCACGCATAGCTGCGTAGTATTCATTCATTCCGATTGTATTATGCATGATATCCACCTGTTTTAAAAATACATATTGTTATATCTTTTGTCAACAGTTTGTTATAATTTTTAAGCAAAATATTATAACTTTTATGATGAGAAGAATAATACAGGAGAAAATATGATCAAAGAGGCAATGGCTCGCGATAACTTTTCGACCTGCCAAGAAAAATAAGCAGAAAATACCTGATACTTGTTACTGAGAGAGACATTTTCCAAAAACAGCTGCCGAAAAAGTTGCTGAGTGCAGACATAACTGAATAATTTGCAACATATTGCTGCAATGATGCATGTACTCTTCACTTCACCGGAATGTAGGAGACAGATTCATTCTCTGTTTAATCTGCCTTGTCTGAGATATTCTGATCTGTTTCACAAAAGAATGTTCAATCAGATCCGTGCAATGAAATCCACGGTAGCAGGCGATCTGCATTATCTTTTACTGCAATCTCCATCAAAAAACTCCGATTATTGCAGCTTTCGTTGATCTCGTTCATTCTCTTTATACGCAATCCGAATAACAGGAAAACATGATCAATGATGAAGATCCCATTCAGCAGGTGCAGTACCTCGGAGATCACTTTTCTGAAAGCAGATCAACTGCACGTCAAAGTCTCTGGCTATGCTTGTATTATCCGGATTACATCTGCTTAAAAACAAGGTGCATGATCAGCACCTTGTTCTCAGTAGTTCTGCTTTCCCGTATAAGAACATAGACTCTGAGTCAGCAGGCAAGAAAATAGTACTTCCTTTCTGAAAAGTAATTCTTTCGTTTTCTCCTTCCAGAGCGCCTTCTCCCTGGATGCACATCAGCACTTCGAAGGAAGAAGATGCCGTCTGATACGGAACGGAAGCAGAAAGAACTGTATTAAGCAGTATCCGCTCCACCTCGAAATACCTGCATCTAGTCAGCAGTTCTGACGCATAGCCAGGCTGATATCGCAGCAGTCTCATTGGCTGTGCTGGCTCTGCACTGGAATGCAGATTCAGAACGTCCAATGCTTTCTCCACATGAAGTTCACGAAGGTTCCCATTCCTGTCTCTTCGGTTATAGTCATAGAGGCGATAAGTCAGATTGGAACTTTCCTGAATCTCAGCAATGACGATTCCCTTCCCAATCGCATGAACCGTTCCTGCCTGGACGAAGAAAACATCATTCCGCCCGACTGGAACTTTCTGGAGATATTTCTGGATCGTGCCATCGGCAATTCCCTGTCTGATCTGGTCTTTCGTCACGTTCTGAGAAAAGCCATAAACAAGGCTTGCGCCTGGTTCTGCTTCCAGCACATACCAGAACTCTGATTTGCCAAGAGATCCGTTTTCATGGGTCTTTGCATATGCATCATCCGGATGCACCTGAACAGACAGATCCTGTTTTGCATCAATCAGCTTGATCAGAATTGGAAGAGTATCTCTGGTTCTCGGATGAGTTCCGAGAATCTCCGGATGTCTTTTCAGAACTTCCGTCAGCGGGATCTCGTTCTGATCAATCAGGGCAAGACTGGTTCCATCCGGATGCGTACTGCACTCCCAGGACTCAGCAAGCGAAGAAAGATCGGTTTCTTTATGGTATTCCGTTTTCAGTCTGTCTCCGCCCCAGAGATAGTCCTTATAAGCAGGTTTCAGCAGAAAAGGCTCATCAGTCTTCCAGGTCATACTTGATCTTGTCATGCACATCGATATTTCTGCCAAGCTGCACTTCGATCACTTTCAGATCTGTATCAGCGATGATCGTATGTCTGCAGCCAGCCTGAATCGTGATGACATCTCCTGGTCTTACCTGCTGTTCCATTCCATCTACAATCGTTCTTCCTGTTCCGGAAAGAATCGTCCAGACTTCATTGCGATGTTCATGCGAATGATAGTTCATTCGGTGGCCTTTATTCAGCGTAATGCGGATCGTCATAGAAGTCTCTTCCACGTCCAGAACCAGATAGCTTCCCCAGGACTTCTCGGCAAACATCACTTTAGACTCAAAAGAATCCACATAAGGCTTGATATAAGAAGACTGATGCTTGTCAGAAACCAGTATTCCTTCCGGGCTTGCGGCTACAACGGTATCTTTCAGTCCCATGCAGAGAATGGGCATATCAAGGTCATTGATCACATGCGTATTCTCACAGGTTTCATCAAGTACTGCCTTGCCAATGACCGGTTCTTCCATCGCTTCGGTCAGCGTATTCCAGGTACCGAGGTCTTTCCATTCCCCTGAAAACCGCATCACCTGAATCTTCGGCTCTTTTTCAGCAACGGCATAGTCAAAGCTGATCTTGTCCACGGTCTCATATCTGGAAAACAGATCATAGTAATCCGTGAATGCAATCAGTTCATGTGCCTTGTTCCAGAGATAGCCAAGCTGGAATGCAAAGATGCCGCCATTCCAGAGAGCCCCCTGGCTGATGTAGGACTCTGCGGTAATAGCATCTGGTTTCTCTTTGAACGTCTTCACCGGGGATACCAGATCTGAAGTCTCAGGAATGATATATCCGTACTTCTCACTCGGATAAGTCGGTTCAATACCCATCAGAGTCAGATGGAAAGAAGGATCTTCTGCCAGTTCAGAAAGCTTCTTCAGAGCTTCGAAATAGTCTTTCTGAACATACGGATCCACCGGACACACCACAATCGGCTCCTTCTCAGAAATGTGCTTTACATCATGCAGATAAGCACATGCTAATGCAATCGCAGGAAAAGTATCTCTCCGGCATGGTTCCAGAGAGATATTCACGTCTTCCCCGATCTGATTATGAATGGCGCTGATCTGAGACTTTGCTGTCGCAATCGTGACCTGTGCTTCAGAGTCAATGTTCCGGATCTCTCGGTACATTCTCTGCAGCATGGATTCATATTCTCCCTGCTCATTTCCGAACAGCCTGATGAACTGCTTGGATCTCACATCATTGGAAAGCGGCCAGAGCCGTTTTCCTGATCCTCCTGAAAGCAGAATGATATTCATATAGAATTACCGCTCCGCCCGCATCGGGTTATGCAGGAAATCTTCATAAGTCAGACGAATTCCTTCTTCGAGACTCGTTTTCGGTTCCCAGCCCATGGCTTTGGACTTGGAGACATCAAGCAGCTTTCTCGGCGTTCCATTCGGCCTGGAAGGATCCCAGCGGATTTCACCCGAATAGCCGATAATGGCAGCCACCTTCTCGGTCAGCTCCTTGATGGTCAGTTCCTTGCCAGTACCTGCATTGACCGTCTCATTGCCGCTGTAATTGTTCATTAAGAATACGCAGAGATTGGCAAGATCATCTACATACAGGAATTCTCTTAATGGCGACCCATCTCCCCAGCAGGTCACATACGGAAGATTCTGTTCCTTTGCCTCATGAAACCTTCTGATCAGAGCAGGCAGCACATGACTGTGCGTCGGATGATAATTGTCATTCGGTCCATACAGATTGGTCGGCATCACGGAAATATAATCTGTTCCGTACTGGCGATTCAGATATTCACAGTACTTGAGACCGGAGATCTTTGCCAGCGCATATGCTTCATTCGTCTTTTCCAGTGAGGAGGTAAGCAGGCAGTCTTCCTTCATCGGCTGCGGTGCCATGCGCGGGTAGATGCAGGAACTGCCCAGAAACTCCAGTTTTCTGCATCCATTCTTCCAGGCACTGTGAATCACATTCATCTCCAGAATCATGTTGTCATACATGAAATCTGCCAGTGCCTCCTGGTTTGCGACAATGCCGCCGACCTTGGCAGCAGCCACAAAGACATATTCCGGTTTTTCCATCGCAAAGAATTCTTCTACAGCATCCTGCCTGCAGAGATCCAGTTCCCGATGGGTTCTCGTAATGATATTCGTATATCCCTGCCGATTCAGTTCACGTACAATGGCAGATCCGACCATGCCGCGATGGCCTGCAACATAGATTTTCGCATCTTTCGGCATCGGCGGCTGCTTCGAACGGTATTCTTCCGGTATCATCTCTCTGATTCCTCCTTACGCATTGCGCATTGCTTTCTCTTTCTGAGCAAGCTTCCGATCATGCTCTGCCATGATCCTGATCAGCTCCTCATAGCTCGTTTTCTGAGGGTTCCAGCCCAGTACGGTCTTCGCCTTGGTCGGGTCTCCCCAGAGATTATCAACATCCGTCGGCCTGAACCACTGCGGGTTCACACAGACCAGCATCTTTCCGGTTTTCGTGTCATACCCCTTCTCTTCAAGGCCTTTTCCTTCCCATCTCAGTTTAATCCCGTTTGCCGCAAACGCCTTTTCGGTAAAGTCGCGCACGGTATGCTGCTGGCCAGTCGCAATGACAAAGTCATCCGGATTCTCCTGCTGCAGAATGAGCCACATGCACTCGACATAATCTTTTGCATAGCCCCAGTCACGCAGAGAATCCATATTTCCGAGTTCCAGATGATCCTGCAGTCCTTCCGCAATTCTGCCCGCAGCTAAAGTGATCTTTCTGGTCACGAAGTTCTCTCCTCTTCTCTCAGACTCATGATTGAAGAGAATGCCATTGCACGCAAACATATGATAGGCATCCCGGTATTCCTTCACGATCCAGTATCCATACTGCTTCGCAACTGCATAAGGGCTGTAAGGATGGAACGGAGTCGTCTCTTTCTGAGGCACTTCTTCTACCTTGCCGAATAATTCCGAAGTAGAAGCCTGATAGATTCTGGTATGTTCTGCCAGATTGCAGATCCTCACTGCTTCCAGAATTCTCAGCACCCCTAATGCATCGACATCTCCCGAATACTCCGGCACATCAAAGCTGACCTGCACATGAGACTGCGCAGCCAGATTATAGATCTCATCCGGTTTCACTTCCCCGATGATCCGGATCAGAGAAGAAGAATCCGTCAGATCTCCATCATGAAGCTTGATCAGATTCTTTTCCAGAAGACCATCAATTCTTCCGGTATTGGAAATAGAAGATCTTCTGTGAATTCCATGGACCTCATATCCTTTTTCCAGCAGAAATTCCGCAAGATAAGAACCATCCTGCCCGGTAATCCCAGTAATCAATGCCTTTTTCTGTGTCATATGGACTCCTTTGTATAATTCGTTATTAATAGTAACCATTATCTGATCATCTGAATAATGTATTTGCAGACTATTTTTTGTATTATATTGACTTTATGAACAAGCAGGACTCTCTGTTCCATGGCGATCTGGTTTCGAGCAGAAGATGCATTTATACTGCATCCTCTTTTGCCAGTGACAGCCTCCTCTATCTTCAGGAAACCGGAACCCTGACTGCAACAAAAGAACACATTTCAAAAAGAGACCATCTGAACTCTTATCTGTTTTTCTATGTCCGTCACGGTTCCGGTATCCTGCACTATGAAGGAACGGATTATCCTCTTTCCGAAGGAGATGCAGTCTTCATCGACTGCAGAAATGGATACTGGCAGAAGACCAGCAAAGATCTCTGGTCTCTTTCCTGGGTTCATTTCAATGGATCCAGCATGCCTGCCATTTATCGGAAATATCAGGAACGCGGCGGGAAACCTGCGTTCCATATTCATGAAGATCAGATGATTCTTTCCCTTCTGGAACAGATCTATGAGACTGCGGAAAGAAGAGATTATATCAGAGACATGTATCTGAATGAACTGATTGCAAAGCTTCTGACCGTATTGATGAAAGAAAGCTGGGATCCGGAAAAAAGCAGAAGGAAGAACACCGACAATCGCCTGGAACAGATCCGGGAATACCTGGATATTCATTATGCAGAAAAGGTCCGTCTGGAAGACCTTGCTCAGATCTTCTTCATCAACAAATACTATCTGACCCGGGTATTCAAGGCACAATACGGAGTTTCCATAGATCAGTACCTGATGCAGAAGCGGATCACCTATGTAAAAGAACAATTGCGATTCACAGACAAAACGCTTGAGGTAATAGCCGGAGAATGCGGGCTGAATGATGCAGCTTATCTTTCCAGAGTATTCCGGAAATTTGAAAAAATAAATCCAGGCGCTTATCGAAGCACCTGGAGATAATCAGTATTTTCCAAAGTATTCAAACTTCTGGTCCCTGAAGGATTCATGCAGCTTGTCTTTTGCACTGGTCTTGTAAGGAACATCAAGCTTCGGCCACTCTACATGGATGGTCGGGTCATCCCATGGAATGCCGCCCTCACTGCTCGGGTCATAGATATCCGTGCACTTGTAAACAAATTCAGCCATGTCGCTTAATACCAGGAAGCCATGCGCAAAGCCCTCCGGGATGTAAAACATATTCTTGAGACGCTCATCCAGGGTGACCCCGGTCCACTGACCAAACGTTGCACTGTTCGGACGGCAGTCTACAGCTACATCAAACACCTGTCCTCGAGTAACACGGACCAGCTTTCCCTGAGTATGATTCTTCTGGAAGTGAAGGCCTCTCAGCACGCCTTTGGAAGAAGAGCTTTCATTATCCTGAACGAATGGCCTGGTGATGCCTGCTTCTTCGAAGAGATCCTGCTGGTAGGTTTCCATGAAATAACCGCGCTCGTCGCCATGCACATTCGGGTAGATGACAACGACTCCGGGAATCTTTGTCTCTTCAAACCGGAACTGTTCCATCAGTCTAACTCCTTCTTAGCACTGTACATGGTCTCATAGTACTTCTGATAGTTTCCGGAAGTGATATGATCCATCCATTCTTCATGATTCAGATACCAGTCAATCGTTAATACGATTCCCTTCTCAAACGGGGTCTCCGGATACCAGCCAAGATCATTCCTGATCTTGGTCGGATCGATGCCGTAGCGGCGATCATGGCCTAAGCGATCAGTCACATGATGAATGAGGCTTTCATTGATTCCATCATCCTGCAGACGGTCATGGAGCTGGGCAATAATCGTCTTCACGATAAAGATATTCGGTCTTTCATTATGGCCGCCGACATTATATACTTCGCCGATCTTTCCATTGGAGGCAACCATATCAATGGCCTTGCAGTGATCAGCAACATACAGCCAGTCTCTGATCTGCATTCCATCTCCGTAAACCGGCAGTTCCTTATGATGCTTCACATTGTTGATCATCAACGGAATCAGCTTCTCAGGGAACTGATACGGGCCATAGTTATTGGAACATCTGGTGATATTGACCGGCATTCCGTACGTATCATGGAATGCTTTGACAAACAGATCAGCACTTGCCTTGGAAGCAGAATACGGAGAATGCGGGTTCAATGGAGTCGTCTCCATGAAGTATCCTTCTGCGCCTAATGCTCCATATACTTCATCGGTAGATACCTGCAGATACTTCTTTCCTTCTTTCCAGGTTCTGCTTTCTGCATCATACCAGGCATCCTTGCACCGCTGAAGAAGATTGACGGTACCCATGACATTTGTCTGCACAAAGATTTCCGGGTTCGCAATGGAACGGTCTACATGGGACTCTGCAGCGAAATTGATGACATAGTCCGGATCATATTTCTTCAGAAGATCTGCAACCAGTTCCTTATCGCAGATATCTCCCTGCACGAAGATATGACGAGAATCATTCTCAATCTCCTTCAGATTCTCCAGGTTCCCTGCATAAGTCAGCTTATCCAGGTTGATGATCCTGATGTCCTGATACTTCTGGAGCATGTAATAGACAAAGTTCGTGCCGATGAATCCGGCGCATCCGGTTACCAGATAGGTTGCAGTCATTCAGTGTTCCTCCTTCATTCCGTTCTCGCCATTCCAGTTTCTGAAATATTCCTCGAGTGCTGTTCTCCAGTCGCGCATCTCATTGCCGATCGTGCATCTTAACATCCGATTATCTAATGCAGACCAGGCAGGCCGATCTGCCGACTGCGGGTGTTTCTGCTTGTAACCCTCGGTAGAAATCGGAGCAACAGTTGCTTCAATTCCCGCATCTTTCACAATCTCTGAGGCAAAATCATACCAGGAACAGATTCCTTCTCCGGTGCAGTGATACAGTCCATATTCTTCGGTGTCTGCAAGCTGCAGCAGCTCATGGGCCAGATCAGCCGCATTGGTAGGATTACCGCACTGATCATTCACCACTTCAAGTGCACCTGTCTTCTTTGCTGCAGTTACGATCGTCTTCACAAAGTTCTTCCCATAGTAGGAATACAGCCAGGCAGTACGGACAATGAAGTATCTGCTAGAGAAGTCTCTGACAAGCTCTTCGCCGGCAAGCTTCGTAGAGCCATAGGCAGAAATCGGATTCGGGCGATCTGATTCATCTCTGGGGACCTGTCCATTGTCTTTTCCATCAAAGACATAGTCGGTTGAAACATGAACCAGCTTCGCGCCGCATTCTTCTGCAGCAAGAGCCAGGTTTCTTGGGCCTAATGCATTTGCCTGAAAGGCAGTATCATGATTGGTCTCACAGCCATCCACATTCGTAAATGCTGCACAATTGATGATGATATCCGGATTCACATTCCGGACATACTCTTTTACTTCCGAAAGCTTGCTGAGATCCAGTGTGTCCAGGTCAATCGGAACTATCTCCGCATGTTTCAGAGACTCCGGAATTGATCCGATCTCGCTGTATCCAAGTCTTAACTGCTTCTGGATTTCCGTTCCAAGCTGCCCTCTGCAGCCGGTAATCAGTACTCGTGTCATTTCTGCTTATAAACCATCCTATCTTCTGCCACATTGCGTAAATGCTGCCCATATGGAGACTTTCCATAGGCTTCTGCAGCCTGCAGAAGTTCTTCCTTCGTAATCCAGTCAAACTTATAGGCAATTTCTTCCGGAGCGGAAATCACGATCCCCTGCCTTGCCTCAACCATATGAATGAACTCAGCAGCCTCTAACAATGACTCCATTGTTCCGGTATCAAGCCACGCAAACCCTCTGCCGAGAATCTGCACATCCAGCTTCTTCTCTTCCAGATACATCGAGTTCAGGGCTGTAATCTCAAGCTCTCCACGCGCCGAAGGAACCACCTTCTCTGCCATTGCAGAGACTCCTTTCGGATAGAAATACAATCCTGTCACCGCATAATTCGATTTCGGTTCTGCAGGCTTTTCCTCAATGCTCAGCGCATGCCCGTCTTCATCAAACTCTACAACTCCGAATCGTTCCGGATCGGCCACATAATAGCCGAAAACAGTTGCTCTGTGATTCTCTTCTGCATCTCTGACCGCTTCTCTCAGGGTTGCCGCAAACCCTCTGCCATAGAAGATATTGTCACCGAGCACCATCGCACAGGCATCCTCACCGATGAACTCTCTGCCGATCAGAAACGCCTGAGCCAGTCCCTCTGGTTTCGGCTGAACCGCATAAGTCAGATGAATTCCATAAGAAGAGCCATCCCCCAGCAGTTCCTCAAACCTCGGCGTATCACTTGGCGTCGAAATAATCAGAATATCTCTGATCCCCGCCAGCATCAGCGTGCTCAATGGATAATAGATCATCGGCTTGTCATAAACCGGTAGCAGCTGCTTGGAAGTAACTCTCGTCAATGGATAAAGCCTTGTGCCAGCACCGCCGGCAAGAACGATACCTTTCATATACTGATTTTCCTCCGCAAGCATATTAAAAGATGACGTTACGTCATCTTCAAGCACAATTTCGATTTCTGAGCAAAGAATTAGCCTTTGTTCATTTTTTCTTCAGCTCTCTCTGCTGATTGATTCGGGATTTTCAGAATGAGTCTCTCTGCAATCATTAAGGAAATCATATAAAACCATATGTCAACTGAACTGAATCCATTGTAGAAAAATGAAAAAATCAGACAATACCGGATCAAAGTCCGCAAGATCAGAGTGCTTGGATTCATGCGTCGTTTTCGCTCACAAGCGGAGCAGAAATAGCCAATCGCAAACAGATAAATCAGCACTCCGACAAATCCGAAATCCTGATACGGCTCCATGAGCAGAGAAAATGTGGTATAAGTCGGAGTGATCAGGTGCAGTTCTTCGGCAGGATCATGATTGACTGAAGGAATCACGAACTTCAAGCCGGTTAGAGCAAACAGCGGAAAGAAGACTTTTTCTCCATACGTGTGCTGCGTGATTTCCCCTACGTTCAGATTGAAGTTGTCATAGTCACAGGCGACATACATGTATGCAACCATTGCCTTCTGCTGCAGGCGCGGCATTTCATCGATGTTCAGTACGGAATTCAGATAGTCCTGTGATTGATTTCTGTAATTTCCAATCACCACCCAGCCAGCCGCAGAACCCGAAAGAACAATTGCGGCAGTCAGCAGCTCGATCATAAGGTGCTTCTTTTTTCCGCGAGGATGATTTCCCGAAAAAGCCAGAATCAGATATGTGGATCCGCTGAATACTAACACACTGAATGCAAGCTGCCTGGAAACGGTAAGAAGAGGGACAAGCAGGGAGTAGAGCGAAGAAATCGAAAAAAGAACGATTTCTTCTGATGAAAACTTTCCATAATAATGGTGATAGATCAGAATCAATGGAATTAGCAGACTTGATCCTTTCACCAGATATTGAATTCCTGAAATTCCAAAGTCATGGTATGCACTCATATACTCTGAAAAAAGAGGAAGTCCGCCGCGTACGAATGTAGTAAAGACTAACGCTCCTGAGGATAACACGAAAGCAGCTGCGATTAAGCAGAAAAACCTTTTTCGATCAGGAATCTGTTTCTGAGGATCAGGATCTGATCTTCCATGTTTCAAAGTGAAGACTGCCTCTGCTTCTGCACCAGCCAGAAAACAGAGATAAGCCATGGAAAAAAGCACCCATGTCTCCAGTTTCCAGTCAGTCTGATTGGCATGGAGCTGGAGCGCCGAGAGCCCCAGCGTGAAATTCCAGACAAAACCGAATAATCCATAAATATTGAGAAAAAAATCATAATACTGGTAAAAAGACAGAAACAGAAAACCGGAGAGTACAAAAAGGCCAGCACTGCCGATCATGTGATTGATATAGTACAAGATGATGATTCCAGCATATGCAGCTGCCGAGATGATCAGCTGTCTTCCAAGGAATCTTGATTCCTCTGTTTTTCCTTCATTCATGCGTTTCATGATTCTTACCTGCAGCACCCTTTCCTTTAGGATAATATCTTTTGAATCATCATCACGATGATTGATCTGTTTTTTCCCTGATTCTGCTAACCAGCCGACTCAGATAAGCTTTCATATCATAGAATTCTTTCTTTTCCAGCCAGACAATCAGGATCAGAATGCCTGCTGCATATCCGGCAAATGTTGCCGCAGAGGTCTGTCTCAGACCGCAGAGAAAATACAGGAGACAAGACAGAGTCAGAAAAATATAAGTGTTTCTGCCAAGCGGGATCTCTCGGTAATCTTTCAGGGAAAGCAGCAGCCAGAAAATTCCAGACAGGAACGTTCCCCAGGCAAATCCCTCTTTAGACCTGGTCAGAAACCAGAACAGCACATTTGCCAAAAAACCGAAGATCAGAACTGCAATCAATCTGCTGAAATAACGTGATTGCTTCTTCTGAGCTTTATAGACATTCACATAAACACACCTGACCGGAATCGTAAACAGCTGAGCGCCGATCAGGATCACCAGAACCTGTTCTGATGCCCGATAAGCCGGAAGATAATAGTCCAGGATAAATCTGATCGGGAAAACAACTGCGAGGATCATTGCTGAGAACACAATGATTTTCCTTGCGCTCTCCCGAATCTCGTCATCTGTCTGGTGATTGCAGAAATAATTATAAAGAGTCGTGGACAGAGGAGTGACTGCAACTGTAACCATGCCTTCAAGCGTAACTGCAAAACTATACTGGGCAAATGCGGAATTATCCATCAGGGCTTTCACAAACCAGCGATCCATTCCAGTCATGAAAATAAAAGCAAAATTACCAAGCATCAGATAGAATCCTGAAGCGATATTCGATCCGAATAATTTCCAATCAAAATACCCAGGTTTTCCGATCTGATTCTCTTTTCGTTCAATGACTTTGCGGTAGCCCCTGTTCAATGCAAGCCAGATCAGAATATAAGCAGAGGTATAAAGGGCAATATAGCATATTCCGCTGTCGGTTACTCCTGAAAGGAGAAGAACACAGTTGACAATGAAAATTGCCGCTACAGAAACATTCAGGATCCGGGAATAGTCTTTGAACCTACCGATTGCCTGATAAAACGACTTATAATACTCCATCATATTCCAGGGCAGAATCGTAAGAGAAAATGCAGTCAGAATCAGATCTTTCTGAATCAGAGGTACAATCACGAAAGCCGCAGCCACAGCTGTCTGGAAAACAATCATGGTAATCCTGGAAAGCTCAATTTCTCTCTGATCCAGATCTTCAAGCTTTTTTCCTCCATAGCGGAGGTACATACCATCAGCATATCCGAGATGCAGAAATCCTACATAGTTCAGATACAGCTCATAGGTCTTGATCTGAGCATATGCATCTATGCTCAGATATTTTGGAAGAAGCAAGCTCGTCAGTACCTTGAAAATCATATTGATGACATTGGCACTGAATACTGAAAAAATACCTTTCTTCAGATTAGTTTCCATAGTGATCCTTTAAATTTCGTTTTCTCTGGCGAACCATTTCTTTTCCATCATGTAGCCCCCGGAACATGGCGCTCAGTTTTATTCTTCTATCCTGTTCGAACAGAATCGTCTTTATAAACAGAAAGATGCATTTATTCCGTTCATAAGTGTAATTCACCACGTCCCTGTGAAGATTCATATAGTAGATATGATTTCTGACCATATAATACTTTCTCTCTGCAGAGTGATTCAATGCAGTGACTTCTCTGCCGAACAGGCGATGATTTTCACCATGTCCGATTTCATGCAGAATGAATGCACGATTCACACGGTACAGAGTGAATCCATGCTCCACAAGCTTTGCACAGAAATCATAATCTACAAAGTCAATGAACAGAGGTTCATAAAAACCTCCGACTGCTTTCCATGCTGAAACACGATTGAAGGAAGCAGAAGTAATGCAGTCTTTTACTTGCTCATATTCTCCATGGATCTCCTGCTCGCGCTCAAAGTTCCGATCTCTGGTCACAGGACATAGCACAGCAATCCGATCATCGTTCAGATCTTCAAGAGCCTTAAGATAACGGGAAACCAGGTCAGAGGGACACACACTGTCCTGGTCCAATGTAATAACCCATTCTGCATGATATGCTTCTGCAGATTCGAAGATCCTGTTCAATGCATAAGCAACTCCGAAATTCTGCGACCCTTCGATCAGAACAGCTTTTTCTTCTGAACGGATCATTTCTCTGACTTCTGCAGAATTCCTGCTGCCGTTATCGAAGCAGATTACTGCGTCCACCTGAGGTGCTATTGCTCGGAGATTTTCTTTCAGACGCACCAGGTCTGGATTGAATAAAGTGATACCTGCTAAGATCTTCATATCTTTTTCTTTTCAAGGATTCGTTTATGGTACTCCTTGATAAAAACAGTCCGATTTCTAATCATTTCAGAACAAGAAGAGTGCCTGAGTCCGGTCACATTGCCTTCGTGTCTGCGGTAATGCAGCAGAATTCTATCACAGAAGCAGCTATGACCATAGTAATCACTGAGAATCCCGATCCATTGATCATGCATATGAATATCATCTGGAAATGGAAGAACATAAGGAAGTAATTCCTTCCGGAATGCCATGCAGCAGCCGATATAGCTGTTCTTTAGGATATTCCTTGCAATTCCGGGTCCGGAATTGCGATAAGTGAAGTAAGAAGGAATCAGAACCTTTCCGCAGCTGTCAATCACATCCGCATTGTGAACCACACAGGTACATCTGCTTTCTGCAAAGCATTCCTTTACAGTCTCTGCTTTGTCCTTAGTCCAGAGATCGTCCTGGTCAGAGAGAAAGATCAGATCTCCCGAAGACATCCGGATGGCATTTTCAAAATTTCTGACCACTCCTTGCCGCGGCCCTCTT
Organism: Anaerolactibacter massiliensis; assembly: GCF_900290205.1. Taxonomy (NCBI): domain Bacteria; kingdom Bacillati; phylum Bacillota; class Erysipelotrichia; order Erysipelotrichales; family Erysipelotrichaceae; genus Anaerolactibacter; species Anaerolactibacter massiliensis. The sequence goes on along the minus strand of NZ_OLMH01000002.1, from coordinate 467,964 downwards.
GCAACTTTGATCTGCGGATACTTTGCTGAATAACGATCAAGAACATCCAAAGTCCCATCCGTAGAGCCGTCATCCGAAATAATCAGTTCATCCTCTTCTAACAGATTTGCCAGAATCGTTTCAATCTGCTCCTGGATATATTCCTTTCCGTTATAAGAAGCCATGCAGACAGAAATCTTTTCACCCATGTCTCTGCCCAGCTTTCATGCCAAGATATCGTGCAGCCATGTTCGGCACAAAATTCAGAATCGCTTTCATGTTTCTTTCTTCCAATGACCTTTTCAGAATATATTCAGCCAGGCTTGCACCTGCTCTGGTGGTTTTTGATTTCTGCAGATCAGGTTCCATTGCAAAAAATTTCCCGGTCAGATAATAGCGATCATAGAGCTGTTTCAATGTGAAAGAATGGGAATGCTCCACCACCGAATCTGCACAGTAGCCGATCCTGTACCCTTCTGCAATCAGCTTATAGGCAAAGTAGGTATCTTCATTCGAGGGAAAATTCTTCTGATCATATCCATTCAGTTTCACGAATACTCTTCGGTCAACTGCAGAGCTTGCGTCTGAAAAAAAATAGGTATAGGTTCCCATTTTTTCCAGATCGCTTCTGCTCTTGATCATCGAATGATCCGGATAATTGAACTCTCGTGTGTACCGTTCAATAGAATGATTGGTGGATATCTGCCGACTGAATGAGGCACTGCATTTGTTCTCGATAATTGGTTTTACAAGTTCATGCAGCCAGTCAGATCTCTGAATCCGGATATCCTGTGTAATGAATACGATAATATCTGCCGTACACAAAAAAGCCTCCTTCTCCCTGGTCAGACTATGAGAAAACTCTTCTTTCGAAATGGTGCGATATACGCACTTCTCTTTGGTATTCAGTTTTTCCTGAATCCCGTCGCCGGTTTCAGTCACGACATAGTGCACCTCATGAAGGTCTGCCTTTTCCTGTCTCAGCAAAGCGTCATGCAGACCATCCAGATACTTAGCCCCATTGAAGAGCGGGCAGATAATATCAATATTCATAGAACCTCATTTTGCCCCCTTCCTCTGCAAGACGGAACTGAATGTCTTGAATAAGATCCTGATATCAAGCCAGAGGCTCTGATGATCAATATAATACATCTCCATGGCTTGCCTTTCCCCTGTTTCATAACCAGCCTCATTTCTTGCATATGCTTGCCAGTAACCAGTTAATCCGGGCTTTGCGCTTAGAAGCTTTGCGATCTCTTTGCCGTAAATTTTCGTTTCTTCTTCCACGATCGGCCTCGGCCCAACAATAGAAAGAGACCCACCCAGAATGTTGAAGAGCTGAGGAAGTTCATCCAGACTCGTCTTGCGAATGAAATTTCCTATTTTTGTAACTCTCGGATCATTGTCAATCTTGAATTCCGTGCGGTACTGCTCAAGCTGCTCAGGGGTCAGAAGCTTTTCCAGATCTCCAGCATCGGTACGCATCGACCTGAACTTGTAGATCCGTATTCTCTTTCCATTCTTCCCGATTCTCCGATGAGAATAAATCGGCATTCCCCCATCATTCAGGATGACGGCAGCCGCAAGGAAAAGAAGCAGCGGAGAAAGAATGATGATTCCAGCAGAAGACAGGACAATATCAAACACTCTTTTGACAATCTGATAAGCAATGTATCGTGCCCCTCGAACAGGAGCATAGGCAGAATGCTCATATTCCAGAGGCTTTCTGGAATTAAATTCTTCTTTGGCAAAAGCTGATTCTTCTGCCCAGAAATAGCGATTCTGCTTTCGCTGAGACTGAAATATAAGATACCGAAAACTGGTATTGAGCAGGACTGAAATCTCTTTTCCAAGATTCCAGTGTTCCAGATATTCTTTCTCATTTCCAATTATTACTGCATGTGATTTCTCATAGCTCCAGTATCCTGTAACCCCCGGAGTGATCGTCATCAGATTCTTTTCTTCCGGACTCAGATTGAGGAAAGCTGGCAGGCTCTGACATTCCGGTCCGACAAACGCCATTTCGCCTGAAACTACATTCAGAAGCATCGGAAGCCCATCCAGGTGAGTGCGTTCCAGAAACTTTCCGATTAATGTAAAGGGTGAAAGACCTTCTTCCATCCGCTGTTCCGCATCAATCCGATAAAGCCGATACCTCAGCTGATAAAATCTCCGATTGTTTTTCCCAACTCTTGCCCGTGTCACAAATAATCTTCCCGGAGACTCAATTTCAGTAAAAACCCAGACGATCAAGGTCACAATCAGAAAAAAAGGAAGCAGGAGGATCGAAGCAATCAGATTTAGAATCCTTCTGAACACAGCTTTTCTCTTCGGCATCGGCACAAACACGCGGTAAGCCACAACAGGACATTCTCCCAGAACATCCAGCTGACGAAAATTAGAACTGAATCCATATTCTGCAATCTTGACATATACCGCTTTCCCTTGTTTATGGAAAGCTGACATCATCTTCTGAATCTGAAAATAATTCTCCGGTTTCTGAACAAGCAGAACTGAGGAAAAATCTTCCGGGAGTTTCTTCATGAAGTCTGTGCCCGAAGAAGCAACCTTGACTCCGAAGATTTCTTTCTCCTTAATGTCTCGGTCAGTAATTACGATGCCGAAGATCGAATATCGCCAATCATTGGAATCGTTCAGTTCCCGGATTGTTTCTTCGGCATCAGAATAGCTGGATATGACCAGAAGCTGTTCCATCTCCCTTGTTTTCTTCATTGCAGGGACCAGGTATTTCTTCGCAGTGCTGCGAAGAAAAAAGGCAATCACGAACAGCAAAGTCCCGAATAGCAATTCAAAGAATCTGGAATAGTATTCTCCGACTTTTGCAAAGTTGATGTAGATGAGCACAAAGAGGAATACTGCTGCTGACATCTTGAAAGTCTGAAAAGCCTCTTCTGCAATTGACCGGCTCAGAAAGGATTTTTCATTATAAAGAAAAAAAATATTGTACAGAATATAGGAAAGAAAAGCCGTAATCAGGAATACTGCATATTCTCCCTGGAACATCCGGGGATGAATTCCAGGATCAAACATCCTGAACCGGATCCAAAAAGAGAAAAAGAAGCTGAGGAAAATAGAAACCGCATCAATGATATTCAGGATATATAACGTATATCGTTTTAAGTTAGACATCTGAACTACTCTCCAAGAACAATCATGAATTCCGCAAGCAAGGATCATTCTGCCCTCTGTTCATGAGCTTGCATTCAAGAATATACCATAGCTCGCCAGGAACCGCACGCAATTACCCGCAGGAGATCAGCAGCAGCCTTGATCGAAAACAAAGGAGCGTGGTATTGCTTTCAGAATTGCATCCGGAAAAAACCCGTTCCCGGCGGAAAGCAAAGGATTCATTATTCTGATCTTCAATAAGAAGGGATAATTGGAGAAAAGGTTCAGAATCACCCATGAATTGCCTGCTGATCCCCTGCCAGGTAAGTTAGACATCTGAACTACTCTCCAGGAACAATCATGAATTCCGCAAGCAAGGATCATTCTGCCCTCTGTTCATGAGCTTGCATTCAAGAATATACCATAGCTCGCCAGGAACCGCACGCAATTACCCGCAGGAGATCAGCAGCAGCCTTGATCGAGAACAAAGGAGCGTGGTATTGCTTTCAGCATTGCATCCGGAAAAAACCCGTTCCCGGCGGAAAGCAAAGGATTCATTATTCTGATCTTCAATAAGAAGGGATAATTGGAGAAAAGGTTCAGAATCACCCATGAATTGCCTGCTGATCCCCTGCCAGGAATACTCCTGCATCCTTGGTGATGTGGAATCCATCTGTGACTTTCTTCTCAACATACTCATGGAATTCCTTATAGTGGTCCAGAAGCAGTCTGTTCTGATTGCCATGACAGCTGAGAATATAGGAAATCAGAGGATCTGCTTCAGATATCTCAATGGAATCTTCATATCTTCTGGAAATTACAGAATCGAAGTATGGCTTAAGAATTATTCCTCCATTCTCAAGCCCGAACTGATCATAGAGATTTTCAGCCGCAAGACGGATCTCCGGGTTGAATTCCTGAACCAGTTCCGTGATTTCCTTCATATGCTTAGCCCCATACGTGCTTGCTGCAAGGGTTCCCTCCGGCTTCAGGACTCTTCTGATCTCTTTCAGTGTCTGATCAAGTTCATTGCTGTAGAACAATACGTGATTTGCAATCACGAGATCAAATGACTGATCAGGATACGGGATATGGTCCATCTCAATCGTCTGAAACGAGAAACGCCGATCCTCTGACAGTTTGTGCTGACCTTCCCTGACCATGCCTTCTGAAGAATCAGAAAGCAGAATCGAAATCTCTGAAGGAATTTGACTGAGGTTTTCCAGCCATAATGCTCCGTTTCCGCAGCCCAGTTCCAGTACATGCATTCCAGGTTTCAGGGGCATCTGACGGAAAAGCCATGGAAACCACCCTTCCGGGTTCACAGAGAAATCACGATGAAGAGCAATTCTGGCATTGATATTTGTTGCATTCTGATACTGGGTCCGAAGTTCTGTCTCCATATCGGTCAGATGAATCAGATTCAGCATCTGTTCCCAGTCGATTTCATGTTTCTGTTCCAATGCTGCTGAGGTCTGATCTACCGCAAGAATCATGGACTGCAGCTCTTCCTGCCGCTCCTGAAGCAGACGTTTCTGAATCTTCAGCGATTCATTCAGAAAATGAGGATCTGCCGAAGCCAAGGTCATTTCACGGATCTCTTCCAGAGAAAATCCAAGATACTTGAACAGCAGAATCTGCTGAAGCTTTGCAAAGTCCTGATCAGAATATAATCTTGCCCCTGCTTCCGTATGCATGGAAGGCTTCAGAAGATTCATCTTGTCATAGTAGCGGATCGTCCTCAGCGTCACATGGGCTTTCTCTGCAAACTCACCGGAAGAATACATTCCTTTTCTGTTCACGATGCGTCACCATCCTTCACCATTGCGGCTTCTGCTTTGGCAAGAACCTCTTTTCTTCCTTGTTCTCCTAAGAGCCTGATTGCGGACAGTCTTCCTTCCTGTTCTGATTTCAGAATGTCTTTTACCGTAAAAAGTTCTGCAGCTTTCAGAAGATTATAGGATCTGACCGTCAAGTTCAGCTGTTCCAGAGTGATCTTTTCTGCTCGAGGATCATCAACGATTCCGGCAATTGCCGCCTTCTGCTTTTCCAGAACAATCTGCAGCCCGCTCTGAATCAGATCCATGTTTTCAGGTCTGGAAAGATTCTTGAGCAGGCGATGGAGCGCCGTCCTGACTCTGGCTTCCGAAATATCTTCGGACACTGCAATTGCTCTGCAGGACTGCCCCTCGAGATATCTTTTTCTGAGAAACCTCTGCAGTCTGGCACTCAGAGAAAAGACTGCCTGTTCCAGACCATTTCTCTGATCTTCTGTCATTGCATAGCATGCCGGGTCAAACGGTATTCCTGCCTGCTCATAGACATCAATCAGAAGATTCAGAGGATATTCATTCAGATAAGTATTTTCTGAAGTCATTTCATCATTCTCTTTCGAAACTATGATACCAGATTCTTCTGATGAGACTGTGTCCTCCTGCAGTGCAGACGGCTGAGCCTCCTTAGACCTCTGCCTATTATCTGCGGATCAGATAGGCCTTTGCGCCAACGATTCTCCTTGTTTCTGCTCATCCGTACAAAGATGGAACCCTGGATTTTCATGTTCTTCCATGATGCAGGTTCATGCTGCCTGCAGTCTTCCGCCATCGGATAGTTCACACGCTATAATGAGTTCAGATCGACTTTGAGGCTGCTTATGGATGATCAGAACCAGGAACTGGAACAATTGCGGAACGAAAACAAAGAGCTGAAAGAGATTCTTTCAGAGCACGGTCTTCTTCCGCAGAAATACCTCCCGGTTCTGAAGAAAGAAGATAAGATCAGAATCTACCTGGATTACTTTGCCGGAAGAACTGATATTTTTGCATATCGCTACTACAGCAGAAAACGTGATCAGTATGGCTGGAATCCGGTATGCCGCAACAATATGACAGCTGTCTGTCCTCATGCGTCCGGCAGCGGACAGACCTGTCTGAAGTGCCCTCATCGCTCCTTCCGCGGTCTGCAGAAAGAAGACCTTGAAAACTACTTCACCGGAAAGGCGTTTCCAAAGGGGATCGGTTTATATCCGCTGATGGATCATTCTCTCTGCCAGATCCTGGCAATCGATTTTGACGAGGACGACTGGTTCCATGCCATGCGCGGTGTCTATGAGACCGCCTTATCCTATGGTTTCTATCCCGTCATGGAGCGATCAAATTCCGGAGCAGGCGGACATCTCTGGTTCTTCTTTGCGGTTCCTGTCCGCGCTCTTCTTGCCCGGAGAATGGGAGAAGGACTGCTCAGAGAATCCATGAAACATAACCGGAATCTTTCCTTCAGTTCCTTTGATCGCCTGTTCCCGAATCAGGATTACCTGCCGGAAAACGGTGTCGGCAATCTGATTGCCCTGCCCCTGAATGGTTCTCACTTATCCGATGGGAAAACATTCTTTCTGTCTGAAGAAGGCACTCAGATTCCGCACCCGTTCGATTACCTTCGCACGCGGAAGAAAATCACTGCCGAAGAGCTTGCTGCCTTTCTGAATACACAGAATTCTGAAACCTACTTCTTTGACCAGGACCAGTTAGCGATGCGTCTGGAAACCGGGATGAAGTTCAGTTCTGAAATCAAGGGAACAAGAGGAGCCATGCTTCGATTTGAAAAACGATTTCTGAATGCAGCAACCTTGCTTCAGCTGAGGAGCTTATCAAGCATGTGGAATTCGAAGTTCTTTGAAGCGCAGAAAAACCACCGCTCTGTCTACGGAATTGTCCGAGTTCGTTCTTTCTGCGACGAAGACGAAAAGTACATCTCACTGCCACGAGGAGCAGAAGAAAAACTGGTTTCCATCTTCCCTGAAAGCCGGATCACCATCAGCGATCAGACAACGACCGGAGAACCCATTGAGGTTTCTTTCCTCGGCAAGCTGAGAAAGAACCAGGAACAAGCTGCTCCAATGCTCCTGAAACATGAGCTAGGCATTCTGAATGCCACTACCGGCTTCGGCAAAACAGTGCTTGGAATCTGGATTATTGCGCAGTTGAAAGTCTCAACGCTGATCCTCGTTCCGAGAATTTCAATTCTGAATCAATGGATCAATCAGATCCACACCTTTCTGGACTACCCCGACAAAGAAAAGAAGCAAAATCCGTATGTCAGGAAGCTGAAAGGCGGCTCCAAGAACCCGGGATTCCATATCGATGTTGCCAGCATGGATACGGTTTCCGGTTTTGACCACCTGGAAGAATTCATGAGTCATTACGGTCTTCTGATCATAGATGAAGTTCATCGTGCCGGGTCTGAAACATGTCTGAAAATTCTGCGCAATACCCCTTGCAGATACATCTATGGGTTTACTGCTACCCCGAAGCGGGAAGACGGACTCGAGAAAGCCATTTTCATGTTCTGTGGACCGATCCGGTTCCAGGAATCCATTGCTGAAGCAAGGCGGTCTTATACCTTCAGGCAAGTACTGATCCCGCGGTATACTGCCGCTGAAATTCTCGGTTCGAAGATTACCCCCAGCAGCCTTCTGAAGGAGCTCTCAGAAGACCAGGCAAGAAACTTCCTGATCTTCCAGGATATCCATAAGGAATACAATGAGAACCAGAAAATTCTCGTATTCTCAGAACGAATTGAACATCTGAACGTCCTGTTCAGAATGCTGGAAGACGCAGATATCTATACAGAGCTGGTGACTGGGGCTATGAACAAGACCGAGCGGAATGCAGCAATCGAACGATTGAAAAAACATGATCCCGAACAAGGCTTCGTACTGCTGAGCACAAGTTCCCTGCTTGGCGAAGGTTTCGATCTTCCGATTCTTTCCTGTCTGTTTCTTACTCTGCCGATCTCCGGAGAAAGCAGAATCATTCAGTATACCGGCCGCATTCATCGGAACTATGAAGGAAAAGACCTGGTCAAGGTGTATGACTATGTGGATTCCCGTATTCCGATGGCAATGGCCATGTATGGAAAACGATTGAAGCAGTACCAGAAAGAAGGATATGGAGTTCAGGAACAGGAAGCACAGGAAGAGATATCCGTTGATCGCTACTACTATGCAGGAAGTTCCTGGCATGAGCCGTGGAATCAGGACCTCACCCACGCCCGAAAAGAAGTTCTCTTCTTCCTTACCGATCCTGATCTCAATACCATTCAGAACGAATATCAGAATCTGAATAAACTCGTTCATAGGGGAATAAACCTGTATTTTGTGCTGAATACAGAAATTCAGAATTCTTCTGTCTCAGAATACTTATCCAATCTTGGCGAGGTGCTGAAAGCACCCCACCAGCAGAACTTCGTTCTGGTGGACCGATCTATTGTCTGGAATTCAAGCCATGATTTCTTAAGCCCCGATCAAAGTACCAGATACTGCACCAGAGAGAATAATCCGGAACATGCAGAAGAACTGCGGCATATTCCGGAGCTGAAGCAGAAAGAGCCTATGATTCTTTTCTGAAGAATCCTTCGGGCAGCATCTTTTCATCCTGAACTCAGAGAAAAGATTGACTTCCTCTTGCCGTCCGTTAAGCATATATTTCTAATGAGAAGCAGAAATGCCTGGTTTCCCAGCCACGTTCTTTCTGCTGTCGAAGCTATGATCTGTTCCGCTCATTCTGTTCCTGCAGATCCGATTGCAGGACTCGCATCCCACCCGAACAGCGGGACCATATCTGCCTTCAGAAGTACCGGATAGATATAGTTTCCATCCGTAGAATAATCAAATTCTCCCTGGATAACAATCTGTTCTCCTTCGGCCGGATAATCATCCGGATAGACATGTGTTCCCTCCCATTCAAACAGGATACCCTGAACACAGCACTGGGCTGCGTCCGGAATCAGACATACCGGTGCTTGCTCTCCTCTGGAATTTCTTCCTTCTGTAAGATATCCGCAGATTCTGATGGTCTTATGCCGGTAATCCTCCGGGCTCAGCATCATGCTGTAAACTTCAGAATAAACAATTGTACTGCTCTGCCCAACCAGATCGAGATCAATGCCATCATCAGGTTCTTCTGATTCAGAGATGGGTTCCACCTCCTGAGAAATCTGCGTTTTCAAAGGAGTGCATCCATGCATGCATTCAAATAAGAGACCAGCGATCAGAGCAGTCAGAAGCTTCCGGATCATGGTCTCATTCTTCCGCCGATCAGGACCATCAGAAAGATCATGAGATCTGTCGCAACAATCATCGACCCTACCGGCGTCCCGGCCAGAATTGCAATCAGAATTCCGGCAGCAGTACCAAATGCACCGATGACTGCCGAGAAGATCGAAACCCCTCTGAAATCAGAAAATATCTGCATAGCAGTGACAGCCGGGAAAATCACTAATGCTGAGATCAAGAGAGAACCGACCAGCTCCATTGCCAGAACAACCGTCACTGCAATGATCCCGGCTAGAAAAGTATTCAGAGCAGAAATCCTAGTGCCAGTTGCTTCAGCAAATTCTTCATCAAAGGAAATCCGGAAAATCTCCCGGTAATACACCAGATAAATCACCATCACGACAGCCGAAAATAGAGCACAGATCATCACCTCCCCGGAAGTCAGTGTAAGAATTGAAGTGGATCCGAACAAGGTCGAACACACATCTCCGCTGAGATTGCCCGATACCAGGAAAAGATTCATGATCAGATAGCCAAGCGCCAGCGAAGGAACAGAGATCATTGTCGGATATGAAGCTGGCTGCCTTAGGTTTAAACTGAAGCGCGATCTTGAAAGTAATGGTCTGACCACAAAGATCCTTGCCCCTGCTTCTATTACCGGAACAGAAATCAACATGCGCTGCAGGAAGAAGACTGACAAGCGGGATGCCGAAGCGATTGCCAGGTCACTGAAGAATCATGAATACAGTGAAGTCTATACCCCTGATGAAGAAGATGAATCAGTACGTGATTTCATCCGTATGCAGCAGGATCACAAGAAGCAGCTCAAAGTGATCAAACAGCAGATCTGTGCCTTTACTACCAGGCACGGATATAAATTTACGGATGGTAAGAATTACTGGACAAAGAAGCACATGAAATGGCTTAAGGAGCTTCCTCTGGAGGGAATTAACAAGGAAACGCTGAATTCTTACCTGCTGTCATATGAAACAGTTTCTGATCGCATTGAACAGATGAACAAGCGCTTTGAAGAAATCGCTGAATCGGATAAATACCGGGAAGCAGTTCACAAGCTTATCTGCTTTAAGTCAGTGAAAGTGCTGACTGCACTGGCTGTGATTGTAGAAATCGGAGATTTCACCAGATTCGTTAAAGCAAAGAACTTTGCAGCGTTTTTGGGCCTGGTTGCAGGAGAACTCAGCAGCAGCGGGGATCAGAACCAAACGGGAATAACAAAGCAGGGAAACACTTTTTTGAGAAAACTCCTTGTGGAATGCGCACAATCTTTCTCAAGGGCATCATCTGGAAAAAGTGAAGGATATAACACAGTTGTAATACGCAGAAACCCCTTTTGTTATCATCGAATTGCCCATTGGGCAATTCCGAAGCACCGGATTTTGTATTGCAAAACTCCTTATCCTGCTACGTTAAGAATGCCCTGATTTCTACCCTTTTTCTATCAGGAAGACTTGTAAGAATAGTCATAAAACGATAGAATTTGACTATAAGGAGGCTGCCTATGATTTTTTCTGAATCTATCAGGCCATCTGCGGACTTGAGAAATCATTACAGTGAAGTGTCAAAGGAATGCCGGGAGGATGGCAAAGCCGTCATTATTACAGTAAACGGAAGAGGCGATACAGTCAGTCTTGGCTATGAAGATTATCAGCTTATGAAAGCCAGGCTTGAGCTTCTGGAAATGCTTGGTGAAGCCGAAGAAGATGTTCGTGAAGGAAGAACTGCACCTTTGAAAGAATCCTTTGATTCTCTTCGGAAGGAACTAAAAGGTGAATAATCATGTATCAGCTGACAAGAACTGATACATTTGATGAGCAGCTGAGAGAAATCATCCTTAGGATTGCTGACAATTTCGGAACGGCAAACGCTTTGGAAATATTGGACTCGATTGAAGAATCCCTCAACAATCTTTCAGCTTTTCCCCGCATGGGTGCTGATCCAAAGTATCCAGTATTAAAACGGCAGGGATATAAAGTTCTTGTTCTGAAAAAGAATCTTGTGTTTTATAAGGTGAATGATGAAGAGCAAACTGTGATCATCGATGCAATTGTCGATTCATGCCGTGATTATGTCCGCATTGTTCTTGGGACAAACGGCTATAAGAATTAAATGTTCACTGCAAGCTTTCGGATGATTCCGATGGCTTTTTTTCTATGGCGTGGCCAGGATTTTTTTCGTGTCATAAGCTGATATCTGATCTTATCGTAAAGCATGAGATTTTTTCCTGTATCAAACCAGCTTCTTTCTCATCTTCTTAATAAAATAGTGAGTTTCACACCATTTCAGGCGAGTTTTCCACATGCATTCAGATGATTAAGTCATTAAAATCATCTGCATCCAATGTGATTACGTACCATAAATTTCCAACTAAAACTGCTCCGTATGAGCTGAGGAATTCCTGAAAACTGCTGTACCTTCTGACACGGAATCCATAGGAATTTGATACTGCCATTCGCAATGAGGAGAAGAAACAAAGAAAATGCAGTAAGCACCATAGCTGGCCAAGTCCGGATCATAACCCTGGCACGGATATGGCTGACTTCATGAAGAAACTATTAAGAGGCATCGAGAAACAGATATATCTGCTTCTCGATGTTCCAAGGTTTCCAGAAATTCTCTTTGCATCAGAAAAACCGGAACATGCAGAATGCATAGTTCCGGATCAGACGAGAATCATTCAGTCTCTTCGGAAGAGATCCCTGGTATAGACCTTGTCTTTCACGTCATCCAGGCAGCTGTCATAGCGGTTCGCCAGAATGCAGGCAGACTGCTCCTTGAAAGCCTTCAGATCGTTGACAACCTTGCTGCCGAAGAAGGTGGTTCCATCTTCCAGCGTCGGCTCATAGATGATCACAGAGGCGCCTTTGGCTTTGATGCGCTTCATGACTCCCTGGATTGAAGACTGGCGGAAATTATCGCTGTTGGATTTCATAGTCAGCCGATAGACACCGATGGTCACCTGCTTTTCCTGGTCTTTGCAATAGCTGTTATCTTCCCCGTAGGAATAATACCCAGCCTTCTGAAGAACCCGGTCGGCAATAAAGTCTTTTCTGGTCCGGTTGGATTCCACGATTGCCTGGATCAGATTTTCCGGAACGTCATTGTAATTTGCCAATAACTGCTTCGTATCCTTCGGCAGGCAGTAGCCGCCATAGCCGAATGATGGATTGTTATAATGTGTTCCGATGCGGGGATCCAGGCAGACCCCGTCAATGATCGATTTCGTATCAAGGCCTTTGGTCTCGGCGTACGTATCCAGTTCATTGAAGTAGCTGACTCTCAATGCAAGATACGTATTGGCAAATAGCTTGACTGCCTCTGCTTCGGTCGTACCCATGAACAGAGTCGGAATATTCTCCCTGATCGCCCCTTCCTGAAGCAGTTCTGCAAAGGTATGAGCAGCCTTTACCAGTTCTGGATGATCCATGTCGGTTCCGACAATAATTCTGGATGGATAGAGGTTATCAAACAATGCCTTGGATTCTCTCAGGAATTCCGGGCTGAAGAGGATATGCGCTCCAGGATATTTCTGCTGCAGAGACTTCGTATATCCGACCGGAATCGTGCTCTTGATGACGATGATCGCTTTTCTGTTTACCGAAAGGACCAGATCAATCACCTGTTCCACTGCAGAGGTATCAAAGTAGTTCTTGCTGGAGTCATAGTTTGTCGGTGCAGCAACTACCACGAAGTCGGCATCTGCATAGGCGCTTTTTCCATCCATGGTTGCAGTCAGAAACAGCGTCTTCTCTTTCAGATACTTCTCGATGTATTCATCCTGGATCGGGGAAATTCTCTGATTGATCTGATCTACTTTTTTTTGCACGATATCCACTGCGGTAACTTTATGATGCTGACTGAGCAATACGGCAATGGAAAGACCGACATAGCCGGTACCGGCTACTGCAATCCTGAGAGATGGATCCGGCCTTGTGCTCTGAGCAGAAGAAGCTTCTTCAAATAGATCACCCGGATCGAATTCCAGGACGGAAGCCAGGGCTTCCAGCTGAGGAATGGAAGGCATATATTCTTCGGTTTCCATATGGCTGAGCATCGTGCGGTTGATGCCGGTCAGTTCGGCAAGCTTCTGCTGCGTCAGCCCCTTCTGCTTTCTGCCGTTCAGAATCGTATCAGCAAGTCTTTTCTGTGATAATTTCTTCATAGTCCTCCTGAATGTTATTTTTTGTAACAATAACTGTATATGTCGCTTTAATCTTCGCCAATATAACGTATCATATTTCAGAACAGGCAGGAATACCGGAACCTAAAATCTTATTTTTGTTATGATTAATAACATTCACTATTGAAAACAGGGAAGTCTTTTTGGGCATAATGTTTTCAGATGGAAATAGTATAATTTTCTGGTTGAAAAGAGGTTTTTATGCGCAGTTTAAGTCTCAGATTATTTCAGGATGCGGAACTGCTTCCGATGGCGCTGTGCTGTCTATGTGCAGTGCTCGTTTTATGGCTGGTGTTCCGGTATGCACCGATCAGATGGAAAGAAGATCAGAAGCCGGAAAAGAAGCAGGAACACCTTCCCTGGTTTCATGGCACGAGAAAAGCTTCAAAGTGGACGAAGAAGGACTGGTGGTACGTCAGTGTCCTGACCGTCTGCTATGCAATTGTCTCATTCTGGCAGCTTGGCAGCACGAAGTTTCCTAGTACGACCTGGCAGCCGAGCACAACACCGCAGAGCGTGGTGCTGGAGCTGACCGAAGACACGCATTTCGATACGATCTATGCAATCTATGGCGAAGGCGATAATAACAGCAACCTCGATACGTATCAGCTAGGGTTCCATGATCTGCAGATCTCCGGTTCCGAAGATGGTAATCACTGGGAAGACATCACGGTGCTGAGTGATGGCAGCATCTATCAGTACAAGCTGGTCACCGGAGACTGGAATTACCGCTATATCCGGATCACTTCCGTCAATAAGAACGATACGCTGACCGAGATCGGTTTCAAGGCAGCTGGAGAGAAGAAGTTTCTTCCGGTGGCTGTGAAGGAAGATGAGGGCGGCACGATGGAATATCCTGCTACCCTGCTCATTGATGAACAGGATAAGCTTGCTCTCGATCCGATCTATCTGAATGAAAGCTATTTTGATGAGGTCTACCATCCGCGCAATGCCTGGGAGATCGCAAATGGCGAATACATGTATGCGACCGTTCATCCATTGCTCGGTACGTGTCTCATCGCCTTGAGCATCAAGCTCTTCGGTATGAATCCATTAGCCTGGAGAATTCCGGGTGTCCTGTTCGGAATCTTCCTGATTCCGTTATTCTACGGCATTCTGAAGCGGCTGTTTCAGAAGGAGAAGGTGGCTGGTGCGGGAGCATTGATGCTGGCGTGCGACTTCATGCACCTGGCGACGTCCAGAATTGCAACGCTGGAACCGTTCAGCGTGTTCTGGATTCTGCTCATGTACCGGTTCATGATCGATTACTGCTATACCAATTACTATGATTCGTCCCTGAAAGATTCTCTGAAAACGCTGCTGAAGTGCGGGATCGCAATGGGCATCGGCATCGCCACGAAATGGACTGCCTGCTACAGTGCCATCGGTCTTGCAGTGCTGCTGTTTATGACTCTGGGAGTCAGAGTTCATGAATCTCATTGTGCTGTGAAAGCTCTGGCTGGAGACGCCTCGAAATACAGTGCTGAAGAACTTGAGCTGCTTCAGAAGATGGCTGGCAATGGCAAGGCATATTTCTGGAAGACGATTGCCTGGTGCTTCTTATTCTTCATCGGCATTCCGATCGTGATCTACTGGGTTTCCTATCTTCCGTGCAAGGTATGGAGAGATGGCTGGTCCATTTCCAATGTCTGGAGCCAGTGCGAGTATATGTATCACTACCACATCAATCTCAAGGCAACACATCCATACCAGAGCACCTGGTACCAGTGGCTGTTTGATATCCGGCCGATCTGGTATTTCGGAAGAATGGATGCCGAAGGCATGTATCACTCTATTTCCTGCTTCTCGAATCCATTGCTGACGTGGGCTGGCTTCCCTGCTATCCTCTATGTCATCAAGCGAGCTCTCAAAGACAGAGACCGGAATGCATGGATCATCGCCGCTGGATATCTCTCGGCATTCCTGCCATGGGTTACCCTGGTGAAGCGCTGTGTCTTTGCCTACCACTTCTATCCGACCAGTTTCTTCATGATCCTTGCAATTGCCTACTGCATTGAACGGATCTGGAAGAAGAACAATTCGTCTCTGAACCTCTGGGTTTGCATCTTCTTGATTGCAGTGGCAGTGCTCTTTGTGATGTTCCTTCCGGCTACAGCAGGATTCGGCACCACGACTGCTTATATCAAGTTCCTGGAGTGGTTCCCGAGCTGGTATTTCGGATAATATGAAACGCTATTTCTCGCATTACGGCAGATACCTTCTCGCCGCCCTGATTCTGAGCCTTGTATTCTGCTATCCGTATCTTCTGAAAGACTTCGTAGGCATCGAGCATGATACATTCTTCCATCTTTCCCGGATCACCGGGATGGCAGAACGCATCGCGGCCGGCGACTGGTTTCCTTGTATCTACCCGTACAAGAATCATGGCTTCGGCTATGCCAGCCCGATGTTCTACAACGATCTCTTCATGATCATTCCGGCATTGCTCTACAGCGCCGGCTGTTCTCTTGCCTTCTGCTATAAGTTCGTGATCTTCTCAGCTACCTTCTTTTCTGCTTATGCCATGTGCTGTCTCATTGACCGCACCTCTGGAAAAGCGGGGATCGCAATTCTGATCTCTGCAGCATATCTCTTTGCAAACTACCGCATCACGGATGTCTATGTGCGCAGTGCAGTCGGAGAGACGATGGCATTTGTGTTCTATCCGGTGCTTCTGTCAGGTCTCTATGAAGTTCTGGACCAGAAGAAGGCAGATCACTGGCCCCTGGTCACGATTGGTCTGGCAGGGCTTCTGTGCTGTCATAATCTGTCCTTTCTATTCGGCGTTGTCCTGTTCCTTGTCTTCTTCTGCATCGATCTGAACCGGATCAGCAAAGACCAGTTCATCTCTCTCTGCAAGGCAGTATTGATCGCATTTCTTGTCACAGCCTGGTTCACACTGCCGATGATCGAACAGCTCTCCAGCAATACCTTTATCCTGAACTATTACGGGGCTTCTTCGGATCTTTCTTCCGGGGCAATGCCGTTATGGAAATTCTTTGCCAATCAAACCATTTTCGGATATGGCTCAAATAATCTGGAAAAAGACCGGCAGATGCTGCTGAATATCGGTTGCTTCCTGACCTTTGCACCGCTGACCTGGTTCCTTGTTCCAAGCGAGGAACAAAAACAGCAGCGCTTTATCAAGAGCTGCCTGATTCTGGGCTATGTGATGATGCTGCTGCCAGGAGACTGTATCCCATGGGGCAGCTTAGCAGCCCTCAGGATCCTGCAGTTTCCATGGCGCTTAGAGGGACTGGCAATGGTTCTGCTGACTGTCCCCGCAGCTGCAGGAATTTCTCACCTGGCAAAGAAATCATGGCTGCCAGTTCTGCTCTGTGCTGCAGTGACCGCAGAAGGAGTCTGGCACCTGACACCAGCCATGAACCGGACCTTCGGAATCACCAGCTCCAGCACCTATTCGGATATCACTGAAGGCAGACTGACAGACCCCTATTATTCTGCAACCTATATGCGGGTAGAACTTGCCGGAGGAGATTATCTTCCTCTGAACAGCCCGGACTTCCGAGGCTATTCCACTGCTATCAAGAACAATGATGGAACGGATACGGATATTGCTTATACCAAGGACGGAACTGCTCTTTCTTTCTCCATTGAGGAATCGCAAACCGGAAAAACTTATCTGCTTCCGCTTACCTGGTATAAAGGCTACCAGGTTTATCACATCAGTTCAGAAGGAACGAAACAGAAAGTCACGACATTCCCCAGCAGTCAATCCATCGTCTCCTTCTATGCTGAAGAAGCTGGTAATTATATCTGTGTCTATGAACATACTGGCGTACAGACCTTCAGCAGAATCCTGTCACTGGCATCCATTGCCGTGCTGGCAGTGTTCCGGAAGAAAATCAGATAGCCGAGAAGCGAAGCACCAGTCTCTCTGGTGCTTTTTTTATGCTGGCTGTCTCGTCGTCGATACTGATACCCCGATCAGAATGATGATGCCCCCGAACACCTGGCGAAGGCTGATAGTTTCCTGCAGAATCAGCCAGGAGAAGAAAACGCCGAAGATCGGCATCAGATTCATGATAATTGCAGCATTAGCAGCCGGGATTCCCTTCAGACCATAATTATACAGAAGCAATGCTGCCACCGAACAAGCAGCACTGAGATACAGAATAGCAAGGCACACGGATGGCGTAATACTGGTAAGCATCGGTTTTTCTAATACCATCATCGGCAGGAAGAAGATCGTTCCGATCACGGTCTGATAAAACGTCATGGTAAAAGAATCATACTTTCCGGAGATCGACTTGGTTTCGTAGTTGTAAAAGCCCCAGAGAAAGCCATCAGCCAGAAGAAGCAGGTTTCCGAAGAGAGAAGAAGATTCGGATGGATCATATTCCGTGAGCACAGCAATTCCGGCAATGGAAATGAGAATTCCTGCCAGCATCCTTTTTGAGGGTCTTTCCCGATATACCGTCAGACCGACCAAGGCAGTAAGAGCCGGAAAAGCCGCTTCAATCAGAGAAGTATCGGAAGCAGATGTCTTCTGAAGTGCAATATTCTCCAAAGCATAATAGACGCTGATGCCGAGAATTGCAGAGAGAAGCACGGGTTTCAGATCCTGTTTTTCAATTTTCTGACGGTTTCCTTTCAGAAGGCTGATTGTCCCCATCAGAATGGATGCGATTGCAAAGCGGATCAGACAGAGCAAAAGCGGAGAAACCGACTGATAGGCAATCTTGGTAGCAATGAAAGAAGAACTCCAGAACAGAATAGCAAGAATTGCAGAAAGATAGTATCTCATCGGTTTCTCATCCTCCAGAGAGAATCATATCCGGGAATTGTAAAGAAAGCACACCAAAGAAAGGAACAGGTCCTTTCCCTGTTCCTTTCTGAGCTCAGGCTCTTAACTGTGCTGAAAGCTTGCTGCTGAGGCTATCCAGGATTGCCTGGTGAGCTGCAGTGATCTCTTCTTCTTTCAATGTATGATCCGATGCCTGATAGACGATATGCAGAGCGACAGACTTCTTGCCTGCTTCCACATGTTCGCCTTCATAGACATCGAAGATCTCTGCTGAACGTACGATCTTCTTGCCGGCTTTTCTTACGACTTCCAGAAGTTCTTCTGCTGGTACACTGCGGTCGACAACCAGAGCGATATCTCTGGATACAGACGGATAGCGATCCGGAGCCGTATAGCGGATTCTTCCGGCTTTGCCATTCAGAACCGGTCCGAGGTTGAGTTCTGCATAGACCACCCGCTTCAGATCATACTTTGCAGCGTAGGTCGGATGCACTTCTCCGAATACGCCGAGGAACGAATGATCCAGCCAGAGTTCTGCCGAACGGTACGGATGGAAGTGAACAAGATCGGTCTTGTTCTCCCGGATGGATACTCTTGGTACCTGGAAACCGCACTTCTTCAGCCATTCAGTCAGGATTCCCTTCATGGCATAGAAGTCGCCGGAAACCGTATGCTGATGGAGCGGATCAGAATGGAGATTGCCATCAAGGAAAATTGCCAGACGTTCTTCTTCCTTGCCGCCTTTTCCATAAACTTTGGAAAGCTCGAAGAATGCAAGATCCGTATTGGAATGTGCTTCATTGTACTGCCCGCATTCCAGCATGGAGTTGATCAGAGAAGTACGGATATATTTTCTTGCCTCAGACATCGGCATGGATAAGGCAATTGCTTCTCCGGCCGGCTGGTAGGCATTCTGAATATAGTCTTCGCCGACCAGCGTATAGGTCACGACTTCATGAAGATTCAGTGCCGTGAGAATTTCTCTCGTATCTCTGCGCAGAGCCTGGACCGGAGAGAGTCTTCCTACAGTTGCCTGCATCTGCGGAAGTGTAGATCCGAGGCTGTCAAAACCGATGAGACGAATCACCTCTTCATCGATGTCTGCCTGTCCTTCAATATCGGTACGATAAGAAGGAATATGCGAGAGGATGGTATCGCCATCGATTTCCGGTCTGAAATCAAGGCTCTTCAGAACATCTGCTACCTGCTCCATCGTGAAGTCGGTTCCAAGCAGGCCATTGCAGTGGCTGAGGGTTTCTGAAACCGCCAGCGGCTGATAGACTTCATTTCCTGCTTTGACGGTTTCTTCAAAGCCGGACGCATCCGCATATTTCTGCAGCAGTTCCACGGACCGGGCAATGCCCTTCTCAATGGAACAAGGTTCCAGTCCCTTCGTGAATCGTGAAGCTGCTTCCGTGATCAGATTCAGACGGATCGAAGTACGGCGGATCTGCGCATGATCGAAATGGGCTGCTTCCATGAGAATTGCTTTGGTATTCTCATCGATCATGGATTCTTCGCCGCCCATGATGCCGGCAACGCCAGTTGGCTCGCCTCCGGTCGTGATCAGGATATCGCCTTTCTGAATTTCAAACTCAGCCCCATCAAGAGCAGTGAGCTTGGTTTCCACATCATCGACAACTGTGATCTCATGGTGCGGAAGCTTGGAAAGATCATAGTAATGCAGAGGCTGACCGGTCTCCAGCATGACGAAGTTCGAGATATCGACGACATTGTTGATGCTGTTCATGCCAGCCGCATGGAGATAGTTCACCATCCACTTCGGAGAAGGACCGACTTTGACATGATTCACTACCTTGCCCCAGTAGCTCGTGCACTTCGGCGTCTTCAGCGTGACAGAGAAGGTTCCCTTTTCTCCGGCTTCGTCCTTGCCGCTGTAATCCGGCCAGGTGACCGGACGATGGAGAATCGCACCGACTTCCTTTGCCATATTCCACATGGCCGCGCAATCGGCCCGGTTCGGGGTCAGCGACACATCGAGGATCGTATCATCATAGCCAAGATACTTGAGCACCTCGGTTTCACCGACCGGTGCATCTGCCGGCAGTTCTTCAATGCCGGCGATCTGTGCTTCACTCAGAAATTTCTTATCGACGCCAAGTTCAAACAGTGCACACAGCATGCCATTGCTTTCATGGCCATGAACCGGCTTTGCAAGAATTGTTCCGCCCGGAAGCTTTGCCCCCGGCAATGCAGTGATGACTTTGAGGCCTGCTCTGCAGTTCGGTGCTCCGCAGACAATCTTAACGGTTTCTTCCGGGTTCTCGTGAATGCGGACAACCGTATCATGAAGATGCGTATCGGGAATGTCGTTGCATGAAAGGACTTCGCCGATGACCAGGTTCGTCCCGGAAGCCATCGGTTCGATGCCTTCGACTTCCAAGCCTGCCGTCGTCATCTTCTGAGCAAGCTCTTCGGGGCTGATGCCGGCAAGGTCCACATATTCACTGAGCCATTTATAACTTAATCTCATCGTCTTTTCCTCCTCAGTCAAACCGGTCGAATGTCTTCAGGAATCTCAGATCATTCGTGTAGAAGCTGCGGATATCATCAATGCCGTACTTCAGCATCGCAACCCGCTCCAGGCCGACTCCGAAGGCAAAGCCGCTGCACTTCTTCGGATCAAAGCCATTCATCTCCAGCACATGCGGATGCACCATGCCGGCCCCGAGAATCTCAATCCAGCCGCTGCCTTTGCAGACGCTGCAGCCTTTGCCATTGCAGAACGGGCAGGAGACATCGACTTCCACGGAAGGCTCCGTGAATGGGAAATAGGAAGGACGGAAACGGATCTGACGGCCTTCGCCGAACATGCGATTTGCCATGAACTCCAGAGTTCCCTTCAGGTCGGCCAGCGTGATATGCTCGCCGACGACCAGACCTTCGCACTGCATGAACTGATGGGAATGCGTCGCATCGTCATCGTCTCTGCGGTATACCTTGCCCGGGCAGATGAGCTTGATCGGAAGCTGGCCATGTGCCTTCTCGAGTTCTCTCATCTGCATGGCCGTGGTATGGGTACGGAGCAGCGTATTCGGATCGATGTAGAACGTATCCTGCATATCTCTTGCCGGGTGGTCCTTCGGAATGTTGGCAAGCTCGAAGTTGTAGTAGTCCTGCTCAACTTCCGGTCCTTCGGCAATCTTGTAGCCCATGCCGATGAAGAGGTCTTCAATCTCCTGCTGAATCATGATCAGCGGATGAATCGTTCCCGTCTCCAGCCGATCGCCGGCCAGCGTGATATCAATCTTCTCTTTTTCAAGCTGTGTGCCTAACGCGGCTTCCTTCAGCGCTTCCTGGCGTTTCTCCAGGGCTTCCGTGACTGCCTGTTTGCAGGCATTGACCTTCTGGCCGAAGGCAGGCTTTTCTTCCTTCGGGAGATTCTTCATCTCTGCCATCAATGCCTGAATGGAGCCTTTCTTGCCAAGATACGCGATCCGTACCTGGTTCAGTTCTTCCATCGTTCCGGCAGACTGCACGGCTGCCAGGGCTTCGTTCTGAACCTGTTCAATGTGTTCACTCATGAATCTCTTTCCTCCTGATCAGATAAAAAACGTTCCTGAAACATCCAGGAACGTCATGAACGCGGTACCATCCTGATTCACTTTCTCAAGAGAAAGTGCACCTTGATTGCTCTGTAACGGAGAGTCCCGGAGACGATTAATCTCACTGGAAGAGTGAATTCCTCTGCACTCCTGTCAGAATCGTCTCAGCCTTTCCGATTCCTCTCTTGGACAGATGCGATGCGAGTACTTGTCTCTTCTTCTGCGCTTTGAACAGAAATAATCATATTCAGAAACGAACCGAAAATCAATTCCTATCGTTCTTCCACTTCATGGTAAAGCTGATAGATCTCATCGAGATCATCCGGTCCGGCAATAAACGCATTGCCTAATAATTCCATGTTGCCATGATCCAGCAGAATGCCTCCCTTGTCCGGAAGAATCGCGATTGATCTTCCCTTTTCTTCGAGAGCCCGGATGATTCCGCCGAGATGAAATACGTCTTCAAAGTAATGCGTATCAAGATCAAATCCGGACAAAAGCCCCAGTCCATCCCGGTATTCGAACTCATGATCCTCATCCGGCGTCCGGTAATACTCTTCTAAGAGAATCTTGGATGCTTCCGAGATTGTGATCAGAAGTCCCGGATAATTCCGGATAGTCCGGATCAGCCCCAGATCTTCCATGCGCAGCATGCACTCTTCCGGGTCATTGCCGACCACGCACAGGATATCCGACCGTCGGATGTCATGTTCCAGCTCTTCCGGTTCTTCGCGGTGGTAGTCCGCAAAATAGATATCTTTCTGCTTGATGCCGTAGGAAAGAAATGGTCTTCTGAGGTCTTCATAATATTCGCTTCCTTCGGAGAAGCGATCCTGGAAGATCTCTGCATCGCTGGCCCAGCCTTCTTCATAGGCTAATGGCAATATGCAGACCTTCATGCCGGGACGGATCAGCTCATACAGGGTTTCTGCAGCCCATGCCTGATCGAAGTTTGTCTGATTCAGCAGAATCGCTGTCATGGAATACCTCCTGAAACGTGTTTTCGTGCTATTCTGAAGCTATGAAACGAGTGAAGATTCTCTATGAGGGAAGAGTCCAGGGAGTAGGCTTCCGCTATACGTGCATGGCCCTTGCCCAGGAATTAGGTCTGACCGGATATGTGAAAAACCTGGAAGACGGTGATGTCGAACTGGTTCTGCAGGGAGACGAAGCAGCGATCAATCGTTTCCGCATGAGACTGCCTGCGGAGAATCACTGGATGCGCATCGATCATGAAACCGAGACGGAACTTCGGGCAGATCCTTCCGAGAAGAAATTCCGCTATGAGTTCGGCGGATACGGATACTACTGAGCCCGGAACCGGTACATCACGATGCCGCCGGCAACGGCGACATTGAGAGATTCAAAGCCATGCATCTCTATGCGGATCCGTTCGTCTGCAGTCTGCTGAAGGTTCTTTGAAACGCCCTGTCCTTCATTGCCCAGGATAAAGGCCATCTGCTCACTCTCTTCTAACGAAGAGAACGGAATGCTGGCATCGAGAGCAGTCGCAATGACCTTGACTCCCTGTTTCTGAAGTTCAGGAACCAGTTCGTTCAGATCCGTGCGGATCAGAGAAATATGAAACAGTGCCCCCTGGGTGCTGCGGATTGTCTTCTCATTATAGAAATCACACGTCTCTTCCGAGCAGCAGATGCCGTCAAAAGAAAACGATACAGCCGTGCGGATCAATGTGCCGAGATTGCCCGGATCCTGGATTCCATCTAACAGCAGCAGCCGATGATACGAAGCGATTGATGGTTCAGGCTTTCTGCATACCGCAATCAGATGAGCTTTGGACACATTCGCCGAAAGCTTCTTCATGATTTTATCGGTAACGAAGAGGTTCCGGATATCTAGAAATGGCGTCTCTTCGAGGTCGCTGATCACACACTCAGCAATGCCTGCAGAGATGGCTTCTTCAATGAGGTGCTCTCCTTCGACGAGAAATTTTCCGCTCCGGTCTCGTTCTTTTTTTTCGTGCAGGGCTGCCCATTCCTTGATTCTGGCGTTCTGCAGAGATTCGATTTTTTCCATATGGATCAGTGTAGCACAAAGACCTGATCACATTCCGATTTCTGCCTGTCCTTTGCCGATCTGCTTCACTTTTTACATAGATTTAACGTTTCACTCCGCATTCACTTTACATTCATTTTTCATACTGATTCAGGTAGAGGAAGAACTGCCTTTTCGGCTGATTGCGAGTGCTGATTTATGGTAATGTAGCAATGGTGATGACGCTTCCTCAGCACGTGATATTCTGGCAGACCGTCAGAAAAGGGAGGACTGCATCATGCGTTCAAGATTAGACTCGGGTCTGAGAGACCTGAATACCGAAATGATCTCCATGGGAGGACTTGCAGAGAAAGCCATCCGCCTGGCGGATACTGCCCTCATGGAGGGTGACAGCAAATCTGCGAAAGAAGCGATGGCCCTGCAGGGAGAGATCCGTTCCAAGGAAAAGGCCATTGAGCAGCTATGCATGAAGTATCTGCTGCTGCAGGCACCGATGGCCCAGGACTTAAGAACAGTCAGTGCTGCCTTGAAGATGATCACTGACATGAGCCGCATCTGCGAGATTGCCGGAGATATGTCGGAAGAGATTCTGAACATGGGCGGAAGAATCGGCATTCCGGGTACCCAGAAGATGGCAGAAGCCACGAGAACCATGGTATCTGAGGCAATTGATGCTTTCGTCAAGCAGGATCTTTCCATTGCCAGAAAAGTCATCCGCAGCGATGATGTCGTGGATGATCTGTTCAATCAGACCAAGCAGGAAATCATCCGCATGATCGTGCAGATGCCGCAGGACAGCGCATATGCCGTGGATCTGGTCATGATTGCCAAATACTATGAGAAGATCGGCGATCATGCGGTGAATATTGCCAAGTGGGTCATCTATTCCATTACCGGTTCCACAGAGGAGGGAGAGGAATGATTGCCGTTGTTGAAGATGACAGCAGTATCCGTGAGATTGAAATCTATACATTGAAATCGACCGGCTTTGCGGCAGAAGGATTTGAAGACGGAAAGTCGTTCTTCGAATCGCTGAAACAGGAAAAGCCGGAGCTTGTGATTCTCGATGTGATGCTGCCGGATGAGGATGGGGTTCAGATTCTGAAGAAGCTGAAAGCAGATCCGGATACTGCCTCGATTCCGGTGATCATGGCAAGTGCCAAAGGCACGGAATACGACAAGATCCGGGGACTGGATCTCGGGGCTGATGATTACCTGGCAAAGCCATTCGGCATGATGGAAATGGTTTCCCGGGCAAGAGCAGTGCTGCGCCGCTGCAGCACGCAGGAAACGCCGAGCACGGTCGTCACGCATGGTCCGATCCGCATCGATCCTCAGAAACATGAAGTCTATGTCAACGATGAGGAAATCTCGCTGACCCTGAAGGAATATGAGCTGCTGAAGCTGCTGCTTTCGCATCCTGGCATCGTCTATACCAGAGATCAGCTGCTGAATCTGATCTGGGGTCTGGAATATGATGGCGAGACGAGAACCGTCGATGTCCACATCCGCACGCTTCGTCAGAAGCTGAAGGATGCCGGTTCGTGCATTGATACCGTAAGAGGAGTGGGCTACCGCTACCGGGAGGAGGAATCTTCTTCATGACGAAAAAGATATTCAAGTCAGTCTTCTTCTCCACACTGGTGATTCTGGCAGCTTCCCTGGCTCTGATCCTGGGAGCACTGAATCGCTATTTCATGAGCCTGGAAGAAACTCAGCTCACCTCGCAGGCACAGCTCGCGGCAGCCGGAGTGGAAACTTCCGGCATGGACTATCTCAATTCTCTGCCTTCCAGCGACGAATACCGCATCACTTGGATCGCTGCAGATGGAACGGTGCAGTTTGATAATCAGGCAGATGTTTCCACGCTGGAAAATCATCTGAACCGTGAAGAAGTCCAGCAGGCATTAATCAATGGCGAAGGCAAAGCCGTCCGCTATTCTTCCACGATGGCCAAGAGGACGATGTATCATGCGGTGCTCTTAGCGGATCATACAATCCTGAGAGTTTCTGTTACCACGGATACCGTCGGTCTCATGGTCCTGCGTCTGACGACGACCCTGTTATGGATTCTGATCGGTGCAATCGTGCTTTCCTGGTTCATGTCAAAGTGGCTGTCCAGGAGAATTGTTGAACCGCTCAATCATCTCGATCTTGATCATCCGCTCGAGAATCAGGGCTATGAAGAGATCGCTCCCCTTCTGACGAGGATTGATCGCCAGAACGATCAGATCAGCGATCAGCTCAATCAGCTTCATCAGAAGCAGAAAGAATTCGAAACCGTCACTTCTTCGATTCACGAAGGACTGATCGTCCTGAATCATCAGGATGAAATTCTCTCGGTCAATCCGGCTGCCCTGCGTCTGTTTGAAGCAGACAGCAGCGTGAACGGCAAACATATCCTGACCCTCTGCCGGGATGAGAAGATCAGCAGAATCCTTGAAGAAGTCCATGCAGGCAGACAGGCAGAAGACATTCTGACCGTCAAAGACCGCACGATCCGCATTGCGGCTGCACCGATCACAAGCAAAGGTACTTATACCGGGGCCAGCTTCCTGGCTTCGGATATCTCAGAAGAATACGCTGCGGAGCAGCAGCGCCGAGAGTTCACCGCAAATGTATCGCATGAGCTCAAGACGCCTCTGCAGTCCATCATGGGCAGCGCAGAACTTCTGGAAAATCATCTCGTGAAGCCGGAAGATGAAGCTCAGTTCGTCCATCGCATCCGCACTGAGAGTGCAAGACTTCTAACATTGATTGATGACATCATCCGCCTGTCTCAGCTGGATGAGAATTCCGTGGCAGAAGAAGAAATCGTGAATGTCAGCGATCTGGTCAGAGAAGCTCAGGAATCTCTGCAGAAGTCTGCAGAAGAGCATCATGTCACGATCCGGACTGATCTCAAGGAGACCAGGATCAAGGCAAATGCAAGACTGATCTATGAGATTGCATACAACCTCTTGGACAATGCCATCCGCTACAACAAAGAGAACGGCACGGTAACCGTGTCCACGTATTGCGACGGAGATCGCTGCTATCTGAAAGTCAGAGATACCGGCATCGGCATCCCTGCCGACAGCCTGAATCGCATCTTCGAACGGTTCTACCGGGTTGACAAGAGCCATTCCAGAGCAACCGGCGGAACCGGACTCGGTCTTTCGATCGTCAAGCATGCGGTATCGATCTCGCATGGCACGATCCAGGTTTCCAGCCGCATCAATGAAGGCAGTGAGTTCCTGGTGACCTTCCCGGCTGCCGAACAGAAGTGACTGATTCTTTCAGCACCTGCCGTGACTGCGGCAGGTTTTTTACTGCCGATACAGAAATCCGTGTCTGTCCATTACGAACCGGGATCGCTTCGTTTATGATAGAGACAGATATGGTGAAGAAACGTGTACTCTTTCTGGCAAATCTGACTTCCGGCACCGGATCTGTCCGGCAGCAGTTCCCGGAAGTACTGACGATTCTCGCTTCGCATGGATGCGAGACTTTGGTATATCCCATTGATCCTGCAGCCGGACTTACTTCCGAGAAAATTCTCTCGGAAGCAGAACGTCACTATGACTGCATCCTGGTAGCAGGCGGAGACGGAACGCTGAATCATGTGATCAACGCGATGATGCACCTGGATATTCATGTGCCGATTTCCTATCTGCCAGCCGGAAGTGCCAATGATTTCTCGAAGACCCTGACCGGCGGAAAAGCATTGTCTGTGCAGGAAATTGCCGAAAGCACTGCCGGAAGTCATGTCTATGCATATGACATCGGCAAGTTCGGGGATTCCTACTTCAATTACATCGCCGCGTTCGGTGCGTTCACGAATGTAAGCTATGAAACATCCCAGAAGTCGAAGAACCGCTTCGGCTACAATGCGTATGTGCTGGAAACGATTGCCAACCTGCAGAGCGGCTTGAGCTATCGCGAAACGATGCAGATTGAGCATGACGGGATCATTGAGACAGGCGATTACATCTTCGGGGCTGTATGCAATACCACAAGCATCGGCGGCATGGAGACGCCTCTATTGAAAGATACGAAGCTGGATGATGGTCTCTTTGAATGCCTTCTGATCAAGGCTCCGAATAATCTGATTGACTACAACAGCATCATGGCTGATTTCAACGGCAGAACTTCATTTTCCAAGAATCCGTTTGCAACAGTATTCCAGACCAGAAGCGTGACCTTCAGGCCAGCAAACCCAATTGCCTGGACCCTGGATGGCGAAGATGGCGGATCCCATCAAGAAGTTACCATCTCGGTAGTGCCTCAGGGAATGAAGATTCTCATTCCGGAAGAAACTCAGGAATCCTGGTGAACTACTCGTCACTGACGTGACAGAGCTTCTGGGAACGCCCGTCTTACTGTCAGAATCGGCATCCAGAGGACAGGCTATTAACCACGGCACCGTTCCGGGCCGTTGTGATGCACATCAGGCTGCGGAGGCAGCCATCAGAATATTCTTTGCCGCATTGATATCTCTGTCATGATGGGCTCCGCAGGCAGGGCATGTCCACTCACGGACTTTCAGCCATCCATAATGGTTATATCCCAGCCGGTTGTTTACTTCACCGCATGCAGAACACGTCTGGCTTGTATATGCAGGATCTGTTTTAATTAACGTTTTGCCATAGAAGGCACACTTGTATTCGAGCATTCCTGCGAATTCAGACCATCCGGCATTGGCAATTGCTCTGGCAAGGTGATGATTGTGCATCATGTCTTTGGTTTTCAGATCTTCGATGACAATCACATCATACTTGCGGACAAGGGCGGTAGTGACCTTGTCCAGATAGTCTTTTCTCTGGTTTGCAATATGTGCATGAATCTTTGCACACATTTTTCTTGCTTTCTGATAGTTCTTAAAGCCTGTCAGTTTTAAAGACGGATCGGCCTTCATAGCCTCTTTTGCTTTCCGAAGACGACGGGCAGCGATCTTCTGCCAGTAATGCAGATGATCATCTTCTGATTTGTCCCACCTGGGCAGGGGGATCTTTGTCCCGTCAGACAGGATGGCAAGATCTTTCAGCCCGACATCGACTCCAACGGACCTGCCTGTTTTAGGAAAATCGGCCTCATTGTATTCGCATAACACGGAGGCGCAGATGCGTCCATCCGGATTCTGATGAACGGTAATGCTTTTTATCTTCCCATGAGGAAGTTTTCCGGAGCGAAAGTAAACAGCTCCGATCTTCGGGATCTGGATATGGTGCGCATCAATAACGTAAATATTGCCGTTCACACACTTGGACGTATAGCTGTCCGTGCATGTCTTTTTTGACTTGAATTTCGGGTATCCTCCCTGTCCGGAGAACAGCTTCTGAAATGCCGCATTCAGATGATCGTTCGCAGAAGTCAGGGCAGTTGCGTCAGCTTCTTTCAGCCATGCGTTCTCACGTTTCAGCTGCGTCAGCACATAATTCATGCCGTATGTGCTGACGTATTTCCCGCCGTTGTCATGCCGTTCTTTCTGCATATTGAGCATCTGGTTATAAACAAATCGTACGCAGCCGAACGTTCTGGAAAGCATTTTCGTCTGCTCTTCATTCGGATACAGCTGAAGATTGAATCCCTTCTTAATGATCGTCATACGATTCCTTCTTTCTCTGATCGTCAATGTATTTGGCGACAGCCTGCTCATTCGGTGCCCCGATGCTTTCGACAAAATAGGAAGGTTCCCATAGGTGACGGTCTTCTGCTTTCCAGTAATATTTTTTCAATTCAGGATGCATGCGGAAAAGACGGAATGCAGAAGTGCCTTTGAGACATTTGACAATTGTTGAAACAGAAAGCTTCGGCGGAGCAGAAACCATTAGATGTACATGATCATCCGTTCCGATCTCCAGGTGCGTAATAGTAAATCCTTTCTCTTTCGCAATGTCATGCATCAGCTGCTTGAGGTCAGCTTCTATGTCACCGTTAAGAACTCTGTTTCTGCATTTTGTCCCCCACACAATATGGTAGTTCAGATTATACACAGATGTTCTACCATGTGTAAGCCGTTCATTGTTTCTTTCCATGCATTAATTATATCATATCCGCACTACCATATGTAGGGGTTGAAAGGATGTATTAAGCCAATTCATCTCGGCTCTGAAGAACCGAGTTTCCTTGGCGATCTTACAAAAATCTCCTGAACGATGAAGAAGGCAGCCATGATCCGGCTGCCTTCTGTTCCGATTGCATGCATGGATCCTTCTGAAGGAAGGAATGTCAGAAAACGTGATCAGCGCGAATGATGTTTTCATTTCGCAACAAATTTCTGATATCTGCTCCGCGGCTTATCCGGAATTGTCATCTGCAATTCTCCTGAGTTCACAAGAGGCTGCACATATCTGGACATCACATAGAATTCAGTTTTGATTTTCAGATATTCTGCAATCTCTTTTCTGCTTCTCGGAGTTATGCAGAACGACAGGATTCTGTTCCTGATTTCTTCTGTATTGTCTGAATTGGCAGATCTGATCAGAGAAGGCTCTTCCCGATTGAAGAACGTCACAACGAACTCGTCTCTTCGGTTCTCGAATTTCGGTTCAGGCAGATGATATTCCTTCATCGCCCTTCTCATGGTCGGAATTCCGGAATAGCGATTTTCTGCGCTGGTCAGATTTTCTGTCATGACAGCCAGAGCGGGGTTTCTCTGATCTGGCCTTCCATAGCCTAGCTGTTCTATACTCATCCTTCCATACAAAGTACCAGGGCTATGAATCTCAAGCCGGTCTGCAAAGAAGTCGATCTGAACCGGAGTTCCCTCCGTATAGATGCTGTAGTCTCGGTGTATGAGTGCATTCAGAATTGCTTCTCTGATCGCATCCACCGGATACTCCGTGCGATCTGCCCGAAGACCTGTTTTTTCATCGATAACGGTCCGGATCTTCATATTTCTGCGGCAGAAAAGAAGTGCCTCTTCCACCATTTCAGGTATTGTTCCTTCGATGCGGCGATTATCCAAGAAGCGGGCATTCTGGGCATCAGTCTGTCCGATTTCAGTTCCAGGGACAACAATTGCAGTAATTCCCAGCTGAGGAAAAAATCCTTGAGGAAAAATACCGAAATTCATGACCGCTGCCAGGGTCGGCTCTTTTCCCTTCAGAACATTCAGCATTTCAAGCACCTGTGATTCCGGAAGCTTTGAAAACCCAGGTCTTTCCTGCTTTCTGAGCTGAATATACTTTCCAAGAGTTTCACGATCCAGGCTCTCGATTGTGGCATCAGGAACAGGACGGACATCATCATGAAGATGTTTCCGGAAGGCTTCAAAACTATACAATTCGTATTCCGTCATCGGAAGATCTGCATCGCCAACCCGGATAAAGGATCCCCTGACTCGTCCAGCTCCTTTGTAATAGCAAGGCCTTTCCGATAGATCAATTGCAGGTATTTCTGCAGAGCAGACCCATACTCCGCTGATTTCAGCCATCGAGAACAGTGCTCTCACAGGAGGCTCCATCTGATTGCATTGCTCTGTTACTTTCTTCTGAAGATCCTGCGGGTCATAGACACCGACAAGAGAATAATCATGTTCTTCATCGATCCCGAAAATGATAATACCGCCCTGATCCTGATTAGAGAACGAGGATAAAGTATCATAAAGCCTCTGCGGAGTACCTTTATTAGCTGCTTTCATTTCGATAGTCTGCTCTTCAGATTTCTGTTTCTGAATTTGTCTGACTAATTCTCTTAATTCATTTGCTAACATTTTGCTTACCAATCAGTCAATAATCTCTTAGTTTATTTGGATTTTAGCAAATAAATTTTGATAAATCAACAATTTAGCAAACAAACTAGTGGTTTTTTTAGATTATTACGTATTTTAGCAAACGTATTGGCAAACTGATTTAGGTTATTTCACAAATCAGCTAAGAAATCTGCAAATCAATACAGGTTTTCTGCTGAATCTGAACTAGACCCGCACTTCTCGTTTTTCCTCCATATCTTCCCTTTATGAAGCTGCTTTTCTGACAATATAAAAAATCTCTGCAAGCTGTACTCACAGAGATTCATTCAGGTATTGATTCAGTCCTCAGTCTTGCTGCCGGTTTTGCCGAGAATCGCAAAGTCCATCAGGGCCTGAGCTGCTTTGGTAATGCCATGGTCACCTTTATTCGGAAGTCCGAGGCAGGTATAGACCTCACCGACCGGAATGCCTTTTTCAAACAGTTTCGCGAAGATCTTATCGATCAGCTTCTTCGTTTCTTCCTGCTTCTGCATCGGGCCGAACGGGTTGGCAAAGAAGGTTGTGGAAAGTCCCTTCTCCTGAGTCGTGCCTAAGGCAAACCGCTTGCCTTCGAGGAAGACCGGCTCTGCTTCTTCTGCGGAAGAGAACAGGTGCATGCCTCTCTTGTCCGTATAGTTATTGGCATACAGGAAGCAGTCTACTTTCTGGTTCGTGGTCACGACATAATACGGAGCCGCCGGGAGCACGACTCTCGCGTTCGGTTTCTCCGGATTGAAGAAAATCGACCGGTCCATGTCCTTGTAGGCAGTTCCCTTATCCAGGTCATCGAGTCTCACAAAGGCACCGATCTCGGTTCCCTGAGCCCGGATCTCGCCATTCTCATCGATATGCACGGTGCCCATATCATCGAAGACGGTTTCCTGATGATCAATCAGATCATCTGCCAGAGCAGACAGCGCTTCGAGAGTCTCGGACTTGCCGGCTCCGGAATCGCCCATGAACAGCAGTCCCTTCTTCGTTCCGTCTTTGAGGTAGATATTGACCATTGCCCCATGGATCGGCAGCCAGCCTCTCTGAATCATGGCGAGGTTATGCAGCGTCAGGAGAGACTTCTTCGTATATCCGAAGTAGTCGATCTCCTTAGCAGCGCTGACCTTTCCGACCCAGATATCATTCTTCTGATCGTGATAGAACACAGTATCTTTCGTGCCGTCTTCGACGCCGAACAGCTCAATGCAGTCCGGCTTGCGGACAGCTGCTTCTTCCGGAGCAGCCAGTTCGAACAGGTTTGCCATGGCAACTGCAGAACTGATGTAATTGCGATGGAAATACGCAAATACGAGCAGTTCGCCGATCTTTGCCGGATAGCAGATCCAGTCATCCTTGGCATCCGGATCCCTGAAGTCTTCAATCGGATTGTAGGAAACCTCAGTAAACGTATTCGTGCGCTTGTTGGAACGCGGATGCAGGATCAGCGGAGTGCGGATCATCGTCTCATTGACGAAGGCAATGCTTCTGAGCTTGTCATACTCTTCCGGCAGATGATCCGGGTAGTACTGAAGCAGAAGCGAGGCATTGGTGCCGGCATGAAGCTGACGGTATACCTTGTTCTTCCCGCCCTGGACTTTTTCTTCGGCAGTACGGTAGACATTCAGGCACAGATCATTGATCCGGGAATCTGCTTCCAGGAAGTTCTGGATCTGATAGCCTTCTTCGTTATGCGTGTAAAGCACGGAAACACGCTGCAGCTTGCGCCAGTAGTTATATGCTTCTTCAATGACCTGAAGGAACTTCTCGCGGTTCGTGATCAGGTAGTCATGAATCTCATTGATGTCCACAACCATCAGGTACTTCATGACCAGAACAATTTCATCTTCAAGATCCTTCTCGGTCAGCTTGCTTGCCACAAGCCAGCAGTACAGATCATAGTGCTCCTTCTTCAGAACCGGAAGGAAAGAACTGAGAAAACTGCGGAAACCCTCCGAACTGAGCAGTTCGTGCGGCGTGCGGAAATACTGTTTGGAATAATTCAGAATCACGGTATCTTCGTGGAAATAATACGCTTCTCTCATAGCTGTCCTCTTTCTCGCGAACATTCTAGCACAGGAATGTTTCAGCGGTACTGTCTCTGGCGCAGGATTTCAAATGAAAGCGCTGCCGAAGCCCCTGCCGCATTCAGCGCATTGCGGAAATCATTCGCATAAGGAATGAAGATGTTCTGATCAGCCTCCTTCAGCACGGAAGAAGAAAGACCTCTCATCTCCCCGCCGATGCACAGCAGCAGCGGAATCGTGAAGTCTGCCTCAAAATACGACACCGCATCTTTCCGCATTGCTGCATAGATCTTCAGACCATTTTCCCTGCATGCATGAACCATGCCCGCAGGGTCATCGCTGCAGACAAGATTCAGATATTCCGAAGCTCCGGCACTTGCTTTCACGATCACCTGTTCGCTTCTCGACCAGTCACGCTTCTCTAACAGCAGCCCATCGCAGCCTGCACTGTATAATGAGCGCATCACGTAGCCGAGATTATACGGATCTTCCACGCCTTCTAATAGCACCAGAAATGGATTCTCTTTGTGCAGGCAGTCGGAAAGACTTTGATACTTCCGCTCTTCTGCTTCTGCCAGGATGCCGCCATGCGTGAATCCTTCCGCCATGGCATCGAGTTCTTCTCTTGGCTTGCGAAGCGTTTCAATACCAAGCTCTTCTGCCTTCTGCTCGATGAAGTGCGTGTCCTTATCATGCTTGCGGGAATCAATCAGAATCCGGTTCACTTTTCTGTGTCCGCCAAGCATTGCAGCCTTGACCGAAACTTTTCCTTCCAGAATCATCATTAAGCCTTTCTCAGAAGATCATCGATCTTCACTGCAAACGGCACCGGAATCTTCAGCAAACGCATCGGAACCCGGCTCTTTTCGAGATATTCGCCATTCTCATTCTGCATGGACTTCACCGTGAACGTCCGATTCTCCATTCCCGGTTCCATCACTTCAATCCGATCTTCGAGATCAATCGGATTCCTGGTTTCCAGCACTAATACCCCTGCGTTTTCATCATAGGAAACGACTCTGCCAAGAAAGCCGTGATTGACATCCTTGTCGGAGTTTTCATGCATGATCACTGCGGCAGAATCAATTCCTTCATAGAAGCCCGGACACGTCTCCCGGTTTTCTGCCTTCAGAATCTCATCGGCATGGTATGCCATGCGTTCCTCAGACAATACATAGTCATGTGCTATCAGCTCATCCATGAGATGCCGGTAGGCACTGACAATACCTGCCACATAGAATTCCGTCTTCATGCGTCCTTCGATCTTAAAGGAACACACGCCTGCCTTCATCAGTTCTGCAATTTCATTGACTGCGCAGAGATCCTTCGATCCCATCGTATAGAGATGGTCCGGATCAGACAGTTCCTTGCCATTCTGAAAGAGATGATACGACCAGCGGCAGGACTGCGCACAGCCACCGCGATTGGCATCTCTTAAGGTCATGCGGTTGCTGAGGGTGCAGCGGCCGCTATAGTTCACGCACATGCCGCCATGGATGAATGCTTCCGTATCCACCGGACAATGCGAGACGATTGCCCGCACTTCCTCTAACGTGCATTCTCTTGCCAGAACAACCCTATCGATATCCAGCTGATCCTTCAGAAACTGAGCAGTGCTGGCATTGGTGACCGACATCTGCGTGCTGCAATGCACTTCGAGTTTCGGTGCAGTCTGCTTGGCCAGCTTCATGATGGCCGGACTTGCAGCGATGATCGCAGTTACCCCGATGTCTTCCAGGGTCTTCAGGTATTCTTCCAGACCATCAAAGTCGCTGTCATGGGGAATCTCATTCACCGTCACATGGATGCGGGCATGGTACTGGTTCGCATAGCGGACTGCTTCTGCTATTTCATCGATGGAGAAGTTGGATGCCCGGCTGCGCAGGCTGAATTTCTGTCCGCCGAGATATACCGCATCTGCTCCATAGCGTATCGCTGTCTCTGCTCTTCTTAAGTCTCCTGCCGGAGCCAGCAGTTCCGGTTCAGAGAATGGTCGGCTGTTCATAGTATCCCTCGCTCAATGATAATTCCGGATGGTTCTTCCTGTAGGTTTCTGCAATGGCTGCAGCATCTTCTCCATTGAGAATCTTCCGGTATGCAGAATCTGCATCAATCAATGCCTCCGGCTCCGGAAACACCGGATTCAGGAAGAAGCGTTCTGCTCCGGCATCCGCAAAGTCATTCAGATGCAGGAAGGATTCCTGCACGAAGTCCGAATAGATCAATGTTCCTGCTTCTGTTTCGATGATCGGCATCTTCTCGTTCCGCTTGGATTCCTGAATGGATAATCCTTCAGTATTCTGAAGACGATTCTGATAGCCCGAGAACTTCTTCCATTGCGTCAGCAGAAGTCTTCTGGAAACAGACATCAATAGATTCCCATGGATGGTCAGTTCCGTATGCGGGCAGGAAGAAACGATCTCGAGAACTTCTTTTCTGGTCAGAAGCGGTGAGATCGAAACGCCGGCGATGCCGGTATCGTTCCAGAAGGAAACATCTTCCTTACTCACAGCAAGCGTCATCGGCCGGTAGATCAGCTTCTTGCGGAGATGATCCGAAGAGATCTGAAAGACTGCCGGATCGCTGAAGTAGATATGTTCCGGATTCATGGAATCAAGCTCGTTCAGGACTGTTTTCAGACTGTCCAGATCTTCTTCGAAATAGAACCGGTTCAGAAAAACAGAATAAGATCTGCATGCGTGCAGTTCATCAATCGTGATCGAACAAAGACCGGTGAAGCTGTGGCCTTTCAGGGAATATGCAATTTCATCAGCGCCGGCTTTCAGAAGGCGTTCGCCTTCTTCCTGGTTCCGGGCAATAGCAATCAGTTTTTTCATAGCATACGAATTGTATCGTATTTTTCATGTTCTGACTGTTTTTTCTTGATTTTCGGACATGTTGTGGTACCCTTTGTGACAAGGTATCAGAAGATACCGAGAGCTGCCGCGTAAAGTGCCGCAAGGAGTTCAAGGGATAATCTTGCGGACGAAAAGAGCATTCTTGCGATGGCAGTTCCAACCCGGACAGAAAAAACAGAGAGGAACCTTCTTTCCGTTTGTTCGATGCGGGAAAGGAGGGTCCTCTTTTATGAATCTCTGGAAATTATCTGCAGAAAAGCTCCATCAGACAAAGTATCTGGCCCTGATGGCAGCCATGATCGCACTGAAGACCGTGCTCAGCATGTATTACATTCCGGTCTCGGAAAACCTCAGAGTCTCGATCTCGTTTCTGATCGTTGCCCTGGAGGCAAGCATCGTGGGACCGGCGGCCGGCATCGTGAGCGGTGCCGTCACGGATCTCGTCAGCTTCGTGCTGTTTCCGGATGGTGCGTTCTTCTTCGGATATACGATCACTGCCATGCTGGGGGAACTGATCTATGCGCTGTTCCTCTATCAGAAGAAGATCACCTGGCAGCGCTTATTCCTCAGCAAGCTATTGAACAATTATCTGATCAATGTGCTGCTCGGGTCGTTATGGTCTGCAATCCTGTATTCGAAGGGCTATTACTGGTATCTGGCACGCAGTGCCGTAAAGAATACGATCCTGCTGCCGTTTGAGGTGCTTGCTTTAGCCGCATTATTCAAACTGCTGCTGCCGGTGCTTCAGAAGCGCGGATGGATCACGAAGCAGTCTTAATAGAGACCGCCGATGCGGATGCTGTCATCCATGCGCTTCAGGGTCTGGCTGTATCCGTCATACAGCCCTTCCCGATCCGGAAGTTCTGCTTCGGTCACATCGCTGATCGGCTTGACGACAACGCTGCCATCGCTCTGCGGGCAGCTGACGACCAGATCGACTTTCGGGTTCGTCAGTTCAATGCGATGCGTCGTCCCGGCAGTGATCTCGGTCACCGTCACGGCGCCGATTGCTCCGATCCGGTCCGTGCTGTCTATTTCATCTGTCAAGAGATTGCCTAACGAATAGAACACCAGCGTATCATCAATCCAGCACACCGGCTGGACTGCATTCTCGGCATTCCCGATAATCACCGAAGCCCCCGCTCCGGCAAGGGCTTCCGCAATCTGTTTCTGACGGTCATTCGGCAGTGCGCCCTGGCCGCCATTCCAGAAGATCGAGACAATCACGATATCCGCATTCTGCGCCGCTTTGTTTACTAACAGCGGCGATTTTTCATCATCATACACATTGACGAGGTAGTTCTCATTCTCCGGAATCGGGTCATCCAGAAGATCTGTGAAAGAAAGGAAGGCTGCACTTACCCCATCCACTTCTGCAATCCGCAGCTGATTCTGAGAATCCGTGCTTGTATTGGTTCCGCTGGTCATTGCCAAAGAATCGGTCCAGTATGCCATCGAGGAATCAATACCATCCTTGCCATGGGCAAGACTTGCCGGATTTGCAAGTCCGACCAGATTGAAGCCGGGAGAAACCATCGCATCTCCGAATTGCGAAGGCAGATCTGTGCCGATCAGCGATTCCTGCTGATAGGAAGAAAAGCCGGAAGTGCTGATGATCTCTGAAAGCGAAGACACACAAGCCGAATAATCAGAGCTCTGCATCGTCGTATTCACGGTTCCTGCCGCAAAGACATTCACGACATTGGTTGTCTCTTCCGGCAGCCAGTATGCCGAAGCAGAGGCAGAGATGGCTGCCGCTTCTTCCTTCTTTTCCATTGATTTGGTCAGCAGGGTCATGATCAGACTGGTGCTTGCGATGACAAGGGCCAGGATGATCAGAATTCTGCCGGTATCATTCCAGAAATTCTTCTCGTCGTCCATGGCTCCATTGTAGCATATCGGGTGTATCATTATCGCAACAGCAGATGTGAAAAACACCCGCTGAACAGCAGGACAGAAGGAGAACACATCCATGGCATTCACTCGGAAAACAGCCAGTCTCGTACCGATCAAGGATACGGTATTTGCGGTTGCAGACATGGCGAAAAAAGATAAAGCAGAACATGGCGAAGATGCAGTAACCGATGCGACCATCGGATCTCTGTATGGAGAAGATGGAAAGCTAGTTGCTTTTGATACCGTATTTGATCATTACGATGTGATCGATCACCGCACCAAAGCAGCATACGCTTCCAGCTTCACCGGAAACCCGGATTACCGCAAGGAAGTCTGGGACTGGGTCACCCAGGGAAGCAGTCTGAATCTGCCCCACTCCGTCATCGCTACGCCTGGCGGAACCGGTGCAGTCTCCACATCGATGGTCACATTTCTCGATGCAGGTCAGACCGTGATCCTGCCGGATATTGCCTGGGGCTCCTACAGCCTGATGGCCGCACAGGACAATCTGAAGACCGTGAAGTATCAGATGTTTGAGGGAGACCATTTCAATCTCGCATCCGTGAAGAACGCGATTGAAGAAGTGCACAAGACGCAGGATCGGATTGTCCTGGTCGTCAACAGCCCGTGTCATAACCCGACCGGCTACAGTCTTTCCGACGAAGAATGGAAAGAATTAACGGATCTGCTCAATGAAGCCGGAAAGACCGGTCCGGTCATTCTCGTGAATGATATTGCCTATATTGACTATTCCTACAACCTTGCACATTCGAGAGCTTACATGGACTGCTTCAATCAGTTCAGCGATCAGGTCATGGGTGTCATCTGCTTCTCCTGCTCAAAGACTCTGACTTCCTACGGACTGCGCTGCGGTGCCGCAGTCATCGTCGCAAAGCAGAAATCAGATGTCCGCGATGCGGAGATCGTCTTTGAGAAGAACGCCAGAGCAACCTGGTCCAACATTCCGAATGCGGCCATG
Source organism: Anaerolactibacter massiliensis (assembly GCF_900290205.1). Classification (NCBI taxonomy): domain Bacteria; kingdom Bacillati; phylum Bacillota; class Erysipelotrichia; order Erysipelotrichales; family Erysipelotrichaceae; genus Anaerolactibacter; species Anaerolactibacter massiliensis. Next base: position 428,794 of record NZ_OLMH01000002.1, on the reverse strand, counting down.
AAGAACTTCGTCTGGGTTGTCACGGAGAAACGCGATACCTTCCTGAAGGAAAAGCAGAAATACATCGATCTCATGAAAGAGCGCAGCTCTGTATTCCTGAAGGAAGCAGAAGAATGCGGTCTGGAGACCTATCCGTACAAGGAAGGCTTCTTCGTCACGATCAAAGTCGAAGATAATGACCGGGCAGAACGTATCCACGCGGAACTGATGAAGAATCATATCTACACAGTCCTCGTCAATAAAGGCATCCGGGTTGCCTGCTGCTCATTGCCTGTGAAGAAAGCTCATGGCCTTGCGGCAAGAATGAAGAAAATTGCTGATTCTGTCCATTAAGAGACTGCCTGCAATTCCCGGGATATCATAAGAATGCAGATCAGGTTCCTGGAAACGGCGCAGCCTTTGCATCATGATCCCGCCAGAAAGGACAGCATGTCAGAGTGCTGTCCTTTCTGCATGGACCACTTTAGCAGGAACAAGGAAGGCGAGCGGATTATATCCCAGGGCTGAAGCACCTGGGGTTTACGCCGCTTTCCTCTAAATCGGAAATCGTACTATAAACTCCATCATGACACTGCGTCCCGGAGCCCTGGCACTTGCAATGTGTTCAGTACGCTGAAAACTGACAGATAGTTTATCAGCTTCAGTGTCTGAGCATTGCTGCCTTATGAGCCCCAAGCTGCCGCATGCAGTTTTCTGACTCACTGAATGATGATACGGATCTTCACATCGGACAGCGGCCAGGTTGAACATGCATGCACATAGCCGAACTTGCGGTCGGCGTATCTTCTGCCATCGCCTTCAGACGGAATGAATACGTCTCCTTCCAGCAGCTGGCAGCGGCAGTAACCGCATGCACCGCTGCGGCATCTCGTATGATTCGGGATTCCTGCCCGCTCCAGGGCTGCTGCCAGCGGTTCCGAAGCCTTTGCCTCAATGACCTGTTCTTCCAGTCCTCTGCATACGGTGCATTTCCAGACTCTGGAAGAATCGCCATGGTATCCTTCTGCTTTTGTGATATCGCGCGGAGCCCCGAATACTTCAAAGCGGATTCTCCGTTCCGGAATTTCCAGCTTCTTCAGCTCCCCGGAAACAAACTGATACATCGGCAGCGGGCCGCAGACAAAGTACGTGCAGTCTTCTGATCCGCTGTATTTCCGGATCAGATCTGCATTCAGAAAGCCCTTTTCTCCTTCGTAATCCGGTTCGTCGGAGATCACGTTGATGAACCTGACCCGGGAACACTGTTCTGCCACTGCAGCAAGCTGCTGTTCCAGGATGATATTCTTGGTGTTTCTGGAGCCATAGAGAATGGTCAGATCTGCATCCATGGTGCCATGTGCGATTTCCTGAGCCATGGCGAAGAATGGCGTGATGCCGCTGCCTCCTGCTAAAGCGATGAGATGCTTCGCATCCCTCAATGGTTCGTAATAGAACTGTCCGAATGGCAGATGGGCATTGAATTCATCTCCTGGTTTCACGTGTTCATACAGCCAGCTTGACGCAAATCCTTCGTTCGGTTTTCCATTGCGGATCGTCAAGGCAAAGAACGGATGATCGTTCTGTCTTGCCTGATATGGTGCAGAGCAGATGGAATATGGTCTTGTCGTGATGGTCCCATTGATCTTCAGATCAAGGGAGCAGTACTGGCCTGCCTGAAACGGCGGAAGCTTATCGCCTTCGCATGCTTCAAAAGTGAACATCCTGGCGGTCAAAGAAACATCTTCAATCTTCACCACCCGGACTCTGGTGACTTCCGGATGCACTTCTTCTGCAAGCTCCCGGATCGGATCGGAATAATGATTCTCGCTGCTGCCGCTGGCAATCAGGTTCCTTCTTGCCCTGGTTACCCGGGAAGCACCTGTGACATCACGAATCAATCCTCTGACTTTCATTTCAGGCAGCCTCCTTCATTTCCGTGAGAATGATCTGGGCAGCGATCTTTCCGTTATTGATATTGACGGCCATGCCATCGCCCGCCAGCTGAGCAGAAGAACACCAGACAAGATGAGAGATCAGATTGTTGTCTTTTCCTGCATCTTCCAGGCGTGCCACGATGCTATTGGACATATGATGCTGATAGCCGTAGATGCTGCCGCGGTAGGCACCGGTATAATGCGAGATCGTGACCGGAGTTTCAATTTCGATATCGATGATGTGATCCTTCAGATTGACTCCGAGTCTCCTTGATACCTGATCGATCATCTGTGATGCGATTGTCCGCTTGATCTCAAAGTAATTGTCTGCAGTGACATGTGCAAAGCATTCCGCCAGCGGGAGATTCGTGATCGAAAGAGAAGTTTTACCTTCAGGGACTGCTTCCGGATTTGCATAGTTCAGACAGATCGTCGTGAGATAGCTCCAGTTTCCAAGATGCTTTCCTTCTTTCCAGAACTCCGCGGTATCCATAGCCTTTTCGGAAGAGAAAACAGAATAGCTGTGAATATTCAGGTCTTCTGGCTTCTGGTCCAGCATCAGTACCACGGAGAAGCAGCTGACGCTTAACGGCATCGCATTGGCATACTTTCTTGCCTCGACAGGAACTTCGCTCTGCGGTTCGACCATCTTTCCGAATACGACATCCGGATATGGTCCTGAGGCGATGTAATCCGCATGGATCTCATCCCCTCTTCTCGTTTTTACGCCATAGGCTTGATGATCCTTCACGAGGATCTTCTCCACCTCCTGGCCGTATTCGATCTGAACACCCTTCTTCATGCAGGCATCTGCCATCGCACATGCCATCTCATGCGAGAAGCCCCTTGCCACATAGCTGCCGCCGCTCATATAATCGCCCATCAGGAATGCATAGATCGTGAATGGAAGAGAATTCATCGGCTGACCGACATAGATCCAGTAGGCACTGAGAATCTTCTTCACCTCTTCAGGCAGATGCGTGGTCTGATCAATGACTTCTTTTGCGGAATAGCCTGCAGTCTTCACAAGTTCCTCATGCTGCCTCAGCATCTGCAGCTTGCTGAGGGAGTGTTCATTCAGATAGACTACAGACTGATACACCTTCTCGCAGAGATCCAGCAGTGCATTGACTTCTTTTCTGGTGCCTGGATACTGCTGGTCAATCTCATCTGCCGCAATCCAGGATCCATCCGGGTTCTTTCCGGCATGAAGTTCAATATTGATCTGATCTTCTTCAGAGACGAGCGTATAGGCTTCCGGTACCCGCAGCCAGTCAATCACGACGCCCATCTCTTCAAGATACTTCCGCATGAATAATGGATGATCTGCCGATCCGATCGACATCATCTCATGCAGAGTGGCTTCCATCTCTACGCCGCTTCTGACAAAGGAGGTTGCGACGCCTCCGGGAAGATTATGCCGTTCGAGAATCAGAACGGACTTTCCTTCTGATGCCAGCTTCATGGCGCAGCTCATTCCTGCAAGTGCTCCGCCGATGACGATGACATCATAATGATCTCTATAGAATGCCATCTGTTCCTCCTTGTGGTTTAACCACAGTCAGTATAGTGATCAGATGCACAAACTGTCAAACATGTGATAAGCTTCTTCCGGTTAACAAGCCTCGGAGGAAGCCATGGATCAGAAAGAAACTGGAAAAAAGCACCTGAAAGATCAGTTCCTGAATCAGATTGCTTCAGAGATTCTGGATGGAAAGCTGAAGCCAGGCGATCGTCTTCCGACCGAACGGGAACTCGCTGGTGAGGCAAAGATTTCCCGTTCTGAAGTGCACCTAGCAATGGAAGAACTGGAACGGATGGGCTTCATCCGGACGAATGCCCGCCACGCAACGTATGTCGAAGACTATCTGAAAAACGGGAATATCGAGACTCTGAATTACCTGATTACCTTCAGCAGAGATCGCTTTGCAAAAGATCATATGCAGGAACTGCTTGATATGCGGCTTGCCATTGAAGGAAGAGCGATTGAACTGCTGCTGGAACAGAATGATCCCTTCGAGGAAACCCTGAAGGAATACCTCTCCTGTGCCGGAGCAATTGCGGAAGCAGAACAGCCAGAGGATGTTCAGCTGGCTGGTTCGTTCTTTGAGTTTCATCATGAGATCTGCGTGCTTTCCGGAAACTTCATTCTGTCGATGATGTTCAATTCGTTCCGGAATGTGACATTGAGCTACTGGCAGGATGCGATCCGCGCACTCGGAGCGAAGAAGTGCATTGACCTGGAAGCACAGTTTCTGGACACCTTATCAGGAAGAAATTCCGAAAAATCGATTGCGTTCCTGAGACAGGAATTCGAACTTTTCCGGGATCAGATCGAGCAGGAATCCTGAACCTGAATTTTACTTAAGCTGTATTGCACCTTCACGATTTCTGATTAAACTGGAAACGATGACAAAAGTAATAGGTTCCAGAAGGACATTTCTGGATGCGGATGATGAAGCCGCAATGGAGTTTCTGAGAATCACTTCCGATATCTATGCAGATCCGGATTACCAGCGCCTGCGCCATTATACGCACCACTACTCCACAACGCGCTTCCAGCATTGCGTGAATGTGGCATGGTATACTTACCTCTGGACAAAGAAACAGGGTCTGAACTATCGTTCGGCCACCAGAGGAGCGATGCTCCATGATTTCTATCTGTATGACCAGCATAAAGGAGAACAGCCGATCCGCGGACGTCATTGTGCCGTGCATCCGGTGATTGCCCTTCAGAATGCGAAGCAGCATTTCGAGGTAGACCCGATCATAGAGGACTGCATTCTGCACCATATGTGGCCGAGCTGCCCAGGCATGCCGAAAACGAAGGAAGGCATGATCGTGGAAGCAGCAGACAAGTACTGTGCGTCCATTGAATGGAGCAGCCGCCAGGTGCGCCGCATTCCCCAGGGACTTGCGTTCATGCACATGAGGCTTGCCCGCTTTACTTACTGAGGAGGAGCGCATGCCAGCCGCAACAACCCATACAGAATTTGCCCGGAAGGTCTATAATTCCCTTCCATTTTCGATTCAGCAGGAGATCACTGATCCCCATGCTTATTTTCTTGGCTCCCAGGGACCGGACTATATGTTCTTTTCCAGGGCTTATGTCCTGCCTGGTTCCCTGTCGAAGTACGGAAATATGATGCATCACACAAAGGTCAGAGAAGCAATCCTCTATCTGCACACACACTGTGCTTCAAGCGGTGTGCTGAAGAGCTATTTCTATGGGTTTATGACCCATTATGCCCTGGACTCGAAGATGCACCCGCACATCAACCGGGAAGCGAAGAAGATCCATGATACAGTCGGTACCTTTGAAGGAGAAGCCCACTTCCGCATTGAAGCAGAACTCGATGCCTGGGTGCTTCAGAAAGAGAAGAAGAGCTACCGGGTATTCAAAGATGTGAAGGTATCTGATTCTGCTGCAGAAGCGATCGGAACGCTCTATGAAGGTCTGTTCCATACCGTCTATGGCATGGAGATTCCAGCCAAGCGGTTTGAAGATTCCTGCCATGATGTCTCAACCTTCACGAAGATGATTGCACCTGGAAGCAGTGCGAAATACCATACGGTCATCCGTCTGGAAACCCTGGCAAAGCAGCCGCATATGATCAGTGCGATGATGCTGGATGAAAAAGATCCATCTGTTCTTCCGCTGCTGAACCCGAACCATGAGGCAAGAGAAGTACCAGGTCAGCCTGGTGTCACGGATTCCAGAGATCTTCCGGAACAGCTGGAAGACGCAAAGCAGTTTGCATTGAAACTGATCACGAAGTTTGACCCGGAAGACCTGAATTATGATTTCATCGGTGAGCCTGCAGATTGAATCTGCAGGTTTTTCTGATTGTATGAACCCGTTTTATCCGTTAGGATATAGGCGTGTTCGGGAACAGAAAATACGTGCTGATGCACAAAGACAAAGCCGTTCTCTCGGCGGAATACTCTCCTCAGACGCATACGTTCCGGAAGATCACGGAAGTTCATGATGCGTCGCACTATCCTGTAGGTACTTTCGTGAAGGGCTCCATTTCCCTTGATCTTCTGAATGACTGGTGGGTATGGAGAGGCATTCCGGATTACCGGGTAGATCTCAAGCGGCTGCTGAAGCGGCTTGGCGTTGCAGACCGACTGGATCTTCTGGAAGAAGAATTCGGGCTGTCATTAAGTGATCACTACTGGCTCAGACAGGAACGGGTGAATGCTTCATATGAAGAGCTGAATTATTTTCATCGTCCGTTTGATCAGGAGGGATTTGCCAGATCCATGTTCCGGCAGATGGACTTTCAGCCCCAGGAAACTGCCCTCCGTACGCCAGGCAATACGCTCTGCGGGTTTCATCGAAAAGCCTGGATCAGAAGAGATAATAAGCTGTTCCTGCTCAAGGGAAGCGTCACGAGATACCAGGAAGAACCGTTCAATGAATGGCTGGCCTGGCAGGCAGCTAAGCGGCTTGGCATCTACGCAGTACCATACCGAGTTGAAACGTATGAGAATCAGATCGTGAGCGTATGTCCTGAGATGCTGAATCTGCATACAGATCTTGTTCCGGCCAGAGATGCGATGAAGACGCTGAAGATTCCTTCCGGAGAATCGGAGATTGACTGTTTCCTGGAACTTCTGGAGCAGCATGGCATCACCGATGTGGATGACAAGTTTGATGAGATGCTCATCCTGGACTTCCTGCTATTGAACAGCGACCGGCATAATCAGAACTTCGGAATTCTCGTCAATGCAGATACGAATCAGTGGATAGATCTTGCCCCGATCTTTGATACCGGCAGTGCGATGGGATGCTTCACCGGCACGGATGAGCTTCCTTATGAAGAAACGCATGAAGACTGCAAGCTCTTCAGCCGCAAGCATTTCCGCCATGATGAATTAGGCGAACTGATCATGAATCCGGGCAGATTTGATTTCTCGGTTCTTGATGATCTGCCGGAAGCCTATGAGAGGAAACTGGCATCGTTCCAGGAAGTCACAAGGATCAGCGATCATCGCATTGAAGCGCTCAGCAACCTGCTTCGCCGCCGCATCTCCAAACTCAAGGATCTTCAGTAAACAAGGTGTTTCCCTCCGGAAACATCTTTTCATAATAAAAGAGACTGTCTTTCAAGTCTCTTTCTGCTCAGCTATCGCTTTCGCCCCAGTTCGGGATTTCAGTACCCCTGCGGATCAGAACGGTCTTCTGGTATTCCGTCTGATTCAGGAATCGCAGCACCAGCTGCTCTTCTTCCGGCGTGCAGCCGGTCAGGATCTTGACATCCAGAGTCTTCTTCAGGATATCTGCAGCCACGATCAATGCAGTGATTGCATAATGATTGCCGCTGCCGAGATACACGGAAACTCCCTCGGGCTCCCCGTTTGTGTCTTCCAGATGACCATATTCAACCGGATAGACAAGGTTCGGGAATTCCGGATGCGATTCCCCTTTTCTGCGCGTGATCTTCAGCTGGCTCGAAAGGTACAGAGTATCCAGTTTCTGCCAGAAGTACGCGTTATTTTCATATTCTGCCATGCATTACCTCTCAACACACAGATACATTATATCCTTTCGCCCTCACAATGTAAACAAATTACACTTGTGATGAAATTTATTTCAATACCTGATCTTTGTTCTGTCAATCCGTGCAAGGGTACTGCATCCGGTCATGCGCATTGTTTCAGCAAGCTCATCCTGAAGCCTCTTTCCAAGCGCAATCATCTGCGCGCTTCCGCCCTGCACAATCGATAATGCGAACGGTCTGCCGATCAGAACACCATCAGCGCCAAGTGCAAGACAGCGGAAGATATCATTGCCCGTACGGATGCCGCCATCAACCAGAATCGTGATCTTTCCTTTCACTGCATCCGCAATCTCCGGCAGCACTTCTGCCGTACCTGGCGTACCATCGAGCACTCGGCCGCCATGGTTGGACACGACGATCGCATCAGCCCCCGCTTCGATGGCAGTTTCTGCCGCATGCACCGTCATGACCCCCTTCACGATGAATGGCTTTCCTCCTAATGCCTGCTTCACCTTCCTGAGGGATGCAGCAGTCTTGGTTTCCACCGGGGTCTTCCCGGCTCTCAATAAAGGCAGTCCGGCCGCGTCGATATCCATGGCAGCTGCTTCAAAGGATAATCCTTCCAGCAGATGAATCCGTTCTTCAATGCCTTTCTGAACCCATGGCTTGATCGTGACGATGCCATGGCCATGATGGTCATTGACGGCCTGGGCAGGCTTCTGAAACAGATTGACCGGGTCAATTCCATCACCGGTGAAGCCTCTGATGCCAAGGCTCTCGCAGGCATCAAGAAGCTGGCAGGAATAGTCATATTCGCTGATGTCATATCCGTAGTTATTCTGAATGCCCGCACATGGTGCCGCAAAGACCGGCATCGAAAGCTTCATGCCTAGTAATTCTGCTTCAGTGGATATTTCAGATGGTTCCGCACATACATCCATATTGATCCGGATACGCGCCAGTGCTTCCACATTATGGATAAAACTGCTGCCGGTTCCCTTTCCGCCGACTCCTGGTATTTCTCCTCGGCAGGCAATGCCATTGCATTCCCTGCAGGCTCTGCACTTCAATGCCATCTCCTGATTCTCCTCCTGTTTTCCTGCATTCAGTTTAGCACTGAACGGAGAGGATCGGCTCTTGCACAGAGGACTTTCGGATCCGGAAATATGACTGCAGAGGGATTCCATGGGAATGGTATATTGATTAGGAGGGTTCTGCAGGAAGAGGTGGCATGCAATCATGAATTACAAGATCGGCGATGTTTCTGCTCGGAAATCAAACATTGGTTCTTGTACAAGAGATCCTTTTTTGTTCTCTACCTTAAACTTATCTCCTCCTCATCAACAAGAATTTAGACTGAGCCAAATTGAAAACTCAGTCGGAGTCTGAGGTTCTCTGCAATTCGGGATCATCTCAAGCACAGCCTCAGCTGCGTTCATACCTGTCTGCTCTGCCTCAAGGATATTTCTGCGCAGCACAATGGACTTAAAGGTATCCATTGCCCCGATCAGATTTGTTTTACCGGAAGCGTTCGGACCGTAAATCACTGCAGAGCAGAGTCTCTTGTATTTTGAAGAGCCGGCATGCGCTGTCAGTACACTGTAATCAAGTCCAGTCTACCTTGGGGCAGGAATCATGGAAAAGATTGTTTCATCCGCAAATGATTTGTAATTTTATTTCTGAACTCTAACAGCATGTGATTTTCTCCTGGTGAAGAAAAGGGCTCTACGCTCAGGTAATGATCCATCTGGATCAGCCGTGTGACATGAAACTGATAACTGATAACCGTTTTGATTTACTCCCCAGAATTTCTGTTCTTCTCTGAAATGTGTTGCCTCATTTTTTCCAAATGAACGCTTCATGCATTATTCGACGCTCTTCTAACCTGATGAATCATGCAGATCCCTATTTTCAGAAATAATTCAGGATTTGGAAGAAATCGTCAGATCTCAAAGTCAGAAGCTATCTAATGTCTTCTGATGCCAATCAATATTCTACATGTCCCAGAAAAAATTTCTGATAGCTCATCAGCTGATTATCCAGGAATACCTTTACTGATAATTCGCGAGCTTTTCTGACCTCTGGTACTCCATGAAAAACAATAGGTCTGGCATTCAGATAGTCAACGCCGAGTTCAAATTCCTTCCGATTCACTATTTCATTTCCGCGCAACCATTCAAACTGCACGCAGGCATTTACCCGATAGTCTTTCAACTTTCCGGCAGCAAATTTCTTTCTTGGATATGCGTCAGAAAAAGAGATGCTGAAATCCCGGTCATGAAGAGAACATTTTTCAATAAACAATCCATTATTGTAAAAAAGTCCTGGATTGATCACTCTGACTCTAGGCGCCCAGTAGCAAAACAGCTTGTTGCTTCTATCTTTGAGCAGATTCAGAAATGTAGTTTTCTCTTCTGCATTGCGGCAGACGATTCCAGCAAGAGAATGCTCAATCTGATATCTGTCAGGATAAACAATTTCAGACTGTCTCAGAGATCTTTCTCTTTTTCTGTCCACATCCTCGGACAGAAAAGGTCCATTTCTGTAGATCATCCGGAAATCCAGCTGTGAAAACTCTTCTTCTCCCTGCAGCAATGGACATCCTCTTCCTGCTTCAGATCCCTCTGAAAAGGATGTATTCGGATCAGATAGCAATTTGTCCAGATAGAAAAAGAAGAAAATGGGAACCGGAACATTTGCATTCGGATCTCCATCATAGCGAAGATCACGATGCTTGAATCCTTCATTGTGATATTGAGTTGGCGTTAAGGGGCGGAAATAGAACCTCACATAGGAAGTTGTTCTCTGTTCCGTCATATCAATCACCTGACGGCTGGCATTATCGTTCTGCATGACTTGCAGTTCTACTGCCTGCATCCGGCTGTAAAGCATCCCGCTCTCCAAAATGCTGATTGCATTCCGTATATCAGTGTAATGATACGCATAATGGGGCCACCACTTTACCAGAGCAAATTCTTCATTTTTCAGAATGATTTTCTGATAGCTCATCACTTCGTCCTTTCAGGTCATAAACTCTTCCTTCTCCTGAGTTTATCTGGTACCCTTCTGTCTTTTCTCCTGTTTTTCCATCCGAGATTCTGATTTCTGAGAGGTAGCCCAGCGAAAGCAGCAGATCCATTACAAGGCGCTCAGGAGACCCTGCTGTTCTTCTAGCAGCAATCCCATTGCTGCGAAGGTCCGACCAGATTTCAAAAAATGAATCTTCGTCTACGAGCACCTGCTCTTTGTCTTTGCCATTTTTTTCGAATGCCAAACCTTCTTTCCAGAGCACACACCAATCTGATCGATCAGAGGAAAAATGATATGGAACGATGGAACAGTTATATCGGATATCATCTTCTAATCCTTGAAAAGACATATCTTTCGCGTTATGTCTCAGCCAGTCAACCGTTTTTTCCTGATTCTTATGCTCTGGAAATGGATCCGTTCCCATTCCGAGGTAGACATAGACATCAATCGGCAAGTCCTGCAGAAATTTCTCCATGACTGGCTGGACATCAGACCAGTTCAGTTCACCGTTTCCGCATCCAAGTCTTGGAAATGCAACAGAAGTGATTCCCTTTTCTGCATAAGTTCTGCGGAATTTTGCTAGACCGGCTTCAATATATTCAATACGAGAAGGGTTTCTCCAGTTTTCCTTGGTAGGAAAGAGAAGGACCCAATGATCAGGTTCATAAAAAAGCATCAATGTTCCTATTTTCAGTTTCCGCTTATCGCACACCTCCCTATATGCCTGAAACATATCCGGATAACGCTTCTTGAATTCGAGTGCAACGCCTTTGCCCATAACGCCAACAGTATTCACAGTATTTACAAGAACCTGAGCCGGGCTTTTAAACATATCGCCTTCTATATATCGGATCATTTTCTTCCTCCGATCTCAATGCGCTCTCCATCAGGAAGTACGAAAGCACACTCAAAACTGCATCCAGTTGCCAGCGCAATATCCTGCATGTCATCCAGCGTGAAACTGCCTCTCTTGATTTTCTGGCTGAATGCCTGCGGGGATTTGTCCATTCTTCTCCCCATCTCTGTCAAAGTCATTCCGGTTTTTACAGCGAGGATTTTCAATTCATCATCAATCCGCATTTTCACTTCCTCTGATATCACAAGAGTAAATGAAATTATTTATTTGTTCAACAAATATGTTTATTTCAAAATGTTTCTAATTCAAAAAATATGACTTGAGGTAAAAAAAGCGTAAGCCTATTTCAAGTAGGTTTACGCCATCAGCAGGGAAAATCCTGCTTTCTTCATTTCAATTCAGTTGGTATTGCCTTCTCTCACACCGGTGATTGCGAAGATTGCCCACTGAGCAATGTTCACTGCATGGTCGCCGATTCTTTCGAAGTACTTGGCAATCATCAGAAGATTCAGTGCATACTCCATGTTTGCTTCACGGTTATCATAGATTTCCACGAGCTTCTTCTTTGCCTTTGAGAAGCATTCATCCACGATATCATCATCTGCGATCACGCTTCTGGCAAGATCCGCATCGCGTTTCGTGAAGGCACTGATGGCATTGCTCACCATCTTGCTCGCAGCGGTACCCATCTTCTTCAGATTCAGGATATCATTTGCTGCAGAGAGATTTTCGGTGATCACGATCTCTGAGATTTCCCCAGCCTGATCGCCGACCCGTTCCATATCAGAGACCATTTTCAATGCAGAAGAGATCACTCTGAGGTCCGTAGCGACTGGCTGCTGCTGCATGAGCAGCTTCAGGCAGAGTGCTTCGATATCACGCTCTTCCCTGGAGATTGCCGAGACATTGACAATCACTTCGCCTGCGGTCTTGCGGTTGCCGGTAAACAATGCATCAAGGCAGAGCGAGATGCTCTCCTCGCACATGTTTCCCATCTCGGTCATGGAGTTCTCAAGTTCTTTCAGTTCATGATCAAATCTGGTACGCATATTGTTTTTATCCGAACCTTCCGGTGATATAGTTTTCTGTCTTCTTGTTCTTCGGGTTGGAGAAGATGTCGTCCGTCTTGCCATACTCGATCAGATCGCCGAGCAAGAAGAACGCGGTGTTGTCGCTGATGCGGACTGCCTGCTGCATGTTATGAGTGACGATGACGATCGTATATTTCTTCTTGAGTTCAATGCAGAGGTCTTCAATACGGCCTGTGCTGATCGGATCGAGTGCAGAGGTAGACTCATCCATCAGGAGAACTTCCGGTTCCACTGCCAGGGCTCTTGCAATGCAGAGACGCTGCTGCTGGCCGCCGGATAGACCTAATGCATTCTTTCTGAGACGATCTTTGACTTCGTCCCAGATAGCTGCGCCGGTCAGCGAACGCTCAACGATCTCATCGAGCGTCTTCTTATCCTTGATGCCGTGGACACGCGGACCATATGCGATGTTGTCATAGATGCTCATCGGGAACGGATTTGCTTTCTGGAATACCATGCCGACCCGCTTGCGGAGCACGTTCACATCCATGTCATTGTAGATATCAATTCCTCTGAGACGAACATCTCCTTCGACCTTGCATCCTTCAATCAGATCATTCATCCGGTTGAGACATCTCATAAAAGTAGATTTCCCGCAGCCCGATGGACCGATCAGTGCGGTTATCTTATGTTCTTCGATATCAAGATTGATATCCTTCAGTGCCTGGTGATCACCATACCAGAGATTCAGATTCCTGACCGTGATGATCGGCTCATTTGTTTTGCTGTTTTCTTCCATTGCTTTACTGTTCTACTTTCTTCTTGAGTTTATAGGCTACCAGCTTTGCTGCAAAATTGATCAGGAACGTCAATAGCAGCAGGATGACAGCGATTGCGAAGGCAACATTGACCTGGTTGCGTTCCATTGCATACATATACAATGCCACCGTGAGGCTGGCTCCGGAAGTACCTGGCGTAATAGCTCTTCCGAAGGAGACGATCTTATTTGCCATGCCGGCCGTGAAGAGCAGTGCTGCAGATTCACCGACAACACGTCCTACTGCAAGAATGCAGCCAGTCACGATTCCGTCAATTGCCGAAGGGAGGACGACAGTGCGGATCATGTGCCATTTGCCAGCTCCCATCGCAAGGGAGCCTTCGCGATAGCTGTTCGGAACGGTCTTGAGACTTTCCTGGGTGGTGCGGATGATGGTAGGAAGAGTCATGATGACCAGGGTCAGAGATCCTGCAAGCATGCCCGTTCCCAGTCCGAAGAACTGACAGAAGATCAGCATTCCGGCAAGACCGTAGATGATCGAAGGAATACCCGACAGCGTCTCGGTAGCGAATTCGATCATTCTGACGATCTTCTTGTTTCTGGCGTATTCATTCAGGTAGATGGCTGCGCCGACGCCGATCGGAAGCACGATGATCAGCGTGATGATGACAATGTAGAGCGTATTCAGAATATTCGGAAGAATGCCGTACGTATTCTTCAGAACACTCGGCTCCGTGCTCAGCATCTCCCAGGTGACATACGGAATGCCCCGGCAGAGGATATACCCGATGATCAGAATCAGGATGACCAGAATGATCACGAAGGAAGCAACCATCAGAAAGTTCAGCGCCCTGATCTTGTTTTTGCGGGCAGAGGAAATCGTATCAATGCGTTCCTCTGTCTGCGATTTCCTTTCAGACATAGATCATCATCCTCCTCATTTCTTGTCCCGCTTGATCATGAAGTTCAGAATGAACATGATCAGCATGACGAAGATAAACAGAACCAGTGCGATGGAAAACAGAGCCTGTTTCTGAAGGCCGCTTGCATAGCTCATTTCCGATGCAACTGCCGTGGTCAGGAAACGGACACTCTGGAACAAAGACGGCATATTGGCAACGTTGCCGGAAACCATCATGACAGCCATTGCTTCGCCGATGGCTCTGCCGACGCCCTGCACGATCGCAGCAGCGATACCGCTTCTGGCGGCAGGGAATGAAACCTTGAATACGGTCTCCGTATACGTAGCGCCTAGTGCCAGGCTGGCTTCTTCATATTCCTTCGGGACTGCATTCAGTGCAGTTTCCGAAACACTGATGATGGAAGGAAGAATCATGACGGCAAGCACCAGGATTGCGGTCAGCATGCAGGAGCCATTTGCGACATGGAATACCTTGATGACAAACGGGACCAGCACGATCATGCCGACAAGACCATAGACGACAGAAGGAATGCCAGCAAGCAGTTCGACTGCAGAACGAATGACTGCAGCAACCTTCGGTTTTGCAATTTTGGACAGGTAGACCGAACAGAGAAGGCCGATCGGAACTGCCAGGATGATGGCACCGGCCATGCCCCAGAACGAGGTCAGAATAAACGGCAGGATGCCGAATTTCGGGTCAGCCGCCGTTGAAGCCCATACCGTTCCGAACAGGAAATCCTTGATGCCGATCGTTCCGATTGCCGGAACACCGGAAACAATCAGGAAGATCGAAATAAACAGAACGAAGGCGACGCTCATCATGCCGAAGATGAACATCAGGCCATGCATGAATATTTCAACGGGGTTGTTTGATTTCTTAGTTTTCTCCATAGTTTTTCCATAACATGCAATACCGTCAGCATGCGTTCTGCACACTGACGGCACTGCAGTCTGATGAATTTCTGTTCATTACTTCGAAACCGGTACAGCGCCTGCAGCTTCAATCAGAGATGCTGCTTCCAAACTGGTAGCGAAGTCTAGGAATGCCTGTGCAGCCGGGCTCAGTTCCTTGCTGTCGTTGGTGATCATGTTGAAGTTACGCTGAATCTTGTAAGTGCCATCGAGGACAGTCTCTTCAGACGGTGCAGCGCCTTCAACAGTCAGAGTCTTGATCGTATCGTCTACTGCTGCCAATGATGCATAGCCGATTGCTGCTTCATTTGCACCGACAGCCTGGATGACTGCACCAGTGGAAGTCAGCTCCTGATCCATCTGGCACTTGTCAGAAGTTCCGGTGATGGATTCGAAACCATCACGAGTTCCGGATCCTGCTTCACGGCCGATGACGACGATTTCCTGATCAGCGCCGCCTACATCTTTCCAGTTCGTGATTTCGCCAGTGTAGATCTTAGCAATCTGATCGAGAGACAGATCGCTTACTTCATTTGCAGTGTTGACGATCATTGCGATGCCGTCGATTGCGACGGTGGTGGATGTCAGACCGTTCTTTTCTTCATCCTTCAGATTTCTTGAAGCAAGACCGATATCGCAGTTTCCTTCGGTGACTGCTGTGATGCCTGAACCGGAACCAGTCGGGTTATAAGTTACGGTAACGTTCGGATACTTTTCCTGGAATGCTTCGGACAGAGCACCGATGACCTTCTCCATGGAAGTAGATCCATCGGTGGAAACTGTTCCGCTGAGATCAGCATCTGCTGCAGCTGCGCTTGTCTCTGCTGCTGCGGTGCTTTCTGCTGCGGCTGCTGCAGAAGTAGCTGCTGCGCTGCTGGAAGAAGATCCGCATCCTGCGAGCATTACTGCTGCCAGGACACCTGCTGTCAATGTTTTCATAGATACCATAAATTGCTTTACGCCTCCCTATTGAACACAAGTAAAGATAATGAGGCTATGTAAAGTGAAAAGGACAGTGAATGCTAAATTTATGTAAAATCGCAAAAAGCCCGCAGATTCTGTCTGCAGGCATCAGATTTTACAGAAATTGTAAACGCTATCGCAGCGGATAGATCGGAATGCCGGTCTGATGAAGCAGTTCCTCAATGTCATAGATACCGGTATCTTCCATCGCATGGACGACGATCATCAGACAGCCATACGCATCGCTGGCAGCGTTATGGTGATTCAGATCAACATCCAGGTAGTCGCACATATCATTGAGACGATGATGCGGAAGCGATGGATAGAGTTTTCTGCTGAGGGCAACCGTATCAAACCAGGAGAAACGCGGCAGCGGCAGGCCCACATTCCTGCATGCGGCTTTCAGGCAGCCCATATCAAAGCGGACATTATGCGCGCAGACCAGCGAATCGCTTAAGAGCGGCAGCAGCTTATCATACGTTTCATGAAAACCAGGAGCGTCTTCGACGTCTTCCGGATGAATGCCATGAATCCGGATGTTGCCTGGGTCAAAGCGGCTCACATTATCAGCAGGCCGGATCAGCGTATAGTATTCGTCGGTCAGTTCGCCATCTTCCATGCAGGAAACACCGACGGCACAGACAGATGCCGGCGAATAGTTGGCTGTTTCAAAGTCAATTGCTGTGATGCGCATGATCACTCCCGTATGTGCTCATAAGCCATCTTATAGATATTCTTGATATGCTCATCGGCCATGGAATAATAGACGAGCTTGCCGATCTTGCGGGTGCGTACGAGCTTGGTCTTTTTCAGGGAAGACAGCTGATGGCTGATGGCAGACTGGGACATTTCGAGAAGACTTGCGAGATCGCTGACGCAGAGTTCATTTGTGAACAGGGCATTCATGATCTTGAGACGGGTGCTGTCGGCAAACATGTTGAAGATCATGGACATATCGTCATAATCCCGTTCGCAGCCCATGTTTGCTCTGCATTCAGCTACTTTCTCAGGATCTACCAGATTCTTATCAGTCATATGCTATTCTCCTTCCCTGCTCACGCGGATATTCTTTGTTTCCTTGCCGGGAATATACTGATTGAGCCACCGGGCAGCGCTTTTCTTCGAATACATATCCGCAGTCTGCTCGGATCCATCGACCAGAAGGATTACGAGCGTATCTGCATAAGAACGATATTCATACTGCCAGTTCACGATCTCATCCCAGTAGATCAGAGAACACGAATCCCGTTCTCTCGTATTGAACAGGACCAGATAGTCATCCGTGAATTCTGCCAGAAGCCGATCCGGCAGCATCAGTTCGGCAAACAGGCAGAGCAGGGTGATGCAGATGCCGACTCCGGCTGCCGAAGTATTGTCAAATGTCATCAATATTCCGGCAATGGCGCAGCCAAGCAGAAAGCCGGCAGGCTTGACACGGATGAAATGCCGTTTTCCCTGAACTGGCGGAAGATTGCGGATCCTGATCGTCTGAGACTTCATATCTATATGATTATACACCGGAATCCCGGCTTTCCTGGTATACTGATTTCCCGTAGAAGTGAGGTTTGCAATGAACAGTCCAGTAACATTTGAAATCACCCATGTGTGCAAGCAGTCCGGTGCCCGCACCGGCATTCTGCATACGCCGCATGGCGATGTGGAAACGCCGATGTTCATGCCAGTCGGAACCCAGGCAACCGTGAAGTTCGTCTCGCCGGAGGAACTGTATCAGATGGGAGCAGGCGTAGTCCTGGCAAATACGTATCACCTGTGGCTGAGACCGGGAGAAGAAATTGTTGCCAAAGCAGGCGGGGTCCAGAAGTTCATGAACTATAAAGGACCGATGCTGACAGATTCCGGAGGATTCCAGGTATTCTCGCTTTCTGATACGAGAAAGATCAGTGAAGAAGGCGTCATGTTCCGCAATACGCTGAATGGCGACAAGCTGTTTCTGAGTCCGGAGAAGTCCATTCAGATCCAGAACAAGATCGGGGCAGATATCATGATGTCCTTTGATGAGTGCATCCCCTACCCGGCCACGCGAGAATATGCAGAGCGTTCAATGCTGAGAACCCTGAGATGGGCAGAGCGCGGCAAGAATGCCAATACGAGACCGGACGAACAGGCGATCTTCGGCATCGTGCAGGGCGGTGACAATGAAGACCTCCGTGATTACTGTGCCGAGAAGCTGGTCGAGATGGATTTCCCGGGCTATGCAGTCGGCGGGACTTCGGTCGGCGAAGACAAGGAAACCATGTACCGCATGGTGCGCTGGTCCGTTGAGAAGCTGCCGGAAGATAAGCCCCGCTATCTGATGGGCGTCGGTGCCGTCAATGACCTGCTGGAAGCCATCTCCCTGAATATTGATATGTGCGACTGCGTGCTGCCGACCAGAATTGCCCGGCATGGCACGCTGATGACGAGCCAGGGACGCATCAATATCAAGAAAGCGATGTATGCGGAAGACTTCACGCCGCTGGATCCGGAATGCGACTGCTATTGCTGCAGGAACTATACCAAGGCTTATCTGAATCATCTCTTCCGCTGTCAGGAAGGCTTCGGAACGAGGCTCATGAGCATTCATAATATCCGTTTCCTGCTGAGGCTGATGGAAGATGCGAGAACTGCCATCAAAGAAGATCGCTTCAATGACTTCAAGGAAGAAAAGCTGAAGAACATGAAGTTCGATTCCAGAGGTTTCTGATTGATTGCTTTTGGATCAGTATTAATTGATATTCGATCATATTCAGCTAGACCGAGTTCTGTAAGAGGAATTCAGTCTTTTTCTTAGGAAGATTCATGCAACAGCATATCATCGCAGCGAAAGCAGCCGTGACAGTTCTCTGCATCGTGGTGGCGGTCTTCGGCATATCGATCGCAAGATCCTTTCTTGCACATCTGAACCCGGCTGGAGTCCATGTCTTACAAGAGATTTCATTCGCTCTCCTTCTCGTGCTTGGCTGCGGCTGTGCAGCCGCATTGCTGAGACCACTGTGGGTGATGCGGGTTTTTCTGACGAAGATGGAGGCAGGACATGTCTTATAAGAAAGCAATGTCCGGATGCTGACCGCTGCGATCGGCCTTCTTTATCCCCCGAAGCTCTTCCTTGTTTCGGCAGCAGCCGGCTTCATGTGCCTGATTGTCCGGGTGATCCGCGATGCCTTTGCGAAAGCCGTCCTGATGAAGGACGATCTAGGAGAACTGACATGATCCGTCTGAACATGAATGTCAGAATGGCAGAAGAAGGAATCGGAACAGTAGAACTGGCAGAGCGCATCGGCACCATCGCGTATTCCCTCTCACCCGTTTCCTGGTCCTGATCGGAATGAGTGCGTTCACTTTCCTCTCGCTTCTGAACTCGGAACATCTCATCCTGAAAGAGGCCCTGAAACAGAAAAACCCGGATCTTCAGGTCCTGGAGAAATGCGGGTTCAAGGAAGATCCGTCGTGATACCGGCAACGAAACAGCTAGCCGATCAGGGCTTGTTTTCCGGGAAAAGAGTCTATGACCTCAGTGTGCTTTACGGAACAGATGCGGAATCTGATGGTTCCTCTGCTGTGATGAAACTGAAAGATTCTTCCTATCAGCTTGTGCTGAACCTGTCCGAAGACGGTGAGAAAATGATCTCTGCAGCGCTGGCAGAACAATAAAACGCCAGATTGCCTGACGTTTCGTTACAGATAGATATATCCGATGATCGATCCTTTCCGCCAGGAGGCAAGCCATCCTTCGCGGTAGCTTCCGAGGTAGTTTCCTTCCTTGACGTAGATATTGTCTCCATCTACAGCAGTCACGTAGCCGACATGCCATCCCCATACAATGAGGGAATTCGCTCTGGGCGAAGAACCGGTGGAATAACCGCTGGCTGCCGCATTAGCAAGCCATTCCCCTGCATTCCCCCACCTAGGCAGAGAGATGCCGATCGCATCATGAACCAGCTGCCACGCACTCCACGTGCAGTTGCTCCAGCCGCCGTAATACGGATTTCCGCCGGAATTTCCGGAAGAAGGAGTCGTATTCGAAGAAGAACTGCTGCTGGAGGAGGAGCTCGAACTCGAATCCGAAGAAGAACTTGATCCGGAATCCGAAGAACTGCTTCCGGAATCAGAAGAGGAAGAGCTGGAAGCACTGTTGGCTTTCGAGGAGCTGATGCCATTCTGCACCGAACTCTGGGCAGCTTGATTGGCACTCAGAGCAGCAGAAGCACTGTTGAGATCTGACTGGGCAGAAGAAAGCTGAGCCTGATAGGAAGCCTGGGCGGCATAGAGAGAACTCGATGCAGTGACCAGTTCCGCCTGCTGCTGACCAAGCACCGCCTTGCCGGATTCCAGGTCTGACTGCAGCTGTTCGAGCTCGGATTCCTGGCTCTGCAGATCTGCTTCCATCTGATTCAGCTGATCCGTCTCGTCCTGAAGCTGCTGGAGCGTATGGCTGTCATACTGGCTGATATCAGAGAGACCGTTGGCAATCGTGATCATCTCGCTGAATGACTTGGCGCCGAGCAGCACATCGAGAATCTGATTGGTGCGCATGGTTTCCTGCTGCTTCTCCATGCGTTTCTTGACTTTCTCCTTCAGGGCCGCAATGTCATCCGTCTTCTGCTGGATCTGCACTTTGGTATCGCTGATCTGCTGCGCAATGAGAGCCGACTGCTGTTCTGCTTCGGCAATCTGGTTGTTCAGGTCTTCAATGCTCGAATTGATTTCCGAGATCTGATAGTTCAGATCGCTGATCTGAGACTGAACGGAAGAAAGCTGTTCAGATGCTGCATCTTTCCTGGACTGGGCGTCTGAAATCTGCTGCTGGAGAGAAGAATTCTGTCCCTGGATATACTGCAGATAAGCAGAGCATGCAGTCTGCTGGTCTGAGGTGAGACTGGTTCCGGAACAGAGATTATTCCAGTAGGTCGTATCCGTATAAGGAGGATTCTCATCTTCTGCTATCACCGGCACCAGCGTGATGCACATCCCCATGGCCAGTGCTGCGATCAGAATATGTGTATTCGTTTTTTTCATGCGTATTTCTGATTATACGTGCTTCAGGAGAGATCCGCAAACTGATACTCATACAGCTGCCAGTACAGGCCATGCTTCGCAAGCAGTTCCTCGCTGGTGCCGCGTTCCTTGATTCCTTCAGAAGAAACCATGATGATCTCGTCTGCTTTGCGGATCGTGGACAGACGATGGGCAACGACCAGAACGGTTCTGCCCTTGGCGAGTTCATCCAGAGACTTCTGGATCTGCATCTCGGTCGCGTTGTCCAGAGCAGACGTAGCTTCATCGAGAATCAGGATCTGCGGGTTCTTCAGGAATACTCTGGCGATGGAGATCCGCTGACGCTGGCCTCCGGAAAGGTGGACGCCGCGTTCGCCGACATTCGTATCATAGCCATCCGGCATGGCCATGATATCTTCATGAATCTCTGCTTTCTTTGCTGCTTCGATGATTTCTTCGTCGGTGGCGTCCGGATTGCCATAGGCAATATTCTCCCGGATCGTGCCGTTGAACAGGAATACATCCTGGGCAACGATGCCGATATTGCGGCGCAGAGAAGCTCTGGTCATATGACGGATATCGATGCCGTCGATCCGGATCGTGCCGGAATCAATCTCATAGAAACGAGGGATAAGGTTGCAGATGGTGGTCTTTCCGCCTCCGGAAGGACCGGCAAGACCGACGGTATGGCCCGCCGGAATATGCAGGTTCATATGGCTGATGACTTTCCGGCCGGAAGCTTCCTGGGTCTGGTAATGGAACGAGACATCTTCAAAGGAGATGTCTCCTTTCAGTCTTCCGACTTCGACTGCACCAGGATCATCCTTTTCTGACGGGATATTCATGATCTCTTCGAACCGTTCATAGCCGGAGATGCCGTCAGCAATCTGCTCATACGTCTCAACGAGCTTCTTGATCGGTGTCAGGAACATCGAGATATAAAGAAGGTAAGCAACAAAGTCGCCGGAATTGATCGAACCTGCAAAGAACATGCGGCCGCCGAAGATCACGACAACCACATACATCATGTCGGTGAAAAAGGTCATGCCGGAATTGAATAAAGCCAGATACTTATAGGAACGCTTTCTGGCTTCCACATATCTGAGATTTGTCCGGTCGAATTTCTCCATCTCCCCTTCGGTTCCGCCATAGGCTTTCGTGACCCGGATGCCGGCAATCGAAGTCTCGGTTTCGCCGTTGATCTCTCCGATTTCTACTCGATTCTGCCGGAAGGCAGCCATCTGCCCTTTCCGGATCAGGATCACAAACAGCACAGCAACGGGAAGGAATGCATACACGATGATCGTGAGCTTCAGGTTGATTCTTCCGAGCATGACTGCAGACACCGTTAACATGACCGCCGAAGTGAAGATATTTTCCGGTCCATGATGAGCCATCTCGGAGATTTCCTGCAGATCATTGGTAATGCGGGACATGATCGAGCCCGTCTTGTTTTCATCGAAAAACGAGACGGGAAGTGATTCGATGTGCTGAAAGAGATCGCGGCGCATATCTGCCTGCAGGCGGACGCCCATGATGTGGCCCCAGTAGTTGATGATGAGATTCAATAGAAGCTTGAGCAGATAGATCCCAAGCAAGGCAAAGCTCCAGCGGACCATCATATTCCAGTTTCTGTCAGGAACATACTGATTGATCATGTTGCGGACGATCAGCGGCATGAACTCATCCGCGAGTCCCACCAGAAATGCACATGCCAGATCAAGGAAAAACAGCCTGCGGTGCGGCCGGAAATACGCAGCAAATCGTTTCAGCATAGCTTTCTGCCCCCTAGTATTGCTGAAAATTATACGCTGAAATCTCACTGCTTGCATGAACTGTCTGCTCGGGTACAATAGTTCTGCGATGAATGTACTCCTGATGCACAAAGACATCCCGGTTCTGAAAGCGGATTATGATCCGGATTCCCACCTGTTCCTGAACGTGACCGAGGTTCTGAATCCTGCTCATATTCCGCCTGGTGCCGGGACGATAGTATCTGTCCTTTCCCTGAAACAGCTGAATATCTGGTATCTGCGCAGAGGCATTCCGACATATCGGGTTGGCCTGGATCATATGAAGACGGTGATCGGCTTTTCGCATCCGAGGGATCTTCTGAATGCAGACCATGCGTTATCGGTATCTGATGTCTACTGGGTGAAGCCGGAAGATTCTTCCCTGCGCTGGAAGGAGGTTTCATATTTCCGCCATCCGTTTGAAGAAGAAGGATTCCGGACGGTTTCGTTTTCCCGCAAGAAGATTGTCTGGAAGAAAGAATATGAAAGATGTCCTGGCAATACGCTGAATGGCTATCACCGCAAGGCCTGGGTACAGCGGAATCAGGATCTCGTGCTGATCAAGGGAGGATCTGCGTCCTATCAGGAAGAACCGGTGAATGAATGGCTGGCCAGCCTGATCGGAAAGCGGTTAGGCATGGAGGTCTGCAGCTATGATGTAGAAGTCTTCGAGAATCAGATCGTTTCTTCCTGCCGTTCTATGACCGATGAGAAACATGAAATGATCGGAGCCTGGGATATTCTGAAGTCGAAGCCGATTCCTGCCGGCATGTCATGGCATCGGGGCTATGTATGCATGCTGGAGAAAGCAGGAATCCCGAATGCGTCAAAGTGCGTCGATGACATGATTGTCCTGGACTATCTGATGCTGAACAGCGATCGGCATCTGAATAATTTCGGGGTTCTGAGAAACCCGGACACGCTTCAGCTGGAATCCTGCATACCGATTTTCGATACCGGAAGCGGTCTGGCATGCTTTTCTATAGACGAAGAAGTTTATGAAGAAGGTCTTTCGAGCAATGCGAAGTTCTTCGAGACGACCCGTATGAATCATGACGCGCTGATCAGCAGATGCCGGAATCTTCTGGCGTATGATTTCTCAGTACTGGAAGATGTTCCGGATCTTTATGCGAGAAAGCTTTCTTCCTGCCAGGCAGTGTCCGGAATCAGCGATTTCCGGATCAGCGAGCTGAAGAGGCTGATCACGCATCAGATCGAAGCAATCCGGATGCTTCAGAACCGGTTCCCTTTTGAGTTATAATGAATGCAATCGGAGGAACATATGAAAACTCTGCTTGTCCTGATTGTCAGTTATCTCTTCGGTTCAGTTCCATGGGGTCTTGTCATCGGAAAAGTCTTTTATCATAAGGATATCCGGAATTACGGTTCCGGAAATCTCGGTGCGACCAATGCTGGAAGAATTCTCGGCAAGCCGGCTGCGATCAGCGTCACGCTGCTGGATGCCTTCAAGGCATTCTTCTCGATGATGCTGGCATATTACGTGGCTCCGGAAGCGATTCCTTATGCAGGTCTTGCTTGCTGTGTGGGTCATTGTTTCCCGATCTTCGCACAGTTCCGGGGCGGCAAGGCAGTTGCCACGAGCTACGGATATCTGCTCGGAATCTGCGTATTTCTGACGCATCAGTATTTCTGGCAGTTCTTTTTCCCGATTATCTGCTTCTTCGCGATCCTGTGGATCTGCCGGATGGTTTCGCTTTCCTCGATTCTTTCACTGCTGATTGCGGTGATCATCAGCTTCATTCTGAAGAATCCGGTGAATCTCTCGATCTGCCTGCTTGCCCTCTGGTGCTTTGTTACCTACCGGCATAAGGCAAATATTCAGCGGATCCGCGATGGCAGTGAATCGCATATCAAGTGGATGGGAGAACGCCATGGGAAGAATTGAGGAGTTTGAGCTTCCGATTGAACCCCTTGCGCAAAGTCCGAGAAAGATCTGGGTTTATCTTCCGGATGATTATGATGAAAGCCGGAAGCGTTATCCGGTGCTGTATATGTTTGACGGGCATAATCTGTTTGATGATTCCCTGGCTACCTATGGAAAAAGCTGGGGCATCCGGGATTATCTCGATGGCGCGCACCTGCCGCTGGTCGTGATCGGACAGGACTGCAATCATACCGGAAATGCAAGGCTCGAAGAGTACAGCCCGTTTCAGCCAGATTCTCATACCTGGATCGGCAAGCTCAATGCCAAAGGAGAGATCACCGGAGAGTGGTTTGCGCATACCCTGAAACCAGCCTGTGAGAAGCGTTACCGGATTTCAAAAAACCGGAAACAGGTTGGTATTGCCGGATCGTCGATGGGCGGCCTGATGTCGATGTATATGATCGCGAAGTACAACGATCTCTATTCAAAAGCTGCCTGCGTGAGCTCGACGATGGATATCTATGCTGATCAGATCACGGATCTGATCGACCATTCCAGCTTTTCTCATGATACGAGGATCTATCTGGACTTCGGTTCTAATGAAGTGAAAGCCAAGAAAACGTTTGCCCGCTGCATGGATTATCTCCTGGAGATCAATCATGCCTACACGGAGCAGGGCTGCCATACCTTTCCGAATGTCGTTGTGGGCGGCACGCACAGCGAAGCTTCCTGGGAAACCATCGTTCCCCTGTTTCTGGAATTCCTGTATCCGGAGCTATACCGGTAAGAGCGGCGATTTCGCTGCTCTTTTTCATTGATGAAAAAACAGTCCGGCATCTGCCAGACTGCATCCGCATCGATTCAGAATTCCGCTGCCTCTGCCGGCAGGATCTGTTCCAGTACTTCTCTGGTCACCATCGGCACTTCCAGGCCGAAGCCGTAATCGATAGCTAATCCAGCACAATGCTCAGTTCCATAAACCGTTGCGATCATATCCCGGATTCCCACCAGCATCGGATGCTGGTTCTCCCCATGATTGGAAGCCTCACGGGAAGAAAAAATCATCATATAGAACTGCCCGTCGTCGCCTTCCATGCCAGAGGGATCCACATGATCCGGATCGCCTGGAATCGGATTCCCATTGATCCAGACTTCTGCATCATGTCGCACGCAATCCTCAACTGCATCGAGAATTGCATAGTAGGCTTCATCGGTTTCTTTTTCCCGGTATTGTTCTACCGCCTTCTGCAGACGGATATTCTCTCCCGCTTCACTCATCGTTGTGTACTCCTGATTTCTGCTTCCATCTTACCCGAAATTACGCCATTTGTCTTCCGATCGTGCCTGCTGCAGCAAGGAAGCTGCGATACGAGCCAGAACTTTCCCGCTCCAGGTTCTTCCGGAAGTCTTTCCCCGATTCTGAAAAAGCCAGGTCCTATCCGATCTTCTTCTCTGCATGCATGCGAACGATCAGCTCTTTCTGCAGATCAGATTCCTGCTAGATTGACACTCCCACGGTTAAAGCACGTGGGATTCCTGAGAAGTTTGATCGCTTATGCGATCCTTATTCTCAATGGGCTTGCCAATAGCCCTCTACACAGTCCCTCAATGCTGAGGTTCTGCTTACCTTTCTTCGCAATGTTGCACGCTCCGTTGATATCCGCATTGATGAGCGTGTTTTCTTTTGTGCGATACAGTCCTCGCCTGACACGCTTGCCTGAGAATGCGCCGGCATACGGATTCTTTGCATCGAATACAGGAATATCGTCGCCATCCAGGAACGATGCCTTTGATGTATACGATTCTTCCGTTTCAATGTATGCAATGCCATATCGCTCGCAAAGACACTTCAGATACGTACGAAGCTGATCAAACGGGATCTGAACGAACTTCTGATTGCTCGATTTTCCCATATTGACAGACTGCTTCTGGTCAACGTTGTGTCCTACGATGAGTGTTCCGATATCATTTTCAATGCAGAAGTCAACGATATAGCGTGCCGCCTTATGCATGTAATCCGTCACCTGCCGGTTCCGCTTGTCTGTGATACGGCTCATGCATGCTGTAAAGCCTTTAATGCGCTGATGGTCTTTGATTGAGGCGTAGTGTGCAAGCTGCTTGTTGTACCACTGGTTGATTGATTTGAGTTTACGCCCGTCCACAATGAACGGCGTCCCAGTCGTTGTTACACACGACGCAAGATTATCCAGACCAACATCAATTGCTAATGCATTGTCGGTATTCAGATTCTGCGGCTCTGCTTCCTGTTCGTAGCAATACTGAATTTTCAGTACCTTGCCGTTGAGTACAGGGAGTATTTTAATCTCACAGATCTTTTTGTCTGCAATACGTTCCGGAACAGGAATACGAATTGCGTCAAGATCAGCGTGCTGCTTTGCAAACGCCCGGCTCATCGGAATGATCAGATATCCGTTCCTGATATTGATTGCATTTGTTGACAGCACAAGCAGATATTTTCCGCCTTTGGCACGATAGTGCGGAATATGCACTTGTTTGTCGTATACGCCAGACTTCTTTTTAGAGATCAGTGCAAAGAAAGACTTGAAGCTGCGATCACAGATCCGCAGAATCTGCTGGGAAATGCCAGCCTGCAGCAGCTTGTAATTCTCATTGCCTTTGCAGAGATGGTAGTTCTCTTCATACCTCAGATACTGATGCGTCGCAAAGAAATGCTGGCGGATCTGATACAGCCCGACGTTATACAGATTGTTGGCGTATGCACACATCTCCAGAATTGCTTCATACTGATTCTTCGGCAGATGCCGAATGTAGTTTGTCTGCGTCAGATACATGTATTAACCTCCTCACTACTTAAATGATATAGTGGAGGCGGCCTGTCATCCCATGGCTGAAGCTCATGGGTTTTCTCGGCCGCGTCGTATAATTCCGAGGAGGCGGGAATGAAAAAGATTGTTCATATACTGTTCAGCCGGACTGCGATCCTGATTCTGCTGATTATTCTTGAAGGAGCTTTCATCTATTCTTCTCTGGCTTATATTCCCTCAGAGCTGATGAATGCGCTGGAAATCGGTCTGAGACTGTTCAGCCTGCTGGTTGTTCTGCTGATTGTCAGCTATTCCAGGCATCTCTCCTCGGATCTGATGTGGATTGTTCTGATCCTGATTGCACCTGCCGGAGGAATCCTGGTATGGCTGTTTCTGGAAGTTCTTGATCGATTCAGCTCTCGGATCTACAAGGAACTGCAGCAGGAAACCTCTTCCGCTGAAAAATACTACCTGCAGAACCCTGTAATTCAGAAGAAAGCCTTCCAGGATGAAGATCTGGCCGGTCAGTATCGCTTCATCAGCAGCAGTGCCGCTTTTCCGATTTATGAAAATACAGGGTTCAGATATTTCGGGCTTGGCGAGCTCGGATGGAAGCACATGCTGGAAGATCTTCGGAATGCAGAGGAATTCATCTTCCTGGAATACTTCATCATCGAGCCAGGCGTCATGTGGGATTCCATTCATGATATTCTGAAGCAGAAAGCAGCCTCCGGCGTAACGGTCCGTGTCATGTATGACGACATGGGATCGCTGAATACGCTGCCTGGAAACTACTGGAAAACGCTCAGAAAGGAAGGAATTGAATCGGTTGCGTTCAACCGCATCCACCCGCTGCTCAATGGCATCATGAATCATCGGGACCATCGCAAGATCATGGTCATCGACGGAACTGTCGCCTATTCCGGGGGCATCAATCTCGCGGATGAATATATCAATTTGAAGCATCTCCATGGCCACTGGAAAGACAATGCGATCCGGATCACCGGAGATGCAGTATGGAGCTATACCGTGCTGTTCCTCACGAACTGGAATGCATATACGCATGAAGACTCTGACTATACGATATGGAAACGGAAAGCACTGGAGGGAGTCGCCGATGGCTTCATTGCGCCATATGGAGATACTCCGCTTGATTCTCAGCTTACCGGTCAGGATGTCTATCTGAACATTCTGAATCATGCAAAGCACTACTGCTACATCTTCACTCCCTATCTGATCATCGATACGGATCTGATGAACTCCCTGATTCTGGCCGCAAAGCGCGGTGTGGATGTGCGCATGATCACCCCCGGCATCCCTGACAAGAAGATCATCTGGCGTATCACCCGCAGCTATTATCCGAATCTGATCCAGGGAGGGGTGAAAATCTATGAATATACTCCTGGTTTTGATCATGCCAAGGTGTTTGTCAGTGATGATGAAGTTGCAACGGTCGGAACCATCAACCTGGATTACCGCTCGCTTTATCTCCATTTTGAAAACGGAACGGCTTTATTCCGTTCCGCTGAAATCAATGCAATCCGGGATGACTTCCTGGAAGCCCAGAAAGTCAGTCATGAAGTTTCCATGGAGGATTGCCGGATGGGTATCTTCCGGACATTCTTCTATCTTGTTCTCAGAATTTTCGCTCCGATGATGTGAGGCTGTGCAATAAGCCTTTGCAGCCTCTCAGAATGTCCTGATAAGCCTTCTCAAAGTTTCTGGAATACCATGGGTCTTCGATTTCACGATCCGGGCTATCCGTGTACTCCATCAGAAAATGAATCTTGTGCATCGGGTCGTCTTTCACAATCCTGCGCATGCCGAACCTGTTTTCTGAATCCATTCCGATCAGCAGATCAAAGTCATCATAGTCCGTATCGTTCAGTTTCCTGGCTGCATGTGTTCCGATCAGAACACGATGTGCGGCCAGTGTTCTTCTCATCGGAGGATAAATCGGATTCCCCAGCTCTTCTGCAGAAACAGCCGCAGAATCAATGAAGAAATCCTCTGACAATCCTGCATGGCTGACCAGATCCTGCATGATATACTGTGCAGAAACAGAACGGCAGATATTGCCGTGACATACAAATAAGATCTTAATCATCTCTTCATCCCCTTAAAAAGTTCTTATTTTAAGCCATTTCTGAGGACTCAATTTTTTCAAAACTACATAACTCTACGCTTCTTGACGCCAATTTTGACGCCAATGGCGTCAGATTTGGCGTCAGCCCCATTTTCGCTCTTTTTTCTGGCGTCAGGGAGCTGTGAAATGGGACAAAAGTCGATCACGCGGCGGAGCTGTTCGGAAGCCTTATCGTAATTGGTGTGCGTGTACACATTCATCGTTACACCGACATCAGAATGTCCCATCAGATACTGCAGGTTCTTAATATCCATTCCGGCGGATGCCAGGTTCGTACAGAAGGTGTGCCGGAACACATGCGGTGTGATATGAGGAAGATCTGTCTCCGGGGAGAGCTTCTTGAACTTCTTCATGGCCCAGCGCATTTCGTTCTCGATATGCAATGCCACCTTCGGCTTCAAATCCTTATCGATCAGAAGAAAGCCGGTGTATCCATTGATGACATGTTCCTTCTCCAGCTTCGGCCTGTTGTTCACAATGTTGAGCAGGCTCTCCTCAACCTGTTCTGTCATCGGAATGTAACGGACGCCTCTCTTCGTCTTGGTCTTCTCAACGTAGTACTTTCCGTCACGTTCCCGGACCATCTGGTGATCCACATGGATCCTGTGCTTCTTGAAATCCAGATCACTGAGCGTCAGCCCACAGAACTCGCTGACTCGCATCCCGGTGCCAAGCAGCACGACAAATTCATCATAATACTTATGATATTTGGAATCATCATGAATAAAGGTCATCCAGACGTCGTACTCCTCTTCGGTCATGGCATCTCTCTGCTTGGAGTCATTGCTCACGACATCGCTTAGATTAAATAGAATTGGATTCTTCAGAATGATGTCCTCATTGCAGGCCATCTGAAATGCAGGCTTTATGACTCCACGAATTGATGTGATCGTGCTGTATCCCTTCCCCTCTTTCTGGAGGCGGACAAACCATAGCTGCGCATCCGACACGCGGATATCACGAATCTGTCTGGCTCTGAACTTGTCCTTGGCAAGGATGTTCTTCACGAAGTTATATCCTACCTTTGTTTTATACCGTACACCCTGCTTTAGGGAAGTATATCTTTCAACGAGTTCCATAACGGTTGTCGCATCCTCTGCATAGTTAATATTCGCGGCCTTTGCGGCATTGATTTTGTCTTCCTTTTTTCGCAGTTCAACCAGCGTTTCTGCGTAAACACATCTGCGCTTTCCTAAGGCATCGGTGTAACGGTAATCGTCACGGCCGTCATTGCGGTAGCTTTCGCCTGCTCGAAGCACCCGGCCTTTATTGTCTTAAAAAAGTCCGTTTTCAGCTCTTTTTCTTTCCCACTCCGAATCATGAGTGTATCTACGATACATGGCATAGAAAATTTCTGCTGTTTTAGGATAAAGTGTGCAAAGGTAATCTGCTGTTTTCAAATAATCATTCGCCATGTCTCTCTCTTCTCTTCCGGCGGTTGGCGTGAATAATCCACGTTTATTGAATAGCTCACACTCATACTCTTCCAGAAGCGACTTATCTGCTACTTTCTCGATTATTTCCCTAACTTCTTCGCATGGATAATAACCATCTTCTCCTACGGGAGCATAGGCAAATAGTCTTCCCAATAGCATGCCGAATAAATCCTTTTGATTATTAGAGGTAAGTAGAATTAGAAATCTCTCAACCCATTTTTCAAGATCTGAATAGTGAACATGCCCATCTTCCTCGCCCGGACAAAACTTGGCTTTATCATATAATCTATAAATAACTTGGACCAATTGTTGATTTTCCTGGCTTAAATTATCTTGTGAAGTCTCTCCTTCCCGACGAAAGATTATCGATGCCATCTCTGCGTACAACTCTGGTTCATGTTTTATCTCTTGTTGGAAACATCTCATGTCTTCCCAATCCAAAACATAAAAGAAGTTCATTTCAACATGGGCTAGTTTTGCACTTCTTGTTTCATCATTTATAAACGCTGCCTGCAATGGTTTTAGCAGTTCTTTCAAGTAATAGTCCGTCATGGAATCTATGTTTCCTCGCTCCATTGTATCGATATAAATGAATCTGTCATAAAGCTGTTCCAGTGTAGGCTTCAGTTCCCTGCTATAACTGTATAGCAGGTTTACGTAAGTATTCACCGTTCCATATTTACTGCACTCATGAATTGCCCAATCCATATTTCTGATTGAACACCACCGAAAATCTTTCCAGAAACTGCGTTTCATTTCTGTTGTTTCCTTGTCGATAAGAGGTGTTCCTTCGGTATATACAGACTCTATTCTATACAATGTAGTCAGGTAGCTATCTGGAATCTTTATCTGATCTGACAACGCTGTAACTGAATGAAATACATCAACTCCTTTTCTCGCCAAACCCTCGACATAATCAGTAGCCATAATGTGCTTTTCTTCGGATTCAAATAATGCAATAAACACATTCTTGTCAAAATTAATACCATCCCAGTATTCTGACATAACGCTGCCAAGAGTCGATCTGTCACCATGAGCACATAACTCTGAAAGCAATTTCAGATTAATGTGTTTTTCTTTAATCTCCTGAATCTTAGACTTGTAAAGTTCCTTTGTTTTCTGTTCATTCGACTCTCTTTTATCATCTTCGTCATATGGAACAGGATCCATAATCACCCCATCATAAGCAGGTCTAAAATAATATTCGTAATCGTACTCAGGACACGAAACGGAAATCATGTCCAGTACACCAAGGAGCTCCTCAATTCTTTCCTCACCCATAGCCCATTCTGCGGATGCAAAATATCTATGCTTGTATATGAGCTTTCTAATATAATCCTTAATCAATATTTTCTCAGAGTCATCCATCTGAGACAGCTCAAATTGAAGTCTATCAATAATAGATTTTCTCAAGTTATCATCAACTTCATGGAATATACTGAGCATTTTATTCCATCTGTCTGGAGAAAATTCAGTATGAGAAATCAACAGCTTCAAGTATCCCCTATTGGTTTGTTGCATTTCTCTTGTATCTGTAGAACGTTCTTCCATGTGCTCTCTATACTGAGGATGGTTCAATGCCCCCCAGATACTAGGATGATTCGTTGGAAGTGCTTCAAATATAATATTCCATGCATTCTTATCGCTACTTATGGCTTTAGAGGCAACTCTTATTTTTTCACCACTGGTAGAAAATGCTGAAAAGTTATACCAAGTGCAAAAAACCTTATTCAAAATATCTTTGGGATTATTAGATTTGTAATCATATGACAGACTATCAAGATATAATAACCATTCCAAGGCAGACGCTGCATATTCTCGTTGAACAAGAAGTTCCTCAATTCCCCACAGTATCTCAATATAATCATTACGCCCAAAAATGAAATCTGCCGACTGATTTTCGAACAGCTCAAACAAGCCTGTTGATGCACTCTTTTCAAGGGATAACTTTTCCAGCACTGCCTTAGGTGATACTTCACACAAATCGACAAAAAAATGAGATAGATAATGCCATTGGTCTGCCGTTTGAATATAGTCCAGTACCTTTTCTATAAGAATGTCTAGTTTTTCTTGACATTGTCTATCATTTTTATAAAAGGCTTTCATTATAAGGCTACGAATCATACCTTTCCTGATGATCGATGACCAGAAAAGCCTTTCACCTTTAAACTGAGCCATCAGCTTTTCTTGAGCTGAATAATTAAAAAGCTTTTCAGACTCATTAATTACTTCGATAAATATCCCTTGGAATTGCTTGTTACGCCTCTAATATTATGTCTATTAGCAGCTCAGGTTGTTTGTCCATGGGCTGCTCTTTATAATGGCCTTAACTGAGAAAGGAAAAGTCCCAGAGCCACAATTTGCTTAGACAACAAAGACTCTGGGACCTGGTATCAAAACCATGGTCATTATAACAGATTTTGATATAGAAGTCGTTGCCGGAGAAGAAAGCCTTTTTAATCAGGAGTAATGAAACCTGCGTTTGTCCTGTATGTCAGTCAGATCTTCTGGTTCGTGATTCAGTAAGGCGTAAAGTGAAAGACACAAATGGAAGTGTTTCGACCTATATCATCAGGCGTCTTAAATGTTCAAATTCTTCGTGCAATCGTATCCATAGAGAATTGCCGGACTTCTGTATTCCTTTTCGAAGATATGAATCCATCATCATTGAAGAGGCAATTGATGAAGCCATACACTTTGGAGATTCTGATATAGGAGAATACCCCTGTGAGCGAACCTTCCAGCGCTGGAAAACATGGGAAGAAGAAAACAAACAGCAGATTGATGGAAACCTGAATTCCATCGTTTCACACTTTGACTCGTCCGGATCGAGCCTCCGGAATGGAGCCGTTTCATTACTCGAACACTTCAGGAAACGCATTGGAGGATGGCTTTCAGAAATCTATCGTGCCATCATCAATTTCGGTTCTTCTCTGCCTAGGGGTGACACACCTGTTCTGTCAAGCTGTCTTTCGAGATCTGGGATATCCTCTTTTCAAAAGGAGGATCACAATGAGCAGCCAGAAAACCGAGGATTGGCAGGATGCAGAGGCACTGAGAAGGTTTCAGATGATTGCCCCTTTGATGGATCAGGCCCTGGACTCTGCCAAGAAAACAGCGACCCGTAGAACGATTGCCGATGATAATGGCGTATCCGTAAAGACAATCCGGCGATATGAATCAGCCTTTCGAAGTAAAGGCTTTTCGGGTCTGAAGCCAAAGTCACGAAAAGGATCATTAGATCGCCGTCTTCCGGAAAACTATCACGAGTTCGTGCAGGAGGCAATCATCCTGAAGAAGGAGGTGCCTACTAGATCTGTTAATCAGATCATTACCATTCTAGAGGGAGAAGAAAAAGCTCCGGAAGGAGTGCTGAAGAGATCCACTCTGCAGCGATATCTATATGCGGCAGGATTCGGAGAGAAGCAGATGAAGAAATACCGTGAAGATCAGAAAAGCCAGACTGCGGTAAAACGATTCTGCAAGCCGCATCGGATGATGCTTGCCCAGGCGGATATCAAATATGGAGTCGGCATCATATTCACTGCAGATGGATCAAAGAAGACCGCATATCTGTCATCAATCATAGATGATCATTCCAGATATATTCTCGCAAGTGAGTGGTATGAGAAGGAAGATGAGTATGCGGTAGTTGATGTTTTCCGGAAAGCAGTATTGAACCATGGAACTTTTGACAAATGCTACACAGATAATGGCAGTGTATATGTTTCAAAACAGCTGAGGATCAGCTGCGCAAAAATTGGGATTCATCTGATTCGTGCGAAGCCATATAGCGGGAAAAGCAAAGGCGTAATCGAACGCTTTCATCAGACCGTAGATCAATTCATTGCCGAGATCAAACTGAAGAAAATAGACAACCTGGCTGAGATCAATCGGCTATGGAAGATTTTTGTCGATGAATACTATCACAAAAGGCCGCATGAAGGCATCAGGGAATATTATCTTTCTCTGAATCGTCCGGTACCACCAGAAGGCATCACGCCACTTCAGGAATGGAATCGTGACTCCCGTCAGCTTGTCTTTATCGATAAAGATAAAGTTGGTGAAGCATTCCTGTTTCATGATAAACGAACCGTAAATCCGGGCGGACTGATCAGTGTCAAAGGCAGATCGTATGAAGTCGGGGCATCTCTGATCGGCGCAAAGATTGAGATCAGCTATGATCCGAAGAAAGATACTGATATCACAGTTCATTATAAGGATCTGGAACCTTTTATTGCCAAACCAGTTACCATTGGCCCATATTGTTCCAAAGATCCTGCACTTCCGGAATCCATGACAGATTCCGTGCCTGATACGTCACGATTCCTG
Source organism: Anaerolactibacter massiliensis (assembly GCF_900290205.1). NCBI lineage: Bacteria > Bacillati > Bacillota > Erysipelotrichia > Erysipelotrichales > Erysipelotrichaceae > Anaerolactibacter > Anaerolactibacter massiliensis. The sequence goes on along the minus strand of NZ_OLMH01000002.1, from coordinate 393,509 downwards.
GATGTAATCGAAAAGAAATATCAAGAGTCTCAGACTAAGCTTGCGGACGCAATTTCCTACAGCAGCTACAGAAAGGATGGCGACTGATCATGTATGAAGCATTCTATGAAATGAAGCAGACTCCGTTTGTCAGAAATATCCCTTCTGAAGAATTGTATGAATCTCCGGCAATGGCTGAAGCGTTCGCCAGGCTGAACTATGCGGCAGATCGGCAGCTGTTTGCAGTACTGACTTCCGATGCAGGATGCGGGAAATCAACTCTGATCCGCAGATTCAATGACAATCTCCCAAAAGACAAATACCTTCTTCTTTATGTTTCTGATTCCAAGCTGACACCGAAATGGCTGTACAAAAGTCTTCTGGATCAGCTTGGGCTTGAAGCAGGTTTTTACAGAGGAGACGCAAAGAGGCTGCTTCAGAAGCAGATTGAAATCATCCGTACAAAAGAGCACAGGAAAGTCGTCTGCGTTCTTGATGAAGCTCATCTGCTGGAGAAAGAGACGCTGGAAGAATTTCGGTTCCTCTTGAACTCTTCCTTTGATTCTGAGAGCCAGATGGCATTGATTCTTGTCGGTCAGAATGAACTATGGGATCAGAAGCTGCGATATAAGCGATATGCCGCAATACGGCAGAGAATCGATATTACCTGCATTCTTCCGCATCTGGATCTGTCTCAGACACAGATGTATATCGATTCCAATCTGCATTATGCAGGAGTCAATAATCCGCTGTTTACAGAAAAAGCTGTAGAAGAAATCTGCAAGTCCTCAACCGGAATCCCGAGGATCATTAACCGAGTCTGTGAAAAGTGTCTTACCTATGCAGGTCAGCAGCGGCAGCGTCTTATTGATGAGCACATTGTCCAGCACGTAATTCAGCATGAAATGCTAACTTTCGGAGAAAACCATGACTGAAACTATTGAATGCCACGGCATATGCGAATATTGCCCGGATACGAAAATCTGCAAAGAATACAACCGGGATAACATTATGTATCAGATGCTTATCGATGATCTGATTGATTCAATCAAAGACCAGAATCTGGAAATTGTAGCTCTGAGAAGATTATTAATGCGTTATATCAAGCCGGAGTACAGAGACGGGCTGAAGGATGATATTTTCAGAGCACTTTACCCACAGATCGTGCCGATCTCATATGACAGTTATGTCCGAGAATTCTACTGTGGAAATGATCCATTTGATGAAGCCGGATACATTCGAGAAATGAGGAAGTACGCTTCCGGAAAGATGACACGTGATCATCCGAATATTTATCGTGAAGCTATCAAGAAAAGATCCAGATAGAACAGTAAAGCCCGGAAAACCGGGTTTTATCAATTCTGAGATTCATTCAAAGTCACCAAGATGAGCAGTTTCCGGACATATGATCAGATCAGATTCTGGACATTTTGATTTAGCGGTAACAATTGCTTCCAAATCTCACTATCAATCTCAACATCGATATAATCCCAACAATTCTCAACACTCGCGAGATAGTACTCTTTGGTAGAATTTACATCAACTATATGGACAAAAGGATCCTCGTCTTTTGAAAATTCTTTAATAGTACTGATAAAATCTGAATACGAGATTCCGCTTAAGCATTCAATAACTGCTTTATCACCCTCACACTCAGTCCACTGCCCTACAAGCAATGCAGTTTCTTTAACTCGAACCGGTAATGCACTTAACCACCCTGGTTCTTTTAAGTATGCACCATTGAAAATTTTCTTTTTCATTGGCATATACAATCCATGAGTTTCTGACACTAAAGCATGAGCTTCATTTATTCCCATTCCAAACCGCTGTAAAGCTGCTGCAATTGTCGAATATGTTCGAGGTCGTAGAATAATTTCTTCTTTACAGAAACTCGGCTTCCTTTCTGTAAAAAAGAAGACATTAGTATTATTTGGTATTGCAACAATCTGGTCAGCATAGAACCAAGCTACATACACATTTCCTGTACTATGAATCTGTTCTAGCCGTTTCCAATCATCTTCATTCTTTACCAAGAAAACCGGGCGTTTCTCCCCCTGCTTCCAAAGCTCATTAATGGTTGAGTATACGGCCTCTTCTATGCATCTTGACTTAATGCAAATAACCTCATTATGTTTTTTCTCTAACAGAGCAGTCTTAAATACATCGTCGTCAACATCAAAGAATTCAAATCCAATACTTGGATTCTTGGTTTCTCTTCGTAATTGCATGTCAACAGCATCAGCTGACAATATTTCTATTTGACGATTCTGGTATATTGCAAGTTCATCAGTTATTCTTTTGATTCTATCATTTAGTTCCCTGAAACTTTTCTCCTGTTCTGATTTCCAACTTGCTAAATATACTCTGTCATATTTCTCAGGTGCCACTTCCGGAAGTTGCTCAATGATCGCATAAAGTATGGCATCTGCATATGAAAGTGCAATGTCATGTGGAATCTCATATTGCCTCATAATATGCAGAAGAGAGTTGGTTAACTTGTCTCTTAAATTATATCCAGGCTCCTCCTTTAGTTCGTTTGCCAACTTAACCATATTTTCATTTGATAACACATTAGCCATGTCATCAAACAAAGCAGCCCCATTATTCTCATACCCCAAAAAGAACTCTCCAGTACCGATAAAGAGTTTCTTGATATCTTTTGTTTTCTTTACCTTCCGAAGTAAATTAGCTCCAGAAGATAGAAAAATATCAGTACCACCTGCCTTAGCAAGTTCAATTAATGTTGTTTCTAAAAGCATTTAACCCCTCCAGATATTCAATGACAATCCCGCAATTGCCAGCAATGGCGTAAACCCAATTCAAGGTTCACGCCTTATTTTCTTATTGGTCGCAAGAGAGGAAGCTGCAGCTTTCGCAAGCGCAAAAAAGCCCCTGTCAGGAAAAGAATCGTAAATTTTTAATATGTATTCAGAGCCTTATCGGGATTAGAATCAGATACAGAGGAGCTGCCTCTATACTACGGCTGGAATCAATGGTTGGAAGTCATGATTCCAGCTTTTGTTATTTTCAGAGGGGGATTTCGTCTTCCATCAAGACGGTGCCTGGTATTGTTGATCTTCCCTTTGAATTTGTCCCAGCGTTTCAGATGCCGGTCCCCGCGAACCATTACTTTAAACCTGCTGCACTCTTTTATACATGAACAGGCATATTTCAGCGAAAACTTCTTCTTGAAGAATGCCCGCACAAATGACGATGAATGGCACTTTTCAATGATGTTTTTATTGTTGATGAGATGCTCTTTGTCTTTCTGGATTTTTTCAGAAGCAGCGTTATAAAGCAGACTTTTCAGATTGCTGAAAATAAATCGGGACATTATCTCGTTATAGATCACATTTGCACGGGCGCTGTTGAACTCTTCAATGTCGATCAGATTCTTTAAAATATCATATCCTGTCTCAATGTCCCATCGGTCATTGTGATACAGATTAACGATTTCATCATGAGAGAATTCCTCCTGAGGCAGATTGGTAAAGTATTCCGTATCTGCGGATTTCGGCACCCGGATCTTGTTTCCACTGCTGGTGGTATGCTCTTCTTCGTATTCATAATGATTTCTGAGCAGTCTGATACGCATCTCCGGATGTTCAGAGATAAAGGTCTGTATTGCCGGCCGTATGATCCGCTTCTGCCATATTCTGTCAATCAGAATTGTCAGCCATGTATCTTTGCATTCTGCCGGGATCTCAGCTCTCTGCTTTCTGAAGAAATTGCTTTTTGCCCGAACGAGGTATTTCCAGCCTTTCATCTCACAGTATTTGAAAAGTTCAGCACTGCCATAGTAACGATCAGCCAGGAGAATGACCTTATCATTCTTCAGAACCGATTCCAACGCTTCAAGATGCTGAAAAAGAAGCGGAATTTCTGAAGTATCACAATGCGCCACTCTGAAATCAAGGATGATATGGTTAAGAACATCATATGCGATAGAAACCTTTGCCTGCGGTATCCCATAATGAGCTTCTCCATTTTTATATCCGCACTTCCGTCTTCCGAAGGTTTCTCCCAGGGATGAATCATCAGGCAGATTTATAAACGTTCCATCTATGGCGATCAGAAGATATCCTTTGTAATTTCTCTTTTCCATTGTCAGGTAAATCCGATCCAGAAATAATTCCTGGATCTTCTGCCAGACGCCATGATTGAGAATTGACATCCGTTTCAGAACAGCCTGCTTGGACGGCCTGTCGTTAATACGCAGATCGCTGTAGAAACAGTTAATATCTTCGCTCAGAGTCCTGCCATGACGAAAAATGAGATAGTTGAGCAGGTAACGCAAAGGCATCTTGCCATCTTCTCTGGTAAAAGAGGACTTGATAATTCTTGCAGCCTCAAACAGGGATGGATCATGAATGATGGAAGCGAAAGCCTCAAGGACATTACTGAGGCCCATAAGATCCTTTACTACTAATCGGAATTATCGTCGTATACGAGGCGCGGTTTCTTTTTCGCGAAAGCTGCGCGAATATAAGGAACCTGATCATTATCGAACAGCCCCAGTTCTCTGATTGTACGGTGTTTAACCTTTCCATCTTCCCGATAAGACTCAGTAAGGTAGATAAAGGAAGTTCCCTTTCTGCCTTTATTATTAGGTACTACTTTGACAAACATAACAGCCTCCTTTCCTATACTACATATACTTATATTATGCGTATTAAGAAGATTATTTATCAAGATATATCTATACTACATTCCGCCTGTTCGCAGCAGATCTCAGCGCAAAAATCGAGTAGGAGGAATCCCATCCAGATGATGAGAATTCCGACCTCTCACACCACCGTACGTGCCGTTCGGCATACGGCGGTTCAAAACTTAACAACATGCGATATGCACTGACGCATACTGGTCTGCTAGCGATAGCAGACCCTTTTTGGCTAGTATGGGCTTCGTAACTGTGCGTGCCATGATTGGGCTTGACGCGACGCGCGCGTATCCCTTGCGGCTGTTCGACCACATATAGGCCCTCTCTTCCGGCACTCCCAGCTTCCTTAGACCCCAGCGTCTTCTCTGTGGCGTCTTCCATTGTTTCCATATGCAGATTCTTATTCGCATCCGCAGCCATCCGTCGACAGTCTCCATCCAGTTCTTCATGTCAGCTATCCGGAAGTAATTGACCCATCCACGTATGATCGGATTGATCTTTCTAATTCTCTCCTCCATCGACATTGGCTCGCTTCTGCTTGTTGCTGCTTTTAGTTTCTGCTTCAGCTTTTCGATCGACTTCAGGTGTGGTTTCGGTTTCCAGCCATTCTTGTTGTAGAAACTATAGCCGAGATATTTCATCTCATTCGGCCGGCATACCTTTGTTTTTGTTGCGTTCACCTGCACCTTCAGGTGTTTCTCAAGCCAGTTGACAACCGATTTCATCACCCGGTTAGCGGCCACTTCACTATGCACGCAGATAATGACATCGTCCGCATACCTCGTGTATCGCAGTCCGCGTCTTTCCAGTTCCTTATCGAACTGGTTCAAGTAGATGTTTGCGAGCAGTGGGCTAAGGTTGCCTCCCTGCGGAGTTCCCCTGTCGGTTGCCTGAAAGACTCCCTCCACCATTACTCCACTCTGCAGTATTTTCCGTATGAGCGATTCTGTGTCCGGATCGTGGATTACATGATGTACCAAAATCATCAGTATGTCCTGGTTGACGTTATCGAAAAACTTGGAAAGGTCCATATCAACGATCCAGTCATAGCCATCGTTCATGTACTCAAGCGCTTTGATGATTGCGTTTTCACACCGTCTTCCCGGTCTGAACCCGTAACTTGTCTCCGAGAATTCTTTCTCGAAGATCGGGCTCAGCACCTGATAGACCGCCTGTTGAATCCAGCGATCTTTCACACTTGGAATTCCAAGGTCCCGTTTACTTCCGTCCGGTTTCGGTATCTGGACTCTTCGGACCGGGAGTGGTTTGTACTTTCTGTTTCTTATTTTGTCACAGATTTCCTTCCCGGACTCCTGAATGAATTCGTCCAGTTCCTCCACCTTCATTCCGTCAACTCCGCAGGATCCTCTGTTTCTCTTGACCGCTTTTCGGGCCGCATCAAGATTTTCTTCACTTAGGATTTCCTCCATGAGCTTCGTTGCCATGTTGTGACTTTCCTCCTTCCTTTCGCGCATCGGATTTCCATCCTTAAGAGCCTTTTTAGCTCAACACGGGATGTTATGAGATTTCCGACTACGACAATGAAAACTTGTAAGTCTCGTTTTGTTCAGCCCTTCGGCGTTTCCACCTACTATGGCTTCTGCTGACTTCTCATAATTCGTTGTTACTACGCTTTCGCTGCGCGGCATTCTCCGCCTCACGTATGCGTTCATGAGACCTCCCGGGGTAAGACCCGCATCCTTCCCTCCATACATCTGCCGCATTTACATCCTTCAGTTTCTTCCCGCCAAGCTATTGGGTTTATGTTGTTTCGCACACTCGCCCTACTTCGGACTGCCTCATGCGATTCGTGTTCCTCAGACCGGAGGTTTGCCTATGCCTTCTTTCAGATTCCACCTCACGATGGACACCCTTGGCGTTCGGCTAGTGGTTGGCGTTGGCAGACATCGCCCCCACAGTGGACTTTCACCACCAAGATACGTGCCATGCCCGGCACACGAAAAGGCGTAGACCCTTATTTTGGGTTTACGCCATTGCCCGCAATTGCCAGTTTTTTAATATCGTAGCACTTAGTCATTAAGCAATTGTGTCATTGTTCAGTGAATCATCCACAAAATGCTTTTTATGAAAGAAAAAAACTTCCCAGGCTGTCACTGGCCATGTCCAACAGTCCAGTGATCATCGATGCGCCAAAGGTAACCGCTACGATTGTAGCTTCCATCAGTCCAAGAATAAGCACATCAGTCCATCTGGCTTTAACAATCACATAGACGAGACAGCCAAATACAACGAGGATCAGACCTCCGGCAACAATGGATGCCAGATTCAGGCTGATCTTCACAAGAATATGCAGAGTTAAGAGAACAAGCAGCATCGGCAGTAATGCGATCTTTGCAATAAGCTTGAGAATAAACATATCTGACCTTCCTTTCCGGAGTGGGATTGTCCCTATCTTGATTTCATTGTAACAAGGCGGATACACACCGCAAGGATGTCACCTGCTATGTAAAGATGCAGGAAATACCTTCATCCTTTGTCGGCAGATCAGCCGAACAGACCGGACAGAAGTGGTACCAGAGTGATGCCGATGAGGGCGACACCGCCGCCTGCCATCAACTGCTTCATACCCTGGGACTTCGCGCCGGGATTATCGTTGCCGTAGCCTTCCAGAAGGTTGATTGCTCCCCAGATACCAAGACCTGCACCAAGTGCTACAACGAGAGTCTGCAGTACACCGACTGCGCTGTTGAAAAATGCCATACACGGCCTGCTTATGAAGATCCCTTGCGGGAGAGATAGGTTTTACCTGATGTTTCCGGTCGATGACTGGCCCTCTTCTGTTCTGCCTCTACAGGCACCGGGCTGATGATCCGTTCATCCAGGCAACATGCGGTTATCCGCTATGTAAAGGCAGCCGAAGCTGCCTCAGGCCTCAATCACATCGAAGACCTCGTCCTTTTTCAGTTTCATCCGGTGATTCAGATACTTCTCAATATCAAACAGATACTTCTTTTCACAGTCACCGGTATACTTATAGTTCGGATGCTGGGTCAGATCGTACTTGTCAGAAAGGAACGGTCTCACACCACGGAGCTGCAGGATACACTTGCTGCCATTCATGACAGCAAGCTCATCTCTGCTCATCAGTTCCTTTCCCAGCTTCTGGTAGTTCATACCGTAGCTCGGGCTGTTGCCTCTGGTATCCGAGGTGTTGAAGGTATCAATGGTTTCCTTCCCTAGTGCCTCTGACAGTTCTTTCAATGTCGTAGGCTCTGGTCCACCAAGGAATACCTGGGAATCACAGTTACCAATGATGGTATCGGCATTGTCCTTATAGATTGACTTCAGCTGGAATCTGGTCTGAAGGACCAGACAGGCTGAGATTTCTCTGCTTCGGATCGTCGCAATCAGCTTCTCCAGGTTAGGAATCTGGCCGATGTTGGCTGCCTCATCGATCAGGCACCGGACATGGACTGGAAGTCTGCCGCCGTATACATCGTCCGCCTTCTCACAGAGCAGATTGAAGAGCTGGGTGTAGATCATAGAGATCAGGAAGTTGAACGTCGCATCGGTATCTAACATGATCAGAAACAGCGCTGTCTTCTTATCTCCCAGCGTATCCAGCTCCAGTTCGTCATAGGCTGTCAGGTCTCTGAACTCCTGAATATCGAAGACCGCAAGTCTTACACCGCAAGAAATCAGGATCGACTTGGCTGTCTTACCTGTAGCGGAACTGCGGCTGATAGTAGGGACATTTGCTGCATTTGGGCGGCTGCTTGTTGCGATCCACCTTGATCTCCAGCTTCCGGAGGTTCTTACAGTGGTTCAGGTTCTCGTCTGGTTTACGCATTCGCCGGCACCTCCCCTGTCCAAGGACCTTTCTTATGCAGAAGGTGACGCAGGGTCCATATCAGCGCCCGTCGCAGGGTGACTTCTTCGGTGCCTTTGCCAGGTAATAGCAGTTATTCTTTCCAAGAGTGCATCCGACCTTCCGGGTCTTCCAGAAAAAGCATTTGCGGCATGCAGGCTTGCTCTCGTAATAGCGAACTCCGTTGATTAATATGGTCTATTCTTTTTTCATCGTGATCCTCCTTATTCGATGAGAAGTCTCGCTCCGGAAGAATTTCCGGAAACGACAAAGCACCACTGATCCGGCTTTTTGAAAAGTCTTCTCAGTGGTGCTATGTAAATGGGCCGGGGAGGATCTTCGGCCAACAAAAAGCGCATCCCTCATGACCGCCTAATCATTTCCGGGATGCGCTATGTAATGGTTATTTTGTTATTTGAAGTCCTACTTGTTAGTCTGTTAAATTCGAATTTTCAAATGAATCGGAATTGGCGTCAAACTCCGGTCTGAGGACTCTGAAAGTGGCTTATTTACTGGTTTTTTCGAGGCCGGATGGTCATGCTGCCATGGCAGACGAATAGTATTTTTATCAATGTTCTCTCCTTTATTCAGATCAAGCCTTCAAACATCCGGATTGCCCGTTCCAAGAGATGATCGTTGAAATCATATGCCGCTGAATGAAGGGGTGGCCAGGTTTCCCCATTGCCAAGATAAAACATCGCCCCGGGGCATCGATGCAGATACCATCCGAAATCTTCGGAGGCACGCCATAGTTCCGGCATATTGATCGTCGGATAGCCATTCTGTTCTGCAGCAGAAATGACCCGGTTCAGACAAGTCTCCTCATTCCTGGTTTCCGGAAAGCGATCAGAGGCTGAAATCGATAGTCTGAGATGGTTTTCCTCTGCAAGTTCCTCAGCCCGGCTGCAGAGACGGTCCTTCAGATGGTCCATCTCAGCTTCTGCTTCCGCCCGCAGGGTGACAGAAAGCGAACCGCTCCCCGCAGAGATTCCGAAGTTCCTGCTGCCTGCTTCCATCTGAACGACCGTTGCAAGCAGCAGACCCTTGTTCTCTGAATGACACGCTTCTTCCAGAAACAGCACCAGGCGGGCAAGCGTTCCGGCAGGATTGATTCCCAGCTCCGGATCTGCCGCATGGCTCGTTTTCCCGGCGAACGACAGGGTAAGCCCCATGGAAGCAGGCTGTGTAAGGCCATGCCGGAATACAACCGCCCCTTCCGGATAGCCGCTGAGGTTATGAAATGCATATACCTCACGGATCTGCTTCTCTTCCAGAAGTGCAGAGCAGACTTTTCCGCCTTTTCCGATTTCTTCAGCAGGCTGAAAGATCAGATATACATCTCGGCGAAGCGGCCTTCCGGAAAGCTCCATTGCAAGGCCGGCCAGAGCAGCACTGTGTCCGTCATGGCCGCATTTATGGCTGACGCCGGGAACCTCTGATGCATAGGGAAGCGGGATCGTCTCTTCCATTGGCAAGGCATCCATGTCTGCCCTGAACGCAATCGGCCCAGTCTGCGGATGCTCTGCATGCCGAAAGGCATAAAACCAGCCTTGACAGGAAACAATCTCAAAGTCAGAGTGCTGCCGGACAAAGTCCATCAGGACCTGACAGGTGCGCACTTCCTCTAGAGACAGCTCCGGATGTGCATGCAGGTCATGCCGCAGAGCGATTACCTTGGCAAGATCTTCCTTGTTCATATGTTTTCAGGATGCTTTCCCCGCTGTGCAGAGCTCTGCATCGATGGCAAGCACGATCATCAGAACCAGAAGAGCATTCTTCGGATCAGAGATGCTCAGAACATAAGTATCCGTGAGATTCAGAATCTGCTTTGAGATCACCGCAGCTTCCCGACCGGTTTCATCCCGCAGGGTGTAATTCCACTGAACGAAGTCACCTTCTGCACTCCAGCCAAGTTCGGGAATCTCATACCGCGGATGGAACAGGCTCATCTTTCTATGAAGCGTTCCGATCTGCCGGCCGTTCTGATAGAAGCGGAATGATGGCAGAAAAGAGAGAAGCACCTCCTTGACCAATCCGATCGGCCTTCCGGAATGTTCATAGATTCTGAGCTGATGGCCGAAAGACATTTCTCCTTTGATCGTGTAGACAGGGGTTCCATCCTCCGCATATACCTCATAGCTGTCCAGCCAGGAGAACAGTCTCTGGCGAATAAGCAGATTCATAAGGAATCAATGCACATTCGTGAGGAATGCCTTGTATGCACGGTATCCCTCATAGACATCGGCCTTGGATACGATCTCGCATGGGGCATGCATGTTCTGCACGGCAATGCCTGCATCCATCACATCCATGTTCAGCTGAGCAAGGATATAAGCGATCGTTCCGCCTCCGCCGACATCCACTGCGCCGAGCTCTGCAGTCTGGAACATGACATCACTGTCTTCCATGGCTTTGCGGACCTTTGCGATGAATTCCGGGTTCGCATCATTGGAACCAGACTTGCCGCGGGCACCGGTATACTTATTGAAGACGATTCCTTTTCCGAAATAAGCCGCATTCTTCAGATCGTTGACATCTTCATAATTCGGGTCAACGGCAGCACTGACGTCGCTGCTCAGCATCATGGAATTTGTCAGAGTTTCATTCAGATGCACAAGATCTGCTTTTCCTGCATGAGCAAGCATCGTGGTGATGACCATTTCAAACCATCTGGAATGCATGCCCGTAGCGCCCACACTGCCGATTTCTTCCTTATCGGTGAGAATGCAGCAGGAAGTGCGTTCCGGATTCTTCATCTCGAGAATTGCCCTGAGACTGGTATAAGCACACACTCTGTCATCATGCCCATAGCCGAGAATCATCGAACGATCAAGTCCGTAATCTCTTGCTTCCCCGGCCGGAACGACTTCAATCTCTGCGGAGAGGAAGTCGTCTTCTTCGATGTCATATTCCTGTTTCAGAAGGTCCAGCAGATATTTCCTGACCGGGTCTTTCTCTTCCCCTGCCATCGGAATCGAGCCTGCCAGCACATTGAGGGCTTCCCCTTCCACCACAGTGCTGCCTTTCTTCTCCATCTGCTTTGCGGCAAGATGAATCAGAAGATCCGAAACCCCGACCACCGGGTCATCTGCCTTCTCGCCGATGTTCACGATTACCTTCGAGCCATCCTTGCGGCAGACGACCCCATGCAGAGCCATCGGTCTGGCTACCCACTGATACTTCTTGATGCCGCCGTAGTAATGCGTATCCAGCAGAACCAGTCCGTCTTTTTCATAAAGAGGATGCTGCTTGAGATCCATGCGCGGGCTGTCGATATGCGCACCAAGGATATTCATGCCCTCTGTCAGCGGCTGATTCCCGATGACAAACAGACAGAGATTCTTGCCCCGGTTCACCGCATAGACCCGATCGCCTGGCTTCAATGGACCCGTCACGAATTTCAGATCGCGGAAGCCTGCTTCCTCGGCCATCTTCTTTCCTTCCGAGACGAACTCCCGTTCCGTCTTGACCTTGCTCAGAAACTGGCGGTATTCCTCTGCAAAGGTACTGATCAGATTCCTTCCTTTTTCGTCATACTTTTCCCAAACTGTCTTATTCATCTTTTTTCCTCCCTGTATGCATGGAACGGGATCAGGCGGACCCTGGGACCGGATACCCGGACTTTCAGTCCCTGCTCCCCTTCTTCCAGTATTTCAATCTGTACAATTCTGCGCTGCTCCTCCAGAAATGCCATGGCAGAATACGGCAGATGGCAGATCAGCGTTTCTTCTTCCGGATACAGCGTATCCGCAATCTGTTTCATCAGTTCCGGAATGCCCTGCATGGTCTTTGCAGAAACCCGGATTCCTTCCGGAAGATCCTGATGAATGCCAAGATCGCTCTTCGTGAACACCCGGATTCTCTTAATTGCGCCTGCGCCGATTTCCTGCAGAGTCTCTTCGGTAACCTGCGCTTTTTCTTCCCACTGCGGATCCGATGCATCAATCACATGCAGCAGAAGATCCGCATTCCTGGCCGCATCGAGCGTGCTGTGAAAGGCATCGATCAGCGTATGCGGAAGCTTTGACACAAAGCCTACGGTATCATACAGCAGAAACTGCCTGCCCTGGCTGGAAACCTGCCGGACACTCGTATCAAGGGTCGCAAACAGCATGTCTTTTTCCGGAACCTGCAGGCCTTCTCGGGAATTTTCCCGCAGCATCGCATTGAGCAGACTGCTCTTGCCAGCATTGGTATAACCTGTCAGAGCTACTCTGGAAAGCTCGCTCTTCGACCTGCGATTCTCCGTCATCCAATTCTGCTTCTCAAGTTCCGCCAGCTGCTTCTGAAGCTGACGGATCCGCTTGCGGTAAGTGATCTTCACCTGGGCGGAGCGCTGTTCGCCAGAACCTCTGGAACGATAGGAACCGCCGCGTTCATGGGATTCCTGTTCCGATGGATCGCTGAGCCGCGGAAGCGCATACTGCAACCTTGCCATCTCCACCTGAAGCTTTGCCTGCCGGCTTTGCGAACGCAGAGAGAAGATATCCAGGATCAGAGCCGTACGATCAATGACCCGCACCCCGCAGGCTTCTTCAATCCGCTGGCCTGCGGCTACGCTGAGATCATTGGCAAAGACGACTGCTTCTGCTTCCGTCTCTTTCACGAGTGCTGCAAGCTCCTGCAGCTTGCCCGAACGGAAGGCGGTCTTCCGGTCGAAGCTATCCGACTGCTGCGTGATTTCTGCCGCAACCGTTCTTCCGCACGCCGCACACAATGCCCTGCACTCGGCCATCAGTCCTGCGAATTCATGGGCCTCTTCTTTCAGGCAGATTCCCGCAAGAATGACTTCAGACATCGCAGTCCTCCGGTTTGGATGGTTCCTCTTCAAACTGATCGGAGAGGGTCAGAACATAATACGTCACGCCGATCCACTGATGATGCTTATAGCCGAAGTTCCTGAAGAACGCTGCCTTCTCAAACCCGCAGTCTTCATGAAGATGCTCGCTTGCGGTATTGCCCTCCGAGACGATGCTGACAAGATGCTTGTAGCCATCCTGCTCTGCCATCTGGATCAGCTGCTTCATCAGCGCGGTTCCATAGCCTTGATGCCCTGCATCATGCCGGAGATAGATCGAAACATCTGCCGTCCAGTCATATGCTGCCCGGTCATTGAATGCCGAAAGATACGCATAGCCGACCGGTTGGGGATCTTCGAGGATAATCCATGGATAGGATGCAGTCACCCGATGAACCCGGTCCGCAAACTCTTTCAGGGTCAGTTCCTTCGTTTCAAAAGTAGCCCTGGAATTGCGGATATACCAGTTGTACCATTCCAGGCATACCGGAATGTCTTTTTCTTCAATTCTGCGGAATTTCATAGACTTCCTCTCCGGAGAGCACTGTCCTCAGAACACGGACCTGGCTGATCGTCTCTGCCGGAATGTTCAGAATATTCTTTTCCAGGACCGCAAAGTCTGCATGATAGCCTGGTTCCAGCTTCCCGGTATGTTCGGAGAAGAACGCTTCCGGTCCTTTTTCCGTATAGGAGGTAAGCGCTTCTTCCACGCTCATGCATTCACTCTGATTCATCGAAGCACTGCCATCCAGGGAAGTTCTCGTGACAGCGAGCTGAATTCCCTTCAGAGGATCCGGAGTTTCCACCGGGGCATCGCTGCCATTGCAGGCAATCGTTCCTTCATACAGCGTGCGGAACGGATACGAAGAAGCAGCCCGCTTCTCTCCGACCCGCTGCTTCAGAATCTTCGCATCGGAATCGATGAACAGAGACTGGAAATAGCAGACCAGCTTCTGATCCAGAACTTTCTGAATCTGCTCAGGCGTCATGATCTGGCAGTGCACGATCCCGTAATGCAGCGGATTGCCTGGCAGCACCAGATCCTCATAGAGATCCAGCACCTGATTCAGTGCCTTGTCTCCGATCGCATGGCAGATGGCAGGCATATTATAGCGGTTCGCCAGTTCCAGATACGTACTCAGCTCAGCTTTTGTATAGATCGGATATCCTCTCTTGTCCTCTGCATCACTGTATGGTTCAGAAAGAGCAGCCGTCCTTGCGCCAAGCGATCCGTCTGTCACCATCTTCAGCGGTCCGATCCGGAACAGATCATCGCCGACATCCGTCGTATAGCCTTCATCCAGGAATCCGGCAAGCTCTTCCGGACTGTCAAACTCGCATTGTTCATTGACGCGGACCGTCAGCTTCTCCTGATAGCTGAGCTGCAGAAACGCATCGAGAACGCTGCGCCAGTCCTTCGTCACCGAGAGGAAATCATCGCTGCCGACACTCGTGATGCCATAGCGGTTTGCGGCAGACGCACCTTTCAGAATTGCCTGCTTCAGGGAATCCACGGTCTCTTTCGGCCATGCCTGATGCATGACGTTGAGTGCCGTCTCCTCCAGGAGCCCGTGTTCATAATCGATGCGGCCTCCTTCAATCTCGGAATCGGCTTCAATGCCTGCCAGTTCCAGCGCTCTGGAATTGCATACCATCTTATGTCCGCATACCCTGGTCAAACAGATCGGGACGTTGCGTGAGAGATGGTCGAGCATCTGCTTATCAGGCATCTCAGGATGATCGAATTCCTCTTCATTGAATCCTCTGGCCAGAATCCAGTCGACCGGCTCTTCACTCTCAAGACGGCCGCGGATTCTCGCCAGCACGTCATCGATCGATCTGCAGCCAGCCAGCTGCACATGGTTCAGGTAATGCCCGTATTCCAATAGATGCATATGCGAATCCGTGAACCCAGGGATCACGAATGCCCCGTTCAGATCAATCAGCTCATCCTGCCAGGACAGTTGCTCGCGGATTTCTTCATCGGTTCCGAACTGCTGAAACACGCCATCTTCAATCAGAAAGGCAGTTTCCCTGCGCTTCCAGATATCTGCATTGATATAACCCTTCATTCCGTTCTTCCTTCTTTCGGATAATAGACTCCAGCCTGTTTCCTGCACTGTTCCAGCGTCTCGATGACCGCCAGCGAAAGCGCATGCGGAACCCGCGAGCTCTCGCTCTTTCCTGCTTTGACATTCGTCACGAAATCGCGCAGCTGATCCCCGAATGAATTTGCATCATCCTTCGTCAGCAATTCCGTTTCTTCCGAATGAACCCCGCGGAAATAAACCTTTGAGATCAGGGAAGGCTTCTCGATGATCAGCGTTCCTTCTTCTCCCTGGATCTCGGAATTCTGATAAGACGTGGAAATCTTGCTGACCATCGTCACCGCATCAAATGATCCGTAATTCAGAATTCCGCAGGATGCGCCATCCACTCCCGATTCCAGCATCACGGAACTTGCATGCAGGGACTGCGGCTTTCCGAATAGTCCGACTAAATCTGCAATGGTATAGACGCCAAGATCCATCCAGCTTCCATTGCAGAGATCATTCCGGAAAGTCGTCGGATTCTTTCCGGCAAGGTATGCATCATAGCGGCTGGAATACTTCGAGAAGCTGAAGAAGACATGGCGGATCTTTCCGACCCTGGCCAGATTCTCCTTCAGAATCTGAAAATGATCGGTATACAGCGGAACGATCGCATCATGAAGATACGCATGGTGTTCCTCAGCACACGCATAGAGCTCCCTGGCATCAGCCAGGGTCGGCACCAGCGGCTTCTCGCAGATCAGCGGGATGCCATGTTTCAGCACCTGCAGTGCCATTTCCTTATGCAGGCTGTTGGGCACTGCCAGATAGACTGCGTCAATCTCCCCGGAATCCAGCAGTTCTTCCAGATTTCCGTATACATGGGAAATTCCGTATTTTTCCGCAAACGCTTCTGCATGTTCCCGATGTCCGCTGATCACTGCAGACACAGTGATCTCTGAAACTGCCTGTGCTCCATTCATGAACATATCTGAAACAAAGTTCGTTCCGACGATTCCGATTCTCATTGGCCGGGTACCTCCCATTCCTATGGCATTATATCAAAAGAGACAGCCTTATACCGGCTGTCCCGCTTCTTCCCTGCTTTGTTCTGTGCTGCTGCCAGGTCCTCCTGGCGCAGCCTCCCTTTGCCCGCGCCCTCCTCTCAGGCCTGAGACAGAGGAAGCACTGGTATTGACATAGCTGATGGGTTCGGAAATGGTAACAGAACCTAGTTCCGTCCCATTCTGATAGACGGTATACGTCTTTCCTTCCTGGAACTGTTCGCTGGATGCAATCAGAATTTCATAGGTACGGTCCGAAGTATAGCCTGCGACCGTATTGCCATCAGAATCCCTGATTTCAAGCGGTCCGCTGGAATCCGTGACCCCGATCATGATGGTATAGACGGAAGAATCCGAGCTCGGCGCCTGCACCATGCCGCTGCTGCTGCCAGCATACAGCGTGCCGCCGGTCACCGTGAAGGTGCCGTTGTAATCCAGGGCGCCATTTCCCGAATTCTCCGGTCCATAGATCGTCACCGTGCCGCCTGACATCGTACCGGAACCATTCGTATCAATTCCGTCTCCATCTGCTGTCACTGTAATGGTTCCGCCATGGATCTCAATTGCGGATCCATCATCCGCATCCATTCCCTCTGCTGTGCTGTCAGGATCAGAGGAATTGATCCCGTCATCAGATGCAGTGATCTCAATCACGCCGCCATTCAGGACAACATTGCAGGCTTCCAGGCCTTCGCTGCTGGTAGCGATGGTGTAAGTACCGCCATCGATCGTCAGCGTATCATCCGCATGCGTGCCGTCATCTCCTGCACTCAGCTCATAGGAGCCATCGCTGACCGTGATGCTGGAGGCAGAGTTGATCGCATCATCTGCTGCATCGATCGTCCAGGTTCCAGAGAGGAACCAGATCGAGCCTTCAGCAGAAATGCCCTTTGATCGCGAAGCTTCCTCTTCATCCGTGCTCTCTGAGGAGCCTGTTTCCATTTCCGGCGGCTTCTGGCCGATATTCTGATCGGATCCGTCCGAAGCATTCCCGTCACTTCCAGGTGCCACCGGCATATTGCCTTCGGAATCCTGGGTTGCCGAGGTAACGGCATCGCTCTGATCCGGTCCCTGTCCTCTCGGAAATTCTCCGGCAGAGATCTTCTTGACGGCATTGGCACTTCCGCCGCCGGCGGTGATGTCATAGGTGCCCTCTTCCGCATACAGATCGCCCTGCACCTGAATGCCGTCATCGGCAGCAGTGATGGTGATCATGCCGCCATTCAGACGGATCTCATGACTTGCATCAGAAGTCTCATCATCGTCTTCGCACTTGATTCCATCTCCCTGGGCAGTGATGGAAAGAATCGAGTTCTGCTCATAGAGTTCATCATGCACCTCAATGCCATCTGATCCGGCCTCAATGTCCAGAACTGCATTCAGGATCTTCAGGGTATCATTGGCATGGATCCCATCTCCGTCTTCACTGCTGATCCGCAGGGTTCCGGAGCCATTCAGAACCAGATCATCCGCTGCATCTACCGCATGGCTGGTTCCATCTTCATCGCTGCCGCTGGCCGTGATCTCATTGGCAGTTCCGGTGGCAGCAGTCAGGATCGTCTTGTCTGCCTGCACTACCTGGATTGCCGGGCCAGAAGTGCTGGTGATCGAAGCGTTATTGAAGACCACATGGACGCTGCCCTCAGAAGCACAGTCGATCACGATATGTCCCTCATCCAGCGTTCCGGAAAGGACATACGTGCCAGGGGAGGTGATGGAAATCTCGCCGCCGCTGATCGATACTCCGGATCCTTCTGCGGATGCAGAGGTTCCATTCAGTGCAATCTTCACGGCAGTGCTTTCGTCATAAGTTTCCTTCGTATCTTCCTCTTCCAGGTTTTCTGCAATTGTGGAAGCAGAAGCTTCTGCCGAGGAAGAAGGTGCAGTTTCTGCGCTTGCATAGCAGCCGGTTAAGAGAATTGCTGCAAGCGAAGCAGACATGCCGGTTCGTAACTGATCCATAAGAGTTCTCCTTGTCATAGTTCGGTAGAAACCGGTGCCATGAGGGTGGAACGGACCGTCAGATTCCCGTTGCGGGTTCTGATCTGATCCATGAATTCCTTCTCCTCTTCCGGATGGTTCAAGGTGACTTCATAGTGAAGTTCGTAGAGAGAACCGAGATTGATGGTACGGATCTCGGTAAGCCGGCTCTTTTTCGTATAGCTGGCAAAGAGATCCTGAAACGCTTCCGCAAAGTTCAGATCCTCCGGAATCGTGATCGAGAGAAATCTCAGGTTCTGATTCTGGCCGAACAGGTTCAGATGAGACAGTACCCATCCTGCCATGCAGATCATAAGACTGATCACCATGGCAAAGGTGACATATCCCATGCCGCACGCAAGACCTGCTGCCATTGCCGCAAAGATCACTGCAATATCAGAGGAACGGCCTTCCATGGAACGGAAGCGGACAAGCGAGAAGCTTCCCGCTACCGCAATGCCGACGCCGAGATTTCCATTCACCATCATGATCACGGTCATGACGATGGATGGAAGAATCGCAGTCGTGATCAGAAAAGCTCTGCTTGCACGCATGCTGGAGCGATAGAACAGAGAAATGATCAGACCGGAACAGATCGATCCGCAGAAGCAGATCAGAATCTGCTGGAAGGTGATGCCGGATACAGTCTCTGTCAGTATGGAAGAGAACATATGGATTCCTCGCTTTCATGATTCAATGGGACAGATTTTGAAACAGAACCTCGATCTTCAGAGATCTGGTTCTGTTCCTGCATGGTGTAGAACGTACCGTATTTGGAGAAGCTGGAACGAAACAGCTTCATCTCTGATAAGAGATCGCTGAGCCAGTATGGATACCTCCCGCTCAGCTTGACCTCCATCAGGATTTCTTCAGGACTCGTCAGATACTTCTCCCTGCCGGACTCATGCAGACTGATCTGGCTGTTTCGGAAACGGATTGCAGAATCAAAGGTAATTCTGAGATCTGCTTCTTCCTTTGCGCAGAAGGCAATCCGGTGATAGGCGATGAACATCTTCGGAACTACCTTCTTTCTTCGTACCAGATAATCAATCTCGGAAAAAATCTGCATTCCGGAAGAAAGATGAGGTGCAATTCCCTGATTCAGGTAAGCATATGCTTCTGATTCCTCCAGGGCAATCCTGCGCTTCTGCCCGGTATCATGGAACTTCTTCTTGAGCTCAAGATAAACGGGCTGTCCTGCTTCCGGTTCGCCATACGAGCGAAGTCTCAGCTTTTCCTTGTAGATCGGATGATCCAGACAGTGAATAATCATTCCGGAATCTTCGGTATCGTAATAGATGCTATGGAGGTCATACTCCGGATACTGATCCGGAACCAGATGATCTTCTGCTGCTTCCAGAAACTGCTTCATGAGACTCCGGTTCATCGGATATTTATGTTCGCATCTGAGAAATGTCTCAGGTTCTGCCATAAGTTCTGCTCCTTTCCATCGGTGACACCAGAAGGATAAATAATGATTCTGTGAATGGTCTGAGGAACATGTGAACTTTATCTGAATGCGGTTTGCCACAGAAGCTTTTTTTAAAGAGACCGGATCATGAATCAAAACAGGTTTTCCGGGCGGTTCATGTTACCATGAAAGTACAGTCTGTGATCTGCAGCGAAAGGAATCCATCATATGAATCATCTTCTCTTTCTGACTGGAGTAATCCTGGTCTTCTGTGCCATTTTCCAGAAAATATTCCGCCGGACCGGAGTTCCGGGTCTTTTCCTTTTCATAGCTGCTGGCATGATTTTCGGATCAGACGGTTTATTCCGGATTCCCTTCGAAAACTATGACATTGCTGGCACGCTGTGTTCCGCCGCTCTTGTTCTGATTATCTATTACGGAGGTCTTGGCACGAATCTCAAGGCAGCGCGCCCGGTTCTTGGAAAAGCAATCCTGCTTTCAGGTCTGGGAAGTCTGATCACGGCAATTCTCGTCAGCGCTTTTGCGATCCTCGTTCTCCATATGAAAACCGCAGAAGGGCTTCTGCTAGGGGCTGTGATCTGTTCAACAGATGCGGCTTCCGTCTTCTCGATTCTGCGCTCTCGCAAGATGGACCTGCGCTATGGCACCGCTTCGCTTCTGGAAGTCGAAAGCGGATCGAATGATCCGGTCTCTTATCTTCTGACCATGGCAGTACTCAGCATGATGCAGGGAGAACAGCTTTCCGCCGGGCATATTGTGAAATTGCTCTGTCTGCAGATTCTCGTCGGTGCTCTGGTCGGCTTCCTTCTCTCCTTTGCTGCATTGCGTCTTCTGCGCTTATTCCATCTGAAAGATGCGGTTCTTACGGAAGCACTGCTTCTCGGGTTCGGTCTGCTTTCTTATGCTCTGGCAGCAGGGCTGGATGGCAACGGATATTTAGCAGTGTATATTGCCGGCATTGTGATCGGCAATCATACGATTCCTGATAAAACGGAAAGTATCCGATTCTTTCACTCCCTCACCAGTCTCATGCAGATGCTGCTGTTTTTCCTGCTCGGCCTGCTTGCTTTCCCGTCCCGTCTTCCTTCGGTTGCCTTCAGCGCCCTTCTGACTGCACTGTTTCTGACCTTTGCCGCACGTCCCGCAGCTGTCTTCCTTCTTCTGGCACCCCTGCACTGTCCGCGGAATCAGCGCCTGTTCATTTCGTTTGCAGGCATGCGCGGAGCGGCTTCCATCGCGTTTGCGATCATGGCGGTCAGTTCCGGCATCTCGCTTTCCTATGATCTCTTCCACATGGTGTTCTTCATCGTCCTGTTTTCCATCCTGGTTCAAGGATCCCTGATTCCATCTGCCGCAAGAAAGCTCGACCTGATTGATGACCAGGAAGATGTCATGGCAACGTTCAATGATACGGCAGAAGACCTGCCGGTGCAGTTCGTGCGTTTCCAGCTGCCGCAGGGACATCCGTGGGATGGCAGAATGGTCAGCGAAATCACCTTTCCTCCACAGTCCATTCTTCCCATCATCGAGCGCGGCAGCCAGCAGATCGTGCCTAAAGGAGATACCCGCCTGCAGGCAGGCGACATCCTGATTCTGTGCGGAGCAGAAGGAGGCGATGCCGACAGCAGCGGCATGCATGAGATCTGCCTCACGGCATTCCATGACTGGACCGGGAAGAAGCTCTCAGATCTTGCCCTGGAAGATGAGCTGATCATCTTCATCCGCCGCAAGGGCAATACCCTGATTCCTTACGGGGATACAGTTCTTTCGGCCGGAGATCTGCTTTATGTCATCAGCAAGCCTTCTTCTGAGGAAAAAAAAGAAGAACCTCTCAGTTCTTCTCAAGCCAGATCACTCTTGTATCTGAATACTGTTCCAGGGGACCGATCGTGTTGATGACATCCTGCCGGTCATAGTCCCGGGATGCTGCAGCAACCCACTTCGAGTCGCTCTCATTGCGGCGGTAGATGATCGCAATCACGATGCCATGGAAAGTTTCAAGCGGTTCTTCCGGTCCGTATACATAGACATCCTGGAAGTCGCCATCCAGAGTGCCGATGCCTTCTGCATAACCGCAGTTGCATGGGTACAGAAGATCCGGCACATGGGGATGGAAGCTTCCGCAAGGATGGTCGATCGTGACGTCAATTTCTTTTCCCAGCCATTCCTTCTGCAGCAGATATTCCATCGGCTGCGTCGGAACGCCGCCTGATTCATCCACCTCTCCGGAATTCTCAAACCCGAGTGCTTTGTAAACCGGAAGGGCCAGCACATCGGCATTCACCGTGATTTTCGAAATGCGGGCCTTTTCAGCTGCCTGCAGAAGTTTCTGAAACAGCTGCGTACCGATGCCCCGATGAACATAATCCGTATAGAACAGGCAGATATGCCAGTTCTGTGGATCGTATGCCAGCATGCCTATGAGCTTATCCTCGAACGCACCGAGATATTCCAGCAATGGTGCTCTTGCGGCAATATAGCCGTTGAGCAGTGCCCCGGCTGCGGGATTATCCGGATGTGCCCTCATGAAGACTTCTTCAGCAAGAGAAAGAGCAGAAGGGATTTCTTCCTTCTGCAGCGTTCTTACTTCCATCAGAGCCCGAGCTCCCGGTCGTACAGCGGAATATCCCCTTTCAGGAACTTCTGGCCCATGTCGTCCGTATACTTCAGCACGACAACCGGAACATCCTTGGCATGCGGAACTGCCGCATCATGGATCTTCTCGGACAGCGATTCATCAAACGAATCTGCTTCGACGATCAGCGCAAAGCTGACTGCCATGCCTGCGGTCATCTGCTTGAAATAAACCCTGCTGATTTCCGGCAGCGTCTGGCAGAGGTCATGCACTGCATTGACCAATGCGGTCGGATAGATGCGCGGCTCGCTGAAGGTAACCTGAACTCCTGCCGGAATCTCTCCGTTCTTCAGAGCTGCAGTCTCTTTCTTCTTTGCGGCCTGGACACTGTTGAGCCTGGATACCAGTGCTTTCGGCAGAACGATATTCGCTCCCATCGGATTCAGAACGATTCCCTCTGCTGCCGTCTTAGGATCATGGAAGATCGGCTCGTATTCCATCAGCGAACGGACGATATACTGGCCGTTTGTCTTGCCATCCGGCATCTTCAGCTTCTTCGCTTCTTCTTCATCCGTGAAGGCCGGGAAGAAGGATCTTCCGTCATTCGTGTTCACGAGGATGAACTTGATCTGGAGATTCTTCGGATTGTTTCCGGAGAACTGCACCGGAACGAGAAGATGAGCTTTTGAAAGCTCACTGAACATCACTGCTTCATTCTGAGGATTGCGGTTTTCCTTCAGGATTTCCAGCGCTTTCTTCAGTTCGTCATTATGAATCTGATCCGCACTCACCTGGCGGAGTCTTACCTGCTTGTTCTTATTTTCTGCCATATTTCCTGCTCCCGGCTATCATTATACGCAACCCCATGCGCTTTTTCCATTATCCCTGTTCGGCGATTTCCTTCATCTGACGCAGCAGATCTGCCTTGGAAACAGCCGCTTCATCATGTCCTCTGAGATACGTGTCGAATTCCGTGACTTCCAGATAGTGAATAAAGAATGCAAGCCGCTCCGGATCATACTTGCTGTCATAGTCATAGTAATCCGGATACTCTGCATCTCCTCCGATCAGCACGCCCTCTTCCGGAATCCGGATGAAGACGCTGTCGCGGGTATGCGGACTGTCGCGCTGTTCGAGAATTGCCGTCACCCCGCCAAGATCAATCGATAGATCTCCGGCAAAGGTCACGTCCGCATGGCGGACATGAATCTTCGACAGATCCGGATACTGAACCCGGATATGCTCATCGCAGAACGGGATGTCTTCCCCGGTCTTCAGTCTCTTCTGCATGGATTCTTCATCCCATTTCCATTTCATGACTTCCCTCAGCTTCCGATCTGTCAGAGAAGAAGCGATGACCGGGCACTGCATCGCATCCAGCCCGAAGGTATGATCCCAGTGCCAGTGCGTCAGCACCGCGAGGTCCGGCTTCTGAAAGCCTGCCTGCTGCAGTTCCTTCTGAAAGGAGATCGTAGCTTCCGGGGCATTACCGGCATCGATCTGCAGAGTCAGACGATCGCCGCTGACTGCATAGAGATATGGTTCATCAGTACGATCATCATGCATGAGATAGTGAATCCGTGTCGTGAAAGTTTCCATATGTATTCCTCTTCTCCAGTATAATAATCCGGAGAGGTACCCTTATGAAACGAATCACCTGGAATTCCCCGGTTGTGCTGACATTTGCGCTGGTCTCCGGCATCGTGCTGATTCTCGGCATGATCACCGGTTCTTCGTTTACCAGCAGATATTTCATGATCTATTTCACGTCCTGGAAAGATCCGCTGTTCTATCTGCGTCTGTTCACGCATGTCCTGGGGCATGCCAGCCTTGAGCACTATGCCAACAACATGATGATCTTTCTGCTCGTCGGTCCTCTTCTGGAAGAAAAATACGGATCGAAGCGCCTGATCGAGATCATCGCTCTGGTCAGCGTGATCACCGGTCTGATCCATATCCTGCTGTCTCCGAATACCGGACTGTTAGGAGCCAGCGGCGTGGACTTCGCATTCATCCTGCTGGCTTCGGTCACCGGAAGCCGGTCGGGCAATGAAATTCCTCTGACGCTGCTGATTGTCGCCATCATCTATCTTTCCCAGCAGATCTATGCCGGCGTGACTGCCAGCGACAACATTTCTCAGCTGACTCATATCATCGGCGGTGCGATCGGTGCGGTCTACGGCATGTCCGTGAAGCCTTCCAGGAGGTAGCCATGTTCGACTACAAACATGCGGTCATCTATCAGATCTGGCCGAGATCCTTCCAGGATTCCGACCGCAACGGAATCGGCGATCTCAGCGGCATCCGCTCCAGACTGGATTATCTTTCTGATCTCGGCATTGATGCGATCTGGCTCTCTCCGGTCTACGCCAGCCCGAATACGGATTACGGCTATGATATCAGCGACTATTATGCCGTGAATCCCGAATACGGAACGATGGAAGACCTGAAGCTTCTGATCAGAGAAGCGAAAGAACGCCATATTGCCATTCTGATGGACTTGGTTGCTAATCACACCAGCACCCGGCATCCCTGGTTCCAGGAAGCCCTGAAGAACCCGGACAGTCCTTACCGGGACTGGTATATCTTCCGGAAAGGAACGGTTTCCTCTCCGCCGAACAACTGGCTTTCCTTCTTCGGAGTGAGTGCCTGGCAGAAAGCAGAAGACGACATGTGGTATCTGACGCTGTATACCGAGCAGCAGGCAGATCTCAACTGGCGCTGTCCGGAAGTACGGAAAGAAATCGCGAAGATCGTGAACTTCTACCTGGATCTCGGCGTGGAGGGGTTCCGTCTTGATACGATCAATACGATCGACAAAGATCCGAATTTCCCGAGTCAGAATCCGGAGAAGAAAGGTCTTCAGTTCCCGGGAAATCTGGTGCTTGACCGGCCGATGGTAAAACAGTGGCTGAAAGAACTGGAAGAAGAATCCTGGGGCAGACGGGATGCCTTTGCGCTTGGCGAAGGCGTCATGACCACAGAAGCCTCTGTGAAAGAATACTGCGGCAATGGCAAGCCCCTGCAGATGATGTTTCAGTTCGATACGGTCTGCTTAGGCTATGGAGAACTTGGAAAATATGATCCGCGGAAGCTGTATCTCATCACGAATCAGCAGTTCAAGCAGGTGACCAGGAAATGGATGACTGCTCAGCAGAGGGATCATACGTGGCTTGGCAACTATCTGTCCAACCATGACCATAAACGGCATCTGGATCGCTTCGGCAATGATGGAAAATACCGGGTCCGCAGTGCCGAAATGCTTGCACTGTACAATTTCACTCTGTATGGAACACCTTTCATCTATCAGGGTGAAGAGATCGCAATGACGAACCCGAAACTGAAGAAACAAGACTGGCGGGACTATGAAGCATTTCATTCCAGCAAGGCGATGACCGAGATCCTTCATATTCCTCCATTTCTTGCTGAGAAGATCACGTCATTCGTAGACCGCGATAATGCGCGCACTCCCATGCAGTGGTCCGACCAGAAGAATGCCGGCTTCACCGAGGGAGTTCCATGGATTCAAGTCAATCCGGATTATCCGGCCTGGAATGTAAAGAGCGAGCAGGCCGATCCGGACAGCGTGCTGAATTTCTATCAGGCACTGATCCGCCTGCATCATGAACACGAAGCCCTGTGCACCGGTTCCTGGCGGGAACTGATTCCGGATCACCCGCATGTGCTTGCCTATGTGCGGGAAAATGAAGAAGAACGTCTGACTGTGATTCTCAATCTCAGCAGACATGCTCAGAAAGCAGTACTGCCGGAAAACGAAATTGTTCCTTCCGAAGACCTGCTGACCAGCACAGTACCAAGGGCACTGACTGCAGAGATGAAGCTGCTGCCTTATGAAGCTCATCTCTTCCTGCACAGAAAACATCATTCATGATCCGGGCATATTCTGGGGTAGTATCATACAGAGGGGGAAAAGTATGCGGGTTTTTGAAGGATTTCAGAAGGGCATCAATCTTGGCGGATGGATCTCTCAGTATTCTGTTTTCGATGAAGAGCACTTCAAAACGTTTATCACAGAAGAGGATATCCATACCATCGCAGAGCTCGGTTTTGATCATGTGCGTGTTCCTGTGGACTATTCGGTGCTGGAAGACGAGGAAGGAAATTTCCTGGAAAGCGGATTCTGCCATCTGGCGGACTGCCGGAGATGGTGTGAAACCTATGGCCTGAATATGCTGATCGATCTGCATGAATGCTATGGCTATTCATTTGATCCGCTCAAGAAGGATATGGATCGCAGGCGGTTCTTCTACGATGAATCGCTTCAGCAGCGTTTTCTGAATCTGTGGAGGGAAATTGCGGTTCGGTTTGCTCCCTGGCAGAATCAGATCGCATTTGAGCCTCTGAACGAAGTAGTTCTTCCGGAAGTGTCTGATGCCTGGAATGACCTTGCCGGACGGTATATCCGCATGATGCGCACCATCGTTCCGGAAAGCTATCTTGTGGTGGGCGGTGTCCGCTACAACAATGTTCTGAGCGTCCCTCTGCTGGATCTGCCGGCGGATGACCGACTGGTATACAATTTCCACTGCTATGAGCCGATGATTTTCACCCATCAGGGTGCCTACTGGGTGGATGGCATGCCTTCCGATTTCCGGATCGGCTACCCGAAAACGTTAAAGGAATACAAAGAAGCAGGTTCCCGCCTGGCTGCGGATCTTGCCGGCGCAGTATATGCAGAAGGAATCCGGGACATCGGCACAGGCTTTTTTGAGGATATCTTTGCTCCGGCAGTCCAGAAGGCGGAACACGACAATGTTCCGCTCTACTGCGGTGAATATGGCGTAATCGATCTGGCAGATAACCATGATAAGATCCGCTGGCTGCGCGATATTCACAAGGCTTTCCGGGAATTCGGAATCGGTCATGCGCTCTGGAATTACAAGGAGAAAGACTTCGGTCTGCAGGATGAGCGGTTCTCCGAAATCCGGGACGAATTCATCTCAACTCTCAGCAATTGACGGAATCCTCCGCATCAATGCAGGTGACTGAGAAATTAACTCTGCATCATTTCCAGCGTCCGGCAGTTAGAATCCGATGAATCCCGTTAACCAGGTTTCTGAGACTGCAGAAGTTATTAACGGCACACAGCGGCTTCAGGAGAGATGAATTTCCTGGTTATCTGAACTAAAGAGCAAACCAGAATTGTTCTCTCAGATCTGCCGCCGCTTTCTGAATACAGATCTTGTCACAGACAGGATCTTTTTCTATGCATCAGCGAATATGAATTCTCTTAAGCCAGAAGCAGAATCCCAGCCGAGGTTTCCATCCTTTCTCGATGATGAATACCATCTATTCTGAAGACGCTGCTTCTCTTTCCGTTCTTTGCAAGACAGTTTCGACTGGAATTTCCGAAAAGAAGAACTGCCTGTCCGATTATTCTGCCATCCGGGCAAGCAGTTCTTCTGCGATCTGCTCTGCATCCTGGACACCGAGGTCGTAATACTTCTGCAGGATCTTCTGATTTCTGGTGGCGGAGCCTAAGTCCTCATCATGGTCCGGCATCAGGATCATCGCTCGGTTCTGCTCTTTCAGCCGGAAGGCAAGCTGCACCTCCTCTTCGTGAATCATATCGCACTTCATGATCCCGCTGAGAATGGCGGGATACTCTTTCAAGGCATGCCGATAGAAGGAATTCTCCTTGCGCTGCTTTACTTCATGGGGCCAGTGATGAACCAGCACGATGACCAGAAAATCACAGCCTTTCGATAGCGCTCTTGCGATCGGAAGCGGATCGCTTACCCCGCCGTCGACATAAGGAACTCCGTCAATGAAGACGGGGCGGCAGGCAATCGGAATCGCACAGCTTGCCTTGATCACATCATAATGATTCAGAGACATCTGCGATTTCGAGAAATATACTGCTTCGCCATTATCGCATCTTGTCGCAACCACTTCGAGCTCGGCCGGATCCTGCATCATCCTCGGAAAGTCAATCGGATCCTTTCCATGGGTCGTAGCGAGATCATCATAGATATAATCCAGGCCGAAATACTGCCGGTACTTCAGATAGGATCGGAGACTCAGAAAAGCAGGATCCTGGCTGTAGTCATGATAGAACCGGTAGTTCCGCTTCAGCTGATGAGCCTGAAAGGTCACGAGATTTGCTCCGCCGGCACTTGCACCGGCACCGTAATCAAAATGGATTCCGAGTTCCAGAAAGCGGTCAAGAACCCCTGCCGAATAGATTCCCCTCATTCCTCCGCCTTCGACGACAATTCCTGTTTTCATTTCTTCAGAATCCTCTTCATGATCAGATCCAGTTTCTCCGGATAATGCTTCTGAAGATATTTCCAGAAGAATAAGAACGACAGCACGATGATCACAATCATGACGGCAAGCGAGATCCAGAAATACCGGGATCCCGGCTGGCTGATATTCTCACCGATCACCGTGGTGGCAATCACGGTCGGAGCCATGCCGGTCAGTGTTCCGATCAGATATTGAGCATAATTCAGATGCTCGGTGCCGAGAAACATCGAAACCAGGTCCATCGGCAGCTGCAGCATCCGCAGCATATAGGTAGTAAAGGTCTGATTATCTGTCTGGATTTCCCTGATTTCCTGAACCGTTCCGGAATCAGAGAAGAACTTCGAGAGTTCGCTTTCTCCATGCAGACGGCCAAGCAGATACGGAATCGTCGTGGCAACAAGCACACCGAGAAAATTCACTAAGAGGGCAATGCTGGTGGAAAACAGATGTCCGGAAGCAATCATCAGCAATGGCACCGGGAAGAAAACCGTCAGAGATTTCAGCCCGTAGAACGCCAGCATCAGAAGACCTGCCAGGAATGGATTCTCGGGCGTATAGCGCAGAATATCGTCCAGAGTGATGCCCAGCGTCCTGGTCAGTATGAAAAGACCGGCCAGGATGGCCAGAAAGATCAGACCCTTCCGCACGATCTTTCTGATCTGCGGCTTTTTTTCTTCAGGAATACGCTTGTTCACAGTAGCGATTATAATCATCTGGGACAAGGTTCCGATAGACAAATGCCATCATCTGTCCCGTTGGCATCCCGGTGTTAACGGAATATTCTGTTTATGTTCACAGAGAAATCACAATCTCTGCTTATAGTAATACCTGTATCAAAGGAAAAAAGAAGGAGTGATCTGCATGAGCGAAAGAAATACAACCTGGAAATGCCCGGAATGCGGCACCATCAATGAAGGCAGATTCTGCACCAACTGCGGAACTGCGCGTCCGGAAGAACATACAGCAGAAGCGAAGACCGTGAACGCGGAATATGTGCATAAGGAAGTACCGCCGACCTTTACGGCTCCGGCCAAGAAATCCCCGAAGAAATCTCATCATCCGGCTGCGACCATCCTTGCTGCAGCGGTCGTAGGGCTGGCAGCAGGATTCGGAGGCGGATACCTGGCAGTGCAGTCAGGCGGAACCAGTTCCGGCGGCACGACCGTCGTCACGAAGGAAGTGACTTCCGATGCCAGTGCCATGTCGACAGATTCCACATCCGGAACCATTGCGGCAGTCGCTGCGAAAGCAGCCCCTTCCGTGGTTGAGATCCAGACGGAAACCACAACAACGACCTATGGTCTGTTCGGCGGAACTTATACAAGCGAAGCGGCAGGCTCCGGCGTCATCATCTCAGACGATGGCTACATCATCACGAACAATCACGTCATTGAAGGTGCAAATTCGATTACGGTCCGCACCTATGACGACAATACCTATACCGCATCCCTGGTCGGCACCGACAGCAAGTCTGATATTGCGGTCATCAAGATTGATGCCTCCGGTCTGACTGCTGCAACCGTCGGCGATTCCAGCACGATTCAGGTCGGCGATACTGCTGTCGTCATCGGCAATCCGCTTGGCACGCTTGGCGGAACGGTTACCAATGGCATCATCTCGGCGACTGACCGCGAGATCACGATCAACAACGAGTCGATGAATCTGATCCAGACCAATGCCGCAATCAATAACGGCAACTCCGGCGGCGGTCTGTTCGATGGCAATGGCAACCTCATCGGAATCGTCAATGCAAAGGACTCCGGAGTTCTGAGCTCCGGTGCAACCATCGAAGGACTTGGCTTTGCAATTCCGATCAATGAAGCCATGGATGTTGCGACCCAGCTGATCGAGAATGGCTATGTCACTGATCGCGCCACCCTCGGTGTCACGCTGCAGACTCTGACCCAGGATTATGGAAACTATCCGGCCGGTCTCTATATTGCAAGTGTCACGCCGGGCGGAGGCGCAGAAGCAGCCGGCCTTCAGGCATATGACCGCATTATCAAGGCAGATGATCAGGAGGTCAGTTCCTATACCGAGCTCTCCGCAATTCTCAGCAAGAAGAAAGTCGGAGATACCTTGAAGCTCACGGTGGTACGTGATCGTCAGGAGATGGAGTTCACTGTCACTCTGACCGCACCGATCCACAATACGGAAACCTCCAACGGCTGAGGTTCTATTTAAAAAGCTCCTTCATCAGGAGCTTTTTTCTGTTCTCTTTTCTCAGGATTGCTTCTCCATCGAACGGGAAGCGACGAGATTCGCATCTGTTCCAAGAAAATCCGCTATGATGACATCATTGACTTTGATCGGAGCCTGAACGGTAATCTTTCTTATCTGGTCCATCGCTTCTGACATCTGGTCCAGAGGAATCTCCTTGTCCGTAATCACCGGCAGCACCCTCAGACGCGCACCTTCGATGCGGACAGTCGTGGTCAGGATCCGCATGGGCCGGGTAGTCTCCTGCGCAGCATACTGCTTGCCCTTATCACAGGAGTATCCTCTGATCGCCTGGACTTTTCCATCTTCCAGCTCTACTGTGATGCGGCATCCTTTCGGGCAGTTGACACAGACGAGTTCTTTCTGTTCCATCAGTTTTCCTCCTTCACTTCAATGGTCAGATCACCGCTCAGTCCGCTGAGCTGCTTTCCGGCCAGAATGAGCTGTTCCATTTCCGATGGAACAAGCTTTTCCTTGTGAACCTGACGGATGACCTGATCTCCAGAGCGCACCGTGATCGTTCCGGAATTCATCGGTTTGCGCACGCGGAAATAGAATTCGATCGCAGGCGGAAGCTTTTCTGGATGCAGAATGCCCGGCACCACATAGCCGACATTTTCACCCGGCACGGCAGCGATCCCATTTTCAGAAGAGGTTTCCTGCTTCAGATAGCGGACTGCTCCTTCTGCAGCCTTGGCGGCCTGATGGGTCACGAAGTCGACCAGATCATGCACATGCAGGCCATTGCCGCAGGCAAAGACTCCCGGAATGCTCGTCATATAGTTCTCATCCACGACAGGTCCCCTGGTACGGGGATCCATGACGATTCCTGCCTCATCGCCCAGATGATTCTCCGGAATCAGGCCGACGCTGAGCAGCAGCGTATCCACATCGAAATACTGTTCCGTGCCCTTAATCGGCTTCCGGTCCGGTCCGACTTCTGAAAGCTCGATCTTCTCCAGCCGGTCATGACCATAGATATGCGTGACGGTATGGCTCAGATACAGCGGAATTCCGAAGTCTTCAAGACACTGCTTCATATTGCGGGGCAGACCGTTGGAATAGGGCATCAGCTCCGCAACTCCATATACTTTCGCTCCTTCCAGCGTCATCCGTCTTGCCATGATCAGACCGATATCGCCGGATCCGAGAATGAACACCTTCTTTCCGACCAGATATCCGTCGATGTTCAGATAGCGCTGAGCCTGCCCGGCAGTATAGATGCCCGAAGGACGTTCCCCAGGGATCACGACGGCACCGCGTGAGCGCTCATAGCAGCCGACCGCAAGAATCACCGCATCCGCAGAAATCGTCACATATCCTTCCTGTG
The DNA here is from genome assembly GCF_900290205.1 of Anaerolactibacter massiliensis. Classification (NCBI taxonomy): domain Bacteria; kingdom Bacillati; phylum Bacillota; class Erysipelotrichia; order Erysipelotrichales; family Erysipelotrichaceae; genus Anaerolactibacter; species Anaerolactibacter massiliensis. The sequence goes on along the minus strand of NZ_OLMH01000002.1, from coordinate 361,342 downwards.
GATTCACGTATTCGATCCTGCGATCCGGATACAGGTGCACGACCATCGTATTCAGTCTGATCTCCACGTTCAGGTCTTCTGCCTGATCTTCAAAGCGCTCTGCATAGGCAGGTCCGGAGAGCTGCTCATGAAAGGTCTGAAGCCCGAAGCCATTATGGATGCACTGATTCAGAATTCCTCCTGCTTCCGCATCTTTCTCCAGTACGATGACATCCTCGATGCCGAGCTGCTTCAGACGAACGGCTGCAGCCAGACCTGCGCTGCCGCCGCCGATTACTGCTGCCTGATAGTGTTTCATCAGCGGTTCACCTCTTCCAGGATCTTCGAATCCTTCTGATCCAGCACAACTTCCAGTGGAGAAATATGCAGTTCTCTTGCCAGAATCTCCACGACTCTCGGTTCGCAGAAGCCGCCCTGGCATCTGCCCATACCCGGGCGGACCCGTTTCTTGACGCCTTTGACGGTTGTGGCTCCGCATACCGCATGGATGCAGTCCACAATCTCTCCTTCGCTGATCTGCTCGCAGCGGCAGATGATTCTTCCGTACATCGGATTCTCACGGATCTTTTCCGCCCGTTCTTCCGGGGTGAGTTCTGCCATGACCAGCGGTCTCTTCCTTGTCATGCATGCACCCGGATTCTCTTTCAGATCAAGCATATGCGAAACAAAGTGCTCAATCACATACTCTGAGATCGCAGGCGCGCTGGCCAGACCTGGCGATTCAATCGATGCAACATTGATGAAATGCTTCGCATCCTCCGGTTCCTCAATGATGAAATCGCTGCTGGAACTCGAAGGCCTCAGTCCGGCAAAATTGCGGATGCTCTTATTGAGCGGAGCCGTCCGCATCACCCGGAGAATATGTTCCCGCACATAGTCCAGTCCCTGGAAGGTGCTGCCGGTATCAACGGTATTCTCCACATAGGTGCTGTTTGGCCCGATCAGCGTATTGCCATAGACCGTCGGGACCGCCAGCACGCCCTTGCCTTTGCTGGAAGGCACCGGGAACACGGTATGCTTCACATAATGAACATCATTATCAATCACGAAGTATTCGCCCTTCTTCGGCGTCATTCTGAACGAAGGCTTGCTGACCATCGCACAGATCTGATCTGCACTGACCCCAGCCGCATTGATCACGACTTTCGTCTCATAGTCATGATCCTCAGTATGGACCACATATCCCTGATCCGTCCGGTCAATCGAAGTCACTTCGGAATTCAGATGCAGCTCTGTGCCGTTATTCACGGCAACCTGCGCGCACGCAATCGCTACCTCCCATGGATAGATATTCGCAGTGGTCGGAAAGCTCAGCACTTTCGTCACGCTGTCATTGAGATTCGGCTCTTCTTTTCTCGCCTCATCCCCGCTCAGCCATTCATAAGGAATATTTCTGCGCTCAGCCCGATCAGCCAGAATCTCGAGATGAGCTTCTTCCTCGGAAGAAGTGGCAGCGATATAAGCACCATTGACCTGATACTTGCAGCCAAGGTCCCGGCAGAGCTGCTCATACATTCTTGCGCCTCTCACGTTCAGCTCTGCTTTCAAGGTTCCGTCAGCCGGATCATATCCGGTATGAACAATTGCAGAGTTGGCCATGGTAGCTTCATCAGCAATGTCATTCTCCCGGTCCAGAACCGCAGTCTTCAGCTGATAGCGGGACAGGTCTTTTGCCAGCATCGTGCCGGTGATCCCTGCTCCGATAATTACTGCATCATACATAAACTATGAAGTTTCTCCCTTCTTATGAAACCGCTTACTTATGAATTCAGTATATCACGCGATCATGGTTCGGAAACTCATTCTGCAATTCTGGTTTCAGTACTTCTGAGGCAGAAAGACCGAATTTCAGATCAGCCTTCCGGATTTCCAGCACCCTGATCCGTACCCGTTCCTTCCTCTGGAACGTCCTGAGTCAGCTCAGGTACTGCGGTCGGTTCGGCAGCAGGCGCCGGAGAGGGATCAATGACGCACGAAGTCTGGTTTTCCACATGAAAGCCGGGATTGCAGACACAGGCCCCGGTATTGCTGTCATATACGCCTGCATTGCTGCAATCCGGAGTAGTCGGTGCCGCCGTCGGAGATGAAGCAGGTGATGGAGTCGGTGATGGGGTCGGAGTCGGGGCTGGCGCTGCAGTTTCCGGAGTTGGCACTGTCTGTTCGCTTTGTTCCGGCGGAGCAGTCCAGTCAGATGCCGGGTCTTCTGAGAAGGTTTCTTCATTCAGCGGATTGATCTGAATCAGACCATCCGGGACCCCGATCACAGCCGGAATGGAAGCTAACGGCTTCGGCCGATCATCTTCAGTAATCCATGCATGCGTACGGAAATAGGAAAATAATGCCTCGAGTCCTTTCGAGGACAGGTGCAGGCCATCGGAAACGGTATATCCGTCTTTGGCAAATCCGGTTGAAGAATCCACCAGGGCTTCTGAAGAATTCACGAACTTCCAGCCGTTTTTCTGACACATTTCTGCGATAGCTTTGTTATACGCATCGATCTGCTTCATCGATACATTCGGATACTGATTGACTCTTCCGATCGGCGGAATGGAATTGATGAGAAGATCCGCACTCGGATAGGCACTCTCGATTGCCTTGATCTGAGCCGTATACCTGGTGATGAAATCTGCAGCATCCGTGCTGGTTCCAGAGAGATTATTGGTTCCGAACGAGATGATCACACGCTCTGGCTGAAGAATCTTCACTGCCTGCGGCATCGTATACCTGCCAGTCGAAAAGTCCATGCATGGCAATGTGGAAATCGCGTCGATCCCCATGCCGACGACTCCGATCGTATTATTCAGATTCGTGAAGGTGTTTCCATGAGAATCCGGAACTTTCAGAAATCTTGCAGTATTGGAATCCCCGAGAAACAGCGTGCTGTCTAGATAGCTCTTTCCTGCATCTTCGGTTTCCGGAAGAACGGTTCCTTCAAACTCGCTCTCCCGGATCGTCTCTGAGGATGGTTGTGAAGAAGATGCCGGCGAGTCAGAAGCGTGCAAAGACTCCTGCACAGTTCTGTGCCTGAGGTTCCGCACCGAAATGAGAATCAGAAAAATGACTATGATGATAGTCAGAATCGCCAGAATCAATCCGGCTGGTTTCAGCTGATATTTCTTTCCATGAACACGGAATTCAATTGGTTTCATAATCCTTCCATTGAGGAGAACCGTTCCGCCGCATCCCGGAACGCTCCCTGTATCACAAGTTCCATGCGCTCGCCGAGTTCTGCAGGGTCTTCTTTCATCCCTTTTCCGATCCAGTCGAGCATCAGGCCGACAAACGCATACTTATAGAAATCCGAAATAAAGTCCTGATCTGCTTCCGAGATCTTCAGACCTGCCGATACTTCTCTGACTACTGCTGCCAGAAGCGCTTTCGTCCTTGCCAGAAGATAGCTGGTAAGCTGTTCCCGGTTGCGGCTGTGATAGGTACTCATCACAAAGTCCTGATTCTCCATCACATAATGGAAAATGTCCTGCAGTCCATTCTGCCAGGTCGTATAAGTCTTCTGATCACCAAGAACAGAAGCAGCTTCACTGTCGAAGATATATTCCACCAGATCATTGATATCCCGGAAGTGATAATAGAATGTCTGACGATTGACTCCGCACCGGAGGCAGAGCTCGCTGACCGTGATCCGATCCAGCGGCATGCGTGATGCCAGTTCCTTCAGCGTATGCGCTAATGCTTTCTTCGTTACATCAGACATTCCGATTTCCTCTTGCATTCCTATTTTACCGGTTTCCGGAAGATTAGGAAACCGAAGCAGGAGGGTAATCCGGTTTACTTTCCTGACCAACATGAATATGATATTGAGCAAGGACGGACGTCCGGAATCAGATGGGGTACAGCAATGGCAGCAGAAAACACAGAAGAACAGAATAACCGGAGCGACGAAGCGCTTGCCACAATCGGGGAAGCATATTACCGCGGTCTCGGGGTGAAAGTGAATTACAATGAGGCGTTCCGCTACTATAAGAAAGCGGCAGAAATGGGAAACATTCCTGCCCTTCGCCGGATGGGTTCGTGCTATGAGCTCGGCCGCGGCGTGAAGAAGAACCTGGCAGAAGCACTCTCCTGCTATGAGGATGCCAGTGCTAAGGGCGATGTCACTGCCACATTCAAGGTCGGCGACTTCTACTGGAATGGCGTCCGGCACCTTCTTCAGAAAGATGTGCAGAAAGCTGCTGACTACTATATTGAAGCCTTCCAGCTTCTGCAGGAAGCCAATGATGTCTGGAACGCACCGGATGTCTATCTGCGTATCGCAGACTGTCTCTACCATGGCATCGGCACAGATGTGGATTACCGGAACGCTTATGATTTCTACTGTTCTGCCGCCGATGGATTCATGGATCGGATGGATGCCGGCGACATGGAGTGCGAAGACCTCCTAGACCGGGCAGAAAAAGGCGAAGAACTCTGCCGTAAGAAACTGGGGCTGAAAGAGGACGGTCCTGGAAATATTCAGGCCTGAACTGCATGCCGTACAAGAAGGTACGGCATTTTCTTTCTGCAACTCACAAGGGGTTCCAGAATGATGCCACGGTAAAAAAACCGTTCCCCTTTTGAAAGAAGGAACGGGACAGAGAATGAATAATGGTTTTTAAAATCAGAACAGCGGGAAGGCGATCGAGTTCCAGATGACGGTCACTAAGAAGCAGATGATCGTCGGCAGCAAGCCCATCTTGATCAATGCTTTCTGGTCGTATCCGCCGATGCCCATGAAGTACGGGACGGTTCCGGTAGCGATCGGGGTCAGGATCGCGGAGAACGCCGCTGCCTGGGTAACGATGACCGGTCCGATCGGGTTGGCACCTAGCGCCATGCAGGTCTGGATAACGATCGGGTAAAGGATCATCATGGTGGTCATGTTGTACATGAACTGGGTCGCGATATAGGGAACGATGAAGAAGACCGAGTACAGGAATAAGGAACTGTGGGTGCCGCCGGCCAGGTTCGCTAAGATCCTGCCGACCATTTCACCGGCACCGGTATTATTCAGCGCCGTCGCCATACCGATGGATCCGACATAAAGGAAGTAAACACCCCAGGGCATCGCGCTGACCGCTTCCTTGGCGCTTAATACACCGGTCAGAACCATCAATAACGCGCCTACGAAGCAGATAAACCAGGTCGGGAACGGGATGTACTTGCTGAAGATCAAACAGAGTGTCGTGCCGAAGAAGATCATATAACCGGCGACTTCCTGGAACTTGTTGAGCGGCTTGACGTTTAACGCGCGCCCGGCTACCTTGTCCAGATCCATGTTTGCAGTCTTGACGACCGGCTCATCCGGGCAGAACTTCGGAGCGAAGAAGATGCAGTAAATGCCCATGATGATCAATAAGGGAAGTCTTGAGATCATCGGGTCGAGGACGGTCATTCTCTGGATCGCGCCGTTGGATTCCAGATATCCGTTCATCTGGGCGAAAGTCGCGGCGCCGCCGCCAAACGGCATGGTGACGCAGGTGATGATGCAGGCGATCCCTAAAGCGTAGATGTATTTAGAAGGCTTGTAGCCCATCTCATTGAAGGTCTCGGTCATTAACGGAGCGAGGATACTGAACGGGATCAGGTTCGAACCGATCAGCTGGCATAACACGATCGCGGTGATGATATATCCGGCCATGACCTTGGTAAAGCTGCCCTTGGCAACCTTACTGATGAAAGCGGCGATATTCTTGACAAACTGGGTCTTTGTAAGGCCCGAGGAGATGACGAACATCGCGACGATCAAGATCGCGGTGGAATTACTGAAGAGTCCCAGCACGGTGGGGCCATCCAGGATCCCTGTAATGAAGAACAGCGTCAGGCCTAACATGGCGGTTGTTCCAAGGGTGTATTTATTCAGAAGGAAACCGACAACGGTGATCGCGCAGACGATCAGGCATATGGTAATCGGACTCATAGTATTTTACCTTTATTCTTTTTTATACATTAAGTTGCTCAGCGAATTCTTTTCTGATCTGTAAGAAACGTGGCCACTCGTTTTCATCGACTAACGGGTGGAAATCCATCGGGTCTTCTCCCCTGCGGGCCATTAAGTCGCCATGGGCCGGATGGGAAGGAACCGTGATATCGACATGGATCTTTTTCATCTCTTCACATCCGTCGATAAACTGCTGGCGGAGGGTGGGATCAAGATTCCAGTCCTGGAAGTATTTATCAGCCATGGTATTGGTGCCGACACCGCCATGGATACCGACGGTATAGACCTTGCCGTCATCATCAGTCAGATCGATGAAGAAGGAAGTCGTTCCCGGAGTGTGTCCCGGACTCAGTCTGGTACGGATTTTCACATTACCGAAGACCATTTCCTTACTGTCGTCATAGAAGCAGTCCGCTTCCAGCGGCATCAGTTTGAAGATCCCTCCGTCCGCAGCATTCTGGTTGGCCGGATGGTGGTAGAATTCCATATCCTCTTTGGAGATCCATACATTTGCGCCGGAGATCGATTTGAACTGCGGCACGCCGCCGATATGGTCGACGTGGCAATGGGTCAGCAGGATGTTTTTGATATCTTTGGGGTTATAACCTAGGGTGTAGATATTCTGTAATACGTCATAGGTGCACTCGAAGATCGCGGTATCGATCAGCAAGAGCCCGTCCCCGGTATCGATCAGGAAACAGCCTACCCAGGTGTTTCCGATATAGTACATATGCGGCGCAAGTTTAAACGGTTCGCAATGAAGTTCCCACGGTCTGTTGGCGGCTGTCCACCATACTTTTCCTACGTTTTTGGTAATCGCGTCTGCCATTGTTTTTTTCCTTATTTTAATGTTTCGGCTGTTTTCTCAACTAATTCCCTGCTGGGATTCTTGCGGTCGATTTTGGAAGTCTCAAGGATCAGCTTGTACAGGTTGACATTTTTCTCTGCCGCTACTTCTTTAAACATTCCCGTGAAGCTGGAGTGCGCTCCGGCAAGTCCCAGAATCAGATCCAGCGGTTTGACCGCTACATGATAATTATATTTGTCCATCGCCGGGATCAGGACCTTGTCTTCAAAATCCAGCAAGGCAAACAGGTCGACATCCTGTAATAAGCCTTTTCTTTGGAACGCCGCTGCCGCCAGTTCGGTCGCGCAGTTGCCGGCGGATCTCGCCATGCCTAATAAACCGCAGTCAAACACGGTCGCGCCGCCTTCATAAGCCGCTAACGCGTTGGCTACCGAAAGCCCCAGGTTATTGTGCCCGTGGAAAGCTACCGGAATGGAGAGCCTGGAAGTCAAAGCTTCGCAATACTCTTTTACTTCATCCGGGGTCATGGTTCCGGCGGAATCCATGATAGTGATCTCATCCAGTCCGCACTTTTCCAGCATCGCTGCTTCTTCCGCTAACTCCTCAGCGGTTAAGACATACGCCTTCATTAACGAGTAGCGGCATACCAGTCCGGCCTTTTTGACATTTCTGACCGCTTCGCAGGCGAATTTGCCATCTCCCGCGTTGGCGCCGATCCTTAAGAAGTTCAGGCCGTACTGTTTCGCCAGCCGGCAGTTCTCTTCCGTACCGTTTTTCCAGCCGCAGAACATACCGATCTCGGCTTTGTCAACATATGGCTGTACCGCTTCCAGATACTCCAGATCCGTCGCCGGCGCCGCGTCGCCCTGGCTCTTATAGGCGCCTATGCCGACACAGTTTCCTATTTCGATCGTTTTGATGTTGGCTTTGATCAGCCCTTCGATCATCATCTTGGTATACTCGACCGAGAATCCCTTGCCTACGATGTTGCCGCCGTCCCGTAATGTGCAATCCATTAATTTCATAAATCATGATCCCCCTGTTTCTATACAACTCTGTGTGCCGGCTGACCTCCGGCAAGTACCTTAAGACATTCTTTTACCGATTCATCTCCCATGCGGACCAATGCTTCTTCCGCGCATGCCCCGATATGAGGTGTTCCGACGAAATTGCTGAGTTCGAATAACCTGGTATTCGCGCGGGTCGGCGGCTCGGTCACAAACGCGTCACATGCAGCTGCCCTCAGTTTTCCGGTCTTCAGCGCTTCGTAGAGGTCATCTTCATTGACGATCCCGCCTCTTGCTGCGTTGACCAGTACCGCGCCTTTTTTAAAGATGTCAAACATCTCTCCGGCGATCAGGTCCTTTGTCTCTGGCGTCAGCGGTACGCTGACATTGACGACATCCGAACGTTCGATCAGTTCTTTTACGCTCTCGATCTTCTCGTAACCGTATTGGGCCATGCGCCCCTCGCTGACATACGGATCATATGCCAGTACGCTCATCCTGAATCCGCCCTGCAGGATGTCCGCCACTTTGCGGGCGATATTCCCTGCCCCGACTAATCCCAGGGTCTTCCCCGTCAGTTCCATACCGGTCATCTCCGCCGGAGCGATCTTCTTGAAATTCCCGTCTTCCGTCTTTTCCTTGGCAGCGGTGATATTCCGGGAGATATCCAGGATCAGCCCGACGATCAGTTCTGCTACGCTTCCGGCATTGGCGCCGGGCGTATTGATCACGGTGATGCCTCTCTGTTTCGCGGCGTCCAGATCGATCGTATTGCATCCTACCCCGTGCTTGGAGATCACTTTCAGATTCGGCAGCTTGTCCATTAACTCCGCGGTTACCGGGATGTTCCGTAAGATGATCCCCTCGACCTCTTCCGGATGATCAAAGGTATCGACGACCTTTACATGCTCTTCCAGATACCGGCGGGAATCAGGATTGATATATTCGCTTAAATATACTGACATATTTCCTTCTCTTTCTTGCTCATTTTGTAGTGTACACTTCATTTACAACCCCATTATATTGTAAGCGTATACATCATGTCAAATGTATATTTGTAATAATTACTACATTTTATCTGAAGTCAAGCTTCGTAAGAACATCAAAAAAGACACCCCTCCTCATGCATCAAAGCACAAGTCAAAGCTGTCCTAGGTTATTCTTATCCGTAACTGCCGGAATCTCCTTCCGGCCATCATCATTTTTTCAGATCCTCTGGTCCTCCGTCAGCTGATCGCGTTCCGTCAGACGGTCCACATAATCGATTTTCCTGCTCATTAATACTAACAGGTATTCCGATACGACCTCCATCCCGATCTTGGAGTTGAAAAAGCTCATATTCTCCGTCGATACGGTCAGGATCAGATCCGCGTATTGCGTTAAGGAAGCCGTCAGATCATTGAGCACCAGGATCACCTGTGCTCCCCTCTCCTTCGCCATCCGCAGGTATTTCAAGTCGATCTTATAATAGCGCGCGAAGGCGAACATGATCATGACATCGCCCTTTTTAATATCCTGCATCGCGCTGATCGAGGTGCATTCGCCATCGATAATGGTGATCACGCCATCCATCATAAAGGTCATAAGCCTTCCGAATTCCACCGCAGTCCCCTTGCAGCCGCGCATTCCAACCACATATTTACGGTTTGCGCCTGCGAGCATCTCCGCCGCCTTGTCAAAGTCTTCCATATGGTTATTGCGGAAGCTCAGCATGATATTCTGGTTCATTAACCGCTGGAATTCCGCAAAAGTATCGGTCTCCCCGTATTTCTCCTTGGTCTGGGAAACACGTTCCGGTAAAGACAACTCGGAGAAAGCATTCTCCACTAACATCCCGTATACATGGTCTTTCAGGTCCGCAAAGCCTTCAAAACCGATCGCCCGGGAGAAACGAATGATCGAGGCATCACTGACGCCGATCGTCTTCGCCGCTTCCAGCGAAGACAGGTTCCCTATTTTATCCGGATTCTTCAGCAGCCAGTCAGCGATCTTTGTCTGCGATTTGGTCAGTCTGGCATTTTTGATCCGGTCCGCTAGTATATTTCCCATATGCATACCTCATGTATAGTTTCATTTTATTACTTCAGAAAATGTTGTGTCTACTACACTTTCAGATCAGTCCATCTTTGTTTGTTCCTCAAATAAAAAAGGTCAACTTCGGTGACCACTAGAAACATATTGTGCAGGAGCTGAAATTCCTGCACGTTTTATAATGTAGTTATGCTAGACGAAAAGCTTTATTCTGATTATCCCTTCTACGGCGCCTTTGATTCTGACCATCTGAATTACGATCCAAATAAACCAAGAATCAAAGACATCGTCTGGAATCATATTGACTGGATCAGAGATATGCACAAGAATGGCAAGCTGCGTGATGCGGTTCTGGATAACTGCGAACGCCTCCTGCTCTGCAACACCATCTATCTTGGCTATGACACTTTTGAGTGCCCTAAGTGTGGAAACTGGACTCTTCTCTATCACAAATGTCATTCAAAGTTCTGCAATACCTGCGGGGTTAAAGAACAGAAAATTCTCTCCGAGAAAGCCTCTGCGATGTGTGTCGACAAGAAACATCGGCATATCGTCTTTACAATCCCTGAAGAATACAGAGCCTGGTTCCGCAAGGACAGATCTGCTCTGAATCTGCTTTTCGTGGCAGCCAGAAATACCTTGCTCAAAGTTACCAATGAGAGCTTCTTTCGTAAGCTTCAGCGAAAGAAATACGGGAAAGCTCTCAGATACAAGAATACCTATTACCTGTTTCATAACTTCGATCACCTGCAGGAGTTCGGTGGGATTGCCGCAATTCACACGTTCGGCCGTGACCTGAAGTGGAACCCTCATATCCATTTTCTTGTCGCCGAAATCATTTATGATCCTGTCTCAAACACCTATAAGAATTTCAACTATTTCAATTTCGAAAGTCTCCGGAAAACCTGGCAGTACGAAGTAACCCGCCTGATGTCAGAACATTTCGGCACTCAGTTCAAGCCCCTGAAAAACCTCGCCTATCGGAAGAACACAGATGGGTTTTACGTATATGCCAAGGATCGCGATCCGGATGACAAAGGACAGAAAGAACGCGATCATTCCAAAGACGTTCAGGGCTGTGTCAGTTATATGATGCGTTATGCCTCACGGCCGGCAAGAGAATCACCGTTCACGAAACGGTCTCGATCTTCTCAAGAAGATGATCATTCATATCCAGGATGAAAACTTCAGGACCGTACGCTACTATGGTTTTTACAATCCCAGATTAAAGGACCATCTGGAAAAAATCTATGCATTGATCAGTCAGAAACGAAATGATGCCAGGACGAAGGAACAGCGGAAGAAGCAGCTGACTTCCCGTCTTCATAAGCTTCGTTTCCGTACGATGTGCCTTGATTCTTATAATCGCGATGTTCTCCGCTGCAGATGCGGCGAGATCATGTTATATGCGGAAACTTATAATCCGCTGGAAGGAATATCCAATGACAGACAATACCGAGAAAACTGTATTGATGAAATGCGAGAGATGCGGTTACGAAGAAGAAGTACCGCAGAAAGATCTCGATCTGCTGCGTTCAGTTGATAAAGACCCTGAGCATTGTGAAGACCATCTTCTATGCCCGTTCTGCTTAAACGACATGTACCGCAAAGATTCTTATCATTTCAGAAATCACAATCACTGCTGACAAAGACAGATCAATCCTGGACATGTTTTTGTCGTACCGTCTCATTTTAGATGACCTTGTGATCACCTTATTCGTTTTATCAAACCGAATTGAAATTCTTATAAGACAAAAAAAGCCTATTTTGATAGGCTTTTTCTAACTATGGCGCAGGAACAGGGATTTGAACCCTGGCACCCTGTTACAGGTCTACAAGCTTTCCAAGCCTGCCCCTTCAACCACTTGGGTATTCCTGCAATGGTCTCATGCTCCTTATCAGGCGCTTAGTTAGTATACCGCAAACCCCCTCAAAGCACAACCGCAAATTTCAGGCCTTTCAGGAAGCTGTTATCCACGCACAAGGAAGGCTTCAGAGGACCAGAGACCATTCAGTCTGACGCACCGGTTTCTGCCGGTTCTTCCGCATCTTTTTCCTGGAAGAATACAGAAACAATCTGCTTCCCATCTTTCACTTCTGCACTTTCTCTCCGGATCATTCCAGGCTCATGATATTCCGGACTCCGGATTCTTCTTCGCTGTAGGAACAGGAGATCGAGTCGCCGGTTTTCAGAAATGCGGCTTTCGCAGCATTCTCCTCTGAGAGATCCAGCCGGTAGACTGCAGATCCATCGCTGAGAAACAGCACGGTATTGCCGCTGAGCTCAACCTGGTTCAGATCTCTGATGACAAAAGAAACTGTTTTCAGCACCTCTGAAGATGCTCCCCCGACCTGCTTCAGAAGCTGTGCAATGGCACTGCCTGGTTCTTTCTCAGCTTTTGCCGTATAGACCTGCTGATAATCCTGGGCATCTACCATCGCATACATCTTGATCAGACCTGCGCTGTCTTTCAGAGAAAGCAGATATACTGGTTTCCCGCCGGCATTGATCAGCGTGGGGAATGTTGCAGTATATCCATAATTCAGAACTTCTCCTTCTGCACTGGCCATGACCGCTGTTTCCGTCGCGCAGCTGACGGAGGTATACTGAGCTTCATGCGTCCTGAGGTCTACCAGCATGAAGCCGAGATTGGATTCATCGCTTGCTGCACTGGTCATGCCGGTATAGAGCCAGATATCTCCGTCTTTCGAGATGTAGTTATAGCCCTCTGAAGTCTGAATGACTCCTTCCTGTCCGAACAGAGAATTCCAGAATCCTTTCTGATATTTCCCATAATCATTCAGTTCTTCATTGACCAGCGATTCCGGGAATACCCGGTCTACCCAGGAGGGAACATCGGAAAGAGAATAGCGCTCTGAGCTCCCATCAGTCGGATCGTACAGGATCACTCCCGCAGCCTTCTTCATTGCGGTAATGCCGGTATACGTGTAGGTTGTGCAGACATAATACGGATTGCCCTCATCGTCAATCTCGAACGTCGGATTGCCGAACAGCACCGTCGGATAGGCAAACCTCAGCCGGCGGTAAAGATTGTCATTGAAATAGGCAGATGGAACATATTTCATCTTCTGGCTTAGCCTCTGAAGCCTTGCATTGCCAGTTGTCGTATTCACCAGAATATAACCCGGAACACCCTGGGAAGCATTCCGGAAATACTTGATCAGCCCGCTGTAGGCAAGCGGCGTCACTCGATAAGTGCCGCCTTCATAGGAAATCTGGCTATATTCTCCGCTCACATCAAACTGCGAAACAAGATCCGTCATCTCCCCCATGACCTTATCCCCGACGAGCTGCGCGCTTTCGCGGTCAATGACCGCAGTTTCAGAAAAATTGAAAGCCGGAATTTCTGAGAAGCTGACGGTTTCGGCAGAAATCCGCCGGGAATAATCACGCGACCGGAATAGCGGCGAACACAATAGATCAATGAAGGCCCAGCAGACCGCAAATACAGCCATTGCAATTAATCCAGGGATTGCAATGAAAAAACGCTTCAGATCAGAATAATCGGATTCGTTCTTCAGATTCTTTTTCCCAGGATGACCTGGATTCTTTGTTCTGATCACCGGTCCTTTCCGGAACAGGATGATCCCGGTGAAAACCATCAGCCAGCAGAATAGCCAGAACTGGAACGAATGGACATTGATCGGAGGATGAAGAAAATAAAACCAGCCGATGCAGTCAAGAGCAAGCAGAATTCCTGAGAGGATCCGATTCTGATGATCTGCATAGAGGCCATAGATGATTAACGCAGCTGCAGCCACTGCCATTCCCATAACTATTCTCCTGTCCTGCTTTCATTTTAACCTGGAAACATCAGATTATCCTGAACTCATGGTAAAATCCCTGTAAGGATAAAATGGTCTTGACAGAATCGGGAGGAGTTTCCATGGACAAAGACGCAAGAATCATTCTCTGGAAAATATGGGCGTTTCTCTCCCTTCTTACTGCCGGATTCAGTTTCTTCTTTGCTGTGATCGGCATCCTTTCCTTTCTGAAACACCCTCAGCCTGGAGATCTTCCGGCAATTATCTTATTGGCAGCAGCAGGGTCCATCTTTTTCTGGACCTTTCAGAGGACCAGAAAAAGTCTGAGCAGATTGCAGAGCAGACAGGACTGAACGATCAGGATTCCGGCAGCTCAGCAGCTTCCGGAATATCTCCTTCATAGGTCTGAGAATACGAAAGTGTCACGGTCGAACCCGGACCGACATGGTTGTAAAGCCACACCAGATCTCCGAGCGCCAGGCGGATGCAGCCAAGCGAAGCAGGCGTTCCGAGTTTTTTATATTCTTCAACTTCCAGCGTATCCCGGCTCATCGAATAATACGGAACACAATGAAACAGGATCGCATCATAGATCGTGATATACGCAGGCGTATATACTCCGCCATACAGGCTGTGCCACCCTGCACCGCGCTCTGTTCCGAGGGTTACGGTCTTTTCATCCGAATATCCGGACCAGCTCCCGTAGCAGCTCCGGTCTTTTCCTGGCGAGCATAATAAAGCTCTGATGAGAGTACCATCCTGGTCATAGACAGCCGTCACGCCCTGATTCATATAAACGATTACATTTACCACCGCATCAGATCCGACGCAGCCAAGGGCAGTGCCATCTGCAGATGGATCGCTTCCGTAAAGCGGATCCGTAGGATCCCAGTCACCGAGGACAGATGGAAGCGAAGTATTTTCCGGGACAGAAGTTTCAGCAGGAGTCGCTGTCGGGGTTGCAGAAGGCTCCGCAGCCGGAGCCTCAGGTTGATGAGCGGAGCAGCCGCTCAGAAGAGCAGCGCATAGACAGGTGATGCAGATGGTCCGAATGTGCATATCGTTATCCTCAGCGAAAGCCGTCCTCATTCTACCAGGAAAAAGAAAGCAGAAAAAGAAAAAAAGATCCGGAAGTCCTGCGACCTCCGGATCAATGAAATCAGAAATAATGATTACTTAGCGTAGTCAGCAGCACTCTGCCCAGCGATTCTGCCGAATACGACGAAGTCTGCGACTGCGTTTCCGCCCAGACGGTTTGCACCATGCACGCCGCCCGTCACTTCGCCTGCTGCGAACAGTCCCGGAATCACGCTCGAATCTGCTTTCTCTACTTCTGCAGAAGAATCGATCTTCAGGCCGCCCATCGTATGATGGACACCCGGCTGTACCAGGATCGCATACATCGTGCCTTCCAGCTGATGGTTGAATGAGGTTCTGCCGAAATCCGGATCGCTCTCATTGGCAACGCATGTATTCCAGTCATCAATCGTCTTTGTCAGCGTATCAGCGTCAACACCCATCGCTGCAGCCAGATCTGCGACCGTATCGCCCTGAACCGTCCATCCCTTGGTTACATAGCCCTGGATGACCGTCGAAGCATCATACATCGACTGGTCGACAATCAGCCATGCCTGTCCGTCTGTCTGCGCATTCTCGTCTGCACTGACCTTGTCTCTCGTACCGACTTCATCCGTGAAACGGGATCCTTCCTTGTTCACGAGAATTGCACCATCTCCGCGGAGTCCTTCCGTGATCAGGTTTGCACTGCCGTCATCCGCGACATGGACTGTCGGATGAAGCTGGATCTGATCCATATCTACCGTCGCTGCTCCGACATCCTCTGCCGTTGCCATCACGATGCCCTGGCCCTGTGCGCCCGGTGCGTTCGTCGTGATATAGCCGTCCAGTGCCGGATTCTGCTCTGCAACCATCGCATTGTTTGCTCCAAACCCGCCGGTAGCTAATACCACTGCCTTCGCATTGACGGTCAGCGTGGAACCATCCTTCTGCTCTGCCTGAACCCCGGCTGCCTTGCCATCCGACATCAGAATCTTATTCGCTGTTGTGTTGTAATGAACCGTGATGCCTCTGTCCTCGACATTCTGCGTCAGAATCGGAACCAGATAAGCTCCGACTGCAACGGTCTTGCCCTCGTCATTGACCGGACGGTGAATCCGCTTGACGCTTGCGCCGCCGAACTGTGCGACGTTGTGCAGAGATGCACCGATCGTATCCAGCCAGTCAATCGCATCTGCGCTGTTCTCGCAGAGCGTCTTCACCAGTTCCGGATCATTGATGCCCTTGCCGCCGATCATCGTATCCAGTTCAAACAGCTCGGTGGAATCGAAGTATCCCTGCGGATCTGCCTGGTACGCATCCCACTGTTCCTGAACTGTCTTGGCCAGAGCAGTGATCGTCTCATTGTCTGCATATTTCTCTGCTGCCGTCTTCAATGTCTTCTCGACACCGGCTGCTTCATCGAAGTCATTG
Source organism: Anaerolactibacter massiliensis (assembly GCF_900290205.1). Classification (NCBI taxonomy): domain Bacteria; kingdom Bacillati; phylum Bacillota; class Erysipelotrichia; order Erysipelotrichales; family Erysipelotrichaceae; genus Anaerolactibacter; species Anaerolactibacter massiliensis. Next base: position 345,285 of record NZ_OLMH01000002.1, on the reverse strand, counting down.
TCATCCTGGTAGACGGTCTTAGCCGCATTCATGCCGCCGGTCGAACGTACGGAGTTGCCGCCGCCCATTGCCTGGCTTTCCAGAATGATGACCGACTTGCCTGCATCCGCTGCCGTGATTGCGGCAACCATGCCCGCTCCGCCGGCACCGACTACGACAACATCTGCTTCTTCCGTGACATCTCCGGCTGCGGTTGCAGCAGAGACTGCGGTCTTGTAATCATCCGGATTCAGTCCTGCGGAAGTCAGCGCTGCAGCTGCTGCTTCCAGAACTGCATCACTGGTAACCGTAGCACCGGAAACCGTATCAACTCCGATACTTCCGGAATCCTTGATCTCCTGTGCCATCGTCTCCATCGCAGTATCGCCGATGCCCGGAGTCTCATCCTTGCCTTCAATCGATACGTCTGTGATCTTGGAATCTGTCAGCGTCAGCGTGACGGTAACATCTCCGCCCTTGCCCTGGGCTGTTCCTTCGAACGTTCCCGATACACCGCTTCCGCCAGCAGTCTGATAGTCATCCGGATTCAGTCCTGCAGACTTCAGTGCTGCAGCTGCTGCTTCGAGGACCGCATTGCTGGTCACCGTAGCACCGGAAACCGTATCTACACCGATCGTACCGGAACTCTTGATCTCCTGCGCCATGGTCTCCATCGCAGTATCACCGATTCCCGGAGTCTCATCTTTGCCCTCAATTGATACGTCTGTGATCTTGGAATCTGTCAGCGTCAGCGTGACGGTGACATCTCCGCCTCTCCCCTGAGCTGTTCCGGAATAGGTTCCCGAAACACCGGAACTGCCGGAAGAACTCATCTGGCCGGACACCAGGCTGAATACCAGGCATACTGCCAGGACGATTGCTGTAATAACCAGCGAACGTCTGCTTTCCTTCTCCATATTTCCTCCCTTTGCCTCTGCAGATCACGTCTGCTTTGCACGTGAAATACTATCATTGAACTGCTTTTTCGTACACAGTTTTTACGATGAAATCTGCATGGAAACACACAGAAAATGCCTGTTCTGAGCATTCTCTCAGAAAGCAGGACTGCGCTTCAGGTTCTCAATGAAAAACATCCTCTGTCCGAACCATATCTGCATGCATATTCACGCATGTGAAAACGCGGTCATAAGTCTGGAAACTGGCGAACTATTATATGTTAAGAAACCAGTATTTTTATTATGGTTTCCAGGAAACCAATAGTTGGCCGGGATCATTTCCCGGCGCTGTCTTCTTGGTCATTATATTAGCAGGTATTTCCGTTTCCGGAACTGAAAATAATCTTTTATTTCTGCGTTATTCTGAAAGAGCATTTTTTTCGGATTAAAGCGTTCTGAACTCAGATCTTCCTGGAAATTTCCGGATTATGAACCTGTTTATTCTCCACTCTTCCGATGTGTTATTGCGGTAATCCGTCGGAGTCTGCCCGGTTTCAGAACGGAAAAATCGGTTGAAGGAGACGACGCTTCCGAATCGGCAGATTCAGCAATATCAATCACCTTTTCCTCCGTTTCTGTCTGCAGACGTTCTGCTTCTTTCAGACGCATCTGGTCCATGTACACTTTCGGAGTGATGCCGTATTCCTCGCAGAAGACTTCTGCCATTCTGCGTTCTGAGATCCCATATTCGATGATGTGATCATGCCATTCAGACTCTTCCGAGTTGAGACTTTCCAGATGTAGCCTCAGCTGCATAGCCATTTCCTTCATAGGATGATAGATGAGCAGATCGCTCCGGCACCGTTTGCAGGGCCGGTATCCTGCCTTCATCGCTTCTTCTGCGGCTGAGAAAAATTCAATGTTCTCCCGCTTCGGCTTCTTTGACGTGCAGGAAGGTCGGCAGAAGATGCCGGTGGACTTCACGCCATAGAAGAAGATGCCATCCTAGTCCGCATCATTCCGGATGACTGCTTCATGCATTTCTTCTTCACCCAACCGATTCATTTCAGAATTTCTTCCAGTTTCAGCAATTTCTGCTTCCGTTCGATGCCTCCGGCATAGCCGGTCAGTTCCCCATGCGCACCGACGACCCGATGGCATGGGACGATGATGCTGATGCGATTATGGCCGACGGCCCCGCCGACTGCCTGGGAAGACATCGATTCTCTCCCTGTTTCTTCGGCGACCTGTTCTGCCAGCTCTCCATAAGTCACAGTGGTTCCATAGGGAATCTTAAGCAGCTTCTTCCATACCAGAATCTGAAATTCTGTTCCAGAAAGATGCAGGGCCGGAGTAAAGTCCGGTTTCTTTCCTGAAAAATACTGATCCAGCCATTGCTTTGCAGAATGGATGAATTCTGTTTCTTTCTGCTCCGGATGGACCAATCCTGCCCGATCGTATTTCTGCCCATCAAACCACAGTCCCGAGATTCCTGTTTCATCCGAAGCAATCGTCATCCTTCCCATTGGTGACTGATATTCTGAAATATACTGCATGCTCATCTCCTCCTCTTATGATCTGCCGGGTCCGTAAGCCCCGGAATTGCTCCGCTTGCGACAGCCCAAAGATAAATGCTTGCGGTGCTTCCATACGGACTGTAGCGCCTACGGTATTTCTCAAACTGGTCACGGCTGATCTTCCGATGCCGGTAGACCATTCTCATTCCCCTCAGAATGGCAAGATCTCCATAACTCAGAATATCCGGTTTCTGCATGCCGAACAGCAGAATCATCTCTGCCGTCCAAGGGCCGATGCCTTTCAGAGAAATCAGTGCTTTCTGTGCTTCTTCCTCAGGGAGTTTCTGGATCTCTTCCAGATTGATTCTCCCATCCTTTACCTTCTCGGCAAATTCAAGGATATAGTCTGCTTTATGAAACGTGGTTCCGTAAGCCTGAATTCTCTCTTCTCCTGCAGCCAGCAGTGTTTCCGGTGAAATCTCTCCGAGATCGCTCTGCATCTGTTCCCAGATCGAAGCAAGTGCTTTCGTCGAAATCTGCTGACCGATGATCTGATGAATCACAGAGCTGAATACATCGCTGTCCGCCGGCCGGTTCACATGGCCAAGCTGATCGATCACCGCTCCGAGTTTTCGGTCTTTCGATTTCAGATATTCCGTTTCTATTTCTCCATACGTAAAGTAACAGGTCATTGATCTTTCCTCAGAAAGTACTATAGCAAGCAGGAAGGACAGAATCTTCTCATTTTCGGAAATTCAATTTGCCGCTCAGCAGGATATGAAAAGCAGCAACCCTTCTTCAGGACTGCTGCCCTTCTGAATGAGGATCTGCTTCTTCAGGAAGCAATGCTCATTCAATCGTGATGTAGCTTTCTTTCGGCTCTTCCGGAACTTTCTTGGAAATCGAAAGTCTCAGAACACCACCATCATAAGATGCGCGAATATCGGACTCTCTGACATCATCGCCGACATACCAGCTTCTGCTGCAGGAACCGCTGTAACGTTCCTGGCGGATCACATGGCCGGCACTGTTCTTCTCTTCATGATCATGATCCTGATCAGCGGAAACAGTCAGCGTGCCGTCCTTCAGACTGATGTGGATATTTTCTTTCTTATATCCAGGAAGATCAATGGCAAGCTCATACGCCTGATCTGTCTCTGTCACATCTGTCCTCATCAGCGTATTTCCGCCGAAGCTGCGGAACGGATGATCGAAGAAGTCATCCATCATATCAAACGGATCATAGCTTTCTCTCTTTGCTGGGTTGTATCTCATATCAGTATCTCCTTCTGAGATCTCTCTCGATCTCTTTACACTATCTGTTATATCCAGAAAACTAGCACTGTCAATACTTGAGTGCTAATTATTTTATGAAGTATTCCGCGATAAGCAGATCAGAAAGCATAAAAAAAGACTGATATTTACGCGTAGTTTCGTATTATCAGTCTTCTTTTCAGATTGCAACGATCTCAGTATTTCGGAGCAACTTTCTTCAGCACGCCATTGTTTTCAAGACGCGGCCGGATCGCCAGGTACAGAATCGTCGAGATGATGACTGCCAGCACTGCATTCACAGCTGTCGTGATTGCATTGAACTGAGCAAGCTTCATGGCCGCTTTTTCCGGAGCACCGAGGATGACCGCCGTATAGAAGTATCCGAACAGAGGTTCTGCAATGCAGTTGAACAGCATGCCGGCACCAGTCGACAGGATCGTTGCTCTGGTCAGCTTCTTGCCGCTCAGGGTATTGATCTTGAACACTTTGTGAGCAACCGTTCCGGTGATGACACCGATCATGAGTTTCAGGATGATGGTCTTAGGAGCCACGGTGATATAGAGCGGATCCAGCACATCGCCGATGCCCATGCCGATGGCACCAGCAATGCCGCCTGGCAGTCCGCCCAGCAGCAACGCTGCGAGCACATCAAACGTATTGCCGAGATGGAATGCCGTGTAGCCGCCCGGGGTCGGAATGTTGATCTTCAGAAATGTGAATGCCACGTAAGCCAGTGCAGCAAATAAACCGGTGACGCAGATTTTCAAGGTACGATTTGAGTTCTTGTCCATATTCGTATATCCCCTTTGCTGAATATACGAACGAGTCTATCACAATCTGAATATGCATGAATATCCAATACTGAATAATTTTATATAACCAGATCAGAACAATGACTGCTGTTCCGTATGCCGGAACAAACTTGCCTGCTCCATTCTGGAAACCTGTTCGGATACCGATTCAGACTCCACCGTCATCCTGGTCTGGCTTTCACAACTGCGGACATTGCGCAGCTGGATGACCACATCAAACGAATTGGCAATCGACTGCGACGTGATATGCGTGAATGTGATGAGCTGGATATGGAGCGTCTGCACGATCTGCACAAGCGGACGCACCAGATGTTCCGAAGAAACCGACGCGAACGGGTTGTCGCAGATGACGGTTTCATAGCGCTCATTCCGTCCGTCTTCTTCAAACTCCGCATTGTCATTCTGGATATATGCCATCAGTGAAGCAATGACGATGAAACAGCTCAGCGAATGCTCTCCGCCGGAGTTCGAACGGCATGCCCGGTCCCAGTCCATCAGTCTGCTGTTAGCAGAAATCTTCTCGAACTTGTAGATCTTCACCGGAATATGGTCTCTCTGAAGATACGCATTGATCAGCTTCCTGGGATCCATCCGGGAGTCTCTGAGATCGGTATACTGTTTTCGATCTTCGCTGACTGCAGAAAGATCTCTTACCGTCTGTTCCAGATAATCCTTGAGACGTTCCTCAGAATGATCATCCGTATCCGGAAGATCAAATCTCAGCAGCGCAGTCGGCTGACTCTTTCCTTCTACGCGGACACGGGAACGTCTGGATACCTGTTTGATGCCATCGAGCACGGCTTCCGTTCTGCGGATCACTTCCCGGAACAGCGAATCCCGGTCATGGTCATAGCTGCTGAGGTCAGTATTCAGACGATCCAGGCATTGTGCGATCGTATGTTCTTTCTGCATCAGCATCTCTTCGAGCGTATTCAGCTCTTCCAGCGAAATCCGGTTATCAGAAAGACGCCGGGAATCCGCAAACACCTTGTCAAAGAACGAATCTTCCGCGCAGTATCTCTTCTGCTGTTCTTCTCTCGCATCGCTGAATACCGATAATGCACGTTCCAGTGAACTGCGCTTTTCATTCACAGCAGAAAGCAGCGTGCTGCACTGTTCGCTCAGGTGTTCGCGATCTGCTTCAAGAACCTCTTCCGTCGCCGGCAGGATTGGTTCCCGATCTCTGATCCGGTCCATGACTCCCAGAGAATCCTTGCCGAAACTCTCCCATTCCTTCTGTTCTCTGAGGTCTGTATCCTTTTCCTTCTTCAGATCAAGCAGACGTTCTTCAAACCGTCCGAGAATCTGTTCCGGATCCAGAGCAGCTTCCAGTCCGCAAGATGCCAGCTTCTGATCCGCCGCCTCTTTCTGGTTCAGCACTTTTCCGAGAATTCTCTGAACTTTGCTGTATTCAGGATCGAGGCCTTTCCGCTCTTCCTCTTTTTCTGCCGTCTTCCGCCGCAGCCTTGTGAGTTCGCTCGGATCAAAAGGATGAGACCGGCATTCCGTGTCTTCCACGGAAAGATCATTGAACTTCTGTTCGGTTTCCTTGCGTTCGGTCTGTCTCTGTTCCATCTCTTCCAGCAGCGACTGCTTCTCACGGTCCAGAACTTTCTGCTCTTCCTGATACTGAACCTTCAGAGCTTCCAGGCTTCCGGAAATTACTTCTGAAACCGGCGCATTCTGATAGGCTGCCGCGTCTCGTTCTTTCTGAGCAAGATCCCGTTCCAGATTATCCTGTGCAGATTTCAGATCCCGGATCTGATTCTCTAATTTGCGGAGTTCTGTTTCCAGTTCCGAGCACTTCTGACCCAGCATCTCCAGCTGCTTTGCAATCGTATCCAGCTTATTCAGCTGACTCGTATACTTCTGATCGTTTTCCAGCAATGTTCTGAACAGCTTCAGATGCTCTTCTGCAGTCGAACGTGCATGCTGAGCAGGATAGAGTCTTCCCGAAAGATCATTCTTCTCTTCCTGAAGCTTCTGTTCCTGCTCACTCAGTGCACCAAGCGTTTCTTCATGGCGGGACAGTGCCTGCTTCAGGGCTTCCAGCTTTGCCTGCTGTTCCTTTTCATAGGAAGCGCTGTAATGAAAGTTCTCTGCATCCTTCAGGGCTTCCCTGCCTGCGTTTACCTGAGTATTCAGATCTTCCTGCATCTGCTGCAGCAGGCGGTAATTCTCCTTCTTCTTTTCCAGATACTTCTGTCTGGAAGATTCATTGAGCAATGCTTTCTCATAGCTGTTCCAGAATGCTCTGTCCTGCAGCTCCAGGACTGATCCGGTCTCCGTACCTGTCTCAGATTGTTTCAGATCATCATACCGGAAGATCGGAATGACGCGGTCCAGGAACAGATCCCCGGGATCGATCTCCTGCAGCTTCTTCCATTCCGAAGATTCGACGAGAATTCCATAAGGAAGCAGCGGATGTTCGTTCAGCAGTTCTTCGGATTCCTGCTGTTCTTTCAGGAACTCCTCGCCAGTCTGAAACACAATGCCATTGCGTCTCAGCAGACTGTCAAATAATTCCGGGATACACGAGATGTTTTTCTCGATTGACCTGATCAGCTGCTTCAGAAGACCAAGGGAAAAATCCGTTTCCTGCTGACGGATCTCACGGGAATGAAGCAGATCCGCAAGAACCGGAATCAGTTCTCCCGAATAGAGCATCTGCTCCGCAATTTCATTCATTCTGAAGAAGCTCAGCAGCCGATCTTTCAGATCCAGAAAAAACTGATAGTTCTTCTTTTCCTCATTCTCCGCAAGCAGGTCTGCTTCTTTTTGGGTCTGCTCTGCTGCATGTTTCTCTGAAAGATCAGAAAGCTCGCAAGGAAGTTCAGAGAGGCGTTTCCGGATCGCATCATCGTTCTTCTTCGCTTCAGCAATCCGCTGGTTCAGGATACGCTCTGCTGCTGTGATATCCTCTTTGCTGAAGCCTCCGGCAAGGGTGCGGTTAAGCTCCATTCCGAGATCCAGTTCAGCGAAGATTTCCTGCTCTTTCTTCTCGGCAATGCCGGTTTCCACTTTCAGTTCAGTCTGTTCTTCGGTCAGCGATTTCTGCTGTTTCTTCTGCCTGGCCAGGTCTTTTTCTTTCTGAACCCGCAGATCAGCGATCTGTGCCTGCTGTTCCAGGCAGGCATCCAGACGTTCCTGATTGTGCTGAAGTTCTGCTTCATAGGCAAGCTTCAGAGAATACTGCAGTGCCTGCAGATGAGCCTGACGTTCATCCGCAGAGAATTCCTGCTGTTTCTGCTGCAGGCCGCGGATCGTTCCATCCAGCTGATCCAGCTTTCTCAGATACTCGGTTCCCTGAGCGATCGCTTCTGCATGCCTGCATGATTCAATCTCCTGATCCAGGGCCTGCTTCTCTTGTTCGAGAGAATCCGAGTCAGCCTTGGCTCTGCGCAGCGCTTCATCTGCCGCATACCAGGCGGCAGAAGCCTGTTCCTGATGAATATGAGTTTCGCGCTGTTCTGCCTCCTGCAGCTTCTGCGATACTTCTTCAAGATGCATTCTGCTTTCTTCATTCAGATTCCGGACAGCATCTGCAAATGCAGAAAGAGAGAGCAGTGCATGATCCCGTTCTGATGCCGCATCTCTGCATGCATGCATATGATCCAGCAGAACCGGTTCTTCAGAGAGATAGCCGCTGACAAGATCTCTCAGCTTCAGCATCTTCTTCTGTTCAGCCGACTTCTGCACCAGGCTGTCAAGATTCTTCAGTGTGCTGGAAGGACCTCCTTCTTTTTCATCAAGATGTGCCTCAATCTTCGGAATCAGATACCGGTCCAGCAGCGTATCTCCGGTTCTGGTCTTTTCCAGAACATCCTTGAACGGATCTTCGCCGCTGATCAGCTGACGGATCAGCGTATCCCAGTTCTCTGCAGAAATATGAAAGCTCTTCAGACGTTTCCGATACTCGCTGGCATCGCCCTTTCCGTAAGTCCAGGCTTCCAGGGAACGGCCGCAGGCATTGCGGAATGACTGACGGGCATCCGCAAACGGAGCGATCGTGATTCTTCTGCCATCAGAATGAACGTTGGGAAGATCATGGATTTCCAGCTGCTCGCCATCATGGCTCAGGAAGCAGAAATAATTGACCGAAGTATTATCTTCTTCGCTGACCCCCTGCTTCATGAGCACGGTGCCGCTGAGCAGATAGTCCGGTTCTCCCTGCGTATCCAGCAGCCACTCGACTGCGACAGTAGCAGGCTTCGTATTCAGGTAGTCCGAGATCGGGTTCGAACTGATTGTTGCCCCTGGCCAGATCGCCTGATAGATCAGGCGTTCGAGCACAGACTTTCCGCCGCCGTTTTCCAGACGGAGCTCTGCATTCTGCCCGCCATGGAAATCAAGCATCAGATCATCGATCCGCTGTTTTCCCCACGAAAAGTTCACCAGCCTGATCCGGTTAATTCTCGGCATCGTAATCACCTCCGCTCATCTCATCAAAGATTGCGTGAATCTCCTGGACGCGGTCGCTGTCCAGGTAGTAGTAGATGAATTTGTCATGAAGCGTTCTGGTCGGTCGGTATTCATCCTCTGCCTTCAGCAGAAGACCATGGGCGATCATCTGATTCAGTGCGATGCGGACGATACCTGCCTTTGAAGAACGGGAGTTCTCTTCTTCAATCAGGCGGTTCTGCCACGTTTCTGCAACCAGTTCGAAATTCATCTCTGAAGACGCATCGATTTCGCTGACGGCTGCTCCGGATTTCCGGAGGCGGTCAAAGAGGGCATCGACATCCTTCAGCAGCTCTTCCATCCGGATAAATGTTCTTACGGTCGGATCGGAAGCATTCTTTCCGTGATAGAACTCCCAGCAGAGATACATCTGCACATAGGATACCGTCAGAGCATCGATTGCTCTGGCCGAAGGAGAAATATCCTCCCGGTATTCCCGCATGCTGAAGCCGAGAGTCGTATTCTCCATATCAGGAATCAGATAGAGCCGATCCTGAACCTTCAGCAGATGAAACGACAATTCCTGTTCGAATGCTTCAAGAAGTTCGTGGATCTCTTTCTGCTGTGAAAGATCAAAAAGCTCCGGCTGATCTGTTCTTGAGATCATGCCATTATGATCCAGCAGCGCCCGGAATACCCGGAGTGCAGAATGAAGCTCATTTCTGTCGTCTGTCATAGTGCAAATTCCTTTCAATTTCCGGAATGATCCGGATCCGGCTCATTCCGTAGATCTGCTTCGGTTCATCCGCATCGGGATCATAGAATTCAAAGAGATCTTCTCCATCTTCACTGCTGACTGAAAGACTGCGGATTCCATGGAACTCCGGATCCTGTTCCTGCAGCCGGCGAAGGGTTTCATTGAGACTGAAGTCCTTGTCCGGAACTTCATTCGACTCGGGGTCCACTTTAAGTCTGACTATGCCCATCGCATAGAGATTCAGGAACATCAGGAAGCAGGACTTGTCATTGCGGTTTCCAGGGTAGTCTTCCTGCAGTTCTTCTTCATACCACGAGATGAATTCAGAAACTGCAAATCCTTCCGGATGCAGAGCGCAGTAATCTAGCAGTCTGTTGAAAACCTTGGCATATCGTTCTGAGATTGCTTCAATCTCTTCTTTCTCATCACTGCTGTCATAAGTCTCTTCCGTATCCAGGATGAGATCACTGCGGTCTTCTTCCCGGAACTTCTTCTCTGGTCTGTACAGCATCAGAAGATCAAACACCTTCTCTGCCTCCGGTTCATACAGAGGCCGGATGAGACGGCGGTATCCGGCTGCCATCGCATTGCCGCTGATCTTTGCAAAGGGATCGATGACTTCTTTGCCGAAATCATAGCGGCGAATCGGGGAGATCGTGAGATTGTCTTCGAGCATCTCCTGATAGAGGCTGCTGATGGAATAGCGCTGTTCCAGCAGCTTTCCCTCCTCTCCGGTGATGATTGCAAGCATGTCAGCCATCTCGCTGAGATAGCTCAGGTTCTGAGCAGTTTCTTCGTCCGCATGGAAATGGTTCTGCAGATTCCGGCTGAGCTCTGCCCGGAACTTCTCGACCAGGTTGATGGTCTCATCGGTGAGCTTCTTCTCTTCATCGAGATTCTCATAGTAGGAGCTGATCATCTTCGAATATTCTTTCCGGCCGATGCTGGCAACATCCTGGCGCACGCGCATCGTGAAATCGAGGAAGCGCTGTTCTTCTCTCCGGAGAATATTCAGGCATTGCCTGCACTGGTCCTTGGATTCCCTGAAGTTGCGGTGTTCGAGCTTGCGCTGCATGATCAGCATGCTGACCCAGCCATCATATTCCGCATCTACTTCTCTCGTACGCAGCAGGAAGTCATAGCCCTGCTCCGTGAGCCGATAGAAGATGATTCCATCCTGAATGGAGTCTTCAATCAGGCGGACGGTACGGTCCTGCCAGACCTGCTTCTCGGTATCATAGATCGGATACTGCAGGATTCTGCCATCGTTCTGCAGAATGTCCCGCACCATATAATCTGCCAGCGAATGAATCTGAGCACCGCTGAGTTCGTGTCCGTACATCCTGCAGTCTTCTGCCAGGAATGCAGCAATTTCTTCTAATGGTGTTCCGTCTCTGGAAGAAAGAGATGAATCCATGATGAACAGCAGCACATCATAGAACATGACATCCAGCCGGCCTTCTTCAAACCAGCTTTCGATCTCCATATTCCTCCCCTGCCGGTTCAGAATCGATTCCGCACAGTATCCGAGCAGCACCCGCTGCTCGCAGCCTTTCTGAAAGTCTCTCATCCAAGCAGCCTCCGCACTTCACTCCGGTTCACGATTTCCTGAGGAACTCTCTTGTTTTTCTCAAGTACCTGATGGATGCGTTCCCGATCGGTTCCTGCAAAGAAATCCAGGAACGAAGAATCATACGTCCGGTCCCGGTGATCCTCGGTATCTTCTGCTTCCGAAAGATCTTCCGGAGCAAGATGGATCATCTCGAGATACAGTTCCTGAAATGGAAGGATCTTCAGCTCAGGATCCGCTTCACATAGACGCGAAAAGATATTGATTCCTGCCCGATCGATATCTCCGCAATAGAGAACCGTCTGATCTGCTTTATGGCAGGAGGAAAGAAAGCCGTACAGGCTGCCGCTTTGATCTTTCACAGCGACTTTGTTTCCCTCTCCGTAAATCACCATGGAAAAGCGGTGGCCGAGAAACGTCATTCCTGGCTTCAGCTGGGAAGAGATGGAGTCCCATGGATCACGGTTTTCCAGGACCAGAATCTCGTTTCCTTCCGGGTCCGTTTCTCTGGCAAAGAACGGTTCATAGGTAGGCCTGCAGTTCAGTTCCTGATCAGAGAGAGGAATTGCAGAATGATGCCGCTCCAGATATTTCTCATTGCCGAAGATGGCGTAGCTGCGTTCTTTGACCGTCATCAGACAATCCGGATCGGACAGCTCCTGCTTATGGCTGCTGAGATAGCTGCTGAGTTTCAGAATCTCAGGCTCCATCTTCTCATAGTCCGAGAGATGGCTGAGATAGAAGCTGATCAGAGAAGGATGCAGATGAAGGATTCTCTCTCTCTCAGCAGTCTGGTCTTTCACCGTTCTGATTTTCTGATATCGAGCATAGAAAGAGGGAGTAAACGCAACCCGTCCGGATGAACGGATCGGCCGGATCAGCCCGGCTTCTTCCCAGTCTGAAAGAACAGAAGCAGTTTCTGCATAGTCCAGGCAGAACGCCTTCATGACATCCTGATAACTGAATTTCGAAGATGCGATACGGGAAAGATCATAGCTCATAGCTGTATATATTCTAACATGCCGAAAAAAGTACGTGCCTTTCAAAGACACGTACTGCTTTTGGAGATTACTGAATTTTCTGAAATGCTGATTTCGGCAGATGACATACCGGACACGTCCAGGTATCCGGAACTTTCTCCCATGGGGTTCCTGCCGGAACGCCATGTTCCGGATCGCCTTTTTCCGGATCATAGATATATCCGCATGGGCAGCGGTATTTATCTGCCGCAGGCTTTGCTGAAGCAGGACTGTCTGCTTCCAGCAGTGCAGAAACCATTGCCGGGATGGCTGCGAATTCCGGTTCTTCCGGATTCCAGTAGGACTTGATTTCGGGAGCGACTACTTTAAACCCTGCTTCTGTCAGAGACTGGCGCAGCACCTTGTTGCCTTCGCCAGACCAGCCATAGCATCCGAAGACTGCTGCTTTCTTGCCCTTCATCTTCAGAGACTTGATATAGTACAGCCAGTACGCGACCGAAGCCAGCACGCCATTGAGAATGGTCGGCGAACCGACAGCGACTGCCTTGGAGCGGAATACTTCATAGGCAATATCATCCTTGGCATCATGATCCACATTCATGACCTTGACGACGGTATCCGGAGACTGTCTGTGGACTTCATCTGCAATTGCATGTGCGATCTTCTCAGTGCCATGCCACATGGTCCCGTAGACCACTGTGACCTGATCTTCCTGATAAGGTCCTGCCCAATCTGCATAGGCATCGATGATCCTGCTGACCTCTTTCCGCCAGATTGCACCATGGCTCGGGGCAATCATCTCAATTGGGAGATTCATTGCCTTGAGTTCCTTTACTTTGCGGGCAACCATCGGAGCAAACGGATTCACGATGTTGACATAGTAGCGCATCGCTTCTTTCCAGAGTATTTCGTGATCTGCATAGTCATCGAACATCTCTTCCAGCGCATAGTGCTGTCCGAAGGCATCCATTGAGAACAGGATATTATCTCCGGTCAGGAAAGTTGCCATGGAATCCGGCCAGTGCAGGAATGTCATTTCAATGAAGATCAGCTTCTTGCCATTGCCGATGTCCAGTTCATCACCAGTTTTCACCGTATGGAAATTCCAGCCATGCTTGCCATACTGTCCTTCGAGAGACTTCACTGCATTTGCGGTGCAGTAGATCGGAGTATCCGGGATCTCTCTCATCAGAGCCGGGAGGCTGCCGGAATGATCGCATTCGCCATGCTGAATCACGATCGCATCGATGCTGGAAAGATCAATCTCAGATTTCAGATTCTCGATGAAATCGATCTGATGCGGTGCCCATACCGTATCCATGAGAATCGTCTTCTCTTCCTGAATCAGATATGCATTCTGAGAACTGCCACTGTGAATCGTGAAGTCATCTCCGTGGAACTTCTGCAGGTCCCAGTCGAGATAGCCTACCCAGGAAACATTGTTTTTAACTGTCTTTTTCATGTTCGCTCCTCGCCATGTAAAAGTATATCTGTTTCTGCCCTGCTGGAAAGCAAAATGATCCGGAATCTATGCAGGTATTAAAAAAGCTTCCCCCGTTAAGAGGAAGCTTCACTGTCTGAAGGTTAGTCAGCAGTCGGAGCACCGAACTGGATCGGTGTAGCACCTGTCATATCGTCTTCCGCGATCAGCATGATCGGAGCGACTTCATAAGACAGTGTGGTGAAGGAAGCGTTGTAGCCGGATTCCGTTGTGAATTCCAGCGTGAAGCTTCCGACCTTGCCATCTTCGCCGATCAGGCCTTCCGGTACGGAATCGAAGGTAACTTCCTGGTAGCCGCCGTTGACAGCTGCGCCGTCAGTGCCGGAGATCAGGTTGTCGCCCTTGTCGGAAGATCCGGTAGGATACAGATAGAGCTCGGTAACATTCTCGCCGGTCTCGTTGTAGATCGTGTAATCAGCAGCCGTGGTCTGGAATGCGATCGGGGTAGCACCCGTCAGAGCATCTTCAGCCAGCAGCGTGATCGGAGCAGTCTCGATGGACAGGGTGGTGAAAGAAGCGTTGTAGCCGGATTCCGTTGTGAATTCGAGCGTCAGCTTTGTGTCAGCTGCAGCGTCGCCAGCATCATAGGTGAGCTTCGTTGCATGAGCGTTCATGAAGCCGTGATCGCCAGCGAGGTTGTCGCCCTTCTCAGAAGAATCCGTCGGATACAGATAGAGTTCCGTTACGGTTTCGCCGGTCTCGTTGTACAGCGTGTACTCGCCGACCGTCTGTACTGCTTCTGCGGTAGCAGCTGCAGATTCCTCAGCGGCTGCGGTGCTTGCTGCAGCAGCTGTAGTAGCGGCAGCAGTAGCAGAAGCGGTGCTGGAGCTGCATCCTGCAAGCAGGGCAGCAGCGCACATCAGTGCAAATGCCTTTTTCATAGTAAATCTTTCCTCCATTCGTCTGCCTTCTGGCGGCAGACTTAAATTATGTTAAGAGTATTCACAAGTTTTTTATAGTACAATCGGATATACTGTTAGTACAAACGGATATGAATAGAACTGAAGAAAAGTCATTTGAGAAGTTTCTGAAAGCCGCGTCATCAAGCGGTCAGAACAATATGGTGAACCTTTCTGTCACCTATCTTCACCCGGATCTGGAAATTTATCTTGCGGACCGCACGCTGCCTGCAGAGACTGACCTATGCCTGAACATGCATTATCATGACGATTTTGAATGGTGCAGGGTCCTGGAAGGCACCGTGTACTTCCGGATTCTCCGGAAGACAATTGCTGTTTCGGCAGGAGAAACGCTGTTCATCAATTCAAAAGTCCCGCATTGTTTCTGCGGGACAAAGGATTGCGGATCGCATTATGAGATCATGCTCGGAAAACCGCATGCAGTTTCTTCCGGCTTTCTGAACGATGAGATTGACGGACTTGTCCATGATGATCGGTTCCCGTTTCATGTTGCCCAGCCGGTCAGCCAGGTTTATTCCGAAGATCTTGAGCAGATGCTGAAGCTGTCTGAACAGAAGCCGCCGGAATATGAATTCGAAGTTGCTGCCTGCTGGCTGAAGATGCTGCGGCAGATCATCCGGATTCAGAAGAACGAAGATACGGCCAGTGAACCGATCCGCAATCATGATATGGATGTGCTGCGCGAGATGCTTTCCTTCATCGGAGAGAACTACAGCTCTGACCTGGATCTGGATGAGATTGCCAGAGCAGGCAGAATCTCCCGGTCAAAATGCACGAAGATCTTCCGGGCGATTCTGAATATCTCCCCTTCGGAGTTTGTGCAGCGCTACCGGCTCAAGCAGGCAGCTGGGCTGATCGCAAACACGGATCTCAGAATCTCTGAGATTTCCTCTTCCTGTGGGTTCAACCAGCAAAGCTATTTCAACCGGGTATTTCTGAGGCAGTTCGGGATCACGCCTCTGGAGATGAGAAAACAGTACCGGTCTATGGACTCAGCTCGACGAGCGGACTTTGCGGATGATGTAGCGGACAATCAGCAGCACGCTGACCGATAGCGCTGCCGCAAAACCGATGAATCCGAGCACCGGGATGCCAAGGATTTTCGGCTCCATATCGGTCGTGCAGAGGATGCTGGAACTGATCAGCAGCGCGGCTACGCAGATTCCGATGACGAAATTGCGCACGGAAGAAGCCAGAACTTCCGTGAAGTTCTCCGTCGAGCGGAGATTAATATTCATGAGCCCCTGTCCCTGAATGTATTCTTTCAATGCGTCCACGGTCAGGGAAGGAATCTCGATGCCTTTTGCGGATGCCCGGTAGAGTGCCCGGGCATTTTTCGACAGTTCATTCTTCCAGTCGAGATTCTCCAGATATTCATCCGTGATCCGGTTGGAGGCAATCTCCATCATATTGATATCCGGGCTGATCGTTGTCAGCACGCCTTCCATGTTGGCCAGTCCCCGGCACAGCATCGTCATGCCATGCGGCATGCGGATGCGGTTCTTCTTCATGATCTCCATGAGCGCCTGCATCTCATCAGCGATGGAAATCGCTCCGAAGGATGCGCTGCCGAACTGCTCAAGGAAACCTTTGAGGTCCTGATACAATCTGGCCCGGTCCGGAGTCTCCTTGAATTCACCGATTTCAAGGACAGCATTTTCCACCATCGTGACATCATGCAGAGCAATGCCGCGGACGCCGCGGATCATGATTCTGCGGTCATGATCATTGAGTCTGCCCATCATGCCCATGTCGATCCAGACGATCTTTCCATCCAGGATCTTGACATTGCCCGGATGGGGGTCGGCATGGAAAAAGCCATCTTCCATGACCTGCTTGATGAAGCTGTTGACGAACTTCTTTCCGATCTCATCGAGGTCGTAGCCGTTTTCCTTCAGGTCCTTCACGTCATTGATCGGCCAGCCGCCGATATATTCCATGACTAATACGCGGCTGGTGCAGAGGCTGCGGTAGAGCTGCGGCACGCGGACATAGGCAACATCTTTATTGTTGCGGGCAAATTCCTCCATGTTGGAGGCTTCCTTGAGGAAGTCCATCTCTTCCTGGGCAACTGACCACATCTCATCGAGCACTTCGTCGAGATCAACCATGTTGCGCAGATCCCCCAGCGGCATCAGCCGGATCAGCTTATGAAGCAGGCTGATATCCTGCATCATCGTGTTGTAGATGCCTTTGCGCTGCACTTTGATGATGACATCCTCGCCGGTCTTCAGCTTTGCCCGGTGCACCTGAGCGATCGACGCAGATCCGAGAGGCTTCTCTTCGATCACATCAAAATACTCCCGCCAGTCCTGGCGGAAGGAATTGTTCAGCACTTCCTCTACGGTTTCAAACGGCATCGGGGTCACGTCGCTGCTGAGCTTCATCAGCTCCTCGCAGTATTCCTTCGGCAGAATATCGGAGTGCAGCGACATGATCTGTCCGAGCTTGATGTAGGTCGGTCCGAGCTCTTCCATGATCACCCTGAGTTTCTCCGGCGTTACGCCGCGGGTGATATGGTTCCGGCTCAGCACCTGCCGGATTTCCCGCAGACGGCTCCCGTTATCGCGGGTTTCGGTCTGCTCTGGCATGCATCACTTCGCTTCTGTCTCTGATCCTTCCGGATTCAGCAGCTTCTTCAGCTTTTCCTTGTCCTCATCAGAAAGATTCTTCACGTAGTCTTCGACGCTTTCTTTCGGCTCTTCGCTCTTGGTGGCGGCTTCCTTCGCCTTGTGCTTCAGTTCCTGGTTCAGAGCTTTGCCCTGCTCCACGGTCACTTCACCCTTGCGGATCAGCGTGTCCACCATTTCACTGCCCTTTTCGGCAGTCAGCGCTGCAGCCCCGACACTGGCAAGCAGCAGATTCTTGAAAAGATCCTTTGTTTCCATGAAAATGATCCTCCTGTCAAGAGACGATGCTCTTTCTGATTTCAGTTTAGAAGAACTTACGTGAAACTGAAAGAGCAAGATTCATGCAATCATGCTTTTCTGTCTAATTTTTCAGGGATTGCAGCGGCCGCAGGGCACATACCCTTCTGCAATCAGCGTGCTCCGCAGTCCCGTATACTCCTCACGGTTCTTGTCCTTCATCTCTGAAACACTGTCGCACCAGGGATAGTGAAACCGGTGCGTATTCGTGTTCAGCACATAATTCATGACCGGTTCTGCGCTTTCTTCCGGTTCTTCTTCGAGATGGCTGCTGCCATCGGAGTAATCGATGACGACGCCTGGCTGAACATTGTAGCAATACACGCAGAAGGAAAGGCCTGCGCCTTCATCTTCAATGGACTCTGCCTCCATCAGCACGCCGGAAGCGACTAAGTTGTCTCCTTCATAGACTGGCGTCACGCGGTAGAGCACATGATAGCCGGAAGAGCGGATATAGTCTGCAGTCTTGTTTTCGTATGGCAGCATCCCGCTCACATTCAGATACCTGGTTCCGGTGATCAGATTCCTCTCCTCGGCATTGACCCCGGAGAGTTCATAGGCAATCAGATGACAGCGGTTATACAGATACTGTCCGTCCACGATGTCATATTTCACAAGATGCCATCCCCTCGGCCGGATCATGCCGATGGAGCCGCGCGGCTCAGAGGGCAGAGTCTCCGGTCCGAGTCGTTCCATAGCCGCACCTGCCCTGCCCAGTTCATCCAGTTCCGAGAATAGTTCCGGAGTTTCTTCGCTCAGTTCTGTCTGCGTGAAGTACGGAACATCATCATGCACGATGGCCGAAGCTTCGCCTGCATAGGCAGGAATCGAAGCGGGATCCGCCGTCTCTGCCGGAGCTATTGTGCTTTCTGGAGAAACGGAAGCGTCCGCTGCAGATTCTGCAGTCTCTTCAGGAATCCCGGTCTGTTCTGAAAGGATCGATGCAGCAGGAATGACCTGTTCTGCATGGCAGCCTTCGGAAAGAAATGCTGCTAAGAGAACAATCAGAAGTCTTTTCTTCATTCCTGTTTCCAGCCATCCTCCTGATGTATGCATTCTCTGAGATGATCCCGCAGGGCATCATCGGTGCAGTAAACGTAGCAGCCCTTCATGCCGCGGGTCATCAGCGTCCGATACGTATTCTTGATGATCTCATCGCTGAGTTTTTCTGCCCGTTCCGGGTCCTTCTTAGCCAGAGTCTTCATGCCCCGGATCGACATATCATCCTTCGAGCGTTTCCGGAAGTCCGTGATGACTCTGCCGTCTTCATAGCGCATGTCGTCGCCGATGATGACGCCGATATAATCAAATTCCAGTCCCTGGCACGTATGGATGCACCCGCATTCATTGACAGATTCAGGATCCGTGGCCCAGATGCCGTTTTCAAAGTTCCATGACATCTCGAAACTGCCGATTTTAATGTCCTTGTAATCCGGATCATTCCGTTCTTTCTTCGGCCAGTCCCAGCAGTAGCCTGCGGTGATTCTTGCCCGATTGGAAATCCGGTTCTTCTCGAAGATGCGATCCCGCATCTCTTCGGGAGTATCAAAGACTTCAAAGTCATAATCGATGCCATCCAGGTCAATGACCGCAGTATCGCGGATTTCCAGCGTATGATCCAGCCATGCCAGATAGCCGTCAGAGCCATTGCAGCGGAACTGCGAGCTGAGGGTCAGCTGTGTCACTTCCGAGTGCAGGGCGGATGCCCATCTCCTGATTTCGTCGGCAGAACCGATGTCCTGCATCGTAACTCTCTGCTCTTCATCCAGGAAGAACACCGAGCATTTCGATGCCCGGATGAGCTCCATGATCTGATTGATGCCGAGATTGCCGTAGATGCCGGACTTCTCCCTCAGACGATGGGCTTCATCGGCCAGGATCGTATCCATGAGATTTTCTTCTGCCTGATAGAATCTATCGCTGCTGAGAAACAGATTATCCACGGAGCTCTTCTGACCTTTTCCTTTGAGAACCTGCAGGTATACCTTGCGAGGAGCGCTGTTCCGGGTCACATAGCGGACCAGCTGTCCTTTCTGAGTCAGGGCCGCCAGCAGATTCACAGCTACGACTGTCTTGCCGGTACCAGGACCGCCTTTGACGATGACGGTGCGTTTCTTTCCGTCTTTCTGGCATTGTTCTGAAATCTGGGCAATCGTATCAAAGGCTACTTTCTGATCATCGATCAGGACAAATTCCTTCCTTCCTGCCACCATTCCGGCGATCGCATCCTGCAGGCGCCGGGATGGGCGGAGCTTTCCATGGTCGATGCGGTACATGACATCGGAATCATCGCCCTTAGCAATGCTGGAACGGATGTACTTCTGAAGATCCCTGGCTTCTTTCTTATCAAAAGCAGGTGCTTCTTCTTCATACGTCTGATACTGCGGTTCATCGAGCGGATCATGGGAAGAACTCCGCTCATAGTTATGCAGCCAGGCACATGGCTTCAGCGTGATCTCTTCTTCCTGCACGGTCTGGTTGTAGTCGCGAATCAGGGACGCATAGCTCCACGCCTGATAGCTCGGGTGCACCGTCTTCCGGAGGGCTCCGCCCGTATACGTCTCTACCAGTGCTTCCGTTCCCGGCACCGCATTCAGCGAAGACCACTGCTTCAGCTCAATGATCACGGCAGAAGGCTTTTCTTCGGCATCATAGCCGGAGATGATGAAATCCACGCGCTTGGCGGTTTCCGGAATGTTGTATTCAATCGCCACGCCGGCATTTTCCGGAATGGACGGTTCGCTCAGCACATTGGCCATGAACTGCAGCGAGTTCTGCCAGGAAGCGATTTCAGCCTTCCCGCTTTTCCTGTGCAGGCGTTTCTCAATGGTCTTTTCCAGCTGCTCAGCGATGCTCTGATTCAGCACATCTTCCAGGAACCTGGATTTCACGCAATCATAGATAATCATTCTGCCCCTCCGCAGATTCCAGTTCTTTTTGCTATTCTACCTCAGAACCAGCGGCAGAAGAAAGCCGGAGCACATGCCCCGGCATATTCAGCTCTGAAATACGATGTTCACTTTGTAGGCAGGAGAAACCTGAGATACCAGCGGCTGATAGGTCTCCCACGCACTCAGCAGCGCAAAGCGATCGGCCTGATCGAAGCAGTCCTGCTGCTTGAGCCGCTCCGTGAGCTTCTCTACAGCTTCGGTCTGGAATTCCTGCGTCTGCTCAGCCGTCAGCTGAATATCGCCGAAGGCAAGCCAGCCCTTGTCCGTATCGCCGAGCACGGTCTTCGACGGATCGAACGTCACCTGATGAAGCTGTGCTCTCGGAATCGCGATGGTCAGCGTTAACGTATCTTCATTCAGGCTGATCGAAGAAGCAGTGACCTTGCTCAGATCAATCGTATACTGCCCGGTTCCGTAAATCGTCTCATTCTGGACCTTGCTGAAAACAGCCCAGCTGAAGAGACCAGCTTGCGTGATCGTTGTCGGCACAGATACTTCCTGTTCGTCGACAATCAGCAGCTGCTGCTGTTCTGCAGCTCCGAGCACTGCATCTTCAAAATCAGCTGCCTTGTATCCGAAGACCCCGTTATGATCCAGAGTCAGATCATGACCATCTGCCGATGCCGTCTCCGGATTCTTCGGAAACAGCGAGATCTTCCCCACCGCAAATACTGCTGCCGCACAGACTAAGGCAGTCAGCAGCACGTTCCTGAACTGATTTCTGAAGGACGCATGCTTCACGCCTTTTTCTGCTGCCTTCTCAACAATCTCTTCCAGCTGTTTCTGTTCTTCTTCCGTCATCTTCATTCTTCTCCCGAAATCAGCCGGTCGCGCTGACGCTCCAGCATCGTCAGGGCCTGAGCAATCCGGATGATCTCTTTCGAAGTCCTCTCATCGATCTTAAGCATCTGGCTGACTTCATTCAGAAACTGCAGTTCCGTTTCCGAGATACCCGCATCCGTATCGCACATGCAGGCAAGATCATACAGCAGCCTTCTCTGACTCTCCGGGTTCTGAATGCTGCAGAGGATTTCTGAAAGGGTCCTGGAACCTTCTGTGATTTCTGCCGAAATTTCACGCATCTCTTCGCCGCTCACCTGCTGCTTCCGGCAGAAGTCTTCAAAAAGATCAAATTCAGAAGAGCTCACGCCCGTTTCCCGATTGGCAGCGTAGAGAATGGCTTCCGCATAAGCCCGCTTCTCCTGATCATCCATCAGTTATACCCCGAAGAAAGCATCGAGCATCTCTTTCTCATCTGCCTTCATTTCGTCCGTGAGCTCATCATAGGCACCTTCCTGCTTCTCAGAGGTACCGGTGGTGAACCCGACCAGTTTTCCATCTTTCCAATGAAAGAAGTTCGGTGCGTAGATCCGCTTCTCGCCCAGATCCACTTCCGTTCCATCTTCTTTCGTCAGCGTATATTCGCTGAGCGAATCCCCGAATGCAGTGAGCATCTTCTGATAAGCCTCGGTTCCGGCTGCTTTCTGAACCGGATTTCCATCATCATCCAGCTGGTACGCATCCCGCAGCACTTCATTGCCATCCGCATCCCAGATCTGCACGTAATAGACCGTTTCAATGCCGGCATCCATCGCGCTCTGCACTGCCTGTTCAATCACGCTTCTGCACCAGGGGCATGCTTCATCGCCGATATACAGATAGAACTCGCCATCCTGATCCAGGAGAGCAGCTGCCTCATCGCCGGTGATTTCCTGAAACGGATTGTTCTCCGGAATCTCAACACTGCGCACCGTATGCTCGCCCCGTTCGGTTCCGTTGAGGGCTTCGTACGCTTCCTTGAACGAAGTGCCTTCGGCAGAAGGCGATGCTTCCGTTCCGCATTGTTCAAAGATATCGCAGCCCTGCGAGCCGCTGGAAGCAGTCTGTTCTGCCGCTTTGCTTTCTGAACTGCAGCCCGCCAGCAATGCTGCCAGGCATAGAATCATCCATTTCTTCATTTACTCTCCTTCGGTTCCGCTTCCATGACTGCCCCGCAATGCGGACAGATCGGGCGTTCCATATTCACATGGTACCCGCAGCTGCTGCAGGTACATTCCCGTTTATAGTAATAGCCGCTGACAGACTCCTCAGAAGGAACCTTCTCATGAATCCAGTAGGCCGTCGTGACATGGACCATGCCATGCGTGCGCACACCGCTGGACATCCGGTTGGTCTGCACCAGGCCAAGCCGCTTCGCCAGTTCTTTCTCTTCATCCGTCATGCGGA
Organism: Anaerolactibacter massiliensis; assembly: GCF_900290205.1. Lineage (NCBI taxonomy): Bacteria > Bacillati > Bacillota > Erysipelotrichia > Erysipelotrichales > Erysipelotrichaceae > Anaerolactibacter > Anaerolactibacter massiliensis. The sequence continues at coordinate 322,573 of NZ_OLMH01000002.1, read as the reverse complement.
CATAGGGCTTGTTTTTCAGCTCTGCAATGCTGATATCATGCTTCTGCATACACCCCTCCGTCTGTTATTTCTCTGAACCATTGCGCAATGCGATGCTAGCCATTTCCAGAGCACTTTCCTGGCTGCCGCAGCCCGCCAGGAACCCGGACACATGACAGAAAATCGCATCCTTGATTCCGCTTGCCTTCTGCAATTCGTCATACCTGAGACCATACCAGCTCTCTGGCAGCGGGTGGCGGTACTTCGTGCGATCATCTGAATCTTCCAGCGCACACTGGATATTCCATCCTCCTCGCAGAGCAGGATAGATCACATACCAGATGTCCTGCGCCTTCGGATTATTCTGCTGGGCATAGAGCGTTCCCTCCCATGGCGCAAAACAATCCATGATCATGATGTGATTGGCACTGTAGCTGATGCAGCGCAGCACATAGTCTCTTGCATCGAGAGAAGAAATGATGCTGTCAATCCGGTTCAGCAGGATATCCCTGGCAAAACTCACCGCATCCAGAAATGCATCATCCGGATTCAGATCAGAATTCCAGGTCGGATTGAAATCCCGGATCATCTGCGTGATGGAATAGCTGATCCGGCTGTCTGAGAGAATCTTCTTTCTCATCTCTTCGGGCATTCCCGGACAGTGCTCCAGATCAGCAGCCACCGGCCGATATCCGTTATCTTCCGCATCAATGCCGAGAATCAATGAATTCTCCAGCTTCTGATAGACCAGGTCCTGATACTGTTCCGGACATCCTGCCGCCGCCAGCACTTCCGGATAATATTTTCTCCAGACAAGTCCGCAGGCCGCATACGGAATCTCAGTTCCCGGATGGGTACCGTTGGCTTCTTTATTCTCAGGACTGTGATGATCAAGTTCTCCGCCGCCGATGTCATAGACAATCCAGTCAGACGTATTTTCCGGAATTTCCGTATCACTGCCTCTGACGACATGGATCTCTTCCGAGATGATCTGGAACATCGCGGTTGCGAATACTTCATCGGCATGGAAGATGCCGTCATGCGTATATAAATTCAAAGCTCTGCTCATATGGTTTCCCTCATGCTGAGTGTAGCATCAGACTGGTTCAGAAACCGGAAATCCCATAATTTTCCATGGTTCTGACATTTTCTCTTGATATTGATTCTGTATTCTGTACGTGTGAGATGAAAAACAACAGAATGATTCCCGGAAACTTTCCCTTTCGATCCGGACCTGCATTCATCTCGTTGATAGATGCACGGCACCTGCCCCCTTTCAGGAGCCGTGCCTTTTTTATCGGATGAGTTCTTTTTCTCCGCCTTCTGCCAGCCACTTTGCAAAGGCGGCTTTCACTTCTTCCGGCACTTCCAGTTCATCGGTAAGGCCGAAGAATTCTCCTTCCCTGACATCGCCGTAGAAGCGGATGAACCAGGTTTTCTGTTCTTCATGGGACAGTTTGTCAAACTGTTCGGGAAGCGGTGTGCTCATGAATGGTTCCTCCTTCTTTCGATCCGGTTTTTCTGGGGCTGCAGCACCAGCTCGCTGATGACAGCTCCCTCCGGAAGCGACAGCATATATTTTACTGCATCTGCCACCTGTTCTGCAGAAAGCGCGCATCCCTGTTCCATGGAAGGTGTGAAATCCGCACTGCGGTAAAGGTTTGTATCCGTTAAATCCGGCAGAATCGCACAGACTTTCATGCCGTATTTCCGATTCTCCTCAAACAGCGATCGCGTGAAAGACAACAGTCCTGATTTTGCCGCTCCGTAAGCTGCCGCATGCGGGCTGCTGCTCAGGGCGGTGACACTGACGACATTGAGAATCGTTCCCTGCACGCTTCTTAACTGGCGCAGATACTTCTGGCATAAGATCATCGGAATCTCAAGATCCGTGCGTACCATGGCCTGGATCTTTTCTTCATTCATTGTTTCATGCAGTCCGTACCAGGCACATCCGGCATTGTTGATCAGCAGGGAAAGTTCCTGCTGCGGCACTTGCTTCAAGGCAGTCTTCAGAGCTTCAGGATCCAGAAGATCGCAGGCAATCGGATGAAAGGAAGGACTCTCAGAAGCAGAGGTGAATGTTCTGCCGATGCCGTAAACGGTCCATCCTTCTCTGCACAGCATTCTGCTGATGGCTTCGCCGATGCCCGAAGAAGCACCGGTTACTAATGCGGTTCTGCTCATAATCCGATCTCCTGATAAATCTGTTTTTCTGATACATATCCCTTCAGAAGAGAGAGGAGATACTGTTCCATCTCTTCTTTCACGGAAGCAGGATAATGGCAGTAGCCATTGCTCGTCTCATAAGGATACTGCACCACTGCAGAATCAGGAAACCGTTTCCGCATATTCTGAAGATACGATGCAGAAATCCGGAACGTTCCGATCGAGCAGTCCCGTATTGATTCAGGAGGAATGCTTTTTCTGCAGGCTGCGATCAGATCTTCATAGGCAGCTTTCCATCCCGGAAAGCGGATCATCGGATCAAAGCAGAGCCGGATCCGGAAGCCTGCTTCTGCGGCGGTTTCAGCAGCGCGGATCCGCTGTTCCATCGTTCCGGTTCCCTGCTCCATGGAATCGATCATTGCCTGGGGAGAAAACGTAAAGGCAGGAATGATGCGGTCTGAAACCGGCATGGTATTCCAGATCTCTCCATAACCGCTTTTCGTGCGGATCTCAATGGAGAGATCCGGGTGAGAGATCGCTGCTTGTGCCCACTGTGACAGAATTCCGGTCATCGGCTCCAGCGGGACGAGATCCGTCTCATACGCAAGACAGAGATAAGCAGGATGTTCCATCAGAAGTTTTTCCGTTTCCTCCAGAAAGTATTCCTGATTCACGAATATCACAAGATTTGCAGTCTGATACATCCCTTTCAGCCAGCAGTAGGAACAGTTGTAAACACAATTCATCGCCGGTGTGCAGTAATAAAACCAGCGCTGATCGAAGCTCTGACAGACCGGAGCCCCAGGATAGATCACTGTTCCATGCCGGACTGCCAGAATCAGATTCCGGGACGGATACTGCTCCAGATAGCTCTGACGGGGCCGGTCGAACAGCTCGCCATAGCGGGAGATCCGGATGACAGAGGCGTCCGGAAAACAGTTCCGGATCCTTTCAGTCATCGGATACCCGAACGCTTCTTCCTCTATATAAAGATGAGAAAATGGCTTATTGCGTTCCATAGCGTTCCAGGTCTTTCAGGACCTGCTTTCCTTTCTCACGGTCTTTGACCGGAAGAGTTCCTTCCCGATACAGGCTTCGGATCTTCTCATCGAGATCAATGCCGGCAAGATATGCATACCGGATCAGCTGATGAAGCTGCCGTGCCATCGTTACGCTGCAGCAGAGATCGCTGGCGAGCGTCTGTTCTGATTCCTCGGTCTGATCAGAAGAAGGAGCATCCGGAAGACTCTCGATCAGCGAAGCAAGCCATGGGGCATGTGCCTCTGATCCCTGTTTCAGTTCTGCTGCGGAGATTGTGTTTCCATGATCGCTGATATAGCGGAAAAACAGCATCTGGTCCGGCCGCAGAACCATGGCCCCGGCTTCATAGACGGCAGCGCTTTCCATATCATAGACTTCACCGGGGATCTCGTCTGCTTCCTTCAGAACCTTGCTGCCGGTTATTCCAGCCGTTTCTTTCAGCCCCGTGTTCACCAGAAGATCCGGGTAGAATGTCCTGCCGCTGTCAGCATTCTTCAGGACTGCAAGCTGAACGAGCGTGCCGGAAGGTCTGCTGGAAACTGCCGATCCATAGGAGATCAGCCAGGAGACAGGCATCAGCGCAAGCACTCTTGCAGTGCAGGAAGCAGACGCAATCGGCCCGGTGCCGGAGAGAGCCAGCACAGTCTTGTCATTTTTCCATAGATTTTTCCCGGCAGGCTTCAGATTCAGCGCATGAATCAGAGGCTCCGCCTCGGGGTAAAGTGCCGCAATCACGCATTTCATAGCAGAAATGATACGTCATCACAGGGGGTTCTTGCAAAGAATGCGGTTTCAGAATTAATTTTCATCGTTCCCCATCCGCCAGATCTCTGGTTTCGTTTATAATGTTTACTGCGTCCTGCGGAAACGCAGTCTGTTTTTGTTCCGCCCGGATGCCACAGGAGAGAAGAATCGGAATGGCCAGCGAGAAAGAAAAATCCATCAGTCCAGAAACAGAGTCGGAGCCTGAAGTATCTGCTTCCGAAAAGACCGTTCCTGCTGAAATAAATCACAGACACCATCGTCCTCACTATCGTTCTTCAGACGATCAGAAGAAGACGATCAGGTTCAGAAAGCGGAAAGCTTTTCAGCTGAAAACAGAACCTGTTCCTGCAGAGAAGCTCCCGGAAGAAAAGCCGGAAGAGAAGAAAGATCTCCCTGCAGAAGAGGCAAAACCGGCTGAAGAAGTGAAACCGGAAGCTGAGATACCAGTTCAGCCAGCAGAAAGCACTGCGGATCAGCCGGAGAAGCTGGGCGCAGAAGTGAAAGAGACGTTTCAGAAAACCAGCGAAGCACTGAAGAAAGGCTGGGACTTTGCAAAAGAAAAAGGGGCTGCCGGAATCTTAGCAGTGAAGACTGCAGCCCACACGTTCCGGAAGAAGCAGGAAGCTGCAGCGGAAGAGCGGAAGAAAGAAAATGAAGCGAAGGCTGCACAGCTCAAAGCCGCTGAAGAGAAGAAAACGGATGAATCGGTGCAGAAAGAAGCAGCAGCTGCTCTGGAAAAGGGAATTGAAGAAGTAAAGGAAAAGACAGAAGCCGGAGTTTCCTTCGTGAAGAAGGCTTCTGAGGAACTGCATGAGAAGTATGAGAAGGCTGAGGAAAAAGAAGAAGCCATCATGCAGAAAGAGCCTCCGGAGTCATTCAATCGGAAGAGTCCCGGGCATATTGTTCTGGTGATCTTCCTGTTCCTGGTCGCTGCTGCAGCCGTCGGCGGATGTGCGGTATGGACGTATTATGAATCCCTGCTGGATGGATGTCCGGAACTGGATCTGACCAAGCGGGAAAATTACAGTACGGCATCCGTGATTTACGACGCAGATGGCAACTGGGTCGCCGACTACGGAACCAATGAGAATATTGAATGGGCAGGAATCGACGAGATTCCCAAACAGCTTAAGGATGCATTTGTGGCGATTGAGGATCAGCGTTTCTATGTGCATAACGGCATTGATCTGAAGCGTCTGACCGGAGCTGTGATCGGACAGATCACTCACAACGCAAACTATGGTGCTTCTACGCTGACCCAGCAGCTAGTCCGGAATGTGTTTCTGACCCAGAATGTCAGCTATCAGCGGAAGGCACAGGAAATTCACCTGTCGCTGCAGCTGGAAAAGGTCATGAGCAAGGATGAGATTCTCGAGTGGTACCTGAATATCATCTATCTCGGCGATTCCAACTATGGCGTCAAGGTAGCAGCGCAGGATTATTTCGGAAAAGATCTGGATCAGCTCAGTCTCAGGGAATGCGCGATGATTGCAGGCCTTGTGCAGAGCCCGAATGAATACAATCCGAGAACGAATTACAACAGCGGCGACATGTCGGTTACCAACTGGCGTACCGACAATGTCCTGTATGCGATGTACAAGACCGGCAAGATCAGCGAAGAACAGTACAGCAATGCGCTGTCTGACACGGTCGCTGTGCGCACCTCCTCGGATCGTTTCAAGCTTTATGATTACCCGCTGTATGTCGAATATGCAGTCGAAGATGTTGCGGAACAGCTGCTGAAGCAGGAGGGCAAAGAGGCCACGACAGCAAATCTAGATGACATGAAGCGTCAGATCCGCAATGCTGGCTATCAGATCTATACCGCCCTGGATACATCCATGATGGATACGATGCAGGACGCGATCACGAATTTCTCGAACTATCCGCGTACGGAAGACGGAACGGAAGTAGAGGCTTCTGCGGTCATCATGGATCAGCATACCGGACGGGTGCTGGCCATGGTCGGCGGGCGTGAAGAGACCACCGAACCGGAAGGATTCAACCGGGCCGTGGACAGCACGCAGCCGGTCGGATCAAGCTTCAAGCCCTTAGCTGTCTATGCGCCGGCCCTCGAGTCCGGTGATTATCCGGGCACGACTGTGCTGGATGTGCAGACGAGCATCTATGGATATGGCGGCGACAACAGCTATCCGAATGGCGACTACATCAACGGCCCGATCACGATGCGCAGGGCTCTGGAGCTCTCGCATAACATTCCAGCCGCAAGGTTCCTGCTGGAACATGTCGGCATTGATCGTTCGTTCAGCTATCTGACCGAAGAAGGATTCGATCCTTCCCATCTGGATAAGACGGCTGCAGGTCTGGCGCTGGGCGCCTCGAGTGTCACGACCCTCGAGATGACCGCCGGATATGCATGTCTGGCAAATGGCGGTGTCTATATTGCGCCGCATGCCTATATCACCGTGAAGGACCGGTTCGGAAATCTGGTTCTGGATGAGTCAGGCGTCGAAACCCATCAGGTATTCTCCGAATCCACAGCATGGCTTGTCACCGATATGATGGAGACCAACATGACTGAAGGACTTGGTGTGAAAGCACATCTCGATACCGTGAAGAGCTGCGGCAAGACCGGAACGCATGAGCATCAGGTCATCAGCTTCGGCGGCTATACGCCCTATTACACGAGCTTTCTCAGAGTCTCGGCGGATAACTATGCATATATGACGAACAGCTCGTCTTATTATCAGGCTGCTCCGCTCTGGAAGTCCTATATGGATCCGATCTCCGAGGGCGGGGATCCGGACAAGGAAATCCAGGAAAAGACGGCAGAAGAACTTGGCATTCAGAAGTACAAGGTATGTACGGAATCCGGCATGCTTGCACAGAGCTGGTGCCCTTCGGCCGAAGAGTATGCAGCCCCGAACAATGCCCCGACAGAGCTCTGCACAGGCCATAGCTATGGCAGCTGGTCCGGTGAAGGTGATGATACCGAATACCAGGCAGAAACGGATTACAGCAATGGCTGGTGGGATGAGAACGGAACGTTCCACCCATATACCGGCTGGTGGGATGAAAACGGAGTCTGGCACGATCAATAAGCCTCAGGAGATGGCAGTCCGCCATCTCCTTTCTTATCGGGAGAAAGATTCAGACAAGGAGATTGAAAATACTTCTGCAGCAAAAATGGTGCATTCCTCATGATGATGGGAATTGCACCATTTTCTCTGTGTAGTGATATGGGCCGTCTTCTGGGGCTGAGAATCAATGTTCAGGTCTTTCCCATCCGGTTTTTCAGGTGCTTCCGAACAACTCTGCTGAAACTCAGTCTGGCTGCGCCTGGATCGAAATTTTTCTGCCGCCTGCTTCTTCATAGAGCCGATGAGAGATCGAAAGCACGGTACGATCTTTCGATGCATTCTTCATAGCAGTCATGAGCGCTGCTTCGGTATTGGAATCCAGATTTGCCGTGATTTCATCAAGCAGCAGGATCTTCGGATCAGCTGCCGCAGCCCGGGCAATGGAAAGGAGCTGAATCTGTCCCTGCGAAAGCGATGCAGATTCATATGGAGTATCAAGGCCTTCCGGAAGAGATTGCACGACCATTCTCAGATTGCAGAGATCAATTGCCTTCTGAACCTTTTCTTCATTGATCCTTGGATCATTCAACGTAATCTGATCACGGATCGTCCCGGGAATCGGATGAAACTGCTGTTCTGCATAGCCGAATAAGAGACGCCTGTCTTGTTCTCTGATTGTGGCTGGTTCTGCTCCGTAGATGCTGATCTTCCCCTTCTGCGGTTCATAGAGACCAAGCAGGAGCTTGAAGAACGTGCTCTTGCCTGCTCCGGTTCTGCCGATCAGAGTTGCCATCTCTCCCTGTTTCAGCTCCAGGCTGAAATCGTTCAGGATGATCGTTTCAGGATCATAGCCGAAGGTTACATGTTCTGCAAAGACAGGAGGCTTTGACTCATCAATCATTCCATCCTCCAAAGAAGCCTCCTCCGGCAGATTCAGGAAAGTACGGATTCTCACCAGGCCTGCCGCCGCAGACTGAATGTTCTGAATCTCCATGCCGATCGATTCAAGCGGGTCAAAAATCTTGCCGACATAAGCAATGACTGCGACCGCAGTGCCGACCGACATGCCGAAGAAGGCCTGCCAGCGGCCGCCGGAAGCAGAAAGGATCATCATGATTGCCGTGATCAGCGCACTCACCGTCAGAATGATCGGAGAATAGATGGAATCATAGAAATTAGACTTTTCCATCGCATCGAAGCCATCCTGAATCGCATGGTTGTAGCGGGAAGCCATATATCGTTCCAGGTTCAGCACGCGGATCAGACGGTGATTCTTCAGAGATTCCGGAATCTGCTGGGCAGTCCTTGCAACTGCCTCACGATAGTTTTTCTGCGCCTTGAGCATGCTCTTCTGGAAATGACGGGTCAGCAGGAACAGAAACGGCAGAGCAATCAATAACAGGATGCCGAGCCCTGAGGAACGTGTGAAGATCACGAACAGGATGCTGACAATTTCCGCGAGATCAGTGAACATCGAGATGATACCTTCATCAAACAGGGTCTCGACGGTATTTACGTCATTCACGAATAAGGATCCTGTTTCGCCGCTTCCCTTTTCCGCAAATGCAGAAGCAGGAAGCCGCTGCAGCTTTGCGGCCAGATCCGAGCGCAGCTGATGCGTGACTTTCTGGCCGAAGATCGTGATCAGCCCGCCGCGCAGGGATTCCAGGAAACCGGACAGCACAAGCAGAAGGAAATAATACAGGGCATTCTGAAGCGAAATACCGCTTCCCTCCGCCAGGCTGTCTACGAGCCTTCCCAGGACCAGCGGTGGAATCACGGCAAGAATCACGGAGCCGATGATTGATGCCAGCATCAGAATGGTCATACCGGAATTCTTCCTGATACTGGTGTTCATGGAATTTGCAATCGGGTCACGCATCAAGATCACCTGCTTTCTCCTGGCGGGTCACAAGTTCCCGATAGATCGGCTGCGTCTGCATCAGTTCTTCATGGCTTCCGCATGCAGCCGTTCCCTGATTGAGAAACAACACCTGGTCCATCCTGGAAAAGAGCGCCAGGCGATGAGAGATCAGAAGAATGATGGAATCAGAAGAATACGCCCGCAGATTCCTGAAGATCTGCTCTTCCGTTTTCGGATCCACCGCTGAAAACGGGTCATCAAGGATCATCAGCGGGCGGGCATGGTACAGCGTCCTCGCTAAGGCAATCCTTGCCTGCTGGCCGCCGGACAGTCTGATACCGCCATCTCCGATCAGCGTCTTCACGCCATCCGGGAAGGACTTCAGATCTTCATCCATGCATACCAGAGAGAGGACCTTGCTGATATCGCCTTCTCTGCCTAGTCTGATATTCTCTTCAATCGTTCCGCTGAATAGTTCCGGCTGATGGCCAAGATATGCGACAAAGGATTTCTTCTCGTTCATACATGCATGCCAGTCTTCTGTGCCCCACTGAATCCCGCCGGTATAGGAAGAACCAGGCAGAAACAGTTTTCCAAGTGAAGACTTCCCGCTTGCAACTTCACCGGTGATGCCGATGATCTCACCAGGTTCTGCCGTGAAGGTCAGATGGGAGAACACCGGATGATCTTTGTCATAAGAGAAGGAAACATCCTTTACCTGCAGCGTCTTGCAAGGGGCAGGTTCCGTCTCTTCCGAAAGTTCGGTTTCCTTCAGGAATGGCTTGATCCGCCGCCACGAAACCTGTGCTTTCTGAACCGCATTGAAAAGCTTTGCAGCCTTGGAAGACTTGGAAGCAAGCTTCGTGAAGCAGGCAAGAAACGTAGAGAATGCCGCAATATTCCATGCAGTCCATCCGGTTCCTGCTACGTTCTTTCCGCCCAGCCACAGAATCAGCACCACGCTGATGCTGGCGATAATCTGATAGAGGGGCTGAACACTCGAAACCAGAAGATTTGCCCTGGCTTCTTTCTGTTCATAATCCGTGAGAACCCCTTCATACAGCTGGTTGTGTCTGGTTTCTTCACCATAGACCCGGTAGGTCAGCGCATTGGATACCCGGTCGAGCGTTGCCTGGTTCAGTCTGGCTTCGCTCTCCTTGCCCTGGGCACTGACTATTGCGACATATCCCTTCAGCTTAGCAGCAATGAGATACGCAAACGGCGGGAATATCATCACGAGCAGCGTAAGCCGCCAGTCATAGCTCAATAACATCACCAGGTATGCCACCATAACGACACCGGTATCGAAGATTTCAGTCGTGAACTTCCGGATGCCCTCTGTGCACGTATCTGCATCTGCAATTGCCTTGGTCAGCAGGTTTCCGGCACTCTCTTCACTGACATCTGCAGAAGACAAGAGATTCCGGTACAGCGTTTCTTTCATGTCCCGGCTGATCTCATTGGCAAACCGACGGATATAGAGGCGCTTGAAATAGCGCATGCCCTGCACAAACAGGATAACGAGCACATACGTCATTGCAAGCCGGATCATCTCTGCAGGAGTTCTGGTCTTCTGAATGATGTCGCACAGCATCTGTGCCATCTGTCCTTCAAACCAGGGGCCGGCAGTCATGCCGATATTGTAGAGGACTCCGGTAATCGTGATCAGGATCAATAGACCCTTCTCATTCTGGAAATAAGTCCGGATCTCATCCGGAGATCCTTTCATCTTCCGAGTTTTCTGCATCGCTTCCCCCTATCAAAAACGTCCTGTCAATTACCCCGTCCCGTAAAGGGCCGAGGCTTGTGACTGCCTCCACCAGTACAAGCGTGCTCATATAAGCCTCCTGGTTTCTGCTAGCGAGGATTATACCTCCTGTGGCGTCACATCGCCGGATGATTGACAACACCCGTTTGATAGCGCTCCGGTATACCGAAGCCTTAGCTTATTTTACTGATACTGATTCCGCAGGCTCGATCAGCTTAATCTTATCGAACTGCGGATTTTCATTTCCGCTGACCCAGAGCGTGCCGAGCGTGTAGATGTTCATTGCCCCGATACGATCGTCGTTGCTGGTATAGCCACATTGCCTGCACCTGTATAAGTGTTCGCTGTGATCACGGTTTCCCTTTACGACAGCACCGCATCTCGGACAGCGCTGAGAAGTGTACTGCGGGTTTACCTTCAGCACACTGGAGCCAGATTCATTTGCCTTATACGTCAGCTTTGTTTCAAGGTCATAGAATGACCAGTTCCGCAGGTCGTGTGTCTGCTTTGCGCCGTGCATGTTTTCTTCTTCAAAAGATACACCGGTCAGATCTTCCAGTACAAACAATGTTCCCGGACCGTATCGCCGGACGAGTGCCTTACTGATGCAGTGATTGACATCACTCATCCAACGGTTCTCTCGCCCGGAAATACTTGCCAGTCTGCGTTTGGCTGACCGTGTTCCTTTTGCCTGAAGCTGTGCACGTACAGCGTCAAATTTATCACGTTTGCGTAAAATCTCTTTGCCACTGAAAAACTGTGTTTTCTGCTGTTCGTCATAGACAGATGCCAGAAATCTAAGACCTCTGTCAATGCCCACAACATGCTTCACATCACCTCTTTCAAATTCATCAACGTTCTTTGTTACGGAAATATGCAGATACCAGATGCCATTCAGTTCCACAAGTTTCGCTGTGCCAAGCGTCCAGCTACTGTCAAAGAATCTCTGCATGGATTCGGGCAGTACAAAATCGCATACAGCCCGTTTGCCGAGCGTGTTGATGGAGAGCTGAATGTGGCCGTCAATTTTGTTATGTACAAAACTGTACTCACGGTTCCGTACCAGATCGCACTGCGGGCGGTTGAACGCAATTGGTTTCTGAAGCCATGTCATATCCCGATGAAAGCTGTAGTGTTTACCATCCGCGGTAAACCGGTACGGATTGTTTCTCATCTGCGTATCGACGGTCTGATATCTGGCAGTAACTGTTTTAATGCACGAGATAGCCATCTGTGCCTTTAGTCCAAACAGTTTACGCAGATCGTAATATACATGTTTCTGAACCTCATTGGAATTGAGGCAGAAGTCATGCTGAAAGATCCATTCGGAGACAAAATTACATCCAAGCATATATTGATAAGCGGTCTGAAAAAACAGCAGATTAGTGCCACTCTCAGAAGTCAGACGTACTTTAATCGTTTCGCCTATCTGCATGTTGGACCTGCTCCTTTTCGTGAGAACACGATTTCACTATATAAATATTTTATAATATTTATATAGTGATAAGGTAAGCATATGGATAGCATTTATCAGCACCGACGGCATAACAAGAATCTGCTCATGGTACATCTGATCTTTGCGGCAAAGTATCGCAAAGCCTTACTGTTCGGCACGTTCAGAACTGACGTTAAGCAATACATGTTTGATGCTTGCATCGAACATCACTGGTATCGTTTCGGTGTTCAAACAATACAGCACATATCAGGCGTGGAAAAATCATGGGCATATGCTGAAAAAACATTACTGGAAAGAAAAAACGTTATGGTCAGATGGCTATTTTGCTGCATCGATAGGACAGGTATCTCAGGAAACCATTGAAAACTATATTGAGAATCAGGGCTAAACAACGTAAAACCGCCCCGTAAAGGGGCGTGGCTTCTACCGAATGAAATTTTGTGAAGTGACAGGACGTTCTGACATGCAAGATCACCCCATCGGTCCGGCATTAGCACCTTGCGAAAGAGCAGGTTGCCGTGTGGTCAAAGAACCGGTCTCTCGCACACTCTCCATAGGCACTTTCATGATAGCATCTCATTGCCCGGATGCAATCCCCGGACAGCATTGTTCAGAAATTGCTCAGGAGAACTTCCTCTGCGGTTTCCGCATCCCGGAATACTTGTGCATGCATGCCGCAGCGGATGGCTGCTTTGCAGTTGATTTCATGGTCATCGAAGAACAGTGTCTCCGAAGGAACCAGAGAATAACGTTCCAGAAGAATCCGGTAAATGCGTTCATCTGGTTTATTGATCTTCACTTCGGAAGAAACAACAGCACCATCTGCAAGTGAAAAGAACGAAAGTCTGGAAGAAGTCTCCTGATAAGAATCTGCCGCATAATTGGTCAGAAAATATACCCGATATCCATGTTGCTTCAGCTTCTTCAGAAAAACGACGCTTGCTTCGATCGGCTGAAATAGCAGTTCCATCCAGTTATTCGAAAAGAATGCACGGATCAGCTTCTCATCTTCCGGATGCGCACTGCAGAAAAGAGGCAGTGCCTCTTCCATCGAAGCATATGTTCCCCGGTCCAGTTCTGTCCAGAGGGGATCCAGGAAAACGGAACGGTTCAGCCGCTCTGCGTCTTCCCTGCTGTATCCTGCTCTCATGATGGAGCTGACAGGATGATAAGTGATCAGGACCCCGCCAAGGTCCAGTACGATATTGCGGATCATGGTCCTATTATTGCACAGAAAGCATGTCAGAAGCTTTTTTGTGCGCCAGCAGGTATCATAAGGCGACAGAGGGAAAAGTATATGACGCAGTATCTGAAGCCTGAACGGGAAGAACTTGAATACCGGAAGAAGCTGCTTGGCAGCAGCTGTTCCATGAGCTGGAATCACGGGACCATCTCATTTCCGGAAGAAGAGTGGGATCATTATCTGGATCAGTATGTGAATTCTGACGGAAGCAGCGCGCTTGGAAGATTCATCTACTGCGACCATTGCGGATACTTCACGGGCATCTGCGAATATGAAAGAATCTCAGAAACGAGGTGCCGGATCCGGATTCTCATCCAGAAGGAAGAGCGCATGGAACATTACGGAACCTATGCACTGATTCATCTTGCCAGGGAAGCGAAGGAACATGGATTTGAGACCCTGGAAGCGGCAATCGGGCCGGACAATGCGGAAGGAATCGCCTTTCTCAAGAAGAGAGGATTCTGCCTGGATCATAAGGAATCCGGAATGGAGTACTGGGTTCTTTCCGCACAAGAAGCTTCCTCCCTGCCGGACCCTGAGAAGCGGAAGAGCCGCTGCTGGCTTGGCTGCTGAAAACTGTGTCATTTCTATGGAATAAGTGCATCGATCAGATGTCTGAATTTGACATGTTGTTGCACAAAACCCTATAATGAAGCCGGAAATGAGGTCATTATGGAACTGAAGGATATTCTTCATGATTACAAGCTGAAGAGCGGGGTTTCTGATGCAGAGATTGCCCGGAGATGCAATGTGAACCGCTCGACGGTCAGCCGGTGGGTCAACGGCAGCGTGAAGCATGTATACGGAGATACTCTGAAGACGCTCAGCGAAATGGTCGGCTATAATATCGAACCGGCGATCAAGGGCATGGATATCCGGGTTCAGCTCCCTGTTCTCGGCTATGTCAAGGCTGGATATGACCTGTTTGCGGAAGAAAATTATCTCGGCGAGGAATCGGCCACGATGGAAGATGCGCGGGACGGAGACTTCTATCTGAAGGTGACCGGAGATTCCATGAATGGAGCCGGAATCATGGATGGCTCCCTGGTCCTGGTCAGACAGTGCAGCCGGATCGACAGCGGAAAAATCGGCGTGATCCTGATCGGTGATGAAGTGACGGTTAAGAAGGTCGTCTATAAGGGCAGAGTCATGATCCTCGAAGCGGCCAATCCGGAGGTAGAGAACCGCTATTTTGATGCGAAAGAGATTTCCTCGCTGCCAGTCCGGGTAATCGGACAGGTGATTTCCTGCAAGACTTATTTCTGATGGCATTGTGTTTTCATGGCCGGACCTTTAAGATAATTGAGCTGAGAACAGAAAGGCAGGAACACATAGGCATCTATGTACGATAAGACAAGTGATTTTGATTATGAGCTCCCGAAGGAGCTCATTGCCCAGACTCCTCTGAAGGACCGCAAGACCAGCCGGATGATGGTGGTCCATATGAAGAGCGGAGAACTGGAACATAAGCATTTCTATGACATCGTGGATTATCTCCATGAAGGAGATGTCCTCGTCCGCAATAATACGAGAGTCATCCCGGCCCGTCTCTACGGGATCAAGGAAGAAACCGGGGCACATGTGGAAGTGCTGCTGCTGAGACAGCTTCCGGATGATGTATGGGAATGCCTGCTCGGCAATGCTCATACGGTCAAGCTCGGAACAGTCGTGAGCTTCCATGATGGCAGACTCAAGGCACAGTGCGTCGAAGTCGAGGAACAGGGACTCAGGAAGATGAAGATGATCTATCATGGCATTTTCAATGAGATTCTTGAGGAACTCGGAAATGTTCCTCTGCCCCCATATATCCGGGAAAAGCTGGATGATCCAAATCGCTATCAGACCGTCTATGCCAAAGTAGATGGTTCCGCAGCTGCACCGACAGCCGGGCTGCACTTCACGCCGGAGATCTTCGATCAGCTGCAGCAGAAAGGCGTGACCATTGTCGATGTGACGCTGCACGTCGGTCTTGGCACGTTCAAGCCGATGGACACCGAGAATGTCAAGGATCATGTCATGCACAGCGAAGTATATTACATGTCAGAAGAAGCAGCTTCGATCCTCAATCAGGCCAAAGCAGAAGGAAGAAGAATTGTCGCCGTCGGCACGACTTCGGTCCGTACACTGGAATCCGTGTGGAACCGGTTCGGCAGATTTGAAGCCTGCCATGGCGAGACGAAGCTGTTCATCTATCCTGGCTATGAATGGCATACGATCGATGCGATGCTGACGAACTTCCATCTGCCGAAGTCGACGCTGATCATGATGATCTGCTCGCTGGGCGGCTATGATCTGATCATGCATGCATATCAGGTGGCTGTGCAGGAGAAATACCGGTTCTTCTCGTTCGGAGACTGCATGTTTCTGACCAATGAATAAGGAAGATCTGATCCGTCTCAGAGAGAACCGGAAAAAGCAGCAGCGCACGAACTACTATCTGGTTTCGAAAAAGGAGATTGAAGATATCCGCAAAGAGTACCAGGGGAGAAAGCCTTCGCTCCTTCTGCATGCATGCTGTGCAGTATGCGCATCGTTTCCGATCGAGTTTCTCACTCAGGTCTTTGATGTAACGATCTATTTCAACAACTCGAACATCTGGCCTTCTGCCGAATATGAAAGGCGGCTGGAAGAACTGAAGCGCTATATCAGCGAAACCGGAAATACCGTGAAGCTCATCATCACTCCATACGACAATGAGGCATATACCCGGAGGCTGGAACCGATGAAGGAGGATCCGGAAGGAGCTGGCAGATGTTTCTACTGCTATGCATACCGCATGAATGAAGCATACCGCTATGCTGCGGAGCATCACTTTGACTACTTCACGACGGTCATGTCAATCTCTCGCCAGAAAGACAGCCAGAAGATGAATGAGATCGGAAGATCCCTGTCGCATCGCTATCCTTCGGTCCGCTATTTCTATTCGGACTTCAAGAAAGGCGGGGGTCAGACCCGCCAGCACGAACTGGCTGAAGAGCATCATCTGTATCGCCAGGATTACTGCGGATGCATCTATTCTTATTACAGCCGCCATCCGGAAGAAGCAGAAAAAATAGAATCAGAAGAAGCTCTCTGATTCCAGGCCATGACATTCAGGCAGAGGAAACTCTGCTTTTTCTGTACCTGGTCAGCTCCATGAAAAAAACTGCTTTCGCAGTTTAAGTTCAGCAGCCTTTGCCATCCAGGCTGCAGGCTTTGCCTGGCTGAGCAGTCATGCCGTATTCCTTCAGCACTTCTTCCCAGTCCAGAGTGATCGTTCCGTCTTCTTTCTCGATCGCCGGGATTCCGACAGAACCGCGTTCCTTCACTTCTTCAAACAGCGGCAGATGATCTCTCATCTTCAGAAATGCTTTCAGGTTCGGCATCGACCCGGTGATATCGATGAATTCATACGGGGTGCCTTTCTCATCGAATGCTGCTTTGCATGCCACGCAGTCAGGGCAATGAGGACTTCCGTAAATACGAATCATATCTGATCCCTTCTTTCTGTTTTCTGAATTCTACAGGATTCAGGACAGGAATGCATCAGAAAGGAATCAGACAAGACGCTTCTGGTATCCTCCGGTCACATCCGTGCCTTGATGCACGATGATGAAGGCATGAGGATCCAGAGCAAGAATGTCCCGCTTTACATCTTCCGCTTCGCTTTTTGCAACAACGGTAACAAGCACTTCCGTTTCCTTGCCGGTATAGGCGCCCATGCCCTTCCAGCAGGTGACACCGCGCACATACTTCTTCATGATGGTTTCTTTGATCTCCGGATGATGTGTGAAGATCATCAGTTCCAGCTCAATGTTCTGATAATGCCACCGATCAATCGTTGCGGAGAATGCAGCCACGAAGATCGCAGAATACAATGCTGTGCTCAGTTCGAACAGCACTGCACACACCGAATAGAGGCCGACATTGAATAGAATATTCATCAAGCCTACGGAGAAATGCCGTGACTTCATCGTGAGATATACGCCAAGCAGATCCAGGCCGCCGGCACTGCCGCCATTTGTCAGCACGATTCCGCAGCCAGCACCGCCGATCATGCCTGCCAGCAGGATGCAGGCAAGCTTATCATCCAGCAGCGGAGCTGCCGGTGCCTTGACTGCAGACAGCACGAGAGTCTGAACAAAGATGCTGACAGCGGTACCGAATACCATCTTGCGGCTCATGCCCTTCCAGGCAAGCAGAAACAGGGGAATGTTCAGCATCAGGTTGATGAGGCCCGCAACATCGATGCCCGTCACATGCGGAAATGCCAGAGTCCGGATCAGCTGGGCCAGACCGACAACTCCGCCCGCATACAGATTCAGAGGTGTCAGAAACAGATTGACCGCCATGGCATACATCGCAGATCCTCCCACGATCAGAAGGATATTGCGGGCAGTCAGAGGCTTCGGAGGAACATATAATTCGTTTGTCATAGTGTTTTCTTCTTCATCAGCAGAATTGCTTTCATCCGCAGGTCCGTCGGAACAATCCGCGTGATCTGGTTCAGAAAGCCCGGAATGATCATACACCGGCTCCCTCGATGTTTGTAAACATATTCTGCAGCCTGTTCTGCACTCATCGCACCGAATGGCTTCTTCCCGCCTGACTTCGGATAAAATGCAGTATCCACCGGTCCCGGACAGTAGCAGTATACCCGGACCCCGGTATGCTTCACTTCTTCTGCCGCTGCCCGCGTATAGTATTCGACAAATACCTTTGACGCATAATAGGAAGCGATATACGGTCCCGGCTGAAATGCGCCGGTACTGGAGATATTGATGATTTCTCCCTTTCCCGAAGCAAGCATGTCTTTCAGAGCGAGCTTTGTCAGTGTCATCAGCGAAGTGTCGTTCAGAATGGTCAGCCGTTCATCTGCTTCAATCGGAATCTCCCAGCTTCTGCCCAGAAACCCTATGCCGGCATTATTAACGAGCACATCAACCTGATAGCCATCTTCTCTGATCTGCCGGTAGAGCTGTTCCGCATTTCCGAGAGCGGAAAGATCTATGGAATATACCGCCGTTTCTGCATGATAGGTATTCTGGAGTTTCTTCGAAGCTTGATTGAGCTTCTCAATATTTCTTGCGGCAAGCAGAATGCGGTAATGATCTTCTGCAAAGCATTCTGCTAAGGCATATCCGATTCCTTCCGAGCCGCCCGTGATCAGAACTGTCTTCATGGCCCTACCTCCTGCTGATCCAGACCTGAGCAGCTTGTGCAAATTCTTCTGCAGCTTTCGAAAGCGGATTGGCATCCGCATGCATCAGAGCAAGATCACGGTATGCGGAAGGCTCCAGCCGGCAGCACGCAATTCCTTTTCCTGTCTGCTTCAGCTCCATCTCTGAGAGCACTCCGCAGCCAATCCCTTCCTGCACCATCGCAATCAGGCTGACTGAATCGGGAACCTGAAATACCGGGACAATCGGTTCACCCCTGAACAGCCCTTCGAGATAATCCGGACTGGTCCGGATCAGAGGAAGCTTCTTCAATGCCGTTCTGCGGATCGTTTCTTCCTTCGTCTTTCCGGCAGGAAGTACTGCCATCAGAAAATCTCTTTTCAGAAACATCGTCTTCAGCCCTGCTTCCGCCGGAAGAGCAGCTATGCAGAGATCTGCACTTCCTTTCTGAACCAGCGCAATGCATTCCTTCCCTGTTCCGGAAAAGAGCTGGAACTGAACCTGCGGATGCGCTCTGGAAAACTGGGAAATGATGCCTGGCAGCCAGCACCTGGTGACTTCCGGCAATGCAGCAAGCCGGATCAGTCCGCTGTTTCCGTGCACCAGTTCCATTGCCCGCTGCTGCAGAGCAGCTTCATCGGTTCGAAGATTGCGGATATACGGCAGAAGAACCTGTCCTTCTGCGGTCAGGCTGATTCCTGATCGATCACGCTTCAGGAGACTGACCTGAAGGCTCTTCTCGAGCATCTGAATCTGATGGGTAATGCCTGACTGCGTATAACCGAGTTCTTCTGCAGCTTTTGTAAAGCTGCCGGTTTCAACGACTTTCAGAAATGCCTGATACTGCGGCAGGTTCATAGTGTTATCCCTTTCATGAAAATTATTGATCGATTCAATCAGAATCATTCATTTGTCTAATTTATCCGGATTCATTATAGTATTGCCAAACAGAAAGGAGAAGAGAGACATGAAACCCATTCTTAAGACATGCACGCAGGCAATCGGAACCCGGGCCCGACGAAGATTCTGTGGTTCTGCTTTACTCTCTTCCTTTCATCTGCATTCTGAACTTATCTGCTGAACACCAGCATGGAGAAATGATATGAAAAAACATCTGAACCTCGTCTTCCCGCAATGGCAGGGAAACGGACAAGACCTTACCGTATATGACAGCACCTATTATTTCATGAAGAATTATATGGGCAGCCTCGATACCATCACGATTCCGGTAACTACTGATCTGATCAGCCCCGTCAATCATGGCACGAAAGGATACGCCGATATTCTCTTCCAGCATAAGCTTGTCCAGAACAAGCTGGAAAGCATCCGTCCGGATACGATCTTCCTGGTCGGAGGAAGTTCTGATTCGGATCTCGCGTGTGCTGCTTATCTGAATACGCTTTGCCGGAAGGATTTTGCTGAAGTATTCCTGGAATCCCATTCCGGCCTGGATAATCCGAAATATACTGTGTCAGAACTCTATCACGGCATGGCCCTCCGCACCTTATGCGGGCATGGAACCCCGGAGCTCTGGCAGACGCTTCCGTCTGTCCTCAATCCGAATCAGGTGCTGCTCTGCACGACGCGCGGCGTGAATCTCTCAGAGAAACGCTTCATCGATTATCATCACATAGACCACATCCAGTCCCGTACGCTGGAGAAAGATCCCGGGATCGTCGCAGAACTTCTGCGTCAGCGTTCCTTCCGCAATGTATTCCTGCATATCAGTCTGGACTGCCTGGATCCCAATGAATTCCGTCTCACCCAGTATCCTGAAAACAGCGGCATTTCTATTTCTGCGCTGATGGGAATCGTTTCCTCTGTTTCTGCTTCCTGCAATGTTGTCGGCATGAGCATCACGCAGTATACCGGCGGGCCGGATGACCGCGACGAAGAATTCCTGAAAGAGCTAGTGCGCATCGGCAGTTCCCTGTAAGATAAGAAAACCGGATCGCTCCGGTTTTCATTTTGTCCTGATGAGAATAGCGATCAGTTTCTGCTGCAGCCAGCTGTCTGCTCGCCAGCGATCCTGCCATTGACGACGGTGTCGGCAATCGCATTGCCGCCCGTTGCTTTGCCGGATGCGAATAAGTCAAAGATGACATTGCCATCAGTATCGAGTACCTTGGCCTTCGTATTGATCTGGCCTCCGCTCATCGTATGATGCACACTCAGCTTGCGCGGTACCGCAATGAACGGTCCGGTTTCCAGCTTGTCCGAAAAGGTCCTAAGGTCTTGACACAAACAAACGTGTGTGATTTCTGCAAAGATGCGTCTCTGAGCTCTGTTCCAGATACAAAAAAAGCAGTGATCCCTCAGCGGTTCACTGCTTGTGTTTTCTGATTCAGTCTTTTTTCTCAGAATCTGTTTTCTCAAGTTCTTCCAGCTGTGCCTTCAGCAGTTCCACAACCTTGCGGTTGGAATGAACCAGATCCATCACATCCTGCATTCCTTCCACTTCTTTTCCGGAAGTCTTTGCGTCATAGTAGGCTTCGCCAAGCCTTGTATAAGCCTTGGTCAAAGCTCTGGTATGCTCGCCGATCTGCGAACGCAGTTCCATCTTTCTGCGCTCTTTCTTCAGTGCGCCAGTCATATCCTTGGTGCTCTTCGTCACAAAATCAGCCACTTTGTCACTGGATTCATCCACAAACTTGACCCAGTCATCTGTCATCTTCTTGAAATCTTCCATCATATGCTTATTCCTTTCCGGATCTTCTGATGAGATCCTCAATCACTCTTCTGATTTCCTTGCCATCTGCCTCTGCCTGGCTGCAGAGATCTGCAATTCCGCTGATTACGACTTTGGAGAAATACTCTGCATTGTCCACATGAAGCTTGTGCAGACGGTTGCCTTCTTCCAGAAGGTCCTGCAATGCTTTTGAGGCTGTTTCCTTGGCTTCATCGAGACTTCTGGAACTCAGAATCGAAAGATCGATATCCTTGCTGGCCCCCTGAAGGTTCTCGCACATCTGCCGGAAGGAAGCGATCGTATTGTCCAGAAACTGGTCCAGACGCTCCTCGAAGCAGTCTTCCTTGGAAAGATTCTTCCTGATGGATTGCCGGAAGCTTTCGTTGTATTTCTCGCTGATCGCATCAATCACATCATCTTTAGACTTGAAGTAATAGTAGAACAAGCCCTTGGCTACATTCATCTCGCTGACGATCGCATTGATGGTAGTCCCCATGACTCCATTCTTCTTGAACAGACGTTCGGCAGCGTCAATGAATTCTTCTCTGCGGTCTTCATTCTCATGGTTCTCTTTTTCTTCCATCCAGATACCTCCCGCATCGTAACTATATTTCCTGACTGACCGACAGTCAACAGGAAAGAAGAACTATGTGATACTTCACACGATTATGTGATAACCTTGAAGGCATGAAACTGATCTGTCCGATCTGCAGAGCTGCCCTTCACCAGGAAGGAAACTCTCTCTGCTGTGCAAACCATCACTGTTTCGATATCGCCCGGCAGGGCTATGTCAACCTGGATCCCGCCTACCGGAAAGAACGCGGAGACAATAGGGAAATGGTTCTGGCAAGAACTTCATTTCTTTCTTCCGGAGCATATTCTTTTCTGAAAAATGAGCTCTCGGAAATGATCCGGGAACGGTCTCCGGAGGTGCTGGCAGATCTTGGCTGCGGGGAGGGCTACTATACGAGTTCTTTTCCAGCCCCGGAGAAGTATGGGTTTGATCTGTCCAGAGATGCCCTGAAGCATGCCGCGAAACACGATTCTTCCACCCGGTATGTGATTTCCAGCATCTTTCATCTGCCGCTGGCAGAGGAATCCTGTGATCTCGCAATTACCTGCTTTGCACCAGCCGCAGAAGAAGAGATCGTACGGATCCTGAAACCAGGAGGATATTTTCTGTATGTGATCCCTGGAAGAACTCATCTTCAGGAACTTAAGGAAATACTCTATGAACACCCGTATGAGAATGAAGAAGCACCTCTTAAAACGCAGATGAAGCTGATCCGTGAACAGCATCTCAGCAATCATTTTGAAGCAGACCAGGAGATGCTGAAAAATCTGTTTCAGATGACTCCGTATGCTTACCGGACTGGCGAAGCCGGAAAGAAGAAGCTGGAAGCAGTTTCCTTCCTGACCTGCACTGCAGAGTTCGTGATCCGCTGCTACCAGAAGAATTCGTAGGATAGAAAAAGAACCTGCCGCAAATACAGGTTCATTTTCTAATAGGAGGGAAAGAAATTTACTGTCAGCTCATCACTAACACTGACATCTTATCCTCCGATCGTGTGATTTTTGTGCAAGAATTGTGTCAATTCTGTGAAAACTGCTCACTTTCTGACATATCCGGAGCGGATCGCTTCTGCTTTGACGGCATTGGCGACAGTCGGCACGACTCTCTCATCAAATGCTGAGACAATCACATGATCCGTGGAAAGCTCTTCCTCAGAGACCAGCGACGCAATGCCTTTAGCCGCAGAAATCTTCATGCCTTCGGTGATCCGAGTTGCCTTGGAATCCAGGGCGCCGCGGAACAGGCCAGGGAAAGCAAGCAGGTTATTGACCTGATTCGGATAGTCGGAACGTCCCGTTCCGATGATCCATGCACCGGCAGCCTTGGCTTCCTCATACGTGATTTCGGGTTCCGGATTTGCCATCGGGAAGACGATGTTCTGCGGGTTCATGGAAGCGACCATCTCGCGGGTAACCAGATGCGGGGCACTGACTCCGACGAAGATATCGGCACCTTTCATCGCCTCTGAGAGACTTGCATAGTGCTGATGGTCGAGGTTTACATACTGCAGCAGCTCTTTCTTCAGACTGTTGTAGTTCTCAGCATGATCCGGGTCGACGCATCCATCCACATCGAATGCATAGATATGATGGAACCCGTACTGATACAGCATCCGGATGATCGAAGAACCGGCCGCTCCGCAGCCGCTGATGACAACCTTCTGATCTTCCGGCTTTGCTTTCTTCAGCCGCATGCAGTTAATCAGAGCCGAAAGCACGACAATCGCAGTGCCATGCTGGTCGTCGTGGAAGACCGGAATCGGGCATTCCTCAATCAGGCGGCGCTCAATCTCCACGCAGCGCGGAGCGCTGATGTCTTCCAGGTTGATTGCTCCGAAACCCGGCGCAATTGCTTTGCAGATGGCTACGATTTCATCCGGATCCTTGGTATCCAGGCAGATCGGCCAGGCATCGATGCCGGCAAACCGCTTCATCAGAAGTGCTTTGCCTTCCATGACCGGAAGGCCTGCCGCCGGGCCGATATCGCCGAGGCCAAGCACTGCAGTTCCATCAGTCACAACCGCAACCGTATTGCCGCGATCGGTATAGAGGTAGGATTTCTCCGGATCTTTCTGGATTTCCAGGCATGGCTGGGCAACACCAGGCGTGTAGGCAATGCTCAGATCCTGAGCATTCTCACACGGAACTTTCGGTTCCACAGACAATTTTCCATGATGTGCTGCATGCAGTTTCAGAGCTTCTTCATAGTAATTCATAGGTTTCCTTCTTCCATTCTGTATCATCGATGCATCTGATCCCATGTTCCTTCAGCATCTGTGCAAATATGCCATCTCCGGGAATTCTTGTATGCGAAAATGATCCATCATAAATGCCATTGCAGCCGCAGCTCGGGCTCGAGGACTTCAGAATAGCCTTCGTGCATCCATGTTTCAGACAGATCTCCAAGGCCTTTTCTGCCCCGGTCTGGTATTCCTGTGTCACATCAATTCCAGCAGTATTGCGCACATGTCCGTCTTTCTGAATCTCCGCACAAAGCCTCGGTGTCGGCAATCCGCCCAGTTCTTCCGGGCATACCGGAACTGCTTCTCCTTTTTCTACCAGCTCCCGGATTCCTTCGATCTCATGGCTTTTTCCATCATACCTGCAGCTGCAGCCCGCCAGGCAAGCGCTAACGCAGATCATAGATATCTTTCCCATCTGCATCCACTCCTACGAAGCATGGGAAGTCTTTCACCGTGAGCTTCACAATCGCTTCTGCCAGCAGATCCGCAAATGCGACTGGTTCTGAGGCGATAACCGAATGGCTGAGCAAGGCTCCGGCGCCCCCGCAGGCGACGAAGTAGACGGCATGATGAGTCTTGATTGCGTCTTTCACGGTTTCGCTGCGCCGGCCTTTTCCGATCATGATCTTCAGTCCATGATCAAGCAGTTCCGGCGTATAGGCATCCATGCGAGAGCTGGTTGTCGGCCCGCAGGAACCAATCGGCTGACCAGGCTTTGCCGGAGTCGGACCGGCATAATAGATGGCTGCGCCATTGAGATCCAGCGGCAGTTCTTTTCCTTCCTGAATCAGATGATGGAGACGCTTATGAGCCGCATCACGGGCAGTATAGATCACCCCGCTCAGTTCCACCGCATCTCCGGCATGCAGAGAAGAAATCTCTTCTTCAGATAATGGCAAAGTCAGTTTTCTCATAGTCGGATCTCCGTATGCCGGCAAGCATGGCAGCAGATATTCACAGCACATGGCAGCCCTGCAATATGCGTCGGGTATTCGAGAATCTGAATCTTCAGAGCAGTCGTATTGCCATGCAGTCCCATCGGGCCGATCTTCAGTTTCTGAGCTTCTTCCAGAAGTTCTTTCTCCAGTTCTGCATAGCGAGGATCCGGATTGGATTCTGTGAGCGGTCTCAGCAGTGCTTTCTTCGAAAGTTCGGCAGCGTAGTCGAAGGTTCCGCCGATGCCGACACCGACAATCATCGGCGGGCACGCATTCGGACCAGCCAGGCGAATCGTTTCCAGCACGAACTGCTTTACCCCTTCCACGCCTTCTGCCGGTTTCAGCATCCGGATCCGGCTCATATTCTCAGAGCCGAACCCCTTTGCCATCAGTTCCAGTGTCACTTCATTGCCCGGAACCAGTTCGGTATAGATGAGTGCCGGAGTGTTGGTTCCGGTATTTCTGCGGTCAAACAGCGGATCCGAAACCACCGAAGCACGCAGATAGGCTTCGGTGTATCCCTCGGCAACGCCTTGCTGGATCGCTTCCTGCAGACTTCCGTTGATGAAGTGCACTTCCTGTCCGGCTTTCACCCAGACAATGGCCATGCCGGTATCCTGGCAGATCGGAATGTTCTCATTCTCAGCAATATGGGCATTATCCATCAGCATGTCCATTGCAAACCGGGATCGTTCGTCGGTTTCGTTCTGGGCGCCCTGCTTCAGGGCTTTCAGAATATCCGGAGAATAATGCACGGCAATGGTTCCGCATGCTTTTTTCAGCGCAGCGCGAATTTCTGCGACATCCAGTTCTCTCATTGCCTGTATTCTAACATCTGCTAAGCAGGTTTTTGCAGGCAATTCGCTCAATTGCTCTTGCACTCTATGCATATGAGTGCTAAACTTCTTTAGCAGTCTGATAAGCCGAGTGCCAAGGAGGTTGAAACATGGCAAAGAAACAGTTCAAAGCAGAATCAAAACGGCTTCTGGAATTAATGATCAATTCCATCTATACGAACAAGGAGATATTCTTGCGGGAGCTGATTTCCAATGCAAGCGATGCACTGGATAAGCGGTATTACGAAGGTCTGACCGACGCTTCTAAGAATGTCGATAAGAAAGACCTCTGGATTAAAATTGAGCGGCATCCTGAGAATCGCACCCTTGTCGTTGAAGACAGCGGCATCGGCATGACCAGCGAAGAGCTGGAGAAGAATCTCGGCACCATCGCAAAGTCCGGATCCGCGGAATTCCGGGAAGCACTGGAAAAGAAGGATTCTGACATCGATATCATCGGTCAGTTCGGGGTCGGATTCTACAGTGCCTTCATGGTTGCCAAGAAGATCACCGTAGAATCCAGAAGTGCGAACAGCGACAAGGCATATTCCTGGGTTTCTTCCGGTGAAGACGGATATACGATCTCCGAGATCACAAAGGATACCATCGGAACGAGAATCACTCTGGAGCTGAAGGATGATACGGATGATGTGAAGTATTCCGATTATCTCGAAGAGTACAAGATCCGCGAGCTCGTGAAGAAGTACAGCGACTATGTACGCTATCCGATCAGAATGGAAGTCACCAAGAGCGTGCCGGATCCGACCGATGACAAGAAGACCATCGATACGAAGGAAGAAGAGACCTTGAATTCGATGATTCCGCTCTGGAAAAAGAAGAAGAGCGACATCAAGCCGGAAGAATACAATGAGTTCTACAAGAACAAATTCAATGACTGGGAAGATCCGCAGAAGGTTCTTCATTACAGCGTAGAGGGCAATGTCTCTTATACTGCCCTGCTGTTCATCCCGGCAAAGGCTCCTTACAACTTCTACAATACGGACTTCGAACCAGGTCTGCAGCTGTATTCCAAGGGCGTGTTCATCATGAACAAGGCCAAGGATCTGCTGCCGGAGTGCTACCGGTTCGTGACTGGTCTGATTGACTGTGAAGATCTGAACCTGAACATTTCCCGTGAGATCCTGCAGCAGGACAGCCAGGTCAAAGCACTGGCTGCTTCCGTCGACAAGAAGATCACGAACTTCCTTCAGGATATGCTGAAGAATGAACGTTCTGAATATGAGAAGTTCTTTGACAACTTCGGTCTGAATCTGAAGTACAGCATCTATAAGTCCTATGGCATGGACAAAGAGAAGCTGCAGGATCTGCTGCTTTACAAGTCCAGCAAGGAAGGCAAGTATGTCACGCTGAAAGAATATGCGGACCGGATGCAGGCTGACCAGAAAGCAATCTATTACGCTGCCGGCCAGACTGTTGCGGATATCGAGAAGCTGCCAGCCCTTGAGAAAGTTCGTGACAAGGGCTACGAGATTCTCTACTTCACGGATGCGATTGATGAGTTCGTGATCCGCATGATGCAGAGCTACAATGACAAGCAGTTCAAGTCGATCCAGGATGCAGATCTTGATCTGGATACGGAAGACGAGAAGAAGGCTGCCGAAGAGAAGGCTGCTGCCAGCAAGGATATGCTGACGGCAATGAAGGATGCCCTGGATGGCAAGGTCAAGGAAGTGCGGATCAGCTCCCGTCTGAAGGACGATCCGGTCTGCCTGGTTGCCGATGAAGGCATGTCCATCGAGATGGAGAAAGTTCTGTCTCAGGATCCGAATAACAAAGGCATGAAGGCCGTCAAAATCCTTGAGATCAACCCGGATCATCCGATCTTCCATACGCTGCAGAATGTCTATGCAGCAGATCCGGAGAAGCTCAAGGAGTATGCAGGAGTTCTGTATGATCAGGCATGTCTGATTGAAGGACTGCAGATTGAGGATCCGGTCTCCTATGCGAAGAAGATCAGCGAACTCATGGTAGCTGCTGCGAAGGATTATCCGGAAGCACCGGAAAAGCCTGCCGAAGAAAAGCCGGAAGTGATTGATGCAGAAAGCACTCCGGCAGAAGACAGCTCCTCTGATTCGAAGGAAGAACAGAAGTAATCCGTTCTCTGACCCGCGGCATTTTCGTGCCCGGGTCTTTCTTTTTCCCGGAAAAATGCTAAGGTAGAACCATAGCCGAGGGCTTTCCATGACTACTGCAATCATTACTGCAATTGCTTTGTTTCTTTCCACCACAGTGGATGACTTCCTGGTTCTGGCAGTGAGTTTCTCTACCAGCAAGGATCATCATGAGCGCCGGAATATCTGGATCGGTTCCTTTCTCGGAATCTTCCTTGTCTATGTCATCGGCATGGCCGGAGGCTGGGGAATCCAGCAGACCAGCTGGCGCTTCACGCAGGTACTCGGCATTGCGCCGATCATTCTCGGCTTGCGATATCTGTTCAATTCATTCAATGAACCTTCCCAGGCAGAAGGAAAGCCATTCATGACTTATACCATTCCGCGCGTGCTGATGCTGACGTTTGCGGACAGTGCCGATAACTTTGCAGCATATGTTCCGGTATTCTCAACCATGACTGTAATGGAGCTGCTGGTCAGCGGAGTGATCTTCGTCCTGCTCACATTCGTGCTTCTGTATGCTGCGCAGAAGTTCTCGGAACTTCCGGCAGTGCAGGTGACCATCAGAAAATATTCCCGGTATCTCGTACCAGGAATCCTGGTCATTCTTGGTGTTCTGATTCTGTTCGGGATCTGACGGCTGATGATTCAGCCGTTTTCTTTTCGGGAATCTGTGCAAGGACAATTGCTCCGAACATCAGCGCACAGCCTGCTAATTCCTTGGCTGACATTGCCTGATGCAGAAACAGGAACCCGGCTAAGACGCTGAATACCGATTCCAGGCTCATCAGGATGCTTGCCACAGAAGGATCGGCATATTTCTGCCCGAGAATCTGCAGCGTATAGCCTGCTCCGCTTGAGAGGATGCCGGCATAAAGAATCGGTCCTGCTGCCGCAAGGAGGCTGCTGAGATCCGGATGTTCCAGAACGAGCATCGGAATAGTCGTGACAATTCCGACGGTGAAGAACTGAATGCACGACATTCTTGCCCCATCGACTTTCTGGAAAGAATCGATGACAAGAATATGCACTGCAAATGCAATTGCGCACAGGAATACTAAGAAGTCTCCCTGGCTGAGCGAAAAGCCTCCCTGCATGCACAGCAGGTAGAGACCGAATGCCGCAATCCCTGCTGAGATCCAGATCCGCGAAGATACCTTTCTGCCAAGCAGAGAAGAAAAGATCGGAACGAGCACGACATACAGAGCGGTGATGAAGCCCGCCTTGCCTACCGTCGTATACTGGATGCCGATCTGCTGCAGCATGCTGGCGGCGGTCAGCGCAAGGCCAACAATGATTCCCGGCTTCAGTGCCCCTTTCCAGTCATTCACGGCCAGTCCGGCAGAATCCAGAAACCGGATGACTGCCAGCAGCACGAAGCCGGCAATCCAGCTTCGCACGCAGGTAAAGGTCCATGGTCCTACGGAATCCATCGCAACGGACTGTGCGACAAAGGCACAGCCCCAGATGAATGCCGTTGCGATCAGCATGAGATTGCCGGTCATCTGCTGTCTTTTCATTGGATTTCCTGCTTTCCAAGTTCTGCTAAAGATCTTCCCGGTCTGCGTCGGAAGTAAATTCATGGTCGAATGTGATCACGGTATACAGTTTCTGAACCTGATTGCTCAGAGCCGAATTGATCCGGTCGGTGATTTCCTGAGAAGAATGTGTGCAGCCAAACGGAATCACCACATCGAAGACCAGATTCGTATGCGTCTGACCATAGACCACCCGGAAATCATGCATGCTCAGCTTCGGATCGATGCTGTGCAGAATGTGCATGACTTCTTCGCGGTAGGCATTAGTCTGGGGATCGGAGATATCAATCGGATCCATGTGCAGCGTCATGAACACATGCGTCTTCTCATAGACTTCGCGTTCTGCCTGGTCGATCACATCATGTGCCTTCAGAAAATCCATTGAGGATTCTACCTCGGCATGTGCAGAGCCGAACTGTCTGCCTGGTCCGTAGTCATGAATCATCATGTCATGAACACCTATGATCTCCGGATGTGAGAGGATCAGCGTACGGATCTTTTCAGTCAGCTCATGGCTTGCCGGCCCGCCAAGCAGCTTGTCGATGATTTCCTTGGCAATGCCATAGCCGGAATAGAAGATGAACAGCGAAACGACGAGACCGGCAATGCCGTCAAACGGAATCGAAGGAATCCAGGCAGAAAGAATCAGGGCAGCCAGAGTTGCAGAGGTCGCAAACACATCATTCATGGAATCCTGACTGGTGGCAATCATCGCAATATTGTTGATGCGCTTGCCGAGGGTCTTGTTGAAGGAGCCCATCCACACCTTGACCAGAATCGAGGCAGCAAGAATGATTACCATCGTCCAGGAGAAATGAACTTCTTCGGGATGGATGATCTTCGTGATTGAAGAGCGGAACAGCTCGAAGCCGACAATCAGAATCACTCCTGAGACAAAGAACGACACAATGTATTCCATGCGGCCGTGTCCGAACGGATGTTCCTGGTCAGCCGGCTTTGCGGCAAGATGATAGCCGAACATGGTCACGAGACAGCTGAGGCAGTCGGATAAGTTATTGAATGCATCGGAAATGATCGCGATGGAATTCGAAAGCAGGCCGATCAGAAACTTCAGCACGAACAGGAACACATTGCAGACAATTCCGGTAATGCTCGAGAGATTTCCGTAAGCCAGTCTTACCTGTTCATTCTGGACATCATCCTTGTTTTTTATAAAGTGCCCTACCAGCCATTCCGTCATAGTTTCCTGCTCCTTGCGAATGTATCTGACTCATTATAAGCGATCTGTCCTTTCTTTTGAGGGGCAAAATGAGAGTCTGTTTCACCCCGTAAGGAATCAGAATCGGACCGAACATCAGCAGAATCATCAGACAGCCCTCTGAAACAGAGCAGGATGAAAGACCAGCGAAGCAGGAAGTTACCGCTTCTGGCAGAACGAGCTCCAGAACAAGAAGAGAAGCACATGCCAGTGACAGTACCTGCATGGTTTCCCGGACTGCCTTGCGGGAGCTGCACAGCCAGAGAGATGAAACTGCCGCATTCAGCACAGCAAGAACAAGAATCTCCGGAAAGGATTGCTCCAGTCCCGACCCCCGGATCATCCCAGCCTGGATCAGTGCTGAGATCAGAACCTGATTCAGATTCCGGTTCAGCGTTCCGGCAGAATGAAAGAGAAGCGCAGTCAGAAACGAAGCAATTCCGAAAAAGAGTGCAGCCGCAGGATAGCCGGTCACCAGATATGCATATGCAAGGAACAGAAGACTGATGCTGAACTGGAAACGATGTTTCTGCCGGATCATTGGGATCACCTCTTTCTGATTCTGATGATAAGCAGAACCGGCAGAAGCACTGTACGCCATACGGTACAGTGCATAAAACGGTATAATAGCAGCATGAAGAAAGATGAAGCAATTGCCAGTGTTCTGATGGTGCAGGAAATCCTGCAGTCGCAATCAGATGAACAGCACAGGATTTCAATGCCGGAACTGTCGGCAGCGCTGGAACTGGAGGGAGTTCCTTCTGGGCGGCGGGTAATCTATGCATGTGTCCAGGCGCTCAAGAACAGAGGAGTTCCGGTCCATTTCAGCCGCAGCGGCGGAAAGCAGGGATACTGGATCGATCATCTGCTGACTCCGGCAGAAGCATTTGTCGTGACTGATCTGATCACCCAGTCTCCTTCCCTGTCTTCTGAAACAGCAGAGCGGCTTTCGGACAGGATCAGGGGATTGCTCAGCGAAGCAGATCAGAAGCTTCTGAAACTGCCGCAGTCGCCTCTTCCGAAGACCGGAAATGATGAGGTGCTGATGACCATTGAGATCCTGCTGAAGGCCATCTCCAGGGGCTCGGCAGCTGAATTCCGGTATTTTGACCGCACGCTGTCAGGCGAACGGAGCTATCGCAGAAACGGAATCTATTACCATATGGTTCCTTATGCCATTGTTTCAGACGCCTCCCGCTACTACTGCATCTTCCGGGATTCTGCGCATCAGGACTTCTCGAACTACCGGATCGACAAGATGGATTCCGTCCAGGACACCGGCATTCCGGAACCGCTGATGCCGTTTGATCTGGAACGCTATCTGCAGTCCTCGTTCCGGATGTATCATGGCACACCGGTCACGATTACCGTGGAATTCGATCTTTCCCTGCTGAATCAGGTGCTGGATCAGTTCGGGCAGGATCTATTGATCTCGAAGGTCACGGATCATACGTTCACCGCCAGCATCCGCTCTGCGGTCACGCCGACCATGATCGGCTGGCTGCTGCAGTTCTATGATAGGATCCGGGTGATCGCTCCGGATTCCCTGATAGAAGAATTCTGCCGCATCGCTGCTTCGATCAATTCGACTTATAATGGAAAAGAACTGGAGGCGTCTCATGGAAGAATCACTGGAACAGAAGCTGGAGAAGCTTCAGAACATCATTGATCAGGGAAAACACATTGTCTTCTTCACCGGTGCAGGCGTATCCACCGACAGCGGCATTCCGGATTTCCGGAGTCAGGATGGTCTTTATCACATGCAGTACAAGTTTCCGCCGGAAGAGATCATCAGCCATCATTTTTTTGAAGAAAACCCGGAGGAATTCTACCGCTTCTACCGGGATAAGATGCTGAATCTGAAGGCAGAGCCCAATGAAACCCATCGCTTCATCGCAGCCTGCGAAGCCGCCGGAAAGTCGCTCGGCGTAGTTACCCAGAATATTGACGGACTGCATCAGAAAGCCGGTTCGAAGCGCGTCTATGAGCTTCATGGGTCCGTGCTGCGCAATTACTGCATGAACTGCGGGAAGTTCTTTCCGGCAGAGACCATCGCCGAAAGTACAGGCGTTCCGCATTGTGATGTCTGCGGAGGCATCATCAAGCCGGATGTCGTACTTTATGAAGAAGGCTTGAGCGAACCGGTCCTGGAAGGAGCTGTTGCGGCAATTCAGAGTGCGGATGTGCTGATCGTGCTCGGCACATCTCTGGTCGTCTATCCGGCAGCGGGACTGATCCGCTACTTTGCGGGCAAGCATCTGGTGCTGATCAACCGCAGCGTGACTCCGTATGATCAGGATGCTGATCTCCTGATCCAGGCAAGTTTCAAGGACGTCTTCCCGCATCTGCACGTTCAGTGAGAATCTGCTATACTGAATGACGTCAAACAAAGAAGAGGACTGATTGATGAATACTTTTTTCGGAATTGCTGCGGTGATTGGCTGGATTGCCCTGCCGATCATTCTGATTATCTGGATCATTGCATTTCTGCGCAAAGCACCAAGCGCAAAGAAGCAGCTGCTCTGGACGCTGATCATCTGTGCTGTGGTAGCGGTCAGCTGCACCTTCGGCATCCGTGCCACCCAGTCTGCGGCCGCTGCTCCTGCCGCTGAAGCAAGTGCTTCTGCAGCAGCAGAATAAACACAATTTCTAAGAGAGTCAGGGTTCAATGATCCTGGCTTTTTCTTTGATGTGTTTCAAAAAAGCTCCGCAGATCGGTAAACCTGCATGCATAGCCTCAGCGAAGACTCCCCCTCAGAATGGATGATGAAAGCGACTCTCGCCCGCATCAGCATCAGGATTTACTGAGCGTAAAACCCGGAAAATTCATGATCAATGCAGGTTCCCTGCACGATCAGAAAAAAGAGGAAGTCTCCTCTTCCTCTCATTCAGCCTGAATATTTCCGGACCTGCTTTTCAAAGTACTTCTTGCATTCATCATATGGCAGATTCATGGCAACGGACATTTCCGTATAAAGCAGCTTCTCTGCCTTGGCAAGATATTCGCCATCGATGCTGGCAAGCTTCTTGTGATTTTTCAGGCGCTCATGATTGCGCTGATAAGAAGTCTTGATGATGCATACCAGATCATCGAGACTGTCTCCCTTCATCAGAGCAGCATACTGGCTCTTCATATTGGCCGGCTTGCTTTCCAGCGTTTCCATGCAGGATGCGCTGCGGCAGAGCTCATCGATCCGTTCTTTCGAGACAACATCTCTCAGATGCCCGCCTTTATTCGAGACAGGAACCTGCATCGTGACAGAGTTGTCTACGGCCCCGTAGGGCACCAGAACATAGCACATTTCCCCAGTGAAGCTGCTCTTCTGTTTTCCAACGACTCTGCAAACGTCTCTGCGATAGACTACTATGTCATCGATATTATACATGAACGCCTCCCGTACCCTAATCTAGTGAAATTATAGCACTTTTTTCATGCATTTTCCTGTTCTTTCACAAGCAATTTTTCCCGAACGTGAAACGAAAAGCTTTTCCCGGAAAAGCAGGAAAAGCAATGATTGACGGGGTACGATTCAGAGGATCTGAAGGAGGAAGAATTTCAGATAATCGGTTTCCGGAATCGCCGCAATGACCGGATGGTCGGGGGCAGCGTGACGTTCTTCAATGATTCTCAGAGTGACTCCTGCTTCCTGGGCCGAAACTTTCAGGATCTCGCGGAATTCCTCAGTGGGCATGAAGTGGCTGCAGGAGGCCGTCGCAAGATATCCTCCCCTTGGCAGTAAGCGCATTGCCATCGTATTGATCTTCTGATAACCGCTCTTTGCATGCTGGAACGTTCTGCGGCTCTTCGTGAAGGCAGGCGGATCGAGAATGATGAAGTTGTAATGCGCATGTTCCTCGATCAGCCGCGGCAGAAGATCGAAAAGATCTGCCTGCACGAATGACAGCTTGTCTTTCATGCCATTGCGTTCCGCATTGGCTTCTGCCATCTTCAGAGCAGTATCTGAAATATCGACCGCGGTCACGGATGCTGCGCCTCCGGCCGCGGCATTCAAGGCAAAAGAGCCTGTATGCGTGCAGCAGTCGAGCACGTTCTTTCCCCTAGCCAGTTTTCTGACGGCCAGGCGATTGTACTTCTGGTCCAGGAAGAACCCGGTCTTCTGACCATTCTCGACATCGACTTCATATCGGATGCCGTTTTCGGTGATCTCGGTAATCACGGAATCCGGATGAGGTTTTCCTTCCAGGTCATACCAGCCTTTATACTGTTCCAGGCCTTCTTTCTTCCGCAGTTCTCCTTCATTGCGTTCATAGAGACCGCGGATCGATTCTCCGGAAGCCTCGAGGTCATGCACGATCGCCTCATAGATCGTCTTCTTATGCAGATCGGTGCCATACGAAAGCACTTCGCTGACGAGCAGGTCGCCATACCGGTCAATGGTAAGACCAGGCAGTCCGTCGGCTTCGCCGTGGACTAAGCGGCAGGCAGAAAAATCATCACCCATGACATCTCTGCGATAGCTGATGGCATAGCCAGCCCGGCGTGCAAAGAATGCTTCATCGAATTTCTCGTTGGCATTATGATCCAGAATCCGGATCCGGATCTTAGATGATCCGGACCAGAAGCCAGTTCCAAGATAGTTCCCCTTCTGCCCGAATACATCGACCAGGGAGCCATTTTCCACTCGTTCCGGATACTGCGTCAGTTCATCTTCATACACCCATGGATGACCGTTTCTGATAGAAAACTCCTGTTTCTTCGTCACCGTCACCGACGGGAATTCACGTTTCTGTTTCATTGCTGTTTTCTCCGGCAAAATAGTAGCACACGAATCGAGCAAAACAAAGCGCGCATAGAAGGATTAAACGGTATAATGGTCCTCGTTGTGAGGGACCTATGGTATTCAGCAGTCTGACCTTTCTGTTTGCATATCTGCCGATTGTTCTGGCAGTCTATTATCTCGTGCCGATGAGGTGGCGGAACCTCGTTCTGCTGCTTGTCAGCCTGTTTTTCTATGGATGGGGTGAACCGGTATATATCCTGGTCATGATCTTCTCGATCCTGATGAACTGGATTTTCGGCAATTTCATTTCCCGCTACAGGGATTCTGACCGGAAGAAAGCAAAGCATTTTCTGGTTGGATGCATCGTTGTGAATCTTGCTCTGCTCGGGTTCTTCAAATACTGGGACTTCTTCGCATCCAATCTGAACCATCTCGGGCTTTCGCTTCCGATTCTCAGGCTGAGCCTTCCGATCGGCATCAGTTTCTACACGTTCCAGACCATGTCCTATCCGATCGATCTGTACCGGAAACAGACGGATCCCCAGAAGAGCCTGGTCTCCTTCGGTGCTTATGTCTGCATGTTTCCGCAGCTGATTGCCGGCCCGATCGTGCGTTATGTCGACGTTGCAGAGCAGCTGGATCATCGCACGCTGAGCAGGCAGAGCTTCTATGATGGCACCCGCCGGTTCATCGTCGGCCTGTGCAAGAAAGTGCTGCTGGCAAATAATGCCGGACAGGTCTTCGAGACGATCTCCCATCTGCCGGTCTGTGAGCGTTCCGTGCTCACCGCATGGCTCGGCATCATCCTCTATGCATTCCAGATCTATTTTGATTTCTCCGGATATTCGGATATGGCCATCGGTCTTGGCAAAATGCTCGGCTTTGATTTCCCGGAGAACTTCAATTATCCGTATATTTCCGATTCCATCACGGAATTCTGGCGCAGATGGCATATGACGCTGTCTTTCTGGTTCCGCGATTATGTCTATATTCCGCTTGGCGGAAACCGACATGGTCTGAAGCGCCAGCTGATCAATATCATGATCGTCTGGCTGCTGACCGGCTTCTGGCATGGAGCTTCCTGGAACTTTGTCCTATGGGGAGTCTATTACGGAGTGATTCTGATCATGGAGAAGCTGTTCCTGCTGAAATGGCTGAAGAAGTCGCCAGGCTGGGTACGGCATGTCTATACGATCTTCGTCTTCCTGATCGGCTGGGTGCTGTTTGCCTTCACGGATCTGAATGCGATCGGCGGATATCTTTCCAGTCTGTTCTTCGCTTCAGGAGTGCTGGCAGATGGCCGGGCATGGTTCTATCTCCGTGATAACATGGTTCTTCTGATCGTCAGTACCATTGCATGCACGCCGATCGCAAAGACAGGATGGAACATTCTGAATACAGAAAAAGGAGAAGTGCTGGTGCCGGTTCTGACGGTGGCAGGACTTGCTGTATGCACCGCCTTCATTGTGGATGCCAGCTACAATCCGTTTCTGTATTTCAGGTTCTGAGGGATGAGCGATGAAGAAGAAAACGATTGAAAATCTGACGATCGGCTGCTTTGCGGCATTCATCGGGATCTTCGGGATCTGGAATGCGTGGGCCCCGAAAGCAGAAGTTTCCTACAACGAAAACCGGACGCTGGCGAAAGCACCGGAGCTCAGTGTTTCTCATATATTCAGCGGAAAGTTCGATGATGACTTTGAAACATGGTTCAGCGATCACTTCGTGCACCGGGATGCCTGGATTGAGCTGAAGTCGGGAGTGAAGAGAGCTGCCCTGGCAATCGAGAACAACAATGTCTATTATGCCGGAGAACACCGTCTGATCGGGACGTTTCAGGATGTGAATCAGAAGAATCTGGAATCGAACATCGAACAGGTCAGTACCTTTGCGAAGAACCATGACATCAAGGTCAATATTCTTCTGGTACCTACCGCTGCCTGGGGTGCTGAAACAGATCTTCCGGGCGGGGCGTGGAATGTGGATCAGGAAGCACTGCTGGACCAGGTCTCTCAGAAGTTTCCGGATCAGAACTTCATCAATTTCACCAAACACACTGATCCAAGCCCGAGCATGTATTTCCATACCGACCATCATTGGAATGAATCCGGTGCTTATATGGGCTATGCCGCCATCTGCAGAAATGTCCTGAACAAGGACCCGAACCGCTTCACGTATACGCTGGCAAGCAATTCCTTTGAAGGAACGATGTATTCCCGTTCGGGGGCATTCTGGACTAAGCCTGACAGCATCTATACGATCACGCCGGAAAGCGGAGAGCAGAATGTCACTGTGGACTATGACAATGAACATACGGAAAACAGTCTCTACAGCAAGGATCGCCTAAATGAAAAAGACAAGTATACTTACTATGTGGATGGCAATCATGCCTATGTTGACATCAGAACTGATGTGACAAACGGCAGGAAAGCCCTGCTGATCAAAGACAGCTATTCCCATATTCTCATTCCGTTTCTGGCAACGGAATACAGCGAGATTGAACTGGTTGATCTGCGTTATTATCACAGTCCGGTCTCCGATCTTCTGAAAGACGATCAGGATGTGTATGTCCTGTACAGTCTTGATAACTTCTGCTCAGATATGAATCTGGCATTCCTGAGGTAATTATGAAACTCGAATTTCGAAAACTCGGTATCAACGGAGAAGGCATCGGCTACCTGGACCGCAAACCCGTATTCTGTCCTGGCGTATTTCCTGGCGAGACTGCAGAAGTGAAGATCACGGAAGATCATGAACGGTATGCGAAAGCAGAACTCGTGAAGCTTCTGAAACGCTCAGACGATCGGATCTCGGCACCGATCTGCCCGTATCTGAATCGCTGCGGCGGCTGTCCGCTTCTGCAGATGAAAGCCCCCGCACAGCTTGCATACAAGAAACAGCTGCTGGAAGAAGCACTCTGGAAATACGGGAAGATCAGAAATAAAGTAGTCCGGGAAGTGCATCCATCTCCGCATTCGATGCATTACCGCACTTCCTGCAAGCTGCCAGCCGGAACGATCCGCGGGCATCTTGCGGCCGGCATGTACGAGCCTGGCTCGAATAAATTTGTCGCAATCGGCGAATGCGCAATGCATACACCAGAACTGGATCATGTGAAGAACCAGATTCTGAGCTATGC
This sequence comes from Anaerolactibacter massiliensis, assembly GCF_900290205.1. Classification (NCBI taxonomy): domain Bacteria; kingdom Bacillati; phylum Bacillota; class Erysipelotrichia; order Erysipelotrichales; family Erysipelotrichaceae; genus Anaerolactibacter; species Anaerolactibacter massiliensis. The sequence continues at coordinate 284,039 of NZ_OLMH01000002.1, read as the reverse complement.
AGAAGATGCCGGCATCCATGCATTTGAAAATGAACATGGGCTGCGGTATCTGGTGTTAAGAGGCATTGAGGGATCCTTCCAGTGTGCGCTGATCACCGGCAGAGATACGCTGCCGCCTCAGTTCATCGAGCAGGTTTCTTCGATTCCCGGCATGTGCAGCGTCGTCCAGTCTGTCAACGATGCCAGAAAGACACATACGATCTTCGGAACGGCATCGAAAGTTCTGGCAGGAGATCCGTATATCACGGTTCAGATGAATGGTCTTGCCCTGCGTCTTTCAGCAGAATCCTTCTTCCAGAGAAATGCTGAGCAGGCCTCGGAGCTTTACCGTATGGCGGTTGCCAAGATCGATCCATGCACAACCCTGTTAGAGGCATATTGCGGCGTGGGTGCGATGTCTCTGGCTGCACACGAGAAAGCAGAAGAGATCATCGGCATCGATTCTGTCAGCCAGGCCATCGAGAATGCTGAGGCCAATGCAAAGCTGAATCATATTGAGAATGTTTCGTTCCGGTGCGGAGATGCAGCGGAAGAACTGCAGAAGATCCTGGTCAGGAAACCAGTTGATACGCTGCTGGCAGATCCGCCCCGGTCCGGCATGGAAGACCGGATGCTGGAAACCCTGCTGACTTCCGGGATCCGGAAGATCATCTATGTCTCCTGCAATCCTGCTACGTTAGGCAAGAATCTCGGAGTCCTGAAGCAGGCATACGACGTGCGTACCATCATCCCGTATGACATGTTCCCGAATACCCCTCATATTGAATCCATCACGGTTCTGGAAAAGCGAAATCCGCCCAGAGCAGAAAGAATGCACTGAATCCTCGCAGGAACGCAAACGGAGAAGCGCTCTCCGTTTTTTTATGCAGCTGGCTCATGCGGGCATAACAAAAGGAGAAGCTGAGTTCTCCTTCTGTTCCTGATTATTCGCCTTTTTCGAGAGCGAGCGTCTTCGTGGTAAGATCACACACCTCAGACGGTCCGTAGTACTGAATTGCGCCCGGATAGGTGTAGCAGGTCTCTGATGCCCATTCTGCACGATGTGCTTCGAAATATCTGAACGGCTTGCCGTCGAGCTCGACAAGTGCCTTGCGGATCACCGGCTTGTCTTCGCCATTGCGGCGCTCCATGTTCATCATCTTCGTGATCGGCATGCCGCCGGCAACCCACTGATCAGCCGGCTTCGAGAGATTGGAGATCTTGGACAGATATCCGGTATAGCCATACTGGATCAGCATGAATGCGTTATAGCCGAGGGAATAGCAGTAATCTGCATCGAAGTTGGACGGGAATGCGCATCTTCCTTCATAGCCGAAGAAGTGATGCTGAGTCTTGAAGGAACCATGATAGGTTCCTGCCTTGCGGCGCTCTTCCAGCTTGTTGGCAACGAGCTCTGCAAACAGCTTCTCAGATTCAATCAGTGAAACCTGAACGTTGCCATGAGGATCGCGTTCCAAAAACAGCTGCTTCTGAATGCCTTCTGGCAGAATCTCGAAGACCTTGAAGGACTTCCCGGTGAGACCCTTGCGGATGAATTCATACTTCTCATTCCAGGAAGGAAGCTCATTGAATGCCTTTGCCTTTTCGCCAGCCAGCAGTTCATTGATCTCAGCAATCAGCGTTCCGAATTCCGGAACGAATTCAACGATTCCTTCCGGAATAATGGCAACACCGAAGTTCATGCCCTTCTCTGCTCTTGTGGCAACAGAGTCTGCGATGTAGTCAGCGATCTGGCTGAGAGACATCTTCTTCGCTGCAACTTCTTCGCCGATGAGGCAGATATTCGGCTGGGTTTCCAGAGCGCACTCCAGAGCGACATGGGAAGCAGATCTGCCCATAACCTTGATGAAGTGCCAGTACTTCTTGGCAGAGTTTGCATCACGCTCGATGTTGCCGATCAGTTCGGAATACGTCTTCGTTGCAGTATCGAAACCGAAGGAGCACTCGATGTCGTCGTTCTTCAGGTCGCCGTCGATAGTCTTCGGGCAGCCGATGACCTGAACACCGCTCTTGTGAGCAGCGAAGTATTCCGCCAGCACTGCGGCGTTCGTATTGGAATCATCGCCGCCGATGATGACAACAGCGGTCAGTCCGTGCTTCTTTGCAGTTGCTTCTGCAGCCTTGAACTGCTCTTCTGTTTCAATCTTCGTACGACCGGAACCGATGATATCGAATCCGCCGGTGTTGCGGTATGCATCGATGAAGGCATCATCGAACTCTACATATTCATCATTGACCAGTCCGCTCGGGCCTCCCTTGAAACCAATCAGCACATTGTCACGGCTGGCTGCCTTGAGGGCATCATATAAACCGCTGATGACGTTATGTCCGCCAGGTGCCTGGCCGCCGGACAGAATGACGCCTACGACCTGCTTCTTGGCAGAGGAAGTATTCGCTCCCTTGACGAAGGTGATTTCCTTCTTGCCATACGTATTCGGGAACAGTGCCTTGATCTTTTCCTGGTCTGCAACAGACTGGGTTGCTTCACCCTCCTGTACGCTGATCTCGGAAACGCCATGTCTCAGCATTCCCGGCAGCTTCGGTTCATACTTGAGTCTTTCTTTCTGAAGCGGTGAAATTTCCATATTCTACTCTCCTTTTCTCCATACAGAATCCTATCAGAAAATCTGCCCTGCCGGTGAACTTTTTACTGCAGAACCGCATACAGGTACGGAATCAGAATCAAAGTCCACCCGGCCAGCAGAAGGGCAAGATGCTTCGGCTCCCGATGCACGGCTGCAAATTCGCGGATCAAGGCACTGGGCCAGTAATACGAAGCTGTTCGGGAACCAATGCCGGTGCACTTCAGGCCTTCTTTCTTGCAGATGCGAAGAGCCCGGTATACGTGATAATCGCTTGTGACGACAGCGGTATATTGATCCCCCGGACAGGCATTCAGAATCTTCATCGAATTGCGGATATTCTCCTCGGTATTCGCTGACTTGTCCTCGATGCGGATCATATCTTCGGGAATGCCATTTGCAATCAGGTAGTCCCGCATCGCTGAGGCTTCCGAAACTGCTTCGTCAGGTCCCTGACCGCCGGAAGGAATCATGACCGGCGGCGTCGGATCCTTGCGATACAGTTCAATGGCTTTATCCAGTCTTCCTGCCAGAAGCTTCGATACCTTTCCGCCCGCGAGAAGTCCGCAGCCCAGGATGATGCAGCAATCGAAGTCCTTCCGGATCGGAAGAATGCCCATGAAGCGCGTATAAAACATGAATGATACAAACACCAGTGAAAAATAAATCACTGACAGTCCGATGAAAAGCAGCGACATCTGGACCTTTGAGATGTTTCCGGCAGTACCAGAAGCTCCAGATGAAAGATATGGCAGCAGAATGAACAGAAAGAAACTCAGTTCACCAGTTCCTACGAGAATTCCCATCAGAAGAGACAGAAGATCTGCAAGCCTCCTGCCCTCTTTACGAATCATCGTGACACCATTGGCAATCAGCATATACGGTACTGCCAGCAGCAGAATCAGAATTCCCGCAGAAATCACTCCGGCCGCAATCTGTTCCGCTGGCCCGAACAGCGCTGCTGCAAACGGCAGCGAGGAAACCATAGCCAGCATCAGATAGATCGTATTGCGGTAGCGGCTGCGGTCTTGATGCATCGAAACTGCGAGCACAGCCCAGAAAATCAGCGGCACGAACGCTGCCGACGCAAGATTTCTGAAGTATTGTTCAATGGTCATCCTGATCTTCTCCGGTTTTCATGATAGCTCATTCCCGGATATTTCTCATTTCTTTTTCGGCGCTTTCGTTTCATAATAGACTGGCATTGCGGAAGGAAATAGAAAATGCTGATAGATCAGATACCAGAAGAATTGAAGACACTTGCAGATCAGTCTGAAAACGATCTGAAAAATATCTACGGACAGATTGATGAGGTATGCATGTACAATTCCGACCGCATTCTTTCTGCCTTTCTCGAGAATCAGGTTGCTTATACTGATTTTGCCGAAATGAACGGCTACGGAAACTACGATACCGGAAGAGACAAGCTGGAAAAGATCTTCGCAACCGTGCTCGGGTGTGAAGATGCACTGGTGCGGCCGCAGATCATGAGCGGAACCAATGCGCTCTATCTCGCATTTTCCTCGATGCTGAAATACGGAGACACGATGATCTCGCTGACCGGCACTCCTTATGATTCTCTGCAGGAGATGATCGGACTTTGCGGAGACTCGACTCAGTCATTGAAAGCAAACGGCGTGAAGTATGAGCAGATCGATCTCGTGAATGATGAATTCAATGAATCTGCGATCATTGAACGTCTGAAGAGCAAAGATGTGAAACTGGCAGAAATCCAGAGGTCCAGAGGCTACTCACACCGCAAGTCCCTCACGATCGAGAAGATCGGCCATATGATCTCAGAAATCCGCAAAGTCAATCCGGATGTCATCATCATGGTTGACAACTGCTATGGCGAGCTCGCCGAAAAGCAGGAACCAGGCCATGTCGGAGCGGATCTCGTGGTTGGTTCGCTGATGAAGAATCTCGGCGGCGGCATCGCTTCTACAGGCGGTTACGTTGCCGGAAGAAGCGATCTCATCGAGATGGTCGCAGACCGTCTCACTTCTCCAGGCATCGGAAAGGACCTCGGCGCGGATTTCAATCAGAACAATTCCTTCTTCAAGGGCATCTTCATGGCTCCCAAAGCAGTCAGCAGTGCCTTGAAGACACAGGTCTTTGCGGCTTATATGATGGAGAAGCTCGGGTTCCGCAATGTATCTCCGCGCTATGATGAATTCCGTACCGATATCATTCAGACAGTGGAACTGGGAACCCAGGAGAATCTGGTCAGTTTCACACAGGGAATCCAGGAGTCTTCTCCGATTGATTCCTATGTGCATGTGCTGCCTGCTCCGATGCCAGGCTATCCGTTTGATGAAGTCATGGCCTGCGGTGCCTTCACGCAGGGAAGCACAATTGAGCTCAGCGCCGATGCGCCGGTCATTCCTCCTTATACGCTCTATCTGCAAGGCGGCATGACTCCGGAATACGGAAAGCTCTCCATCCTGCTGGCACTTGCGAAAATCAGAAACCGAAAATAAGACAGGAAATCTGAATTCCTGCCTTTTCTTTTTCAGATACTTCCGGCCTGTCCGCCATCAATCCGTATAATCGTATTATTGATGTAATCTGCCTGATCGCTGATCAGGAATTTCACCAGGTGGGCAACTTCCTCAGGCTTGCCATACCGCTTCACGAGAATCTTATCGGTTTCTTCTTTCAGAAATTCTGCATCGTAGCCATCCAGTTCGCTCTCGGAACCGATGAATCCCGGTGCAATCGCATTGACATGAATTTCCGGTGCATACTGCATGGCCAGATCATGAGTCAGGGAATTGAGGGCTGCCTTTGAGGCATCATAGTCGATGCACATCGGATAATACGTATTCATGCCATTGGTGGAAGAGATATTGAGGATTCTTCCCCAGCCTGCTTCTTTCATATGCAGAGCTGCCCGCTTTGCGCAGAGGAATGCGCCGATGACATTGACATCCATGGTCCGCCGGAATTCTTCGGCTGTCTTCAGATGAAACAGGTTGGAAAGATCCACCGCAGCATTATTGATCAGAACATCCGTTCCGCCGAACTTCTGATCGATCTCTGAGAACATCTGCTCCACCTCATCCTCACTTGAGACATCAGCCTGGATTGCCATGCAGGAAACGCCATAACGGGAAGAAATTTCATTCTGCAGTTCTTCCGCCTCAAGCGAAGAATGCAGGTAATTGATCACAATCTGATACTGCTCTGCCGCAAGCTCCAGGGCAATTGCCCTTCCGATCCCTCTGGCTCCCCCGGTAATGAGTACTGTTTTCTGCTTCATGATAAAAAAGAGCCTGGAACTCAGGCTCTTGAAGAATACTTTCCGTCAGCGGTCGAAACCAGAATCTTCTCGCCCTGCTCCACGAACTGCGGAACCCGGAGCGTCAGACCTGTATCAGTCGTAGCATCCTTGGTCTGTGTGGACGGAGCACCTTTGATTGCCGGAGAGGTTTCTGCAACGGTGAGCTCAACCTTATCAGGCAGAGATACATCCAGCACGCTGCCATCGAAGAACATCAGGGTGACGTTCATTCCTTCGATCAGGAAGTATTTGCTGAAGCCGACCTTCTCTTCACTCAGCTCATAGGTCTCAAACGTTTCCATATCCATGAAGTAGTAGGTATTATCTGCTTCATAGGAATACTGAACCTGCTTGCGCTCGATCTGCGCTGCTTCGAACTTCGTGGAAGCGTTGAAATTGCGCTCCTGCGTGGAACCGGTCTTCAGGTTCTTCATCTTAGTCTTGAGAATTGCCGCACCTTTGCCCGGCTTGACATGCTGGAAATCGAGGACGACCCACGGATCGCCATCAACCATAACTGTTAATCCTGTTTTAAAATCTCCTGCTTCAATTGCCATATCTTTCCACCTTTTTCAAACGCGTCTGAATTATATCAATTCTCGTTTTACAGTTCAATATCCTTCCTTTGTTTCCCTGCATCAGAAAGCGATATATTCCGCCTCAGGGCTCCTGTTTCCTAGAGGACAGATACCAGCAGGAATGAAACCCATCCAGAAAGGTCAGTGCACCAAGAAGCATCTGCGTGACAGCCGGCCAGACATTCAGGTAATCACCTGCAGAAAGGCAGAACATTCCGAACACACCAGCCATCGCCCATTCAGGGCGAATCAGAAACATCACATAAGGAATCACACCGAATACCAGATTCGGCAGGATCGACATCACGATGAACCGTGCTTTCGCCATATCCTCTACTCCTTGTACAAACAGCATTCCATGGCTCAGATAAAAATACAGAGATACCTCTTCCCGGAAGCAGGCGGCATGGAGCAGCTCATGCGGAACAAGCGAAGCCAGGCTCAGCAGCACGCTGAGGTTGAACCTGGACGTTCTTCCCCGGACGGCAAGCAGACCGCCAGCCACGATCAGAATCAGTCCAGAAAGGATTCCTGCTTTCCTTGCCAGCTCCTGCGGGTTTCTGCTTTCTGAAAGGCCACTGTTCCTTCCGGATGATCCCAGCGGGCAAGACGATTCTCATCGCCGTTATAGGTTCCTTTCCAATGCAATCTCATGATTGGGTCTCCTTATTTTTCTGTTTCCGTGAAGATCGGCATCTGTCTTCTCAGATGGGGGATCCATTCGCATCTGAACCCTCTCTTCGAAAAGCAGATGCGGATCTCTGATGATTCCATGTATTCAGTTTACTGATACCCCTATGTAAAGCAAAGCTTATGCAAACTCTCCATCATCCGGAAGAACCCCTTTCCGGCTGGCCTTTTCCGTATGAATCGCAATGGCAAGACTGATCAGTTCCGCAATCAGAAAAGCAATCCAGACACCTTGAGTTCCAAGAAAAGGCACCAGGATCAGAACTGATGCAATCGGCGAAATAAAACCCTGAACAACTGCAACTCTCGCCGCGCTGCGCGGACGGAGCGTGCTTTCCATATAGACATTGCATACCGTTGTAATGCCTGCCGCAATATAACCAGGAGAGACGATCCGGATCCCGGGGATACACATGGCGACGAGCTCTTGTGTCGGGTGATCCAGAAAAATGGAGATCAGCATTTCCGGATGTATTTCTGCATAGATGGTGTATGCAGATGCAGAGAAGGCTGCAGTCAGCAATCCCATCCGGAACAGCCGGTGAATCCGATCATGCTTCTTTGCTCCAAGATTCACGGCAATCACGGGCTGAATTGCATTCGAGACACCGGAAAGCGCACAGACGACGACATTGCCAAGATTAGCAATGACTCCATATACTGCTACTGCTGTTTCTCCGGCAAGATTCAGAAGAACGATATTGATGATCAGAACCAGAAACGACCGTGAAAACTCCCGGATAAAGCTTGAGAAACCTGTTATCACGACTTTCTTCAGATAGGCAGGTGAATACCCGCAGCGATTCACCTGCAGAGAAGAATCCTTGCGGAACGTCTGCAGAAATTCAATAAGGAACCCGCAGACCAAACCGATGCCAGTTGCTGCAGAAGCACCTGCCAGCCCGAAAGGAAACACCCATACCAGAAGAAAATCCAGACCGATATTCACGCTGGTAGAGACCAGCGTCGCGATTGCCGAAAGCGCAGGCTTGCCATCATTGCGCATATAAACGTTATAAAACGTCTCCAGACAGTAAAAAGGTGCAAAAGCAAACACATAAAACAGATATCTGTATGACTCTTTATAAAATGATGCTCCATCGCAGAGAGCCCAGGTAATCTGCTCTGCAAACACCATTCCCAGAATCATGATCACGAGGGAAATTCCAGCTAACGTCTTAAATGCGGTGCCATAGTATACTCTGGCTTTTTTCCGGTTTCCCGCTCCGATTTCGTGCGAAAAGAGATTGCTGGAGCCATAGGCAAACATATAGCCAAGCGCATAGAGCAGTCCGGTTACCGGAACGGATACATTCAGTGCTGCGATTCCGCCTTCGCCGATCTTCTGACCGACGCAGATCGTATCAATCAGAAAATTCACAGCGATCAGAAATGCCGCGCTGACTGAAGAAATCAGGTAATGGCCAAATACTTTTCTAAGGTCACCGTCCAGAAGATCTTTTTCATTTAATCGTGTATTCAGAATCAGCTACCTCCCAGAAGCCGCAGAAAAGAATTCTTTCTGTCCTGGAAATTTCTCATCAGTTTCCGAGAGAATGCCTTAAGGTCATCAGTTCCGCATGAAAAGAAGCTTCTCCAGACAAAACCATGCATTCACGCATTGATTCTCATATCATTCCTGCAAAGGCATTATACCACAGTTTCGTGTACCCCGTCTTTTTGAGCAGTTTATGTCTATTATAAAGCCTGAGCAGAAATCATGCTTGCATGTTCACGCAGAGCTGCGGAAGAAGCACGGAAAAGCTCCGGAGTTTTGAACCACATATCATCGAAGCTGTTCAATAGTGGCTTAACAGCCACTATTTTTTCTATTATGAAATCAGGAAGAATCCAGTCCTGATTGAGCTGTCATGAGCATATGAATCTACAATGGTAAGGTCAGGATTACCTGGGTGTATTCCTGGCCTTTCCTGCGTATAGGCATATACCGGAAAGGTCTGGGTAAAAGTAAGGACGCCACTTTTTTTAAGCTATCGAACGATAAGCCAGTGACAAAAAACGTCCTGCTTCCCTTTTGTGATATAGCCAGCTTAATCAAAATGTGCAGCCGGAAGTATTCAGGCATGCCGTATCTAATCCAGAAAAATCAGCTGTCGCAAAGGTTCAGGGAAGCTTTACCGCAGACATTTATGCCAGAGGAGGCTCTTTTATGGACGGACCAATTATCACGGTAGATGTCTCAAAAGGCAACTGCCACTATCAGCCGTGGCTGACAGCAGGCCATTCCCTGCGGAAGCCGAAAGTGCTGAACGATACGAAAGATGGCTTTGAAGCATTGTCTGAAACCATTGAGATGGTGAAGGAGAAGAGCGAAGCTGATACAGTCCCGGTAGTATTCGAGGCGACCGGCGTCTACCATCGCTGTCTCCAGAAGTATCTTGATGATATAGGAAATCCTTACATTGTCGTTCCGCCACTGCTGTCTGCAGCTTATCGGAAGACGAACCTTCATGGCAATAAGACAGACAATGCGGATTGTGCCCATATCGCCAAAGTGTATTACCAGGAAGAACATCTGCAGTGCCACCAGAATGAATCGGATACGTATGCACGTCTGCGGGCAAAGAATCGCATGTATGAGAGCGAATTGAAGATCCTGCGGCAGCGGAAATGCACGTTCCGGGCAATGCTGGATGTGATCTATCCGCGCATGGACAATAGCTTCAAAGGGCATGCAAGCCTTTACGTTTCGGTTCCGATGGAAGTGCTGAAGAAATATCCGCATCCATCATTACTTCTCAGGCACAGGGAGGAAACCATTGTGAAAGCGATCCAGAAGCCCGCAGGTCATAAGAAAGGCTTCACTGAAAATATCGTTCACAAGATGTATCAGTGTGCAGAGGAATGTTATTCCGGCGTGGATGCGGACAGTGTGGAAGTACAGCAGTTTCCTCAGATAATCAATGAACTCATGGAGCAGATGGAGCTCTGCAATACATACCTTGAGGAATTGATCGAAGATGCCAGTAAGCTTCCTTCCTTTGCGATTCTGCTCAGTATTCCTGGAATTGGCAGGAACATCGCGGCACGGATCATCGCGGAAATCGGCGATGTCACCCGGTTCAGGAACGCGCGAGGCATCGTAGCATATGCAGGGCTGAATCCGAAAATCAATCAGTCAGGTGAGAAGGATGGGACCCACCTGGCTATATCCAAGAAAGGAAACAGACATCTGAGGTGTCTTCTTTATCTGGCAGCCACGTGCAACTACAGGCTGAAAAAGGGAGATTCTATCTATCAGTTCAACCAAAAGAAAAGGCAGCAGGCTGCCTCACCATTGAAGCCCAAAGCTGCCAATATCGCTGCGGCGGATAAACTATTGGTAGTAATTTATTCGCTTATGAAGAACGGCTCAACTTTCCGTTCCTAAGCAGATTATAGAACGAATTTTCAAAACCGGGGAGCCTGTCTCCTCTTTTCGTGGTGGCAGATCAGAAAAATTCTGAAGCTTATGAATTTATCGAAGAAATCTCTGAAAAAGGACTTGATTTAAGTTATCAAATTTATGTCAGCATATTATATTTTCTAGGTGGTGATATGATATAAGGCTCTCGGGAGGACTATCTCATGTACCTGCGTATTACCAACACTCCTAAGGGTCAGTACCTCACGATCTGTGAAAAGTATCATGGCAAAACAACCGGAAAGAGAAAAGACATTTATGTCAGAAAGATTGGCTATGCCAGTGAATATGCGTCTCAGTATTCTGACCCTATTGCGCACTTCACCGTATGCTTCACAGCGCTTGTTCTGATCCGGCTGCTGCATCTGAAGCTGAAGAAGAAATATCCAGTCGGACAGCTTCTGGAATCGCTCAGCAGATACAGCTGCATTCCGATCAGCGAAAAAGATTATCAGTTCTGCTTCTACAATGAGGTAATCAGAGAATGCGGCAGCGCATTCGATATCAGCCTTGATCGCAAATTCCGGACACAGCAGGAAATGCGCCGGCTGCTGAAATATTAGCGTTCGGCTTCGGAAGATCGCCTATTACACCACACAGACAAAATGGAGAAAGTTGCTTGGTTATGCGGCTTTCTCCATTTTTACCTCAAAACTTGAGATCATAATTTATGCAAATTTTCCCATGCGATTTCTGCAGCTATTCTATCTGCAGATGAACCCGAACGCCGCAAGAACCTCCGGAAGATCTCTGTTCCAGAACTCCCAGCTGTGATCTCCTTCTTCACACCGGAAAGAAACCTGAAGATCGGTATGATGAGCCAGATAATCTGCAAACTTCCGATTCTCTTCATACAGAAAATCAGACTTCCCGCAGGAAAGAAACACCGCCGGCTTCAGAATGTCTGTTCTTCCCTGCAGCTGATCAGCAAGCGCATAGAGATCATTTTCGGACCCATAGTAAGCCTCCTTGCCTCCGAACACCTCATCGAGAGACGACCGGAAATCCGGAACCGGAATCATACCTGCACCTTCTCCCGCCTTTCCATAACAGTCGGTCACCGCTGACAGCGCCGCTATGTGTCCGAATATTTCCGGATGTTTCAGTCCAAGCTTCAATGCACCGTAACCGCCCATGGAAGCACCGGCGATATACTGATCTTCCCGTCTTCCAGAAGCGTGGAAGAATTCATGAACCACGTATGGAACTTCTTCCGCCATATAGTCCTCATACCGGAGTCCATGAACCGCATTGACGCAGAAGCTGCGATGAATGCATGGCATCGCAATGATGACTCCGGCATATTTTGCATACCTCTCCAGTTCCGTCATGCGGATCCAGCTTGTTTCATCTGCCGCATAGCCATGCAGCAGATAGAGCACCGGATACAGATCTTTCCGTTCTCCATCTTTAAAACGGCGATCCGGAAGAAGTACTGTCATCGGCATCTCCATGCCGAGATAATGCGAATAGAACTTCAGATTCACAAGTGTCATAGATTCATCCTCTAACAGAATCAATTCATATTACATCACGCAGAGAGAAGAAACTGATCAGGAATCATTCAATCCGGAATCTTCCCTTGCGCGCAGCCGGATAGACAGCTATAGTAAGTCCTCGGAAAAGAGAACTCAGAATGGAAAGACTTGCTTTCAACCAATCCATACAGATGTCAGAAGCACCGGTCACCGTATTCTTTCTGACCCTGTCCGGCGGCATGCAGGATGCTTATTCCTACTTTGTCCGCGGCAAGGTATTCGCCAATGCCCAGACTGGCAATATCGTGCTGATGAGCCAGCACTTCTTTGCCGGAGACCTTTCTGGCGGATTAAGATACCTGGTTCCTCTGCTTGCATTTTCAGCCGGGATCTTTGCGGCAGAACGAATTCATGCGTCCTTTGCAGGAACAGGAAGAATCCACTGGCGGCAGGTTGTCGTGATTCTGGAAGCAGTCATTCTGCTGCTGGTCGGTCTCTTGCCAGGAAGTATGGATCTGGCTGCGAATGCCCTCACTTCGTTCTGCTGTGCCATGCAGGTAGAAGCCTTCCGGAAAATATCGGGTTATGGGTATGCCAGCACAATGTGCATCGGCAATCTGCGTTCAGGCATGGAAGCCTTATCCATTTATCTGCGCACTCATGAGAGCGAGAAGCTGGTCAGATGTCTGCATTATTTCGGAGTGATTGCGGTCTTTGCATTAGGAGCAGGACTCGGAAGCTTTCTATCATCCTCAATGAGTCATGCGATGATCTGGATCTGCAGCGGATTCCTTCTCGTTTCGTTCCTGCTCATGCTGAAAACGGAATCCCTTCAGTGATCATACTCATTCTCCCAGGCCTTCATGGCAAGAAGAACCTGGTCGAATCCTCTTCCTTTTTCTGTCAATGCATACTGCACTGTGACCGGAACAGTCGGGATCACTGTTCTTGAGATAATTCCGTTCTTCTCCAGGTGGCGCAGGGTATCTGTCAGGGACTTCGTGCTGACATTCAGAGCCTTGGACAGATCGCTGAAACGCATCGTTCCGATGTGAAGCTGTTCCAGGACCAGATAGGACCATTTTCCGCTGAATATCTCAGAAACTCTGCGGATGCTGCGGAGGCATACTGCATCATATACTCTGCTGTGATCTGCACTCATCGTTTTCCCTCCAGCGCTTCACTTTCTGAAGCTTCTTTTCTTTTTCTGACAATATATAAAAAAACTGCGTGATTTACATCTGATATGACCTGAGGCAGACTATCAGCATCTGGAGGTATCAATCTATGAATACAGAACTCATGCCTGTCCTGTTCACAGGACATGGATCCCCTATGAACGCAATCGAAAAGAACAGCCGGGCAAGAACCGGATGGCGAACACTCAGCAAAGAACTGAAACGGCCTTCTGTCATCATTGCCGTATCTGCCCACTGGGCAGCAAGAAGCACCTTGGTCAGAACTGCTGCTGACAATCCGCAGATCTATGATATGTACGGGTTCCCGGAAGAACTGTATCAGGTAAAGTATGCACCGGCGGGTTCTATTGAATATGCTGAAAAAGTTCTGAACCTGCTCGGGAATATTGCTGAAGCGGACAATTCCTGGGGCATCGATCATGGCGTCTGGTCCGTATTATTCAACCTGTTTCCAGAGGCAGATATTCCGGTTGTCATGGTCAGCATCAATGTTGCTGCTTCTCCAGAAGAGCTCTATGAAACCGGCAGAAAACTGAAGCCGCTGCGGCAGGAAGGTGCTTTGATTCTTGCCAGCGGCAATGTCGTTCACAATCTGTCCATGGTCAGCTGGGATATGAAGAATGGCTATGGCTGGGCGAATCAGTTTGACGAAGCCATCCGGGATCGCATCCTGAGCAAGGACTCGGAAGGTCTGCTGAATTATCAGAATATTCATGGCTGGAAACGGGCGGTGCCTACCGCTGAGCATTTCGATCCCCTGCTGGTAGCGGCCGGAGCTGCCGAAGGAGCCTCTTCAGCAAAAGCATGGAATGAATACCGGGAACTCGGATCCATGTCGATGACTTCTTACTTGTGGGAAAACTGATGTGCGGAACCTCCGCACATCTTTTTTCTGTTATGAGATGCTGAGTACAATGATGGTTTCTTCGTTCTTCACCGAATACCTGATTTCCATGCCTGCATAATTCAGCGTGCACACTTCTTCGCTGCCCCGCTTTCCGAAAGGCCGGGGATCCTCTGCAAGAACAGCAGTGAGCAGAACACGCTTCTCTTCCGGGATCCGTGTTTTGGCTTCTGCAGAAAACTCAGCCTTAAGCTTCCGGTAACAATCCGATTTCATTCACGGTTTTCCATGTCCGCCTTCTCTCCCTATCGCTTCTGCTATAATAATTCACAAGGGAGACCATCCGACAATCATTCAGTTTTTCTGCAGCATTTTCTTCGTCGTTGCTGTTTCTATATGGGAGGGAAATTACCATGAAAAATCATCGTTCCAAGCTTCTGCTGACCATTGCTGTTCTCACAGTGCCTGTTTCACTTGCGGCCTGCGGGCAGAGCAGATCTTCTGCAGCTTCGGATACAGCGGCATATTATGCGGCTGATTCTGCAGCAGAAAACGGGGAATACGGGTATGAAGGCGGAGCAGAGATCTCTTCAGAAACCGCAGGTACTTCTGACGAGAATTCTGAAATCACCGGTGACAAGATTGTCTACACCGGGTCTCTTACCGTAGAAACACTCAGTTATGAAGATACAGTATCTTCCATCACCGAACAGATCCGCAGTCTGAACGGCATCATTCAGTCTCAGAATGAATATGATGGCGATACCAGCTGGTATACCGGATCATCTGTCCGTAACAGCAATCGCTGCATGTACATCACCGCCCGGATTCCGACAGACTCTTTTGATACGTTCATGAATACTGCCGGAGACAGCGGCAAAGTAACCAGCCGTTCCTCCAGCACGGAGAATATCTCCAAGAAGTACCATGACAATGACATTGAAATCGAGAGTCTCGAAACTCAGGAAAAGCGTCTGCTGGAAATGCTCGATCAGGCAGAAACTGTAGAAGACATGGTGACGATTGACAGCAGGCTCAGCGAAGTCCAGACCGAGCTGAACCAGAAACGCAGTGATAAAAGCTCCATGGATACCGATGTTGCCTATTCCACTGTCACGATCGAGATTGATGAAGTTCAGCGCTATTCCCCGGATCAAAGCGGACCGGATACTTCTGATTTCACATACCGCCTGAAAGAAGCTCTTTCCGGAACCTGGCAGAACTTCGTCTATGCCCTGCAGATGATTCTGATTGCAGCAATCTATATCCTGCCATTCGCATTGCTGATATTTGCGCTTTATCAGATTGTCCGCATGATTTCGAAGAAGACCGGAAAGCATCTGACCTTCCGGAAGAAGAAAGATCAGGCGCCTGAAAATCACTGAGGTTTCAGAGGACTGCTGTAAAGTGGTCCCTGTAGAAAGGACAGCACTCTGACAGTGCTGAGGTCCTCCTGCAGGGGCCATTTTTATGGGCAGAAAATCCAGAAAACGCAATCCTAAAACTGATTATGTATTCTTCTCTCCAGAGGAAATCCAGATTCTCCAGGCTAATCCGAATGTGAAATTCATCCGGACGAATCACATCGCATTCACCTATGAGTTCAGATGCCGGATGTATGACTGGTATGTCTCTCATCACGAGATCCGCAAGTTCCTGGAGAACAATGGAATCTCCACGAAAATGATAGGGAACCAAGTGATTAAGAAACTGACTGAGAATTTCAGAAAACATGGTCACCCCACCAATGGAAATGGGCCTTCGATTTCTGTTTCTGCGCCGAAGCTTTCAGAAGAAGAAATCCAGCTGCTCATTGACACCGGAGTATTCGTCAGAGCTCGTGGCGGCATCTCTTTTTCAGATGCGTTCGTTAAAGAAGCGATAAGGAGATATCCTGGCACTGACCTTAGAACGCTTCTGAAGGAGCACGGCATTGATCCGAACCGGATCGGTTATCAGAGAATCCATAGGCTTAAACTCCTTCTGGAAGGAAAATTACCTGTTACGGGTAAATTTTTCCGTTCCGATGAAGTGATTTCTGAACTGAAGAGCTGTTCCTGGGTCAGAACAGTCACCCGGAAAAAACTTTCCCTCCGATCAGAATTCTATGAATGTGCTTATCTGATCAGAGACCTTCCGATTCTGGATGTAATGCAGGTATTTGAGATTCCTGCAGACTTGCTCAGCGCGGGAGAACTGATGCGGATTCGATATAAGCTTCTGCACTGGAAGCCGGATCGTGTTAACAGAAAGGTTCATCTTGCCGCTCTGGATCTCAGCACCGCGAAGAAACTGTGCGAGCTGATGGAGAAGATGGAAGAGAGAAAAATGAGTGAGCTAAGAGAAAGCCTTCGTATTACTTCTCCTGAGACTCTCCGGAAAGTGTGTGATCTCATTCATGATCAGGTGAAAGCCTTCCCTTACGTCAGAGGATTCTCGATCAGCGGTGCGTGCAGAATCCTCGGCTTCAGCCACTCTCGCTTCTATCGTCTGAGATACTATGTTTCCAACGGAAAACAGCGTCAGGATGAGAAAGACATTGAACGGATCAGGAAAGTGATTGAATACCGCGGATATCCGAAAGGAACCCGCATGGTGACCATGATGATGCCGAAGCTGCAGAAGACGGTCATGAACCGCAAGAAAGTTCAGAGGCTGATGAGAAAGGCCGGACTGCTGTGTACGGTCAGAGCACCGAAGAAATCCAGGCAGGCAGCCAGAGAACTGCTTCAGAGGAACCGGAAAGAGAATGTGCTGAAGCGCAGATTTCGTCTTGGGAAACCTTATGAACAGGTCATGACAGATGTCACCTATATCAAAGACTGCCGGGGAAATACTTCCTATTACTCTCCGATCAAAGACAGTGTTTCCGGCCTGATTCTGTCTTCTGCAGTAAGCGATACACAGGATCTGAACCTTACTGATGAGATGCTGAGCGGAATCATGAAAGATCAGGATCAGAATACCGTCTGTTCGACAGGAATGGTATTTCATTCCGATCAGGGGGCACTGTATCTTTCCGATGCGTTTCAGAAGAAGCTGAAGAAGATGGGATTCGTTCAGTCCATGTCACGGCGTGGAAACTGCTGGGATAACGCATCCATGGAATCCTTCTTCGGGCATATGAAAGATGAAGCTGACTTCTCCGATGCCCATGATACGTCTGAGATCCGGCAGAAAATCAATGACTACATTGACTATTACAACTTTGAACGGCCGCAATGGAACCGCGGCAGAAAGACACCGATGGACTTTGCCGTCTATCTGAACAATCTTTCTGAGCAGGAATACCAGGAATACCTTTCCAGGGAACAGGCAAAGTATGACCGCATGATGGCCAGGTCTGCAGAAAAGGCACGGAAGCACGCTGCAGATCTTGGTGCTGTGATACCATCGGAATCATAGAGAGGTAATAGAGATGGGTAAGAAGAAAACGAAGTATTACGAGAAACGCAGTGCCATTCAGGAAATTGCAGAGAAGAACGAATACGTGAAGGACATTCACGGAACGAATCTGATCTACAAGACGGAGTTCTATATCAGGATGTGTCAGCAGATGAACAAAGGAATGACGGGAGTGGAAGCTTATGAATCACTCGGCTTCCCGGTAAAGGAACTGGGTACTGATCGTGCAAACAGTGCTGCCAAGCGTGCCAGAGAGATGGAGAAAGACGGATCGTTCGTTGATCCTTCCAGATTTGACGGGAGTATTCCCCGTGATGAGATGGGAGATCTGACGCCGGAGGAAGAAGCCGCTTATTACAAAGCACGGACAGCTTATCTGGAAGCACTGCTCGAACTGGAAAAAAAAGTACACGAACTATTGGCGGAGACGAATACATCATCGAATCCGAACTGAAGAACCATCAGAAGTTCAGAATGGTGTATTACACTCTTCAGAAGCAGGAGACTCAGCCAGCAGGACATGTTCATCAGTTCTCGGCATCAGATCTGTTCCGGATCTTCGGCTGCAGTTCCAGCGGCTATTACAGCTGGAAGAAACGATTTGAGAATCCTGTGGAAACGAAAACGCAGAAAGAAGACCGGGAGATCAAGGAGAAGATGATCTCAATCATCCATAAGCACTGCGGAATTCCCGGAGCGCGGACCTTCCGTACTTACCTGTGGCGTGATTACGATCTCAGGGTGAGCAGAAAACGGATCACCAGACTGATGAAAGAAATGCGCATTACCGCATATGTCCCTCATAAAGATGCCTATAAGGGACAGGCAACTCATTTCCATCCATGTGATGCCAAGCAGAACTATGTCGATCGTGACTTCGGTGACAGCCCGCGGAAAGTGATCCTGACAGACATTACCTATCTCTACTATGGAAGTAATCGCGAGCTCTGCTATCTGTGTGCGTTCAAGGATGGATTCACGAGGGAAATCCTGGGATCAGCAGTAAGCAGGCATATGGATGTCTCTCTGGTTACAGAAGCCTATCACCGTATGATGGACCAGCATCGCAGCGAACTGAATCATCCGGACGCTCTGATTCATTCCGATCAGGGGAGTCAGTACCTGTCCGTTACCTTTCAGAAGCTGCTCGAAGATGACGGCTTCGTGCAGTCCATGTCCAGGCGAGGGAACAGCCAGGACAACGCACCGATGGAATCCTTCTTCGGAAGAATGAAGTGCCAGCTTCTGAAGCTGATCGAGATGTGTCCGGACTATCAGACAGTCAGAGATCTGATTGCAGGCTATATGCACCACTACAATGAGAAAGCTTATCAGTATGATCTTGCCGGTCTTACTCCTGCGGAGTTCTATCAGTACAAGACTACAGGAGTCTATCCATTAGATAACTACTACGGTATCGCAGGAGATCGGATGAGGCCGGTTGAAAGCCTGGTAGAGGATCATCTGAACTATCTGAAGAAGAAGCGGGAAGAAAACGTTCAGAAGAAGAAGGAAGCAGAAAAGAAGCTCCTTCCGATGCACATCATTGCGACAGATCAGAAGAAGCTGAAGAAAGAAATTCAGAAACTGAATACGCTCATTGAAGACTCCAATGAGGAAATCAGAGAACTGGAAGCACTTCTGGAGCGAGTGAGAGCAGCAGGAAAAGCTTACGAAACAGCAGATGAAGAACTGAAGAAGAAGCTTGAGAATCCGCAGGAATGGAAGAACACACCGCCATTTGACTACGTCACAGAAATGGACGCTCTTTACTGATACAGGCACAGAAAGAATAGAGCAGCTTACTTCCCCTGGCCAGAAGATGTTTTCGTCATGCGCAGAATGAATCATCCGAGCACTGATGATCCGGAAACATCTCTCTGAAACCTGCTGAATACAGAAAGAAGACAGCTATGATTCAGCTGTCTTCCGTCTTGATCAATGCATGTGACCCTCAGAAACCCGAACTGTCAGAAAACTGTCCTTGACAACGGGGCCACTTTACTGAGGCAGTCCTTTTCAGTTTCATGAAAGCATCAAAATGCTTTGCCCCCGCAGAGCGGAAAAGAATTCAGAAAGTGCCTTGTTTCAGGCAGTTTCCGGTGCTTGGTCTCATAATTGAGACATGGTCTATAGGTACATAAACCTGATGACTGCTCCAGATTCAGAAGCAGAGTTTTCACGCATGCACAGAATTGTTTCTGCATCCTGCTGGTATAATAGACAGCGGCAGGATCTCTGATCCGGAAGATGACAGTCAGTCTTCTGACAGCGAAGGGAGAAATCAATCATGAGTCTGAATCATACGCCCAATGCCGAACGAGTTCATATCGGCATCTTCGGAAAGCGGAATGCAGGAAAATCCAGTCTGATCAATGCAATTACCGGACAGGATCTTGCGGTGGTTTCAGAAGTGTCCGGAACCACTACGGATCCCGTATACAAAGCAATGGAAATTCTTCCTTTAGGCCCGGTACTGCTGATCGATACCCCAGGGCTTGACGATACCGGAAAGCTTGGAGAACTGCGGGTTCATAAAAGCTGGCAGATTCTCAACAAGACAGATATTGCCCTGCTCGTCATCGATGAGCGTCAGGGGATTTCACCGGAAGACGAAGCAATTCTGAACCGGATTGCGAAGAAGCAGATTCCATGCATCATCGTGATGAACAAGCATGATCTGATGCCAGAAAATCAGAAAGTCTCTCTGCCGGAAAACACCGGTTTTCCGGTCATCGAAGTCAGTGCTTCTACCGGATACCATATTCCTGAGCTGAGGGAACTGCTCGCTTCGGTCTATCATGTCCCGGAAGAAAAGTTCCGCATTGTGGGAGATCTGCTTTCTCCTTCTGATTTTGCAGTGCTTGTCGTTCCGATTGATAAAGCTGCTCCGAAAGGAAGACTGATTCTTCCGCAGCAGCAGACGATCCGCGACATCCTTGAAGCAGATGCCACCGCAATTGTATGCAAGGAATATGAACTGCGAGAAACCTTGGAGAATCTCGGAAAGAAGCCGAAGATCGTGATCACGGACAGCCAGGTATTTGCCAAGGTTTCTGCCGATACCCCGAAAGATATTCTTCTGACTTCTTTCTCGATTCTGATGGCTCGCTATAAGGGAAATCTCGAGACCCTGGTAAAAGGAGTCAGTATACTGGATCAGCTGAAAGACGGAGATCGCGTTCTCATTTCCGAAGGATGCACGCATCATCGGCAGTGTGATGATATCGGGTCCGTCAAGATTCCCCGCTGGGTCCGGAATTATACAGGCGTCGAACCGGAATTCAGCTATTCCAGCGGAACGGAATTTCCGGAAGATCTCTCCTCCTACCGGATGATCATTCACTGCGGAGGATGCACGCTGAACGAGCGTGAAATGAAATACCGGATCGCATGCGCAGAAGATGCCGGTGTTCCGATCACGAATTACGGCATTGCGATTGCCTGCATGCGGGGAATCCTGAGACGGAGTCTGGAACCATTCCCTTCAATCTCTGCCTATCTGGAGAATCACAAAGACCTATGAAAGAAAGAACCAGAGAAGATAAAGACCTGCTTGGCTCGATGGAGCTTCCGCAAGAGTGTCTGTACGGAATTGAAACTGCCCGGGCGCTTTCCAACTTCCAGGTAACCGGAAGACCGGTACGCATGGAACTGATCACAGCAATGATCACCGTGAAGAAAGCAGCCGCACTCGCAAATCAGGATACCGGCAGACTGCCGGAAGAAAAAGCAGAGGCAATCATTTCTGCCTGTGATGAGATCCTGCGTGATTCTCATTCATTCCGTTCTGCATTTCCTGCCGATGCCCTGCAGGGCGGTGCTGGAACGACGACAAACATGAACGTGAATGAAGTGCTTGCCAATCTCGGCCTGAGACACATGGGCCATAAGCCTGGCGAATATGTATATCTTCATCCACTCGATGATGTGAATATGGGCCAGTCGACCAACGATGTCTATCCCACTGCGCTCCGAATCGCTTCCATCGGTCTGGTTCGGGCGCTCAGTCAGAGCTGCAGCAGACTGCAGGAAAGCCTGCAGCGCAGGGAACAGGAATACGACCGGGTCGTGAAGCTCGGACGGACTGAGATGATGGATGCCGTTCCGATCACGCTCGGAGAAGAATTCGGTGCCTATGCCCAGGCAATTGCCCGGGACCGCTGGCGGATCTACAAAGTGGAGGAACGCCTCCGGCAGATCAATCTCGGAGGAACCGCGGTCGGAAATCGGAATAACACGACAAGACAGTATATGTACCGGGTAACGGATCATCTGCAGGAGCTTACCGGATACGGCCTTGCAAGAGCGGAATATCCGATGGACCTGACGCAGAACTGCGACGTGTTCGTTGAAGTATCAGGTCTGCTCAAGGCACTTGCGGTCAACCTGATCAAGATCTCCACGGACCTTCGGATCATGAATTCCGGTCCTTACGGAGGGCTCAGCGAAATACATCTGAAACCTCTTCAGGAAGGAAGCACCATCATGCCTGGAAAGGTGAACCCGGTCATCCCGGAGATGGTCACGCAAGCTGCGCTTGCTGTGATCGCTGATGACAATGCCATCACCTCAGCTGCTTCGATGGGAAACTTCGAGCTCAATGCGTTCATGCCGCTGATCTCCGACCGCCTGCTGGAAAGCCTGACTGTGCTGGATCAGGCAGTAAGAACGCTTCAGGAAAAATGCATTGATCTTCTGGAAGCAGATTTTGCCGGCTGCCGGAAACATCTGGATCATGCGCTGATCTATGCCACGGTTTTATCTCCGTATATCGGATATGAGAAAGCATCTGAGCTTGCATCAGAATGCGGCAATGACCGGAAGAAGTTCTGCGAGAAAGTCATTGAAGAAGGACTGATGACCTCAGAAGAACTTCATCGGGTTCTGCATGCCGAGAAACTGGAATAGCAGATTCATGCATGAAAGGTCCTGGGCAATCCAGGATCTTTTTGATGCCTCTCACTTCGGTCGGAAATGCTGCACCATCTTTCCGTATCTTCGCAGTCAGGTGATACAATAACTGCTGGCACGAAGCCCCGAGGCAGTCTGAATGCTGCTTGATCCGCAAGAACATGAATGTTCAGGAAGAAAGGGGATCCTGATTTTGACCGCAGAAGTTCATACACTGACTCTCTCTGCAATATTTCTCGCACTCGGACTTATCCTGCCGTTTCTGGTGCTCCAGATTCCGGCCATCGGAGCGATGCTGCTGCCGATGCACTGGCCGGTCTTTCTCGCCGCTTATGTATGCGGAGGCCGCTATGCAGCGCTGATCGGCTTCTTATGCCCGCTTCTTCGCAGCGCCTTATTCGGCATGCCGGCAATGTTTCCGAATGCAATCGCCATGGCCTTTGAACTTGCCGCCTATGGTGAAGTGACCGGAATGATCTACCATCGTTCCAGAGCAAAAGACCTGAAGACGATTTATCTTTCTCTGATTTCAGGCATGATCGCCGGGCGCATCGTATGGGGAATCGCTGAAACCATACTGCTCAGCACCGGAGCAGCCCATTTCACATTCCAGGCATTTCTTGCCGGCGGATTCCTCAATGCCCTGCCTGGCATTATCCTGCAGCTGATCCTGCTTCCCGTTCTTGTGAATCGACTGAGGAAGACAGGACATCTTCATTGATCATCATCTTCGGAAATCTCAGATTCGGCGGCTGAGCAATCGGGTCTATCTGCGCTGACGATGTGCATAGAACAGTTCTGCTCAGAGCCAGACAGCTGGAGTCTTCCAGCCCGCATCGAGTTCAACATGATCCGTATACAGACAATGCTTTTCATCTTCTGCAGACAGAATGATCTCGTGATTCCATAATGGCACGAGATCATTTCTTTCTTCGGTATAAATTCCTTCTGACAATCCGAAACGCACGACATGAATCCGATGAATTCCAAGCGGAAGAAATCCGAATACACGAAAACGGAATGCATAATCGATTCCTGCTTTCCAGAACGTATCCTGGTTTGGCTGTACCTGGACAAAAGAAGCCCATGGAGCAGCCACCTTCTGCAGCGTCTGCAGTTTCTGGAGTTCAGAAAATACCGTTTCTGCAGAAGCAGAAAATCCGGAAGTTCTGTGAACTGCTGTTCTCATAGCTGTCTTCACCCCCTGCGCATTCTCACATGCATGAATGCAGGGATACCGCATGTTCATGCAGCGTTCCTGCGATTCAGGATTGATTCTCCTCCATGTTCAGATGGAGGCCAGGGCATGTTTTCACGGGTATTCTTCTGTCTGGAGAATATCATAGTTAGCTTTTCAAACAATAAATCATTCCTTCTCCTCACAGCTTTAGTCCTGCCGATCGGCTGACTCTGATCGTTCATCGATGCCGACCATTCCAGTTACTGCAGAAGCGGGATCACATCGCTGAAGATCGTCCAGTGGCAGCATGTTCCCGAGATCAGCAGAATGACGGGATTCTCATAATCTGCGAAGGTATAGAACTTCATGATCTTTCCACTTTGCTGAATGCTTCTTTGCTCATCAGCTGAGCATATTCTTCCGGCCTTTCCATTTGAAACCCGCAATGTCCATAGCCTTTCATCACGAGATACTCAGCTTCCGGATAGTTCTTCCGCAGTCTTCTTTCCGCTTTCCGGGCTGGTTCTTTCTCTGAATAGAGAAAAGTAAATTTCCTGATCTCATCTTCATCAAATGCAAAAACGCAGCGAATTGGGGCGCGAGTTCCAATCTAATTGGGGCATAGACACAATCTAATTGGGGCAGTTTTCCACAATGCCGTGGAGCCCAGCGACACGGCCGTTTCTCCGGGAGTATTCCCGGTTTTTTTACTCCTTTTCTCTTCAGACCTAAACTGGTTTCAAGGAAAGGAGGTGATATTTCATGGTCAAAGTTAGTGCTTATGTGATCCGGCAGGCTGTCCGCTTCTGCGAGGAAGGTTATTCTCAGCGTGAAATCGGAAGGTTCTGCCAGATCGGCAAAGGAAGTGTATTCCGCCTTCTGCGCAAGGCTGAAGAACTCGACCTGACTTCTGCGGAACTGGACTCGATGACTGACGCAGAACTTGAACAGAGGTTCTTTCCTTCGCGCAGCGAACCAAGACGCGACAAGGTGGTGCCGGACTTCAGAAAGGTTCATGATCATCTGAGGCACACGCATCATCGATCACTCATGCATGAATGGTTTGACTACCGGGAACAGAATCCTGATGGTTATTCGTATTCCAGATTCCTGGACCTTTACCGACAATGGTGTAGAAAGTTCTCAGTGAAACCGGTACTTCTGCGCAACGAAGAGCCCGGAAAGTGCATGTACATCGACTGGAGCAGCGACACGGTCACTGTGATTCTTGATAACGAAGAGGTTACCATTTACTTCTTTGTCACCAGCATTGGTGCAAGTGAACTCGCTTATGTTGAGCCGTTCCTGGATATGTCAACGGAAAGCTACATAGCTGGTAACGTTCATGCCCTGCGATACTACGGTGCTGTTCCTAAAGTACTTGTCCCTGATAACTGTAAAACGGCAGTGATTCGGAACAAGGACAACGAAGTGGATCTGAACGAAGCATTCAAGGAAATGGCTGCGTATTATCAATGCGTTGTGCTGCCAGCCCGTCCGCGGTCTCCGACAGACAAGAACGATGTCGAAGCCAATGAGCATCATTCCGAGGACTGGATCATCAGTGACATTGAGCTGCATAAGGAGCAATTCCACTCATTCCGAGATATTCAGATTGAATGCAGGAGGCTGCTCGACAGGCAGAATCAGCAAAAGTTCAGAGGCACAGATTTCAATCGCTGGGATTGGTTCCGGGACACAGATCTTCCGGAAATGAAGATCCTGACGCAAAAGGACTTTGTACTACGCCAAAGATATTACATGACGGTCCCTAATTCCTATCATGTTCATATCAAAGGTGATCGGCAGCAGTACTCCGTTCCTTACCAGTATATCAGCAAGGATGTCGTCATCCTTTACGATCTATCGACGCTTGAGGTCTATCTGAAAGGATACAAACCGAATGATCTGCCGATTGCCCGCCGGGAACGTGTTTATTCCTCAAGGCTGAATACCGTCAATACGAATCCCGCCCACAGACCTGAGTCTCATCAGATCGCAGTTAATTTGGGAGTCAAGGATTCTGAGTGGTACCTTGCAAAGGCAAGAGAGATCGGACCGTATACGGAAAAACTGATTCACCAGCTTCTTGTCAGTCGTGGCAATCCGGAATCCATGTACAAGTCATGCATGGGAGTGATCACGATGACATGGTCAGGGCACAAAGATCGGGTAACAAAGGCAGAGCTCGAAGGAGCCTGCAGATATGCCTTAGCGATTCATTCGAATTCGAAAATGAAATATTGATTCTTACCCATTTGGGTTAAGCTCCATGACAGGGTTTACGAACTGATGTTATCAAATTGTTATCAAGGAATGTTATCAGGTATCCTTACACCTTCTCCAGTGCGTCATTCTTAGAGAGTAAATACACACAATACTGATTCATACTGACACCTTCTTCTTTAGAATGCGCTGCCAGCGTCCGGTGAAGACTTTTCGGGATTCTCAGCTTAAACTGTCCGGAATAATCGTCGAGCGAAACCGGCTCTGCAATCTCTGTCCCTTCCTCTAATGCAGCTTCCAGCCACGCCTTCTTTGCATCCGCAGCATTTTTTACAACAGATTCCACAGTTTCCCCGACCGTAATGCAGCCGGGAAGTTCAGGATAGCGAGCAACATATCCACCTTCATCCGAATCCGGAACAATCTCTAACTTATAGGGAAGATTCATATAATATTCAATCGTTTTCATGTAATGATTCCTCCTCCACGACTTCACGCACCATTTCTACATATACTTTCTTGATTGGCTCATGCTTTGGAATCGTAATAGGACTTTTCCCAGGCTTGCGGAAAGTGTAATGGCTGCTTCCGCTTTTAGGTGCGTTCATCACATATCCATAGCTCTCCAGCACCTTCCTCAATTCATCAAAGCGCATGTCTTTTGATAGAGAAAGAATGCGACTTAGTAATTTCTCCCATTTCGACATTGTGTACTTTTTTTATTATTATATATGGTGTCATATTTGGTGTCAAATTAATTTTTCAACATGTCCTTTGAACAATGTAATATCAAAAATCAGGTCCACATCTGTCAGTGGAGAAGTCTCATCTGTTCATCCACTAACTCTATTGATCAAAAAAGTATTGCAACTGATGTACCCAATTTATACCGTAAGCGTCAATAGGTCTGCATAGTATTAACCCCGGCACACCAAAGTCTGAAAAGGCGGACATAGATGTGCCGGGGGATTATCTTTGATAGGCTATCTGACTCTCAGCGTATCGGGAAGCTGATCGGAATAGGGCAGGATTCGTTCTATGGATTTAGGGCTCAGATCATGTTCAGTCAGTTCACGGAAGAGATATGCCAGATATTTCTCTGGATCCAGATGATTCAGCTTAGCAGAGATCAGAATCGAAAAATAATATGCACTGACTGTTGCGCCTCTCTCTGTATCCGCAAACAGGAAGTTCTTTCTGGCGAGAACGATCGGTTTCATTCCCTCGCGTTCCGCAAGATTGTTGGATAAGGCAGCCTCTCCGTCTTTCAGATAATTCATCAGGTATTCCCACTGATTGTTCAGATAAGTAACTGCCTCTCCAAGCTTGCCGGTCTGCAGATAAGTTACTTTCAGATAGTTGTTGTATTCCTGGATTTCCTCCATGATCGGTCTTGCCTTCTCATTGCGGACTTCTTTGATTCTTTCGGGATCCGCCTGTTCAGCTTTAAGGCTTCTCTCAATATCAAACAGCTTGTCCATCTTTGCGACCATCTTAAAAGTATCCGCAAATCTCGGATATTGTCTCAGTATCTTTTCTTTTTCGCCTTTCTGCTTCGCTTTTTTGAATGCACTGTAGGTTTCCTTGTCTGCAGTCATGGCATCAAAGAATTTTCGGCGAGCATGACTCATACATCCGACTTTCATCAGAGCGGGCAAGTAATTTGTATATGCCTGATACCCATCTGATTGAATAATTCCATGAAACTGTGTCCCCAGTATTCCGTAGAGGAAAGACTGTTCTCGAGTTTTGCTATAAAAGAACAGAGCCATCTGTTTCTTTTCAAACGGTCCTGTCAGCGCTCCCCAGATTCTGCACGCCTGCCGTCCCTCTTTCTGCAGCCATTCAAGTACTTCCAGTTCCGTTTCATCCATGTTCACAACATGGCACTGTCTGAGATCTGCAGTCATTCGATCAATGACTGCTTTCAGGTATTTCTCTCCGCAGTGAATCACCAGCTGGCAGATATATTGTTTAGAGAGTGGAATTCCGTTATTCGAAAGATGCTTCGCAATCCGGTCGAAAGGAAGACCGAGAATGTACTTCTCATACGCAAAATGTGCAGGGAGTTCCGGAGAAGCAGGAGAATTCTTAATCATCCGCTTCGGTTTCTTTTCCTTCGGCACTTCATGAATGATCGTTTTCTCTTCGCCTTCTTCAGTGATGAAGGTATAAGCAAAACGATGGCAGATGATTTCTTCCGTATAGTATTCCGCTCTCTGGTAATGAGAAATGCGGATTACCTCAGGCGCAATCTCCTTCATCTTATGACCATCCACTTCAGTGGATTCAGGGTAAAGATCGGTTCTCTTCTTTACAGGAAGCTCCTTCAGATGATCTTTACGAGACTTCTTCTGTTTCGTCTTTTTCGTTTCCAGTTTCTGCTGTGGCTCGGAAACCTCATCCGAAGAGTGATCCGCAACAAACTCAGCTTCATTAAAAAGAGACAGCTGTTCAACAGAAACATGTTCACTTTTTGAGCCGAACTTATCACGGCGAGCACTGTTGATTCTCTCTTTCAGAGAGCAGTTGGCCAGATACATCTGATACATTGCATCAAGCATCTGATCAGCAGTGAGTGAACTGTATTTCTGTTTGAATTCTGCCTCAGTTTCCACGTAATTATTATACCGCAGAAACCTCAGAAAAGCTTATAAATAAGCCTTTTTCCGAGACTTCACGCACACTTTTTCGAGACTGCTTCTATAGACCTTTTCTGATCAATTTTCAGTCCCTGCATCAGCCATCCGTACTGCTCCTCGGTGATTGCGGCCGAATGATTTTCTTCATCACGAATCCATTTGAAATGGTTTCCTTTTTCAAGCCGTTTGTAGAATAGCCAGAACCCAGTAGAATCCCAGTACAGCATCTTCAGCTTGCTATGATCCTTGTTGCAGAACAGGAATATGGAATTATCAAAGACATTCATATGCAGTCTGTTCTGCACCACTGCAATATACCCGTCAATTCCCATCCGCATATCTACCGTTCCGGTAATCAGATACAGCCGGACGTCATCTCTTACCAGTTTCATAATCAGATCCCCAGAAGCCTGCGAAGGTCATCCGTACTTCCGCAGATGTTAACTCCATTGATCTCAACCCTGATGAACTCACTAGTGTGATCGGTTACTGCGACCGGAAGCACTTCATAACAATCAGAACCGCAATCATCGACGGCTTCTCTCTGCTCACGATGGAGGTGCCAGTAGAATGCATCATAATTGAACCCTTTCTCTTTGCAGTAATCCTTGATGGTTTTCCCGCTCTGCTGATACTCCGTCAGAAACGGAAGCCACCATTCATGAGTATGAATATCTTTTACCATAATCCTTCTCCTTAGCCTCTCTCCAGGATATGGTCTTCGGCAGCCTCCAACAAGTTGCAGTCCTATTGACGCTTACTTTATACCCAACGGTTGCAACCAGTAAGGGTATTCAAGTCAGTCGATCGCTCATCAATTAGTACCCCTACCGGTCTTCTCGAGTTTCAGTAATTAAAACCGATAAGACAACAAATACCACTACTAAGTTATCCTATTCTGTTGTTCCAATTGGCAATTCTGATATTATGGTATTTTTCCCTCCATGTGCGGTCATTTTGCGGTCAGAGAAATCAAAAAAATCCCGCAAGCCCTTGATTTTATTGGGCTTGCGGGATTTTAGAAACTATTCCCACTCGATAATTACGGAGTATTTATCGTTAGCTTCTATTATTTTTATTAACAATTCTTTGTTTTGAATACACAGACTATCTCTTGTATACGAGTTTTTATCCCTTTTTTGGGTCAATTTTTGGTCATCATTCAAGCATTCTGATTCTGTTGAATATTCTGGGCATCCTAGGGCAAGTGTTACGGATCTTCAAAGCCATTGATCCGGAGCGTCAAGGACGGGCAGTAATTACCAGTCGTTTCCGGCACCGAAGTCCTGCGTTCCGGAGCTGTAAGTCCACCTTCCTGCATGCATAACCCAGCTTGTTTTATTCCAAGACGGGTTTCGTCGTCTATCCAGGTTTCTATCCAGGTTGGTGAATGTCAGTCATTTCTGGTTCTCATTGACTTGTCGCCAAGGATAATGATCCGCTCTGCATATGCTGTGAGTCGGTCCATGATTGCTTCGGCAACTGCACCGCTTCCGAGACGTTCTCTCCAGCCGTCCTCTGCGTACTAAGAGCCGGAAATCGTTGCACTATGCCGATATCTTCCCTCAACAACATCAAGGACCTGTTCACATTGTCCTTCTTTGACAGGATAGAGGAGTCAGTCGTCAATGATTAGAAGGTCTCTGGAGTGGTACCTCTTCAGCCAGTAATTATGCATAGGTTTATTCGAATCATACGCAGCAAAGAATGGCTGATCAGCACTTTCTTTTATGTGCTGTTCTCTGGGTTCAGGAATTTCAAACCAGTCAGATAATGCCTCTAGGATTTCTCTGGCAATTCTTTGTTTCTGATTAATTTCTTCTCTTCTATAATTGTTATTTCTTTACTCATCATATATTCGTCATCTCCAATCCCTAATTTCAAATCCTTAATGAAATTTAGCATTCTCATTGTTGCCAACTCATTGCGAGGCATTAAGCGCAATTCTTCTGCCGTTACCCATTTATATGCAGATGTTTCACCTTCCTGCAATACCACGCTGGTTTTATCAGCATCAGTCTCGCACAGATAGTCCACATATATTGATTTATGTAGGTGATGTAACACACGGCCGACTTCTGTAAGCTTATCTGCTTTAATTCCGGTTTCTTCAGAAAGTTCCCTTAACGCACAAGTCATCGGATCTTCTCCCTGAAGCGCAGACCCTCCTGCAGTGGCTTCCCACATTCCGCCCAGATGCTTTCTTGGATCTCTTTGCATAAGCAAATAAGTACCATCGGCATGTTTTACTATAATTTCACATACAAGATGGAAAACTCCGTCCGGGACTTCTTCTCCACGGACTAAGGTCATTCCCTCAATCTTATTTAGTTTTTCATCATATGCATCCCATATTTCCATAAATATCCCCTAAGATTTGCAGGACGCTGTCTCGCAAATCATTAGCATAATAGTGCAAACCGACTTCCACTATTAATCACATTTATATTTATCTATAATCCTTGATTCTATGTCATCTAAGCTAGGCACAGTATTCTGCAATTCCTTCGGAACATCATCAAATAACCTATATTCACTTACTCCTATCGGCTTAGTCATATCTTTAAGTGCATATTCTGCAACAATCTTATTCTTGTCCCTGCATAGGATTAAGCCAACTGACGGATTATCAGCCTCACTTTTCACCTGATCATCAAGAACGGACAGGTAGAAATTCATTTTACCCGCATATTCAGGAACAAACTTGCCAGTCTTTAGTTCTACTGAAAAAAAGTAATGCCCAGAAAACAATCCATTCATTGTTGGATTCTGCGCAGCATGGAAAAATATTTCCGTTTTTGTATTGCCTTGCCGATCGGATTAGACAGAATACCGGCTGCAACACCAATGATCCACACATATTTCCAGCTGAAAAGAAATCCGATCAGATTGATGGCGGCGATGATTGTTGCCCAGTATATGAAGTGGAATCTCACTGTCGTTTTATTCAGCTCACCGACAACATCTAATCCGTTCGATGAATGCGGTGCATTTTCGATAAACTCCGCTGCTCCGGCAGCACCGGTACAAGAACGAAAATCTGTACTGCACACTTCTGCGGCTTTTCCGTAAGCGGCGTTGCTCAGAATCTCATGTACAGACGCCCGGATTCCGTCAATGGAATCGTCATTTAAAGCCGTACCTGCGCCGATTTCCATTACCCTTCTCGCCACTGCTTTCTGCTCACTTGTCTGGGGATAGAGCACCATCGGTGCAGCCATATAGAGGCTTTCGGAAACGCTGTTCATACCGCAGTGCGTTATAAAAACGTCCGCTTTGGAAAGAATGTCAAGCTGATCAACGTAGGGATACACATGGATGTTGTCAGGCAGCACTCCCAATGACTCACGGTTTACAGCATTCCCGCATGAAATGACGACGTTAACATTCTGATCCCGCAATGCTTCAATGCATTTAGTGTAAAAATCCCGTCTGTCGTTGATAACGGTTCCCATGGAAATATAAACGAGCGGGCATTCCTTCGTTTTATCCGGAACGGCCTTTGAAAATACAGAGGGCCCTACAAAGGCGTAGTGGTCAGAAAAGCTTTCCGCATAGGGCTGAAACCGCCGTGAAGTATAGACGATGCTGTCCGTCTGATTATCGCTCTGTACCAGTGGCAAGGCGCCTTTCACATGATAGCCGTAGGGTTCGAGTGTTTTTAACTCCTTAGAAACCCTCGGCAGCCCGAGAATCATATCTGCCAGCTCTTTCGGCGTGTTCTTCATGTACTGTGATGACAGCTGGTTAAAGGCGAAGGTACTGGTGGAGACCACCAGTGGCACATGATGCTTCCATGCGTTCAGTTTGCCCCAGAAACAAACGGAATCCGAATAAATGACATCGGGCTTGAAGGTCTTAAACTCTTTATCAAGGAAGCTGTCCATACGAAGCGTGATCCGGATGTCCTGCAGTGTCATTTCTGTCGTGGAAATATTCTTTAGTCCAGCTTCTTCCTGCTCCGTGAGTTTAGGAAGATACGCATCGCATGAGATAAACTCTGCGCCTGTTGCATTGATCTTATCTTCAAATTCGTCGAACGAATAGAATCGGACGGTATTCCCTCGTTCCACCAGTTCCGCAGCAACCGGTAGCATGGGATTCGTATGACCGTGCGCAGGAATGCAGAAAAAGGCGACCTTTTTCATTCCTTGTCACCATCCCGCTCTTGGAATGCGATCCTGAACAATTCTGCAAACGCTCCTTTTGGGGGAATGGCGATCCCCCGCTTATCATCGCCAAGAAGAAGCAGAGTATCTCCGGGCTTGATCCCGAAGATATCCCGCGCCTGTTTCGGTATTACGATTTGTCCTTTCTCCCCGACGGTAGCCGTCCATGCATATTTCCCTTCCGGTGCTTTCATTAATATTGCCTCCAGAGTATGATTTGTATAACAAATTATACTCTCTTCGCGCGAATATGTGTCAAAGGGAAAAGAGCGGCGGGGATTTCTCCCCCCCGTTGCCAAATTGTTATCATAATGTTATCAACGCTGATAACGCAAAGCAGCAGGCACTCCGAAGAATGTCTGCTGCTTCAAGTAATTCAGAATAATTCAGCACATTTTGAGTCAAAAGCTGCATTATTCCAGCTCGCAAAATGAAACTTAATTCTAAACGCTTTTGTTTGGGAGATTTGATATCATTTGATTTTTCCTGATACCTATTATCCTTATCCTATGGGCTTGCCGAACTTTTGCTATCATTTGGCTATCAAGGAAATGGCTATCAACGGTAAAATTAGATTGGTTTCTCTGGTGGTTTACAACTATATTTTACCACGAAAGACAGGGAAATGCAATAACCTTCCTCGCTGTGGTGTATCAAGTGATCTTACTGAACATATAGCGCACCTTGTCCAGGCGGCTGTTTGGACGGCGGGGCTGGATGACTGGCTTGCCGACAGCGGCCTGATACCCTTTCAGTTCTGTAAGGCATACGCTCTGCCCGCTGGTGTAAAAGGCCAGATCAGTACGGTATGCCTGTATGCAGCGGACGGGAATCTCGCCAGTAAAGACAACTTCATCCTTTTTTACCTGGGCCGTTTCAATGGTGGCACAGTATTTCGGCGCATCATGATAAGCCCTGGAAAGGTATTCCTGGGGTGCATAGAGGGTGAAGGAGAGATAAGGTTCCAGCAACTGCGTCCCTGATTCCTTCAATGCCTGTTCCAATACAATCGGGGCCAATGAGCGGAAGTCCGCCGGCGTGCTGACCGGACTGTAATAAAGCCCGTATTCAAAGCAAATCTTACAGTCCGTTACGTTCCAGCCGAACAAGCCCTGCTCCAGCCCGTAACGGATACCATCCCTGACAGCGTTTTGAAAACTCTGGTTCAAGTATCCCAGCGAAACCCGGCTCTCGTATTGTACACCGGAGCCAAGCGGGAGTGGTGTAACAGACAGTCCGATGGATGCCCAAAACGGGTTGGGCGGCACCTCGATATGGATGGTGTGGCTGGCTGCTTTGAGCGGCCGCTCCATATAAATGACGGTGGGTTCCTTTACCACTGTTTCAAGCTTGTATTTTTCCGACAGCAAAGCGGAAACAACCTCCAACTGCACCCGGCCCAAAAAAGAAAGAATGATCTCATGGGTGATGGAATCCACCTCGCAGCGCAAAAGCGGGTCAGTATCCGCAAGTTGCGTAAGAGCGTCCAGCAGCCGTTCTCTTTGCGCTGCCGTTTTCGGCGCAATCGACGTCCGCAGCATGGGGAGGGGGTCCTCACGCCACCTTTTACGAGGGAGCCGGGTTGGGTCCCCTAATACATCGTTTAACCTCACGCTGTCGCTGGGAAGGATAACAATTTCACCCGGATAAGCGGTGTCTGTCCGAACAATTTCCCCTTTGGATGGAATACGCATCTCTGTGATTTTCAGCTTTTCTCTCCCGGCCAGGGCCACCGTATCCCGCAGGCGCAGCGTTCCGCTGTATAGCCGTAGATAGACACGCCGCTGGCCGCAATCTGTATACTCCACCTTGAAAACGCTGCCGCATAGGGCGGCGCTCCCCTGTTCCCCAATCGGTTGGAACAGCCCTGTCACCGCATCCATCAACGGTTGAATGCCAAGGCCCTTTTTGGCGCTGCCATAATAGACCGGGAACAGGGAGGCGTCTTGAACCCGCCGCTGTTCCTCCCGCACAAGTTTTTCCCGGCTGATTGGTTCTCCTGCGATATACTTTTCCAATAATTTATCGTTATTTTCGATGACCGCATCCCATGCTTCTATGTCGGTATTTTCCTCCAGGACTATTTCCGGGGACAGCGACACCGTCTGCTTGATGATAATATCGGCGGAGAGCTTATCCCGAACAGACTGAACCACGCTCTGCAAATCAACGCCAGCCTGGTCGATCTTGTTGATAAAGATAACGGTGGGAATGTTCATTTTCCGCAGGGCATGGAACAGAATACGGGTCTGGGCCTGCACGCCATCTTTAGCGGAGATCACCAAGATGGCCCCATCTAAAACAGCCAAAGAGCGGTACACCTCCGCCAAAAAATCCATGTGGCCGGGCGTATCCACAATGTTGACTTTACATCTGTGCCACTGGAAGGAAGTGACTGCCGCTTGAATGGTAATCCCACGCTGCCGCTCCAAAAGCATGGTGTCCGTCCTCGTTGTCCCTTTTTCGACGCTCCCCGGTTCTGAAATGGCTCCGCTGGCATATAGCAGGCTCTCCGTCAAGGTTGTCTTTCCAGCGTCTACATGGGCAAGAATCCCGATATTGATAATGTTCATGTCTATCCTCCATACAAGGCCCAAATGGGCGCAAAAATCCCCAGCGGCTAATACTTTTACCGCTGGGGATCATGACTTCGGACAAACAGAAGTATGACGGCTTACATGAGCCGCTGTCCGTCACGATATTTACTAAAAAGGCAAAAGTATTCTTAAATTGGGTACAAAAACTAAGCCCCTGCAAGGGGCAATCATTTTTGCGCCCATTATCAAATTTTATTTAAGAATACCTTGCCGCATATTTGGTAGACTCCTCAAATCAGGATAATAGCAGTATATCATAGTACACTCTAAAAAACAAGAAATTATTTTACCCGATTCCCCAAATAAATCAGGAGGGCATTCACTGGAACACCCTCCGTTTTTGGTGATTATCGTGCGCCTAATCTTGCTTTTTGCCTTGCGTCCCGTTTCCGTTCCTTTTCAGCCTGTTCCTGCTGGTAAGCGGCCTCTAATATTCTGTCCGCCTGTTCCGGGCCAATGGCCCGCCTGACCCGCTCATAGTCCCTGACCTTTCCCTTTAGACTGTCCCTCTCGGCGCAGACCTCGTAAATCCTTTCTGATAAGGAACTATTTTTGCTGACCTCCCGGCCATAGTCCGCTTGCAGCCGCTCAAATTTGGATTTGAGGTCGCAGTAGGCCCGGTAGACAGACCGCAGCACCTTGACGATCTTCGCCCATAAGGGCTTGGCCTTTTTCTCCCGGTAGGCCCTGGCCGATTCCAGCGGTCCCGCTTCTGGCAAGACCTGTTCCGGGTCGCTGGAAAATTCCTCCGCCAGCTTCTCCATGCCTTTCAGCATGTGGGCCACATCGTTTAGTTTGGCCTTGGCCTGGGCCGCTTCCTTTTCGGCAGCTGCCGCCTCCCTGTTCCTTCGGTCAACCTCGGCCTGGGCCAGCACAGCCGCCTCCTGAAGCTGTGCAAGCCGCTCCTGTTCACACTTCACCTTGAACTGCGTGACCGTCAGATGTTCCTCGGAACTGCCACGCTCTCCACGCTCCAAGTCCGTGTAGCCAGCGGAGCGCATCTGCTGAAAGAAATCATCCTGCAAGACGCTGTACGACTTTCTCAGCACAGGCTTGCCCTTTGCTGTTCGTAATGGCTCCCCGGTGGCCTCGTCTACTGCGGGCTGGGATGCCCACTTTTTGCTCATGCTGACCTGCATAACGGTTTCTTTGACCTTGCCCACCAGGGATTTGTCCTTGCACCGCTTTGTCCATCGTATCTCCTTCTCCACCACCGGGATATAGACCACATGGAGGTGGTAGTGGTACACGTCCTCTCCCAGCGCCTCGGACATAGCCCGGTTGCGTTCGTCGGCGTGCATGACCGCCGACAAAATATACGCTCAAGTGAAAAGTTAAATTCCACTTTAGAAAGCAAGTGGAAATAAGTCGTACAGAAGCGATGAACAGAGCATAATTTCGCTCTCGGTCATCGCTTTTTGCTTGCGTTTCTGCCTTGTGGACCTCAGAATAAAAGTATCAAGAGATCTAAAGAGACGCGTTGAAAGTCAATGAACTTTTAGCAGTTCATTGCCGTGAAACAGTTATTTCAACTTGCGGATCGACGGCTTTTGTTAAACTATCGTCTCTTTAGCACGTATGGCTTCAGAATCACTTCATCCGAATTTGAAATGTTATGGAGCCCGAATTCATAGAATTTCTTTGCCGTTGGGTGGCTGAGAAATTCAAGGAGCTGAAAGGATGACTTGCCGTTCAGCTTTTCTTTTGGGTACGAGTTGATGTTTTCAGAGATGATATTGCATGCATGCTGGTCAATGAGACCGATCGCCTTAAGATCGCAGCCTTTGGGACAGATTTCCCGAAGAAGGAGATGAGCGTTTTCGATCGATCCTTTCTGCCATGAAGCCATCGGATCACAGAAGAACATCCTTGTCCTGCGTGTTCCATCGGATCTGACTTCGGCCTGGTCCGCACATGTAAATTCTGAGCCTCTGTCTGTCTTAATGACTTCTACTTCCCTGTTGAACAAGTCATGCCCGAGAATCTCATCAAGGAGATCGATGCCTGCAAGCATATCAAGTGCGGTTTTCTCTTCATGATACAGGCAGAGCAGAAGATCGTACCGGAGGAACTTGAATGTCTGAATAAAGGGACCATTCGTGGAATCGTTATATACAGTGTCCATTTGTACGACTCTGGCATTGGGATTTGCGGCCATGTATTCGTCGTATTCCTTACTGGTCCGGCCTTTGGTATAGGAAAGGTCCCGACGAGGCTTAAACTTCAGCTTTTTGGGCGGTGATCTGCGAACCTGCTTCTTCAGGTCCAGGCAGTTGATGGTAATGCCGGCTTCTCTAAACACACCGGTTTCGATATAGGTGTAAACGGTCTTTTCGCTCAGGCCAATCTCCGGATGTGCTTCCAGAATGGCGTAGACGGACTGTCCTTTCTCAAGCAGGGGTTTAATCAGTTCACCAAGTTTCCTTATCGTACTGACTGTAGCGTTAACTCCTGAACGAGATTCCACGAGAGTATCTCGGTAAGCAGAGTGGGCATGATCGGCATAGTATTTGAACTTGTTAAACCGGCAGCTGCTATACTTCCCGCAGCCGTTGCAAGCCCCGGGAGAGCGGTCTCTTCTCGCACAGGTAAATTGAACAAAATCCGTACAGTCAGTTGTACAGATCCTGTTGAATCTGCAGTGAGGGTAGGCGGCACATTCCAGAGGCAGCTTGAACTTGTATGCAAGCTCTCTGTGCCGCTCAATTTCTTTGCCGATTGTAGACTTATCCTTGCCGAGAAGATCCGCTATAGCTTTCTTGCTTGATCCGTTCTCAATGCCTTTCTGAATGATCTGACGATCACCGAACGTAAGATGCGACTGTTTTTTAGCGGCTTCCATATAGGAACCTCCTTTCAAGAAGAAGCCGTCGATCCTACCAAATGATACAAGAGGAATGAAAGAGTAAATTCAACTGGAAGTTAGTGAAAGACATACTTCCACTTAGCACTCCCTGAAGTGGAATTTAATTTTTCACTTCACGTCACTAATATTTTGCACTGAAAAGGCCTTGATCATTATGCAGATCAAGGCCGGGTGATGTATACTTGATTATCAAAGTTTGCCATTCATTCTTTTGGGCGATAAACGCGTACGTTATCAAGGAAGAAATTTGTAGTTTCTGCTGTTTCTCCGGGCTTCAAATCCTTGTATGCATCCTCAAAAATCCAGACTCGACTATCAGTAAGATCACAGAGATAGAGCAAATAGGCTTCAAGAAATTTTGGTTGCACACATGCTCCAAACTCCGGGTTTCCATGATGGCTCAGCAACATATGCTGCAACAGCATCTTCTTTTCCGGGTCGACAGAAAGATCATCGCACACTTTACCAATGTATTCGGCACCGATAAATAAATGTCCCTCAAGATTGCCCTCATTGGTGTAGCCACTGACCAGATCGAACTTGCTACGCTGAAATTCCCGAATCTTGCCAATGTCATGTAAAATCACGCCGCAATACAGCAGTTCCGCATTGATCAGCGTCGGGTACGCCGCAACAAACCCTTTTGCGACCCTGAGCATACCTGTCAGATGCTGAAGGAGACCGCCAATACCATTTTCATGGACTTTCTGTGCAGCGGGGATCCTCAGTAACACTTCTCTGTTATCTGACAGTACTTTCTCTGTTAACCGCTTGTAATCCGAATCGTGAAATCCATCTACCGTATTCCAGAGTTCGGAAAACATATTTTCCAACGGCTCCGGCGCCATGGGCAGCAGCAGTCTCAAGTACTCATCCGGAATAGGATGATCATCCGGTATACGCTGAAGCAGGTTAACGTTGATCTGGAGCTTGCCGTTGTATGTCTCGACTGTGAATCCTGCATGTACTGCTTCACCGGCAACGAGAGCATCCATTTCCGGCTTTTTCTCCCAGACCTTGCCCGAAATAGAACCCGTCGCATCCTGAAGTGTTACAGCTAAATAGGGTTTCCCAGTTGTCGTAATGCGAGGCGTGATGGCCTGCAACAGATATACGCTTTTGCAGGCCATCCCTTCTGCGAGTCCGTTGATATCCTGATGCTGATAACGTCTTGTTTCGTTCATGTCAGATCTCCAAACAGGTAATGAACTCAGACGGGGATTCTTCCGAATCCGGGTTCAGCCCATTCTCTGCCCGAAAGGACGCCTTCCTGTTTCCCTTTTCAACAGTCAAATGATTGCTGAATTCCGTCCATCCATGGGCATTAAACCAGTGATCATCATAATCATTGCCGGTCTGCTGAACAATGTTTTCCATGAATGATGCCATATTGAACAGCGTTCCGTCACTGAGATTCTGGATATTGGCATCGATCACAGCCATAACCAGCTCGCTCAATCCAGTCTCCTTGGTGACTGCCTGCTTCAACGCTGCCCATGCAAAAGTGGCAAACATATCATTGCTGAGGTTCAGAGTATCATCCACCATAACGCTTGTTGCTGCGTCGTACATCCGCATCCGTTCTGTAGCTGAACTCAGCGATTTTGTTCTTGCTTCTTTTTCTTCAGTAAGCAGATTGCTGAAGGAAAGCCAGCCATGCTCGCAGAGCCAGTCATAATCGGATTCGCAGGAACACGACTGAACTTCGCTTTCCATAAGCGATGACATCATGAACACTGCACCGTCATTAAGATAAGAAATGCTGGGCAAAATGGATGCCATCAGAAGCTCTCCAATATCAGGTGCCTCTGACACCGTATACCTGATCGCTTCCAGTGCAAATACGCTGAAGATCTCACTGCTCATTGCTACGTGGTTGGTTGTGTTTCTCATTTCCTGTTCTCCTTTTCTTCTTTAGATTCATGGATTCGATTGGTTCCACAATCGATTGTTGCCTGATACATTTCGACGATATATGCGATCCGGTCCAACTGCTCATCGCTGAGTTCACCGCCCGTTTTGAGTGCTTCCAGCTCATGAATCATCGCTTCAATCTCCCTCTTCAAAGCAAGGAAGACACGAGGATTGCCCGTCACTACGATTTCGTGATTCAGAAGCTTGCTGATGATATAGTCCTGACTGGTCATTCCCGACAAATGAACCAGAGTCTTGAGTTCAAGATACTCATCCTGCGAGAGACGGATGCCGCAGAACTTATTGCGCCACCGTCCCTTCGCATCCAGTGTTTTCCTACTCATTCGTTGCCTCCTTCTGGATATCATTCAGTTTGCCAGCCATCTTCCGCTGTACATTCGGGAACAGATGCGCATAGTGGAATGTAATGTAAACACTACTGTGACCAACGCGTGAACCGATCTCCAATGCGCTGAACCCCTCATGAATCAAAAGTGATACATGGGAATGCCTCAAATCATGAACCCTGATCTGATGGACTCCAGCTTTAGCTGCGCCACTCTTGATATGCTTGGTCAAATGGCTTTTCGTCAACGGGAACAGTCGCTGATCATCCTGAGGGTTGTAGATCATCTTCAGATAGTCCCGAAGCTCATTGATAAGGAATTCGGGAATTTCCACTTTCCGGACGCTCATATCGGTCTTGGGGCTTGTGATATGCTCCTCCCCGTGCAAGATATAAAACGTCTTGTTGATATCGATGTATCCCTCATCGAGATGGATATCTTTAGGAGTAAGAGCAAGCAGCTCACCCTCCCGCAGCCCTGCCCAGTAAAGAACCTCAAATGCGTAGTAATACATCGGCTCCGCCATTTCTTCCAGAGCGAATTTCCGGTATTCCTCAGTCGTCCAGAAGGAAATCTTCACTTCCTTATCCGTTCCAAGGTTTCCGACAACTGCAGCTACATTTTTCGGAAGCTCGTAATACCGAACCGCAAAGTTCAGTACAGCCGACAACTGATTGTGAACCGTCTTGAGATAAGACTTACTCAGCTTATCTCCGTTTGGCATCCGATATGTCAGCAGCATATTCTGCCAAGACAACACATCCGCTGCCGTAAGCTTGTTCACCGCACGTTCCCCAAGATAAGGCGTTATCCATTTCGAATAGATCATCGTCTTCTCATAGAAGGTGTCAGGCTTAATCCGTTCCTTCATATTGGTCATGTAGAGATCGATGAAGCTGGACAGCGTCATATCCAAGGTTCCTGCAGTTCTCAGCTTGAACTGGTTTTCCCAGGAAAGGGCATCCCTCTTCGTTTCGAACCCACGTTTCGTGAGCCACTTGCGCTTCCCGTCCCAGGTCAGATAGCTGAGCTTCACAATCCACGATCCGTTTTTCTGCTTATATGCAGGCATATCAGTGCACCCCCAGACCGCCGTAGATGCGCGTCTCGAAGTAATTCTTACTGACACGGCCATGAATAGTCAGATAACCCATCTTCTCAAGCTCTGTATTCATCGAAGCAATGACCTTATAGGCTTTGGAGACAGATATTGACATGATCGCTGCTACGTCCTGAGCATTCAGGAACAAGCTTCCACTGGTGTTGTTGTTCATCCTTATTCTCCCTTCTTCTAAGTGGGGAAATAAAACGCCGCGGAGGTACTTCCTCACGCGGTGTTCCAGATGAACATCGTTTCCGAGTGCTTGCATTGATATTGCCTAAAACATACAATATCGATGCGGTGCAGCTCGGCTGCTGTGAGGTACCAGTCCTACCTTGCAGGTCTGAGGAGGTGCGAACTCTTCAGGCTGCCGCTTTTTATTTCCACCCATAATGTAGCATACATGGTACCATGTGTCAAGCGAACTTAATAGTTTCTGTGGTATAGTCTTAACAGAGGTCACCATGGTAAGCGAAGCG
The DNA here is from genome assembly GCF_900290205.1 of Anaerolactibacter massiliensis. NCBI lineage: Bacteria > Bacillati > Bacillota > Erysipelotrichia > Erysipelotrichales > Erysipelotrichaceae > Anaerolactibacter > Anaerolactibacter massiliensis. The sequence goes on along the minus strand of NZ_OLMH01000002.1, from coordinate 242,120 downwards.
AAGAAAAAGGCAGATCGTAAATGGGAAGCAGAAAAAACGGATGCTGTACGTTTTCGCGTACCTAAAGGCATGCGCGATAAGATCAAGAAGTGTGCGGAATTAAACGGTGAAACCGTCAATGATATGCTTCTGCGGTTGGTCGAAGCTGAAATGAAACGCACTTTCCTTAATGGAGAAAGTGGCACAGATTCGCAATAGCCACTATTGAATACAGATAGAAGGTAAATCTTTTTTCTTCTGCAGCGGCAGTTACTCTCTATAATACACTGCCGCTTTATAGCGTATTCATTCGCAAGATATCCCGCTTATCCTCGCTCTATTCATTCGTTGAAACAATCATGCATTCATGTCATATGCCTGATAGTTTCCATCCAGTTTGTTGCCAGTAATGACCAATTCATTTCACCAAAAGCAGCTTCTTATTCAGCCATAGTGGCTATTATCATCCGATTTCATGCCATTCTTATCAGATGAACCGTCACCATTTCTCATCCCTCATTTTTGTTCGTATACTTCAGATATACGGAGGTATTTATGGCAAAGAAAAGGAAAAATGGCACTAAGAGCATTAGAAACACGAGGGCAATAGCTATTCTGAATGGTGAGAAAATCCCCATTGATACAGAAGATGGACCGTCAGCGACGGAATTCATCGAAAAATATAAAGGAATATGCAAGTTTTACTGCGAGAAATGTCATGTAGAAGTAGTTCCCCGCCGGGCTCCGTATCATGCAAGGCGGAGGAACGGAAATGGGCCGGACTATTTCTTTGTGGCGGTAACAAAACATGCAGATGATTGTCCGTACAACAAAAGTTCAAAGGTAAGTGAAACGACTGCTTCGACTGGCGGCTCTCCTAAGATGGATTACAAAGGTCTTTGCAATTCTCATGATCCTGAAACGAAGCCCTTGAAGCAAGAAGGGGTAACCAACCAGTCTGTTGAAAGCGCAATGGACGAAGACAAGTTAACAAGTTCCGATATAGAATTCAAAAACGGGGAAAAAGTGTTAACGACGCTTCCAGAGATGTATGCATCTATAAACGCAATGTCCGCAGACGCTTTAATAAATGACGAATTACTAAAATGCGAGTTTTTCATTGACAAACATTATCCTGATAAGCATTTCATCAATGATCTGTCTGGTATCCGGATGATCATTACGAAGAGGGTAAGATGGGATAGTATTCCGGATGAAATAAAGCCTTTCGTAAATCGAGGCTATATCTGTTTGGTCAATGAAGATGCTGATTATACCAAGCCGAGAAATGTTCTCTACCTGTTAATACGATGTGAACGGGATTGGAGGCAGAAAGAGTTCACTGAGCGTGTGAGAACAGATCCCCATCGCAACATTGTAATTATTGCAAACTACAAAAAGGTGAAATCGATTCATGATTTACACGTCTACAAAGCCACTGATATCAGTGGGAAGCAGTTCATGTTCATTAATCGATGACAAATCCTAGAGAAAGCCTGTTCTATGGCTTTCTTTTTATTACTTCCGCCAGTAAACCTGGTTGACGGAATCGGTGATATCTACTTCTTCCTTTGGCTTGTTAAGGGCAGGACTCTGCCGGATTTCTAGATTCATCGGCACCGTGGTCTGTATCAGGATCGGATCGTTATACTCTTTGTTTGTTATGCGAACACGAACAGGGCCACTATCAATATTGGTTCTTGCTGACAAAGAAAAATCATTCTTAGGATGATTCAAAGGATGCCTAAGAAGCAGTGTATATAAATAGTGCAGATACTCTTCGTTTGCGTAATCCGCGCGCCGCATTGGCGTATTGTCCATTGCATGTCCCATATAGTATTGAGAGTCTGTCAAGCTGAGGCCGAGATTGTATAAATGCGTCGCAAAGTTTCTGCGGAAAAGATATGTCGTAACATCCTTTTCCTGCAGATCTTCCCATGTATTCTGGGTTTCGATCATGTATGCCGCAATGCCTGACACTTCCTGTTCCTGTAATTTCAGAACATCATGAAGGAATCTTTTTCCTGCAAGTGTCAGATCTTTTGAACGGCAGATCACGCTGAATTGATTGCCTCTGCAGGCAATCGGAAGCTCATCTACGGAAGAAAAGGTTTTCCCAGAAGAGTCTGTATAAGGAAAGCGGATTTGAGAGCAGATATATTCCTCCCTTCCCCGCAGGTAATCAAGAAGAACAGGCATGATTGGCAGCCTTCGCGGCGAGTTGGCCGTCTTGCCGCTGGCTTTCAGAGTATTGTCGCCTAATCGTACAGTCTCAAAAATCTGCACATAATAGCATCCCGGAAACTCTGTCATTTCGCGAATATCACCAAAACTGAGCGGACACGTTTCATTATTTCGCGTACCCAAAAGGAACATCAAAGTGAGACCGGGATTCTCGCCGATTTCCGTTTTTGGATCCAAAAGATACTTTGCTGCAGCCTTCTCTTCTTCAATAGAAAGTGACTTACGGATCTTCAGGAAAGCGGCAGAACGGTCTTCAGTTTCCTTAATTCGATAATCATTTGCCGATCCCCACAGTGTGTTCGGATCAACTCCGATATTCTTAGGATCCTGGAAAAAGCACATGCATGGATCATAAATCAGATGCCGAATACTTGAATTAATACTCTGGTCCGAATACCCGCTCCGCACACGAATTCTGCCGATCAAATCTTCGATTGTTTCTTCGTCATAGTCTTCAGCCGGAGTACTAATATCCACATACGGAAAGATATTTTCTTCGTAGCGCTGAATATATGTGTCATGGGTTTTCGGAAGATTATTCTTATTAATCTCATCAAAGTAGCGATGCGTAATGCCAATGAAGTTCATCTTCCCTTCCGCGGTTTTTTCCTGATATTTCAGAGAAAATGTAGCCATAGATTTCAATCACTCCTTCTTGATCTTTACAACATCAACATCGATTCCGTGCTGCGCATAAGCAAGAATATTCGTAAGCTGGCCAGCGTCCTCAACCGTAAAATCAAGCTCTGTGCAATGATCCGGATCAAGAGTTGAACGGTAGTTCTCTCGCTCTATTTTTCCTTCAATTACGGTTCCCTCCGAGCGTTCCTGGAACAATCGTGCAAAGCGATTCTGCTTAATATAAAGTCGATATTGCGACGCATCATTCTCCATATCGCAATAGTTTCTGGCAAAGGTTGAGTCCGGTTTATTTCCGGTCAGAAAGTCCACCTCATCTTTCTCATACGCGCAGTCTGATAAGGCAAAGTGGCGGAAATTTGAGCGGAAAATATCGCCGTTATAATTCCTCAAATCAATCTGCTCGAATTCCGATTCGTTGATCGGAATCTGAATTTCTTCTTTATCAATGTATTTTTTCAGAATGCTTCGGCAAAGGTGGTTGATCTGTGAAGGAGAATAAATCATGGTTATTCCATTAATGCGATGCTCGCTTCCTCCTCCCACAATCGCCAACGGAGCCATCTGCTGGATAGTATCAAAACCCAGCTTTTCCATCTGACGATCGCGCTCTGCCTTTATGTATTTTCCTAGCAAATCAGGAACCGGAATCATCCGATATGCTTCCCGTTTCTGAAGAGGATGAAATGAATTCCCATCGAAAGAAGCACACCGTCGGATGATAAGCTGATAGAAGGATGCGCCGAATTCTTTCACTTCTTTCAGATCCTGCCACTCAAGTGCGGCGACCGCAGCTGTTTCTAATCCTGTCGTAAGTTTGATCAAAACAGCAAGATATCTTGAGTCCCCCGCAAGATATTTTTTAGAGCAGACAGAGAACAAATCCTTCATGACATCACGTCGGAAATAAGAAGGAACCAGCGCGCTGCGCACCTCATACATCGCACGTTTCTCGTTGCTGACAGCCTCAACTGCATCATGAAGATCGTTGGTGAATGCGTAACCTTTCTTTACAGCAAGATCAAGAATCGCTGAAAGAATTGACTTCAATGCATACTTTGTTTTCTCCCCTTCATAACTCTGATATTTCTCTGAGAGGAGACGATCGACGGCGTCATTCTGAATCAGATCAGCAGTTAATGATCCGATTTCTCCATTCATCAGCTCATTAAAATCAACGTTGTTTCCGATTAAAGAATCGCATTCAGGAAAGAAATAAATGAACGTCTTCAGAGAAACATCATGCGGTTTCAGTACCTTTTGATAGGCGGAAGAAATCTCATGACGAGTCGAATACCGCTTTCCCTGGTATTCTGTTTCAGAATATGGATATACCGTCAGCACCCATTCTTTTACATCTCCAGCCGGTATATTCCTGGCACTCTTCTGCGTCTGATACATTGTCTTTTTCTCATCGCTACCAGGATCTTTGATGAATGCGCGTACTCTCCGGCAACCATCGTCACCTGCAGATTCCGTGTAGAAAAGATGGACTTCATCTGTCAGATCAATGCGCTCAGCCCGATTTCGCTCAGCGTCCGATTTCCTCTCATAGCTATTAAATTCCTGTCGATAGACACTGCGGAAATCAAGATTTGAAGGGAGCTTTTCCATTGCCATTGACAGCACAAGAGGACGGCGTTCAAGGGCTTGATACTTCTGATTCTTCAGTAATCTGTACTGGGAAATCACCACCTGATTGTCCACAGAGTTCTCCATCGATCGAAACCAGACAAGACACTTCCTGGACGGCTTTCGCTCATCATTAATACCAGAAGGAAGAAGCGATACACATTCGATCTGCAGGGCAGTTTCCGCGAGCATTGATTGTATTTCCCCAGAGGAATCTTTCAGATATCCATCACTTGTAAACATGAGAAAACGATTCGTCCCGGCAGATTTCCGAAAAATCCCATACAAATCTTCTGACAGTTTTCCTCCCGGTTCACGCGTCTGAAACAGCAGAATATTGCGAGAAAACGCAGGGTTTTCTTCAAGAAAATCTGCCAGATGATCCACTGAAATATACGAACTCCTGCCTTGTTCAGATTTGCTCAGTATTCCTGCCTGCGCAGAATTATCGACCGCAAAAACGGTTGCGATCTTGATAAGTTCTGCATCATTCCGCCACTTTTTCATGAACAATGGCGAAGGTAAAACGACCAATGCAGAATCCTTTTCTTTATTCAGAAGAGAAGTAAATTGATAATAAACATAATTGTTTTCAAGTGAGTAGTCGTTTGGAATCGAACCTTTCGGATCATTTTCCAGGCAGATCAATGCATCATTTCCGTATAGCATTGCATCCGCAGACTTCCTGATAAATTTCAAACTGCTGTTAAAAATCAGCCGCGAACTATCATCCGTATTATGCTGCAATTCATTCAGAAATTTTGCCGGATTCGAGAACAATTGAAGCAGGATTCTTTCCTGATCCGTTTGATTTCCGTACGCTTTTTTAACATCAGAAATGAAGTTTAATACGTTCTTTTCAACGTTCAATTCTTCCGGCAGCTGAAGAGAAATCTGCGTAATGCATTCATAAAACTGAACGAAATCACGGTTGCTTACGGAAGGAAAACGGCTGCGATACTGAGCGCAGAAGAGCTGCCATGGCGATCGATTTCCATCCGATTTATGAACACGTTCACGCGTCAATTCAACACGAATTTCGTTTGAAATTACGATCAATTCCTGTAACTCTTTCTGCGTAAAATCCAAGCGATCGAAGAACGAAAAGGCCCGATGCTTATCTTCAATCAGATCGGGATATTCAAACCGAATCAAGGAATAAATCGAGCTGACCTGCTCTTTGCTCAATCTGGCATTCAATTTCTCCAGCTCAATCAATACGGGGTCTATGTATTCCATGCCGTCTCCTCCCCATGTTTCTTCAATCATAGTATAGTCATTTTGACACAAGCACGCTTTTAAAGCTATAGCATTTTGCATGATATTTGTGTCATAAGAATACACCATATAGATCTTTTGGGTCAAAATTGGGTCAGCAGGCACGAAAAAACCCCGTAAAATACGATGATTACGGGGTTTCGGAGAAAACAGAATTATTCCAGCTCAATGGTTCCGGGAGGCTTGCTGGTCAGATCATACATGACACGGTTGACCCCCTTCACCTCATTGATGATCCTGTTCATGCAGGTCTGAAGAACTGCCCACGGAATCTCTGCTGCTTCTGCAGTCATGAAGTCTGAAGTAATGACTCCCCTCAGAACCACTGCATAGTCATAAGTTCTTCCGTCACCCATCACGCCGACAGACCGCATGTTAGATAATGCCGCAAAGAATTGTCCCTTGCCCATATCAACTCCGGCTTTTTCAAGTTCTTCCCGGTAGATCGCATCAGCTTCCTGAACGATCTTCACCTTTTCTTCGGTCACTTCCCCGACAATTCTGATGCCAAGTCCGGGTCCCGGGAATGGCTGGCGATAAACCAGGCTGCGCGGAATTCCAAGCTCCAGACCTACCTGGCGCACTTCATCTTTGAAGAGAGAACGAAGCGGTTCCACAATCTCCTTGAAATCCACATGATCCGGCAGACCGCCGACATTATGATGAGACTTGATCACAGCACCTTTCCCGATCCCGGATTCCACAACATCCGGATAGATCGTTCCCTGAGCCAGATAATCTACATGACCGATCTTCTTGGCCTCCTTCTCAAAGACATTGATGAATTCAGCACCGATGATCTTCCGCTTCTGTTCCGGATCTGTCACACCCTTGAGCTTATCATAGAAATACTGCTGAGCATTGACCCGGATGAAGTTCAGTTCATATGGTCCTTCCGGTCCGAATACTGCTTCAACCTGATCTCCTTCATCCTTGCGCAGCAGTCCATGATCCACAAACACACAGGTCAGCTGCTTGCCGACTGCTTTGGAAAGAAGCACTGCGCATACTGAAGAATCCACTCCTCCGGAGAGCGCACAGAGCACTCTGCCATTGCCGATCTTTTCTCTTAATTCTCTGATGGTTGTCTCCGCAAAGGAATCCATTTTCCAGTCGCCGGCGCATCCGCAGATATCAAAGATGAACGTCTTGAAGAGTTTCTTTCCTTCTTCCGTATGCACGACTTCGGGATGGAACTGAACCGCATACAGCTTTTTTTCCGGATTTTCCATTGCCGCAATCGGGCATACTTCCGTATGAGCCGCAACTCTGAATCCTTCCGGAGCTTCAGAAATATAGTCAGTATGACTCATCCAGACTGTCGAGACGTCTTTCCATCCCTTCAGAATTCCATCCGTGAAATCCGCATGAAGCTCTGTATGGCCATACTCGCTCACCGGTGCAGTTTCTACTTTGCCGCCAAGTTCATATGCCATCAGCTGGGAGCCATAGCAGATCCCGAGCACCGGAATTCCAAGGCTGAACAGCCCCGGGTCGCAGGTCAGCGAATCCTCTGCATACACACTGTCGGGTCCGCCCGTCAGAATAATTCCCTTCGGATTCATCTCCTTCAGGGTTTCAAGCGAAGTCGTGTAAGGATGAATCTCGCAGTAGACATGATTCTCGCGCACTCTTCTGGCAATCAGCTGCTTATACTGCCCGCCGAAGTCCAGAACAACAATCTTCTCGGTCACCTGTATTTCCTCCCTTTGAAAAGAATGAGAAAGCAAAAGCTTTCTCATTATAACAGAATGAATTATTCAGCCTCTGCTTTTCTCACTGCTGCCGCAATGAATTCACGGAACAGCGGATGAGCCCGGTTCGGCCGGCTCTTGAATTCAGGATGGTACTGAACCCCGATGAAGAAGTCATCATCCTTGCACTCAACTGATTCCACCAGTCTTCCATCCGGAGATGTACCGACAATATCCATTCCATGAGAGACGAATTCTTCACGGAACTTATTGTTGAACTCATAGCGATGACGATGACGCTCCTGAATCTCCTTCTGACCATAGCACTTCATCAGCAGGCTGCCATCCTTGATCACGCATGGATATGCGCCAAGACGCATCGTGCCGCCTTTATCAATATCATCACTCTGATTCGCCATGAAGTCGATGACCTTATGCGTGCTCATCTCATTGAACTCATTGGAATTCGCATCCGCATAGCCAAGCACATCTCTGGCAAACTCAATCACCGCAATCTGCATGCCAAGGCATAAGCCAAGGTACGGAATATTGTGCGTGCGGGCATATCTCGCACTGGCAATCATTCCTTCAATGCCGCGATCCCCGAATCCGCCCGGAACAATGATCCCCTGCACGCCAGCGAAAATCTCGGGAGCAGTTTCATCATTGATTCCTTCGGATTCAACCCACTTGATGCGGACATGTGCATCATTCTCATAGCCGCCATGATGAAGCGCTTCCTTGACGGAAAGATATGCGTCATGAAGCTTCACATATTTGCCGACCAGCGCAATCGTAACGTGCTTGGAGCGATTATGAATCCGATCGAGCATCTTATTCCATTCCGTGAGATCAATCGTTCTCGGATCCATATTCAGCTCACGGCAGACAATCTCAGAGAAATGCTGACGCTCCAGCATAATCGGAGCATCATAAAGAGATTCCACTGTCGTATTCTCAATCACGCAATCCGGCTTGACATTGCAGAACAGGGAAATCTTATGCTTGACATCTTCCGGAAGCTCGCCATCGCAGCGGGTAATGATGATATTCGGACGAACTCCGGAATTCTGCAGTTCCTTTACAGAATGCTGCGTCGGCTTGGACTTATATTCATCCGATCCCGGAATAAACGGAACCAGCGTCACATGCACAAAGCAGACATCCTCCGCCGGATGCTCAATCGCGATCTGACGGATTGCTTCGATGAATGGCTGCGATTCGATATCACCGACCGTTCCGCCGATCTCCGTGATAACCACATCTGCACCAGCCTTCTCGCCAACCGAGTAGATGAAGCGCTTGATCTCGTTGGTGATATGCGGAATGATCTGCACGGTCTCGCCAAGATACTCCCCGCGGCGCTCCTTCTGAAGCACATTCCAGTAGACCTTCCCAGTCGTGAGGTTCGAATATTTATTCAGATCCTCATCGATGAAGCGTTCATAGTGGCCAAGATCAAGGTCGGTCTCTGCACCATCATCAGTCACGAAAACTTCACCATGCTGGTAAGGACTCATCGTACCCGGGTCAACATTGATATACGGATCCAGTTTCTGAGAAATTACCTTGAATCCTCTCTGCTTCAGAAGTCTGCCCAGCGAAGCAGCAGTAATTCCCTTGCCAAGTCCTGATACCACACCGCCCGTAACGAAAATGTACTTCATACTTCTTTCCTTTCTGCCTCCACAAATAAAGAGAGGCTTTAAACCCAACGGCCCTCAAGCCGTTTTTTTTATTGCCTCTCGGTACGGCTAGATTATAGACCTGTCTTCTGCGGTGCGCAACAGAAATCTGCGTGCTTGCATCATCAGTTTCCCGAAGCCTCAGAAATCGCCTGATCCAGGGATTCATCCGGCAGATAGCCGGGAATATATCCCAGAAATGAGCCATCCGGTTTCAGAATAAACGTATAAGGATACCCCTGCACACCATACCGTGAAGAAACCGAGAAATCCGTGTCATAGAGAATCGTCATGGAATAGCCAGCATCCTTCATATAGCGCTCCACATCACTCACGTTTCCTTCGCCATTATAACCTGGTGCTGCAATCAGCAGTATCACGACATCCTCTCTGGTATCATGGATTTCCTGCAGATGCGGAAGTTCCTGGTTGCAGTACCCGCACCACGTTCCGAAGAAATTCACAACTACTGTTTTCCCGCTATAATCCGTCAGCGAATGCGCATTTCCTTCCGCATCTTCCAGCGTGAAATTGTATTTTTCTGCATCCGTGTGCGTACCTGAAGACGCTTCAGCGAGCGCACCTGGTTCAGCGGAAACTTCTGCAGTCGGTTCTGCAGCAGCTGTCTGCACCTGGCTGATCTGCTGATTGGCCTGCACGAGCATATAAACACCCATTGCCAGCAGAATCGCTCCGCCGATTTTCTGCGTGTACTTCACGACATTCCGCTTCTTCTTCAGAAAGCGGAGAACTTCTTCCGTGAACAGACCAAGCAGGATGAAGATCAGCAGGAAACCCGCCGCATACGCAGCGATATAGGCATAGCCAAGCGCTCTGGAAGACGCATCTGCAGCCATCACGATCGCACTTGCCAGCAATGGCCCTACGCAGGGACTCCAGGCAAAGCTGAAGAAAAAGCCAAGCAGAAATGCACTGAGCGCATCAGATTCCTTCTTCCTGGAAGAAGGAAGCCGATGTTCCTTCATCAGAAACGGAATCTGGATCACTCCGAATTCCGTCAGTCCGAACAGAACAAGCAGAATGCCTCCGGCAATCGAGAACTGCACGCTGTGCGACTGAAAGAACGTATTCAGAATTCCGGCTCCGGCGGCCGCCAGCACAAATACGAGGCAGATGCCGAGCACGAACCAGAGCGTCATCCAGGCCGTATGTTTCCGGGCAGCCTTCGGATCCGTTTCGGTTTCTTCAGCGGTCAGATAACCGGCAAGCACCGGAATCAGCGGCAGAACGCAAGGCGAAAAGAAGGACAGAAGTCCTTCCAGAAACAGTGCAGCGATGCTGAGAGATGAAGAATTCATGCCGAAACTCCGGCCGGCAGAACTCCCATCAGTCCGAGCACCAGGATAATGACACCGAGAATGATGCGATACAGTCCGAAGATCTTGAAATCATGCTTGCGGATATACTTCAGGAAACTGCGGATCACGATCACGGAAACCACGAACGAGACAATCATTCCCACTAAGAGAACCACCGTTCCGCTCACGCCCATCGATACACCTTCGCCCGCCATCTTGACCAGTTTCAGAAGCGAAGCACCGAACATGACCGGAATCGCCATGAAGAACGAGAACTCTGTAGCAGTTCCTCTGGAGCAGCCCATGAGCACCGAACCGAGGATTGTCGAGCCAGAACGGGATGTTCCAGGAATCAGCGCCAGCGCCTGAAAACAGCCGATCTTCGCAGCTGTGCCGTAATCCATCGCATCAATCGAATGGATCTTCGGCTTGCGGCTGCGGTTTTCGATCCAGATGAACAGAATTCCGTATACAATCAGCGCAATCGCGATCACGGTCGGCGTAGAAAGCTTCGCATCAATAAGATCATCCAGCAGCACGCCGGCAATTCCTGCCGGTATTGTCGCAATGATCACTTTAACCCACAGCTGAATCGTCTGTTTTTTCTTCTTCTCATCCTTGGCCTTGTCCCATGGATTCAGACGTCTGAAATACAGCACCAGCACAGCCAGGATCGAGCCGAACTGAATCACGACTTTATACATATTCCAGAAAGCTTCATTGCTGGCAGCGTCCTGGAACACTCTCAGCGGCAGGATCGTATTCAGAAGAATCAGATGACCAGTCGAAGAGATCGGCAGCCATTCCGTGATTCCCTGGACGATTCCGAACAATACGGATTTGATCATTTCAATCAGCAGTGACATATCTTACTCCTTGTTCACCGGTTCATTATACTATTTTTCCCTGCCTCTTCCGCTGCCGGAAATCATTTCCGCAATCTTCGGAATTCTCTCTTCAAAACTTCTGAGATCCTTCAGCCTCCAGCTCCAGTTCTGCGAGCCGACTGTGGAAGGCGTGTTGATTCTTCCTTCTTTGCCAAGATGAAGAAAATCCGCCATCGGAATCACCGCCGCCTCAGCCTCGCTGTTCAATGCCACCCGGATCAGCGAATCACAGGGATTCCGGGGATCATAGCCATGTTTCTGCAGCCAGTTCCGGAATGCTTTTCTCTCTCTGGCAGTCCTGCTCTGATACCAGGAAAGGATTGTATCGTTATCATGAGTGCCTGGATAGACAAAGCAGTTCTCAGAAGTATGGAATTCTCTTTCCGGATCAAACGTGAACTGCAGGATATTCATGCCTGGAAAATGATAACGGTCTCTCAGCTTCAGCACCTGCGGCCTCAGATCTCCGAGGTCTTCTGCCACAATCTCAAGATCCGGAATCTGCTCCCTGACAAGGTCGAGAAGCTCCTTTCCAGGTGCTTTGATCCATGCTCCTTCTCTTGCAGTAGGACAGGATGACGGGATCTTCCAATAGGTATCAAAGGCACGGAAGTGGTCCAGCCGAACCACATCATAAAGACGCGTCGTATATCCGAGCCGGTCGATCCAGAAGGAATAATGATGTTTCTTCAGATTATTCCAGTTATAGATCGGATTGCCCCATCTCTGTCCGTCTTCCGAGAAACAATCCGGCGGTACGCCGGCAATGAACCGCGGATGTCCATCCTTATCCAGCAGGAAGCTCTCCCGATGCGACCATACATCCGCACTGTCCAGACCCGGATAGAACGGAATATCTCCGACAATCTCCAGACCGAGATCATTGACATGCTGCTTGAGATTCTTCCACTGCAGGAACAGTTCATACTGCAGGAAGACCTGATACAGAATCTCATCTTCATACTGCTTCAGGTCCACGGAAGATTCGTTCAGAGGCAGATCCCGGAAGGCAAGATTCTTCCATTCCGGCCACGGCTTGTTTCCTTCGATCTTGCGGAACGTCCGGAATAGTGCATAATGCCGCATCCATTCCTGGAAACTGAATGTCATGAAGCTCAAGTCCTCCCGGAACCTGGAGAATGCTTTTCTCAGATATCTTTCCTTATAAGCACGTACTTCTTCATAGGAAATCCGATTTCTTGAAACATGGTAGTCCGGAACATGATCCAGAAGTCCCTGCTGCTCCAGAAGATCCAGTGAAAGATACAGCTCATCCATCGCAAATGAAGAATACGGCTGATACGGAGAATTCCCGTATCCCACCGGATTCAGCGGCAGAATCTGCCAGATCGAGAAGCCTGCCCTGGCAAGATCTTCCGCAAAACGATATGCCTCCGGCCCGAAGTCACCTGACCCGAACCTTCCCGGCAAAGATGCCACCGGCATCAGAATTCCAGCTTTTTTCATAAGATGTCTCTTCCCTTTTCCAGTTTTTTCGTGTACTGTACGATCGAATTGTATCGGATTTTCACGATTCTGATGCGATTATTCTGTTGTAAACGTTTACGGAAACGTTTACAATCAAGAAGGAGGAAAATCTATGGAACTGGAAAAACAGCTGAATGATACACTCGGAAAGCCTATCGCAGAGGCAAGCAATGAGGAGCTCTATCATGCATGCCTGACTCTGGTGAAGAAGAAGGCAGAAGAAATCCCGATGACTGCCGGAGACAAGAAACTCTACTACATCAGTGCAGAATTTCTGATTGGAAGACAGCTCGGCAAGAATCTGATCAATCTCGGCATCTATAAGGAAGTCGATGAACTGCTGAAGAAGAATGGAAAATCCCTTTCCGCAGTCGAAGAAGAAGAGCCGGAGCCTTCGCTCGGCAATGGCGGTCTCGGCAGACTTGCCGCATGTTTCCTGGATTCCATCGCAACGCTGAATCTGGCAGGTGACGGCATCGGCCTGCGCTACCACTTCGGACTGTTCCGTCAGGAATTCGTGAACCGCCGTCAGCACGAAGTTCCGGATACCTGGCTTGGCGAACCATGCATTCTGAGAAAGACTGATGTCACCTTCCCGGTTTCTTTCGGGAACAGAACCGTTACCTCCAGAATGTATGATCTGGACGTTCTCGGCTACAAGACCGGACATAATACCCTGCATCTCTTTGACATCGATACCGTGGACGAATCCATCGTCCATGATGGCATCGAATTCGACAAGAAAGCCATCGAAAAGAATCTGACCCTGTTCCTGTATCCGGATGATTCCGATAAGGACGGACAGCTGCTTCGCATCTACCAGCAGTACTTCATGGTATCCAGCGCTGCTCAGCTGATCCTGAAGGAACAGAAAGCACTCGGCCATGATCTCCATCATCTGGCAGACTACGTCGCCATTCAGATCAATGACACGCATCCGTCCATGGTCATTCCGGAACTGGTGCGCCTGCTGATTCAGGAAGGCATGCCATTCCGCGAAGCAGCAGAGATCGTTTCCGATGTCTGCGCGTATACAAACCATACGATTCTGGCAGAAGCCCTCGAGAAATGGCCGCTGGATTATCTCTCCGCAGTCGTTCCGCAGCTTATGCCGATCATCGGCGGTCTCGACTGGGGTGTCATCTGCGCATACAACAATAACCCGGATCTCAACATCATCGACAATCAGAACCGTGTCCACATGGCCCGCATGGACATGCATTACGGACACAGCGTCAATGGTGTTGCCGCTCTGCATACCGAAATTCTGAAGCACAAGGAACTCCGGCCGTTCTACAACATCTATCCGGAGAAGTTCAACAACAAGACCAACGGAATCACCTTCCGCAGATGGCTGTATCACTGCAATCCGGAACTTACTTCCCTGCTGGATGAATTGATCTATGATGACTGGAAAGCAGATGCTGACTGCCTTCAGAATCTCATGCAGTACTACAACGATGAGAATGTCCTGCATCGCCTGGATGAGATCAAGCATCACAACAAAGAGAAGTTTGCCGCATTCGTCAAGCGCACGGAAGGCGTTGAAATCGACCCGGACAGCATCTTCGATATCCAGGTCAAGCGCATGCACGAATACAAGCGCCAGCAGATGAATGCACTGTATGTCATCTATGAATATCAGCGCATCAAGAACGGCCAGACTCCGGCCCGTCCGATCACCGTCATCTTCGGCGGCAAGGCAGCTCCCGCATATATCATGGCAAAGGACATCATCCATCTGATTCTCTGCCTGCAGGAGCTCGTCAACAATGATCCGGAAGTCAGCCCTTACATGAAAGTCGTGATGCTGCAGAACTACAACATCGCAAAAGCAGAAGTGACCATTCCGGCAGCCGATCTCTCCGAACAGATTTCCCTGGCTTCCAAGGAAGCATCCGGAACCGGAAACATGAAATTCATGCTCAACGGCGCAGTTACCATCGGAACCAATGATGGTGCAAACGTTGAGATCCGCGATCTGGTCGGCCGCGAGAACATCTATACCTTCGGCCGTTCCAGCGATGAAGTCATCCATCTCTATGACACGAACGGATATCATGCGATCGATTTCTACAATCGTTCGGAATCCATCCGTCACTGCATCGATTTCATCACCGGTCCGGAAATGCTGAAGATCGGCGACAAGGAACTGCTGACTGCAGTTTCCGACAACCTGAAGAATAAAGACTGGTTCATGACTCTGCTGGATCTCGAAAGCTATTGTGCCGCAAAAGAAACAGCCATCTACGATTACAGCAATCGCGAGAAGTGGACGCGCATGATGCTGGTCAATACCGCAAAGTCCGGCTTCTTCTCCAGCGACCGCACGATCGCAGAATACAATCGCGATATCTGGCACCTCAAGTAATTCTGAAAAAGAGAACCTCGCCGGTTCTCTTTTCTTTTGCTCAGCTGTTCTGCATCAGCTTCAGCTTTTCATTCAGCTTTGAATAGATATGTTCCCTAAACCATGGCTCGGAAGACTTCCGGACTGCTTCTTCCAGCGGAAACCAGCTGACGCCGGAATTCTCTTCAGGGTTCATATGAACCATCTCATGATTATCTGCTTCAAGCAGATACGTCACATTCAGATGCAGATGAGAGCTCACATATATCCCATGATGGATATGGCCATCCACCGTCAGAGACTCAATCGAGAAGATCTGGTCAGAAACCGGGATCACCTGTTTCAGTCCGCTTTCTTCTCTGGTTTCCTTCAGAGCTACCTTCAGCAGATCTCGTTCACCATCCGCATGACCGCCAAGCCAGCTCCAGGACTTGTAGATATTATGCCAGCACATCAGCACTTTTGTCCGTTCCGGATTCACGATCCAGGCACTGGCAGTCATATGCGCAATCGGATTGCTGCGTTCATAGACATCCGGCATCGTTTCCAGACACCTGAGGATCAGTTCCCGGTCCTTTTCTTCCTGCTCATTGAACGGCTGATATGCCCTCAGTTCTTCGATCAGGTTCATAAGAGAGTCTGCTCATTGATGATCAGATGAAACTCCATATGCAGAAAGGCAGCAGCCCTTCTGCACATCAGCATCCGATCCATGAAGATCTCGAAGTATTCTCCGATCTCTCCGTACTTCGTATCAATTTCCAGCTTCAGCTTGATCGCACTATGCTCATGATTGATCTTCAGCTGAGAAATCGTTGCCGAATAATTCACCCGATCATGGATATCGAACTTCTGCACATCCGTCTCCTGCACCCGGCTGCGGCGCACATCCGATTTATCGGCGAGAATCAGCGCAGCAGCGATTTTGCTCACCGGAACGCCATTTCCTTCATCATGATTCCCGATAGCCGAGATGATCGGAGCGATATCAGATGCCGGAATCCCGATTCGGTTCAGAAGCACAAACGCCATCAATGCACCCGACTGGCTGTGATCAACCCGGTTCACGATATTGCCGATATCATGGAGCCAAGCAGCCGTCAGAGCAAGATCGATTGTATGATCGTCTTCCTTAAGCGTATTGAGAATATAGTAAGTTCTCTGCGCCACCACCATCACATGAGCCTGGCTGTGCTCAGTATAATGCAGCGCTTTCATCGCCTGGTTCTGTTCGCCGATATAAGTATTGATTTCCGGACTGCTGCTGACCTTGCAGAACAGCGGAAACCGGTCCGGATCTCTCAGATCATGAACGGAATCAATCTGTTTCGTTTTCATGTTCACCTCCGCTCCTCCATCATAACCCGGAAAAGCAAAGAAAAGATACCTCCCGGTGTAAAACCAGAAGGTATCTGATCAGAATGATTAAGCGTTCTGCTGAGCTTTCTTAGCTTCTTCAGCAGCTTTCTTCTGCTCAAGTCTCTCTTCCCAGAGCTTCTCTGCTCTCGGAGCCCAGGCATCTGCATAAGCCTTGGTCTTGCCGCAGAGATGTTCTGCAGACTCCGGAGAAGTAAGGTCAGTGCTGTGTGCACCGGACTCATTGACAATCTCGGTCAGTCTGCCGGAATTCTCAAGCATCGGGCACGGCTGGAACATGTTCTGATTGAACGGCTGGTTCTCACGATACTTGAGGAACAGCGGCTGTCTCAGGCAGTCCAGGAGATCCTGATCCTTGATGTTTGCCTGGCTGTAATGGATGAATACGCAAGGCTCAACATCGCCAGCAGAATTGATGTGGCAGTAGTTCTTGCCGCCGGCAATGCATCCGCCGATGTATTCGCCATCGTTCTGGAAGTCGATCGTGAAGATCGGGAACGGAGATTCCTCAGAACGGATATAACGGATTCTGCGGTAGATATATTCACGCTCATCCGGGGTCAGCAGCAGATCCGGGGTTGCATCGTTTCCGACCGGCATGTAGTGGAAGAACCAAGCAATACGAGCACCCTTCTCAATGAGCATTTCGATGAACTCATCAGAAGTAACTGCCTTGTAGTTCACATGCGTGTAGCAGATGGATACTGCAAACGGAATTCCCTTGGCCTTCAGCATATCCAGTGCATGCATAACCTTGTCATAGCAGCCCTCGCCGCGGCGGGAATCCGTGGTCTCACGGTTTCCTTCAATAGACGGAGCGAAGGAAATATTGCCGCACTTGACAACTTCATCAAGGAACTCCTCTGTCATCAGAGTCGTATTCGTGAAGATGTGGAAATAGCAGTCATTATGCTTCTGAGCAAGCTTCAGGATATCATCCTTGCGGACCAGAGGTTCGCCGCCGGTCATCAGATAAACATAAGTACCAAGCTCCTTGCCCTGGCTGACAATCTTGTCCATCTCTTCGAACGTCAGATTGTTCTTGTAGCCATATTCAGCAGCCCAGCAGCCGATGCAGTGCATGTTGCACGCAGACGTTGGGTCAAACAGGATGGTCCAAGGAATATTGCACTTGTACTTCGCAGCCATCTTGCGCTGGCGCGGAAGTCCGAGCATGGAACCATTGATGACGAAGTTTGTCAGGAACTTGTCCATGCAGTTCTGATCAATCTCCTTGAACAGACGGATTGCATACTTGTACCACTTGTTGTCCTTGTCCGTTAATACCCTTCTCACGAAAGCAAGCTGTTCCGGCATTGCAACAGAACCGCCGTACTTATCCAGCCAGTCCAGAATCTTCGGAATATTGTTTTCCGGATCCTTCTGAAGGTAGCCAAGAACCTGCTTAACTCCGAATGCCTTAACTGTTTCACTAAAAGTCTTCTGCATCTTAGTTCTCCTTTTACACGAACCTATTAAATCACAAATCTTTTTCTCCGGAAACAGCGTCATTGCCGGAAATAAACACTTTCCGCGAAGTGTATACCCCTGCATTACACCGTGATTTTCATCACGTGATGACAATTGTTCAGAGATCATTCACAAAAGATCCATAACCTATTCAGAAAATCAGAATAACCTAACTCATGTAAACAGAAAGGAGAGCCTGATGACGGAGCACGAGCCGTCCCGATGCTAATCAGATCCAGAAACAAAAAGCAATTTCTTTCCCCCTCCGGGCATCGGCCGAATCATTGAAAACGTCGATGCCCATTTTATGCCTTGCCCCCAGGGCATTTCATCCGATATGATGAGCACACGGAGGAATATGACATGATATATCCGAAGTTT
The DNA here is from genome assembly GCF_900290205.1 of Anaerolactibacter massiliensis. Lineage (NCBI taxonomy): Bacteria > Bacillati > Bacillota > Erysipelotrichia > Erysipelotrichales > Erysipelotrichaceae > Anaerolactibacter > Anaerolactibacter massiliensis. Next base: position 223,697 of record NZ_OLMH01000002.1, on the reverse strand, counting down.
CTGTCCCCTGGCGATACCATCGGCGTCTCCGCGCCATCCGATGGTGCCGGCAAGAATCCGGAGCCATTCCGGGAATCTCTTGAATATCTGAAAGCACAAGGATGGAATATCCGTGAAACCGCTTCGCTCTGGTCTTTATCCTGCCCTTCTGCGGATCCTGAAGCACGCGGCAGAGAATTTTCTTCGCTGTTTGAAGATCCTTCCGTCTATGCGGTCATGGCTGCCCGCGGCGGCGATTTCCTGTATGACTGTCTGCCCTATGTGAACTTTGAAGCCATGCGTTCCAATCCGAAATGGCTGCTCGGAGCTAGCGATCCGACCAGTCTGCTGTTCACCTATACCGTATGCGGCGATGTGGCAACCATGTATGGCAGAAATGCAGGCAGCTTCGACAGTTCCCATTTCGAAGAAGAGAAAGAGAATGCAGTTCAGCTGCTCAAAGGAAACCTCATCACGCAGCACAGTTCCATCATGCATGCATCCAAAGCATCCTTCATGGAAGACTATGCCGGAGCCGATACCCCGACCGAATGGAAGTCTCCGGAATCTTCCATTCATGTCAGGGGCCGCTGCATCGGCGGGTGTCTCGAAGTCCTGAAAGATGTGATCGGCACAAAGTACGATCATGTTCATGACTTTCTGAAGCGCTATGAAGCAGATGGGTTTATCTGGTATTTCGATGATTTCAGCTTCAGTGCAGAGAGCTTCTATCTGACCCTGCTGCAGTTCCGGAATGCTGGCTGGTTTGATCACTGCCAGGCAATTCTGATCGGCCGGGTGCTGTTTCCTTCGAGCACGACCGGGCTTTCTTATGAAGAGGCATTCCGCAAAGCCATTCCGGATATCCCGTATGTCTATGAGATGGACATCGGCCACACCTACCCGTCCTTCGTGATGATCAATGGGGCGATTGCTGAATTCCATTATGAGAACGGAAAAGGATCAATCGCCTTTGAGTTGAAATAATCCCCTCAGTTTTTCTCTTCTGTGCTAAAATACTTCTTGTTCGCATGGGGTATTAGCTCAGCTGGGAGAGCACCTGGTTCGCAATCAGGGGGTCGAGGGTTCGAGTCCCTTATGCTCCATAACCAGAAAAAACCGCCTGAAAGATGATTCCAGACGGTTTTTTTTTTGCCATATTGTGATTCTTCTGCTCAGACAATCCGGTTATGCTCAGCTTCATGATGCACCAGGCGGAAGATGATCACATAGATCAGAATCACCACCAGGAAGAAGACGAAGGTCGGAATGCCAGTGGAACTCATCGCGCAGAAGTCATACGTGCCATGCAGCAGAACTGCCGCGATATATCCGATCAAGGCAGTCACGAACGCCATGCTGGAATCACCGACATCATGCTGGTACTTTGCCCGGCCGTAGAAGTATCCCATCAGGACTGCAAATGCGGTATGGCCAGGAATGGCAAGCATTGCTCTGGCAGGTGCGACGGAGAGTCCGTAGCTGAACACATATTTGATATTCTCGAATGCCGCGAAGCCAAGACTCACGAATACTGCATACTGAATGCCGTCGAATCTCGTTTCAAAATACGGACTGTTCCAGGTATCTTTCTTCATGAACAGGAACTTCGTGCCTTCTTCGATGACGCCGACGATCAGATAAGCAAGCACAGTCAGAGAATGTCCGCCGGACCTGTGGAAAAAGTATTCTGCAATATATTCCAGCAGACCAGCCAGCAATGCTGCATATACGCCATCGAGAATCAAGCGGTTGCGCAGACCGAGCGGCTGACGATGAAGGTTCGGCTGGTTATCAACATAACGCAGAAGAATGACTGCCGGCAGGACTGCCGCAATGACATAGATCAGAAGAATATACAGAATCGGCGTCAATATCAAGAACATATCATCTATCTCCTTTGGCTATCTATATTTATATCAGTTTCTAGCACTCTGTCAATATGAGTGCTAATTCTTTCTGAGATCGTCAGAAAAGCTTAGCGTGGACTAATTGCGGATATCTGACTATGTTGAAAAAAAGAAGTTCCGGCATCGGAGGCATATCATATGATCAGTCTGACAGAACTGAAACCTGGAGAACATTGCAGAATCACCTGGATTCTGGGGAAACTCGGAGAGGAACTGCAGGATCGTTTCGGCATTGCAGAAGACGATGAAGCTGAAGCGATCACGAATCTTCGCGGGGAGATGATCATTGCCTGCCGGAATCACCGGCTTGCGCTTTCTCCGGAAACTGCTTTCCGGATCAAAGTTGAGAGAATCTCCTGAATTGTCCGGCGCTCCCCCGGCGCCTTTTTTCTTGAGTGTGCTTTCCTCATATCTATATAATATCTGCACAGAGAGAGGGGAAAAGTTCATGGCAAAGAAACGCCCGAATGGATATTCACCAGGAGTGACTGCACTTCTCTGCGCTGCTGGAATCTTTGCAGGTTTCCTGGTTTCTCGGATTGCTGCGCCGCACTCCGAACCGGAAGAAACAGCTTCTGCAGAGAGCACTGCAGCGGCTATTTCGGCAGATGAATCATTCTCAGGAAACACAGGTTCCGCTCTGGAAGAAAGCGGAGATCTGAATGGAGACGGCATTGAGCTGCAGCATATCTATGGCCTGACCTATGAGGGCTATATGATGCTTGTCCATAATCCCGAGGACGTCTTCATTGCGATCAATCCGGGCATGAGCACCGGTGCCGAAGGACCGCGTCTGCCGGCTTATCTGGAAACCTTTGACGCAATTGCCGGAATCAACGGCGGCGGTTTTGTCGATGCGGGCGGAAATGGCGATGGCAGTATTCCGGCAGGCATCGTGATCAAGGATGGAAAAATCATCCAGGATGGCACCAGTGCCGTGATTGCCTTCACCATGGATCATAAGCTCATTGCGACCACCGCAAGTGCTTCAGAACTGCTTGAGATGGGCGTCGAACAGGCGATCACCTTCGGTCCGACGTTCATCCATAACGGCCAGGTGGTCTATCAGCCCACGTCCGATCTGAACATGCTGAATCCGCGCACTGCAGTCGGCATGCAGGAAGACGGAACGATTCTGCTCTTAGTCATTGATGGCAGAGGTCCTTCTTCCTGGGGCGCCAAGTATGAAGACGTGCTGGCCATCTTCCAGCAATACGGAGCCGTGGAAGCCGGAAATCTCGACGGCGGCAATTCCAGCGTCATGATGTATGACGGAAATTATGTGCACTATCCGGTTGCGATGAACGGATCACGCAGACTCCCGGACGCGATCCTGGTCAGAAAAGGAGGCGAAGCAGACTGATGAGCAGAAAGAAAATCAAACCTGCAGCCGCCTGGATTTCTGCAGGCATCTGCTTTGCCCTGAGCCTGTTCCTCACAGCTTCTCTGCAGAAAACGGATTTCTCTTCTGCAGCAGATTCCTCTGACCAGAATCAGACCGGATCTGCAGTGGAAACCGTTCAAAGCTTCCTCACCCAGGTGGAATCCGGAGACTATACCGGCTTGTTTGAAGCAGCCCAGCATATCCATTCCAGCATGGACAGCGAAGCAGCCTATGATGCTGCTCTGAAGAACAAATTCGAAGATGCAGACTTCAGTACGATCACGATTCAGAACGCAGGATCAGATTCCGGTCGGATGATCTACGTTCTGCAGTCCGGCGATACGTCTTACGGACAGGTGGAAGTCTATGAAGACGGCGATACCATGAAAGCAGGATATCCGCTGATCGGCAGTGAAACCTATACGGTGGAAGTTCCTTCCGGAACTGTGCTTTATTCCAATGGCACGCAGGTAGACAGTTCTCTGCTGAAAGAGAGCGGCGTCACTCCTGCAAACTTCGAGAACGTATCCGGAAGCTTCATTCCGCAGGCGGATGTCTATGAACTGAGCGGACTGCTCGGATTTCCTGCACTCTCTCTTGAAAGCGGGCAGGAGCTGACCGTCATGCAGGACCCGATCACCGGGCACCTGCTTGCAGGCATGCCTGCAGATGATTCTCTCAACGACTATATTCTCGACGCTGCGGAACGCTTAGCTGCCTATCCGGCCCAGGATGGATCAGTCTCTTCCGTCAGCGAAGTTTCCGATACAAGCCAGCTCTGGTATCAGCGCTACATCACGCTTCAGAATCTCTGGTTCACGGAACACGAAACAAGCAGCTTCAGCGACGGCCAGGTTCTCGGCGTCATGAAGCAGAGCGATGACACGATGACAGCCCAGGTCATCTTCAGCTACTATGCAAAGAACAGTTCCAGAGATCTCGAGCGTACCTGGTATATCGGCTATCAGCTGACCTTTGCCGATGAAGACGGCACCTGGCGCATCTGCAGCACGGCCATCAATAATGAGCTGAATCCCGGAAACGATCCGAACCCCATCGAGCATTGAAAAAAATCTGCCTTCCGGCAGATCTCAGTCTTCCTGATCGGATACTGCAAGGCTTACTGCCTGCGGTACTTCGATCAGGTTTTCTTCTTTTCCGATCGTTCCGTCTTCATTCAGTGCGAAGGATACGACGGAATTGCTGTAGCGGTTGGCAACGAGCAGATGATCTTCGAGGAGAATAAAATCTCTCGGGTGTCTGCCACCGCAGTAATGTGTCTGCATCAGTTTCTGCTGGGCCGGATCGATGACAGAGAGAATGTCCTGGGTCCGGGTAGAAACATAAATGCGGTCTTCCTTCTCAGAAAGGCGGATCGCAGCCGTATCGCGCAGATGCTTCTTTCCATCCGGGAGCACCGACATGCGCCATGCACAGCTGTAATCTTCACTGTCAATGGCGAAGAGCTCATTGCTCAGTTCCGACACCAGATACAGGCAGCTGCCGTCTTTCGTGAAGACGCCGTGCCGAGGTCCGGTTCCCGCCGGAAAGCGGATGGCACCGGCATACTTCAGATCAGCATTGAAGATCATGACCCGATCCCGGAACAGACACGGAATCAGAATCTGATCCTTGTGGAACAATACCTGATGGCAGCCAGCTCCTTCACGGATCTGAATCGTATTGATCAGTTTCAGATGATCCCCGTCAATCCCGATGACCGAGAACTGGCCGAGATGATAATTCGCGGTATAGATCCGTCCTTCATGGATGGTGATATAGCAGGAAGTACGTTCTTCGTAAGACAGCTGATCGAGCAGCTTTCCGTTCGGATCGAATAATGCCACCCCGGCTCCCTGTTCTGCCGAAGCGATCGAAGCAACCAGATTTCCTTCCGCACAGATATATTTCGGACTGTCAATTTCCGCAAACAGCTGCGTATCGCTTACTTTTCCATCTTCATACTGCAGAGAATAGATGCCTCTGCTCGTATGATCCGTTGTATAGGTACCTGCTAATACTCGATGTCTCATTTCTCCTCTATGCCTCCATCGCTCTTTTCTTCCGGTTCTGCTGCAGGCTCTTCTGAAGAAGCCTCTGCCGGCACAGGAGCTTCTGCTTCAGACGCTTCCTGAGCTGCAGGTTCTTCAGGTTTCACCGGCTCTGCATCCGCAAGAATATTGGGAATATGTCTCGGAGCTTCTTCCTCTTCGGCAGGAGCTTCCAGCTGTTCCGGCTTCGGTGCTTCTGCAGGTTCCGTCTGTTCCGGCTGCTTCTCTTCCGGCTTGGTCTCTGCAGCAGCAGTCTCCTTCGAAGCCTGCTCATTGTATTTCTTGAATCTGCTGGCCAGAAGGAATGACGAGATAAGATCTGTCACGCCGCAATAGATCAGGCTGCCGCCGATAAACTGAAACAGGAACTTCTCATCTTTCAAAAGGCCGAACAGGATGACGATGCCAAGTCCGACCGCAATGATCGCAAAGAAGACATAGCCCCCGCTGCTCGTTTTTCCAAGCCGCCGGTTATCAACCGCATCTTCCAGCTTCAGAAGACCGGAATAGATGATTGCCAGAGCAATGATCGAGGGAATCAGCGTTTTCAGCTGCGCTTTCTGATACAGACATACCAGTCCTACGATGACCAGAATGATTCCTTCGGAGAAGTCGCTCCGGTATAATGCCTTGGTCACGTCCATCAGCAGATAGGAAATCATCTTGATCACGCCGAGCAGAATGCAGATCATCGCCAGAATATCTGCACTGTATGTCGTCATGACTTCCGGGTACATCAGCATGACTACACCTGCCGCAAGATAGATTACTGCCTTCAGGACGGAATCCCATTTCAGATTCTTGAACATACTTCAGAAATCCCCCTGTCTCCATCTTACCCCATTTCTGAAAAAGACAGCACTCCATTCTGCAGGAATGCTGTCCTTTCTGATTCAGATGAACCGATGATTACTTAACGAGATCCTTGAGGGTCTTGGATGCCTTGAATGCCGGAACCTTGGCAGCCTTGATCTTGATCTTTTCCTTCGTGCGCGGATTGATACCCGTGCGAGCAGCTCTCTTCTTGACAGAGAACTTGCCGAATCCGTTGATGTCAACGACTCCGCCCTTCTTCAGAGTCTTTGCGGACTCCTCGAATACATAGTTCACAATCTCTGCTGCAGCCTTCTTGGTCAGACCCTGCTGTGCAGCAATATCATCAGCGAGCGTCTTTTTGGTGACAACCTTTACTTCCTTTGCCATGAAAAACCCTTTCCTCCTTGTCGCATAGGACAATTCCATTTTACTGTCACAGATACCAAAATCAACAGAAAAAGCGTTAATCATGGGCTTTTTTCAGATTAATGAGCTGAGAATTCTAGCCAGATCAGCAGAAGAAAGAATTCCGAGAGGCTTTTCATCCGGACGGCCGTACTCGGTGATCAGGATGACTGGCAGACGCCGTTCCTCAGCCGGGAACCTGCTGAACTCTCTGACGGCATCCTCGATCGTATCGGATGTCGAAAGAAAGATAATCCGATTCCGGCTGTTTTCATGGACGAGTTCTCTGATCTGCCAATCGCCTTTTCCTGCCATTGCGGCATCCAGCAATTCAAAGACCGTGATGAGACCGGAAACTTTTCCCTTCTCATAAACCGGAAGCTTTCCTGCATCTGCCCGCTTCATGCGCTCTGCGCATTCGCGCACGGTATCATCCATGCCTGCATACCGGACCGGCTGACTTGCATAATGCAGGATCTTCTGGTCTTCTTCCATCAATGCAGCAAGATGCTCCGCAGATGCAGTGATGGAATCGCATGGCTCAGCAATGATCTCATCCGAGGAACCGCGCTGATGGACAATCGCATTCCGCAGCTCGCATATTTCCTTGAGATCTTCTTCATGCCGGCGGATGGCCGGATGATTCTTCGCCGTCATATGGATGAGCGTCGCAAACGGAATATAATCCGTCCGCCCGACCATCCGGTTCATCGACTTCTCCATCGATGCATATGCATTCAGAAACCGATCCGCATTGCTCATTGCTTGTATACCCTGCACAGCGCTTCATAGTAAAGCTGTGCCGCTTTCTGAATGCCTGCTTCATTATTCCAGGCATCAGCATCTTCCTGGCTGGACACGTAAAGATGTGCTGATACGACCGTCGGACAGCTGCTGTCTGACAGCAGCGGCAGGGTCTCGGTGCCATGATCGGAAGTATCCGATTCATCGACCAGGACTTCCTGATATTTCTGCGAACGGATCGGCTGGTAATAGAGATAGCCGGCCGTCGGCGTCACCGTCCCGTCTTCTGAAAAGACATCACGGATCGCATCGGCAGCCGCGGCGCTTTTCTCATGATAAGGAGAGTCAGGCAGGTTCTCATACAGATGCATGCCTCTGACCGACGCATCCGGGGACCAGCTGCACCGTATGCTCAGAACCAGATCCGGAGAATCTGAACGGATCTTCGCAAGCCTGTCATCTGCATTCATCGCAGTTCCTGCTTCATGCGTTCGCTCGACCTGAAACGAAGCATCCTTTTCGAGAAGAACCTGAAGCGCATCTGTGACTTTCTCGCAGAATTCATCTTCGCTGACCAGTCCCTGGAACCCAGAGTTATCGCCGCCATGAGCCGCATCCAGCTCAATCACGGTAACTGCTTTTTCCGAGTCCCGGTGCGTCATCTGATAGCCGACCAGCACTGCAATTGCCAGAATCAGAACAACTGCAAAGCGGATCAGTCTGACGGTGGTCTTTTCCCCATCATTCTTCTGTTTCCGCTTCATTTCACTTTCCCCTCTAATTCCTCAAGCCGGGCATCTGCGCCCATATGGTCAAGGATCATGCGGACCAGTGCTTCCATATCAGAGCCTTCGCGGTAATCTGCTGCCGCCATGAAATTCACCCGGCCTTCGCGCATCAGCCGCTCTGCCTGAATACCAGCCTTGGCACTCTCAGCGTTGTAGACCGCGATAGATTTGCCGGAATATTCCTTGACCAGCCGCATGCATGGCACATCAGTCATGCCGTCGGCGATATAGATCATCCGCGTGAACGGAATCGCGCGGTCCGCAAACGGAATCCACGTATTCAGATCTTCTTCATTGTCTTCATCCAGCACCTGCTTGTTGATGCGGAAGATGTACTGCGTCTTCGTTGTGTAATTGATGATCTGAGCCGGCCAGCGGGCAAATCCTTCCGCATCGTAGTAATACCTGCACGCATAGATCTTCTTCATCTGCTCTGCGATCGGCACGCTCTCGATGATCTCCTGCATTCCGGAAGAGATGATGTAATGCTCGACCGCAATTCCCTGGCTTTCGCCATAGCGATTGATTCTCTCAAACCATGTCTCCACGCCCGGATACAGCTGAATCTGTTTTCCGAGGTTGCGGAAAGACTCCCGGCTCAGCGGCTTGCCCTGCTCCTCAAACCGCTTCTTCAGAAGATAGAGATACGCGCTGATGCTGTCCATGCGCTGAGCTCTGGAAAGCTCTGACACTTCTTTCCAGAACGAAGCAGGATTCTGATAGCCGAGATCCGGAATCAGACTGTATTCCTGCATATCCTTGGCGCATAGCGTCTTATCGAAATCATATACAATCGCTGCTTTTTTCATAGTTTCTGCACCCGGCTCATTATATCATGATCCCTGTCAGCAGAATTCTTCAGAAACCATAAAGAAAGCACCCTTCCGGGTGCCTGTCTCAATTCAGCTTCTCCAGCCGCAGAATCGCATGCACATAGATCTCAGCCTGCTTCAGCAGATCCTCGATCGAAACCCACTCATCTGCGTCATGAATATGATAATCCTTGCCCGGGAACGCGCAGCCGAAGGCCACGGTATTATGAATGCCCTTGGCATACGTACCGCCGCCGATCACCAGCGGAGTGCTCTCCGTATCGCCCGTCACTTCCTGATAAGCCGCCATCAGACTGGTGACCAGCTGTGACTCCGGCGGGAAGTAAAGAGGCTCTACCGTGCCGATCACTTCAACTGCACCGCCATCATCTTCCATGCGGTCTTCCATCATCTTCAGAACCTGACGGGAAGTCATCGTCACCGGGAACCGGATATCGATCGAACCTTCAATGACACCGTCCTTCATCCGGATCATGCCATTGTTCTCGGTCAGTGCTCCGTAATCATCAGAGCAAGCACATCCCAGCCCGCTGCCATCGGTGGAAGTTCCGAAATGGGAACAGTAGAAATCCACAAACGGATCCTGCAGTCCTGCCTCTTTCAGTCCTGCAAACAGATGGGAAATCGCATTCACGCCAAGTTCCGGCGTAGATGCGTGCGCTGCTTTTCCGAAGACCGTAATAACTGCGCGATCCTCTTTCTCCTCGATTGAGAAATCAATATTGTTGTTATTGAAATAGTCGCTGAGTTTCTTGGAGGAATACGTATTTCTGCGTACTTCTGCATTGACGCGCGGGCATACGATATTTCTCGCCGTACCGCCTTCCACGTTCAGAATCTGCGTGGACTTTGAGCGATAAACTGCGCCGACCATTCCCTTTTCGCCATTTACCAGCGGGAACTCTCCATCCGGAGTGAACCCATAGTCGACATGGCCTTCTTTTGCGACATAGTAAGCAAGCCCTCTGGACCCGGTTTCCTCATTAGTACCCATGATCAGACGGATCCGCTTCTTCAGCGGAACGCCCAGATCGCGGATCACCTTCAGAGCAATCATGCTGGCAACTACTGCGCCTTTATCATCGCTGACGCCGCGGCCATACATGATGCCATCCTTGATTTCCGCCCGGAATGGATCCGTATGCCAGCCATCTTCCTGAACTGCCGGAACCACATCGAGATGTCCGATCACCCCGATGACCTGATCGCCCTCGCCGAGTTCTGCATAACCCGCATAATTATCCAGGTTCACCGTCCTGAACCCATCTTCTTCCAGCATCTTCAGGGCCAGCAGAAGCACATCTCTCGGCCCTGCCCCGAACGGGGCATCCGGAAGCGGTTCTGATTCCACGCTTCTGATCGCAACCAGCTCTGCAAGCTTATTGACCAGCTCATTGCGGTAGCCGCTGACCATTGCCTTCACATCCATCCGAAATCCTCCCTCTGCTTGTATATGCTCATTATTCTATCATTTTCATTCCGGAACATCTATTTCCAGACCGATCGGGCAATGATCGCTTCCCTGCACCTGATCATAGATCACGGAATCTTTTACTGCCTGCTTCAGACGATCGGAGACCACGAAGTAATCAATCCGCCAGCCGATGTTCTTCTCTCTTGCCTTGAACCGGTAGCTCCACCAGGAATACTTCACGGTATCCGGATAGAGCGTACGGAAGGTATCCGTGAAGCCATTGCTCAGTAATTCTGTGAACTTCTGCCGCTCCTCATCCGAGAAACCTGCGCTCTGATGATTCGTATCCGGGTTGCGGATATCAATTTCCTCATGCGCCACATTCAGATCGCCGGTATAGATCACCGGCTTCAGCGCATCCAGCTTCTTCAGATGCGCCAGCAGATAGTTCTCCCATTCCATGCGATAAGGAAGCCTCAGAAGCCCTTCCTTGGAATTCGGCACATAGGCACAGACAAACCAGAAAGAAGGATACTCCAGGGTAATCACTCTTCCTTCTTTCGTCTCGTCTCCATCAATGTCATACGAAACGGAAAGCGGCTCTTTCTTCGCATAGACCAGCGTTCCGCTGTAGCCCTTGCGCTCGGCGCTGTTCATGTAGCGATAGTATCCGTCGAACTTCAGGCTGTCATCCAGCTGCTCCGGCTGCATCTTCGTTTCCTGGATGGCAAAGAGATCGGCATCCATTTCCTGGAAGAACTCGGGAAATCCCTTCTTCGCACAGGCTCTGAGCCCATTCACATTCCAGGAAATCAGCTTCATCTCTTCACCGCCCTGGTTGCCTTGCGCAGCCAGCTCTTCTCTTTTGCCGGAAGCAGCGGGCTGAGGGTTTCATAAACCATCTTATGATAAGCATTCAGCTGTTTCAGTTCATCATCCGTCAGAAGACTTACCTCAATGGACTCCAGATCATACGGGCAGAACGTCAGCGACTCAAACCGCAGGAACTGTCCGTAGAAATTATTCTCATCTTTGACGACCAGAAGCTCATTCTCGATCCGGATGCCGAGCTTATGCGGCAGATATACACCAGGTTCATCCGTGACGACCATCCCCTCTTCCAGCACTGCACTCGGACGGGCCAGCGTCGGCATGCCCCAGCGAATGCCCTGCGGACCTTCATGCACACTCAGCACATGACCGACCCCATGACCGGTTCCGCACTGGAAATCGATATTCATGTTCCAGAGCGGTTCACGGGCAAGAATATCGAGGTTATTGCCGGTGGTTCCATGCAGGAACTTTGCTCTGGCCAGGTCCAGATGGCACTGCAGGACCTTTGTGTAGTACATCCGCTCTTCTCTGGTCGTCTTTCCGAGTGAGATCGTGCGGGTGATATCCGTCGTGCCGTCATAATACGTTCCGCCGGAATCCACCAGCAGGAAGCCATTCGGGCTGATCTTCGCATTGACATCATCATGCGCCGTATAATGCATCATTGCCGCATTGCCGCGGTAGGCGCAGATTGTTTCGAACGAAGGCTCAATATAGTTCTTTCCTTCTGCCCTCAGTTCATACAGCTTGTTCTGAACGGAGACTTCATCCATCGGAATCTTTCCGGCATTCTCTTTCAGCCAGCAGATGAAGCGCACCATCGCCACACCATCTCTCACATGGGCATTCAGCGTATTGCGTACTTCGACCGGATTCTTCACTGCCCGGAACATCCGGATCGGCGAAGGTGCGTTCAGTACGGTATCCGACGCATCCAGCTTCGCATAGAACGATGCATTCAGCCGGTTCAGATCTGCCCATATGACTTTCTTCTTGAGACCTGCCAGATCCTTCGAGACCATGCTGTAAGGACGGATCGTCACGCCTGCTTTCTCAAGATGTTTCTTCACAGCAGCCGGAACCTTGACCAGATCCACATAGTAATAGACCTTCGTTCTCGTCACGATCGCAAACGCGTACGCAACCGGCGTGCAGGCAATATCATTGCCGCGCACATTCAGCATCCAGCATGGATCTTCCAGTTCCGTCAGCACCAGCACATCGGCTTTCTGCGTCTTCATCGCTTCTCTGACCCGGCCGATCCGTTCCGCAGCAGATTCTCCGGTATACTTCTCCGGCAGCACGAAGAGCTTTTCTTCCGGCATTGCCGGGCGTTCATTTCCCCATACCAATCCAGCCAGATCATCGCTCATATGGAGCTTTGCATTCTTTGCCGAAAGCGCATCTGCCAGCTTTCTTGCAACAGCGGCAGAAACGACTCTTCCATCAAAGCCGAGCACGCCGTTCTTCGGAGTATTGGCAATCAGGTAATCCAGCGGATCCGGAACCCCTGCCTGACGCAGCCGCATCAGCGTGACTTCCGTTCCTGCCAGTTCTCCCTCGGCCTGCGTGAAGTAGCGGCCATCTGTCCATAAGCCCGCAAAATTCTTCGTCACGATCAGACAGCCGGCATCTCCGGTAAAGCCTGACAGAAAAGACTTGCACTGAAAATATTCTGCCGTATATTCCTCCGACAGATGATCATCTTCATTCGGCACATAATACACATCAATTTTCTTCTGGTGCATCAGCTTTCTCAGCTGAGCAATGCGTTCGCTAACACTAACCATTTTTCAGATTCCTCTCTCAACAACAGTGATTATACACAAAACCGCCGCACATAGGAAAAGCGGCACTCTGATGTGCATCAGAGAAACCGCTTTTTCTTCATCATGCGATTGTTTCTAGGTATGAGAAATAAAATTCTATTCAGCTGATCGCTGACTGCAGGACGTGTCCCGCATATCTTCCGTCATCCGCGGACGACGGACTATCTGATGTATTCAATTGTGAACACAGAATTCTCCATCAGTATACCCTCATGCTGCGTACAGCTTTTCAAGATGGAAACAACTTCAGATCTCATGATCTTCCGTTTTCAGAATGATTTCCGTTTCCCGAAACTTCTGCTGGATTTCAGGAAACTTGAACTAATATTCGAGAAGTACCTTTTTCATCCTCTTGTCCTCACTTTCAGGATGATTCTCTTTCTACTTTCAATATAATCAGAAATCGCTCTGTGAACAGTCTTTCAGTGAACCGGATTATTCATTATAATAATATCGTTGGGTGTCCGGATTCTGATCCGGCGCTTTTTTGCAAGGGAGGCAGATCATGATTCAGGATATTGCTCCGAAGCACCTTGATAACACCTGGAAGCCCAGGCTTCCGGAACCGGATGATACCGTATTTGACTATGATGGCCGCAATCTATTTCTGAAGCCGGATCAGACGTTTTTCCACGTCCGGGATCTTTCGGAGGATACGGTTTATCAGTATCTGTTTTCCATCGGAGAAGAAAGCTTCTTTGCGGCAGATCTGACAAAGCAGAAAGTCATCTCTCTGGATACGAGGATCTGCCGGACCTATCAGCCGAGGTATCTCGGCTTTGCCTGCATTCTCGGCTGGCAGCTTGTCTCCTGGATGCGTGCAAACCAGTACTGCGGAAGATGCGGAACGAAGATGGAGCCTTCCCGCACCGAGCGTGCCCTGGTCTGTCCATCCTGCGGCCAGATCGTTTATCCGCGCCTGAATCCGGCGGTGATCGTCGGCATTCTGAATGAGAAGAACCAGCTGCTGATCACCAGGTATGCTCATGGCACTTACAGCAAGGACGCATTGGTGGCAGGCTATTGCGAATTCGGTGAAACAGTCGAAGAAACGGTACTGAGAGAAGTAAAAGAAGAAACCGGTCTTGATGTCTATGACCTGCAGTACTACAAGAGTCAGCCATGGCCATTCAGCAGTTCGCTGCTGTGCGGGTTCTGGTGCAAGGCAGATAGTCATCAGCCCATCAAGGTACAGGGAGAAGAGCTCCGGTATGCTGAATGGAGAAACCGGACCGATGTCTTTGATGCACTGGATGATTCCAGTCTCACTGCAGAGATGATCGGACTGTTCCGGAATGGAAAGAAGGAATACTGATGGATCAGAATCAGATTATGTATCAGATTTACCCGCTCGGGTTCTGCGGGGCGCCGAAGCAGAATGACGGCATCACTGTCCCGAGAATCCGCAAAGTGCTGAACTGGATTCCGCATCTGAAGAAGCTCGGCGTCACGTGCGTGCTGTTCAATCCGGTCTTTGACAGCGATCGGCATGGCTATGATACCAGAGACTTTGCAAAGATCGATCCGAGACTTGGAACAAATGAAGACTTTGCAGAAGTCTGCGATGCCCTGCATGATCAGGGAATCGCAGTCATGCTGGATGGCGTATTCAATCATGTCGGAAGAGGCTTTCCGTTCTTCCAGGATGTCATTTCGAAGAAATGGGACAGTCCTTACAAAGACTGGTTCTATGTGAATTTCAATGATACCTGGGCAAAGGACGGATTCACGTATGGAGACTGGGAAGGCCATCAGGAACTCGTCAAGCTGAACCTGCAGAATGAAACCGTCCGCAGGTGGCTGATGGAACGGGTGGATCAGTGGATCGGAGAATTCGGCATCGATGGTCTCCGCCTCGATGTTGCATACTGCCTGGATCATGAATTCATGAAAGTGCTTCATCGGCATGTGAAGGAAAAAGATCCCGGATTTGTGCTGTTGGGAGAGATGATCGGCGGCGATTACAACTCCATCATGAATGATGAGATGCTGGACAGCGTCACGAATTATGAATGCCGCAAGGGGCTGTATTCCTCGATGAATTCGAAGAATCTGTTCGAGATTGGCTATTCACTGAACCGGCAGTTCGGTCCGGATCCCTGGTGCCTGTACCGGGGAAAGAATCTGCTGACGTTTGCAGACAACCATGACGTCGACCGTCTGGCATCTGTTCTGGAGAATCCGAAGGACCTTCCGCTGACCTATGCCCTGATGTACGCCATGCCAGGCATGCCATGCATCTACTATGGCAGCGAATGGGGTGCGAAAGGCACGCGGTCTGCTTATTCCGATTCGGCCCTGAGACCTTGCTTTGAAAAGCCGCAGTGGAATGATCTGACCGATACGATCGCTTCCTTTGCCGAGATGCGGAAGCAGTATCCGGTCTTCCATGATGGCGACTATGTGCAGCTCTATCTGCAGAATCAGCAGATTGCTTTCCGCAGAAGAGACGCAAAGGGCCAGCTGACCTTTCTGCTCAGCATCGATGACAAGCCGGCAGAATTCCGCTTCGATGCCGGAGTGGAAGAAGGCATCGATCTGCTGAAAGGAAAAGCGGTCCGTTTCAATGAACCGCTGACCTTGCCGGAAAAATCATTCCGCTTTCTCTACAGCAGCTGGGACTGAAGTCCCGGCTGCTTTTCATCTGAACAGCTTTGCCCACCAGGAAGATTTCTTTTCTGTTTTCTTTGAACCAGAAGAATTTTCTGCTGAAAGCACCACCTTCTCGGGAAACGGAGAAGGAATGGCTTCACTCTTCTTCGGATCTTCTGAGAAGTCTTCCATGACCAGCGAGGCCATATCTTCTGGCAGGCTGGAATGAATCTTCACTTCTTCCCGGGAAAACGGGGAATAGAGAATGACTTCCGAGCAATGCAGGGCCGGACGGCGGATCAGATCTTCCTTTCCTCCATAAAGCGCATCTCCCAGCAGCGGATGTCCGATGGCTGCCATATGCGCCCGGATCTGATGCGTTCTTCCGGTTTCAATCCAGACTCTGAGAAGGGAGTAAGGTCTTCCCTCACAATGAAGTTCTTTCAGCACGCAATAATGCGTGGTGGCAGGCTTGCCTTCCTCAGAGATCTGACGGCGGCGCTCGCCTTCTTCTTTTCCGATCGGAAGATCAATCGTTCCATCACTCTGTTCAAAAGAGCCTTCCGCTAAGGCCAGATAATACTTCTTCAGCTTGTCCTCGGCACGGTCTCTGCTCATGCGGGCAGCAGCCGGCTGATTGCGGGCATAGAGAACGATGCCGCTCACATCTTTGTCCAGCCGGCCGATCGGACGGATCGTGAAATTCTTTCCGAGTTTCTGATAATGCGACTTCAGCAAGGTTCCGAGAGAGTCTTCCAGATGATTATGATCCGGATGAACCGGCATGCCTGCAGGTTTATCTGCCGCCAGAAAGTCTTCTTCTTCATAGAGAATCACCGGTTCTGCTTCCACGATCTTCACCAGATCCTGAGGATCTTCCGGAAAGCGCACCGTCAGCACGTCGCCGATCCGCATAGGGTCCGTGACATGAACCGAAGATCCGTTCAGAAGAATCTGCCCGTCGAATTTGAGCCGGGAGATTTCATGACGCGAAAGGCGGAGGCAGTGTGTCAGCACGCTTCCGACGGTTCCTTCTTCTTTGTTCCAGTCTGCAAGGGTCAGACGGAAAGTGATTTCCTTTGCCATGCTTGTCTTTTCTGAAAAAAGCGGAGAACTTCTCCGCCTTGATCGTATGAATTACTGCTGGATCTTGGAACGGAGATAGCTGTAGATGAAGCCATCCAGGTCTCCATCCATGACTCCCTGGATATTGCCGACATTGTAGCCGGTACGAAGATCCTTGACCATCGTATACGGCTGGAAGACATAAGAACGGATCTGAGATCCCCATTCGTTTGCCTTGACCTCGCCTTTGATCTCGGCCATCTTCTTTTCGTTTTCCTGAATCTTCAGCTGCAGCAGCTTGGACTTCAGCATATTCATGCAGGCTTCACGGTTCTGAAGCTGAGAACGCTGCGTCTGGCAGAATACGGTGATTCCGGTCGGCTTATGCGTCATGCGGACTGCAGAGTCCGTCTTGTTGATATGCTGGCCGCCAGCTCCGGAAGAACGCATCGTGATGACTTCAAGATCTTTTTCATCAATCTCGATATCAAGGTCATCTTCGAATTCCGGCATGACTTCAACGCTGGCAAAGCTCGTATGTCTTCTGGCATTGGCATCAAACGGAGAGATGCGGACCAGGCGGTGAACGCCATTCTCCGCCTTCAGATATCCATAGGCCATCGGCCCTTCGATCTGAACCGAGCAGGATTTCATGCCTGCTTCTTCACCCTCTTCATAGTCCAGCACCGTGATCTTGTAGCCCTTGCGTTCAGCCCAGCGCGTATACATGCGATACAGCATGCTTGCCCAGTCCATGGCTTCCGTACCGCCGGCACCCGGATGAATTTCCAGGATGGCATTGTGGTTGTCATACGGTCCGGAAAGCAGCACATCAATCTCATACTGATCGAACTGCTTCATCGTTTCCGCATATTCTTCATTGACCAGGTCTGCAAGATCCTGATCGAAGCTCGTTCCGAGCTCTGCGACGGAAGCAGACAGCTCTTCCAGTTCACTGCCGAGTTTCTCATAGTTTTCCACCAGGTTCTTCAGCTGGTTGCAGCGGCGGATCAATGCCTGTGCCTTTTTCTGGTCATCCCAGAAGTCCGGGGCATTCATCGCTGCTTCATCTTCTGCAATCTGTTTTTTCTTGCCAGGCAGGTCAAAGAGAGGAGCCAAGCTGCTCCAATTTAGCCTGGCAGCGGGTTACACCCTGCTTCATTTCATAGAGTTCCATGGTTTCTTTCTCCTTTTATGGATTATGCCTGCTTCGTATCAGGCTGACGTACAACAACTTTCAGGTTCATGCAGTACGCAACAATCTCCTGGGCAATATCATGCATCATGTTCTGGAACAGCTGATAGCCCTCACTCACATAGGCCTGCAGCGGATTGTCCTGAGCATAGGAACGAAGTCCGATGCCATCTCTCAGCTTCGACATCGTATCGATGTGGTTGACCCAGGCACGGTCGATGACCTTCAGGGACATCTCGCGCTCGAACTGACGGATCTGCGGACGGACCGGATCGATCTTCTCATCGTAATTCTTCCATGCCCGATCATTGATCAGCGCAGAAGCTTCTTCGGCCGTCTTGCCTTTGAGATCTGCTTCCGTGATCAGATCGCGGAAACCAAGCTTATTCAGCGCTTCGAGAAGTTCCGGAATATGCAGCTCGCCCGAACGGCTCTCCGGATCGACATAAGCCCCGACTGTATCGCTGATCACACGGCTGAACATCTGCTGGATGATCGAATGGACATCTTCGTTGTCGAGGATGAAGTTTCTCTGATCATACATGACTTCACGCTGCTGACGCAGAACATCATCATACTGCAGCAAAGTCTTGCGGGCATCGAAGTTGACGCCCTCCACACGCTTCTGGGCGCTGCTGATGGCGTTGGTGATCGTCTTGGACTCGACAGCTTCATCACCCAGCGACTTGAACAGACTCTCAAGACGCTCGGATCCGAACCGGACCATCAGATCATCCTGAACGGAGACATAGAAACGGGATTCACCCGGATCGCCCTGACGGCCAGAACGGCCGCGCAGCTGATTGTCGATACGTCTCGATTCATGACGCTCCGAGCCAAGGACGCAGAGACCGCCAAGTTCCCTGACCCCTTCGCCAAGCTTGATATCCGTACCACGGCCGGCCATGTTGGTCGCAATGGTCACGGCATTCTTCTGACCGGCTTTGGCGATGATTTCTGCTTCACGGGCATTGTTCTTCGCATTCAGCACTTCATGCGGAATGTGCTTTTCCTTCAGCATGCCGGAGATCAGTTCTGAAGTCTCGACCGCAATCGTGCCGACCAGAACCGGCTGGCCCTTTTCATGGCGTTCAATCACCTCGTTGACCAATGCTTCGAACTTTGCCTTCTTCGTTCCGTATACCGCATCCGGATAGTCTTTGCGGATGACCGGCTTGTTGGTCGGAATCTCATAGACCAGCATGTTGTAGATCTCGCGGAACTCTTCTTCTTCGGTCTTGGCCGTACCGGTCATGCCGGCCAGCTTATTGTAGAGACGGAAGAAGTTCTGATACGTGATCGTTGCAAGGACGGTGGTTTCCTGACGGATTGAGATGCCTTCCTTGGCACATACTGCCTGATGGAGACCATCCGACCATTCACGTCCTTTCATGAGACGGCCGGTATTCGGATCGACGATATCGATTTCATCATTGGCAGTGTCAGCCACATAGTCGACATCCTTTGCCATGATGTAATTAGCCTTGAGGGCCTGGTTGATGCGATGCAGCAGCTGCGTATGCTCAAGGTTGTACAGATTGTCGATGCGGAATACCTTCTCTGCCTTGGCAACGCCTCGCTCGGTGAGCTGTACCGTTCTGCCCTTGACATCAATCTCATATTCGCCTGGTTCGATGACTTTGTCATCTTCCATCTTCTGTTCTTTCAGGCTCTTCACGAAGCGGTCTGCCTGCAGATACAGGTTGGCCGTCTGCTTCATTCCGCCGGAAATGATCAGCGGCGTTCTGGATTCATCAATCAGGATCGAGTCGACTTCATCGACCAGCGCAAAATTCAGTCCTCTGAGGACACGATCCTGAGCTCTGGTGACCATGTTATCTCTCAGATAATCGAAGCCGAGCTCCGAGTTTGTCGTATAAGTGATATCGCATGCATAAGCAGCCCGCTTCTGAGCCGGCGACATGGAACGCTTGTTCAGGCCTACCGTAAGTCCGAGGAACCGGTGAATCTGGCCCATCCACTGGGAGTCACGTTCCGACAGATATTCGTTGACCGTGATGACATGAACACCCTTTCCTTCCAGGGCATTCAGATAGACGGCCATGACGGAGGTGAGGGTCTTTCCTTCACCAGTCTTCATTTCAGCAATATCGCCGCCCTGCATGACTGCAGCACCCATCAGCTGAACCGGATACGGATATTCTCCGATCACTCTCCTGCAGGCTTCTCTTGCGGTTGCGAACGCTTCCGGAAGAATGTCATCCAGCGTCGCTCCCTCTGCAAGCTTCTGCTTCAGACGCGGCGTTTCTGCCTGCAGCTGTTCATCGCTCATCGCTGAATATTGATCTGCCAGTGCCAGCACCGGCTTGATTTTCTTTTCAATCTGCTTCAGCCGCCGACCATCTACGTTCAGCAGCTGATCAAAAAAGTTTGCCATGATAAAACCTCCTGATTCCTGATCAGCGTGTTCATTATAACGTCCCGAATCCGTCGGTTCAAGAAAACATCAGTACCTGTACGGGGATCTTTCCATTCTATGGATAGAAAAAAGCAGGAGGTGACGCTTCATGCGCTGTCCACGCTGCCATAATACTGATCCTGCATATTTCTATCATGGTTCCAGGGGCTGGTACTGCCGTCGATGCATCTCATTTTCAAGAGTGCTATTGGAAGAAGAACTGGAACCAGTCTCCTTCTCAGACGTACCGGAAGAAGCTTCTGAATATACCCTGCGCTATCCGCTGACCGAAGCCCAGAAGCAGATCAGCCATGCATGCGCCGAGAACGTCCTGCATACCGACGTTCTCGTGCAGGCATGCTGCGGAGCCAGGCAAGACCGAGATGATGGTCGAGACAATCTCAGAGTCGCTGCGCACTGGCAGAAAGATCTGCTTTGCCATTGCCAGACGCCAAGTCGTCCTGGAACTTGCCCAGCGTCTTTCCGAAATCTTTCCCTCTGCAGACATCATCCCGGTCTGTCAGGGACATACTGATCAGCTGACTGCTGATCTCATTGTATGTACCACGCACCAGCTTTATCGCTATTCAGGATCATTCGACATCCTGATATTAGACGAGCCAGACGCCTTCCCGTACAGGGGAAATCCGGTCCTTCATGGTCTGGCCGAAAGTGCGTGCAATGGGCATACGATCTTTCTGACTGCTACGCCGGATGATGTCCTGAAGCAGCGGGTGAAAGATGGAACTCTGCTCTGTCTGAAGCTGAATCAGCGCCCGCATGGCCATCCCCTGCCAGTGCCGGAACTGATCTGTGCTCCGCTGATGATCCGCCTCATTCTGCTGATCCGCTGGCTTCATTCGCACTCCGATCATCCCCGGATGGTATTTGTTCCGACAATCCGCATGGCTGCTCAGCTGTCCCGCTTTCTGCATCTCTTCTTTTCCTGCTATACATGCACCAGCAAAACCCCGGACCGCGATCAAGTCATCGATGCTTTCCGGAAAGAGAAAGCCGGCATCATCGTTGCAACGACAGTACTCGAGCGAGGCGTCACAATTCCCGGTGCCGATATCTGCGTGGTTCAGGCAGACTCTGGGGTCTTCGATGAAGCCGGCTTAGTCCAGATGGCAGGACGGGCAGGAAGAACCTTTGATCATCCGGATGGCGATGTCCTGTTTCTTCTGAAGCATCGCAGCCGGCTTGCTGAGGCATGCCGCAATTCCATCGAGGAGGCAAATCATTCATGCGCTGTCTGATGTGCGGAAACGAAATCGGGGAAGGAAAGAATCTCCAGGAACTCTTCTATCATGATGATGTGCTCTGCGTCAGCTGCCGGAATACCTGGAAGAAAAACCAGAAACACTTCCGTCTTGATGGGATCCTGGCAGAATCGCTGTGGGACTATCAGGGCGGCTTCCGCGATGCTCTTCTGCAGTACAAGGAATGCGGTGATGAAGCTCTGAAACCCGTATTTCTCTATCCATACCGGAAATACCTGAAGAAGAAATACCGAGGCTACACGATCCTCTGCATGCCAAGCACGATGGAGAAGATGGAACAAAGAGGCTTCTCGCATCTGCCTGGCATGCTGGAAGACGCAGGTCTGCCGATTCTGGAACCATTTCTGAAATGCAGACCGATCGATCAGAAGAAAAAGACCAGAACCGAACGTCTGGCCCTGAGTCATGCAATTGTGCTGAAACCAGGAATGAAGCTCCCGGAGAAGCTGTTATTAGCAGATGATGTGCTCACCACCGGCAGCACCATGCGCGGAGCTCTTTCCTGTCTGGATCAGACGCACCATAAGATCCGCATCTTCGTCTTCGCGCGTGTTCCGGAGCCGAAATTCTGATCAGCGCTTCAGATCCTCCGGCGTCGTGATCTTGAAGTTCTCGTAGCTTCCTTCCACCACCCTGATCTTTGCGGAGGAGAAGTGCTCGACAATCGAGCAGTCATCGGTTCCCTGATATCCTTCTTTTCTCGCAAGATCCATGCAATGCACAAGCAACTCTGTCCTGAAAGCCTGGGGCGTCTGCGCAGCTTTAATCGTATTGCGTTCAATCGTCTTCACAATGTAGCCGCCTTCAACGACTTTGATCGTATCCTTGCAGGGAACCATCAGGCAGGCAGCCTCTTCCGTCTCCATCGTCTGCTTCATCGCTTCCAGGCATGCCTTGCTGAGAAACGGTCTTGCCCCGTCATGTACAAACACCACCTCTGAAGCCACCGCATTCAATCCATTGGAAACCGATTCCTCCCGGCTCGATCCTCCGCTGACCAGCACCACCCGGCCCGGGATCCGGCCGGGAATTTCTTTCCGGAACATCTCAGAATCCGTCACAATTACAACTTCTGAGCAATCCGGATCCGAAAGAAATATATCCATGGTATGTTCCAGAATCGTCCGTTCATCCAGACGATAATAGGCTTTATTATATCCGAGCTTCATGCGGGTCCCGCTGCCCGCCGCGACAATGAGAGCACTGTAGTTCATATCTTCCTCTTCCCGATTCATTATATCGAAGTTCATGCTGAAATTATGCTAATCTGAAGACATGAACTACGAAGCCGTATCATTTGATTTCAATGGAACCCTGGTCAAAGACGGACCCTATCATGTGGAAGCCTGGTCCCGCATTTCCGAAGAACTCGGAAACGGACCCGTTTCAAGAGAACTGATGGATACCCGCTACAGCGGCATGCCGAATGCGGAGATTCTGAAACTCATGAAACCAGGCCAGTCTGATGAATTCTATGCCCTCTGGTCTGAGAAGAAAGAAGCCTATTACCGCGAAGCCTTTGCCAGCACGCCTGGCGGTCCTCATCTGGTAACCGGGGCAGAAGAACTGTTCGGGATTCTGAAAGCGCATCAGATTCTCTTCAACCTCTGTTCCGCTTCCATTGCCAGCAATATCCGCTTCTACCGGGAAACCTTCCATCTGGATCAGTGGATCGATCCGGATCTGATTGTCTATGACGATGGTTCCTATGAGAACAAGATCACCATGTATGAAGAAAGCGGACGCCGCATGCATGCCGGCACCCGCCTGCTGATCTTTGAAGACGCATTATCAGGCATCCGCTCCGCTTCCGCATTAAGCGAAGCAGGCCTCATTGTCATGCGGATGAAGAATCTTGAATCCGTCTATCCTTCTTATCCGAAAATTCTGAGAGTCATCGATGACTTCACGGAAATCCTGCCGGATATCATGCCGATACTGCTTGGCTGACTTCTTCCGGTTCGTTCATCTTCTCCCTGGCATAGTTCAGAAGCGCGGCACCATCAACATCGCTGTAGATTTTTGATGGAATCATCTCAAACTGGGTATCCGGGTATTTCTCCCTTAAACGCTTCAGCTGATAGCGGATCTGCGGTCCGAGCAGAATTAAATCCGCATCCCGGAATTGATCATCGATGACAATTTCCGGATAGCAGCTGACCGAACAATCGTATTTCTGGACGCGTGCTTCGGCACGCATTTTCGTTACCAGGAGACTGGTACTCATTCCGGAAGTACAGAGCAGTATGATGTTCTTCATGATCCTCTCTCCTTCTCAGGAAATCACTGTCCCAAGCAATCCATAAGAGAAAACACTCATGATCACCGCCGCAAGCGCAACGCCGATCAGAATGGAAATACTTGCTTTCTTCAGATCCATATCAAACACCGCCGCAACCAGGCTTCCCGTCCAGGCACCCGTCCCCGGAAGAGGAATGCCGACAAACAGCGCCAATCCCCAGAATCCGTACTTCTCGATCTTCGGTCTGTTCTTTTCCGCCTTGTTCTCGATCCATGCCGCAAGTCTTCCCATCTTATGGCTGGACATCCAGTGAAGCAGTTTCTTGATAAAGAACAGAATAAACGGAATCGGCAGAATATTTCCGATTACGCAAGGCAATAGTGCCCGCTTCAGCGGAATTTTCAGCATGCTTGCCAGCACGAGACCGCCGCGCTCTTCAATTAACGGAAGCAGGCTTACCAGGAAAACCGATACTTCCGGACTTACATGCTGTCCGAGCCAGGTTGCTAGATACCAGTTCAGAAATGACTCCATGAATCTTTTCTCCTATTTTTTTCTCTGCGCAGAACAAGATAGCATATTTAGCGTTTTCAAACAACATTTCCTCCGGCCTGATTCTCAGAAGAAGGCATGATCATGCGGTTTTCAGATCGTCTGTTTTTCCATCTCCCCTCGGGTTCTGCTTGTGCAGAAGAAAATGAATATGTGTAATCATTCACAGAAATTCCCGGATTCATTTGTATGTTTCCTACAAACGCTTCCGTTAATGATTGTGATAGCATTCTCAATGTTACAGGGGAGAAAAGAAAATGAAGAGAAACGTACTCAGAATGACCGCTGTCTGCCTGGCAGGCATGATGGCCCTCACCGGCTGTTCTTCCGGAACAGCTGCACCTGCTTCCGCAGCCGCTTCGGCGGAAACCTCCGGAATGAAGGACGGCACCTATACCGAAACGGTTCAGGGAAGAAACGCTGACATCACCGTGGAAACCACGATCGAAGGCGGAAAAATCACAAATGTCGTCGTGACTGACCAGCAGGAGACCAAGGAAGTCGCCGGCGCAGCCCTCACAGATGTACCGGCAGCGATCGTCGCCGCAAACAGCGTGAACGTGGACGGCGTGACTGGCGCTACCGTCACTTCCGATGCCATCAAACTCGCTGTTTCCAACGCAATCACTGAAGCCGGAGGCGATCCAGACTCCATGGCAGCAGCTGAGAGCACTTCCTCTGCTTCTGCAGAAACCGTGAATCTGGAAGCAGATGTCGTTGTCGTAGGTGCTGGCGGAACAGGTGTTTCCGCAGCCCTCGCAGCGCAGCAGAGCGGTGCCAAGGTCATCCTGCTTGAAAAGGCAGCTACCGTCGGCGGTGTCTCCATCATTGCCGGAGGCCCGATGGGCATTGATTCCCAGGATCAGAAGGATGCCGGCGTTGCCGGAACCTTCACGGTCAATGATGTTCTGGACTACTGGCAGAGCTATAACGCATGGATGGATGACGGACAGCTGTTCTACAACATCGCATCCAAGTCCGGAGAAACCATTGACTGGCTCCAAGAAAACGGCATGGAGTTCACCTTCATGGGAACAGAACAGGCTGCTCACGCAGATGGATTCCAGACCTATCACATCTATGCAGACCAGGACAACAAGCTCGGCTATTATGAGACCCTGGTTCAGAAATTCGAAGACGCTGGCGGTGAGCTGTATCTGGAAACCCCGGCAACGGAACTCCACGCAGAAAATGACAAGATCACCGGTGTCACCGCAGTCGGCAAGGATGGAACGACTTACGAAATCAAATGCGATGCTGTCGTGCTCGGCACTGGCGGATTCGGTGCTAACAGCGAGATGGTCGAAGAAAAAGTCGGATTCCCGTTAGAGACCTTCACGACCGGAACCCAGACTGGCGATGGTGCTACGATGTCCCAGGCAATCGGCGCCGGCGTCGGCAAGACCATTCAGCAGTATCATGGCGTCACCTCCTATTCCGGTATTCAGACCGGCCAGGGCAAAGACGAAATTGCCAAAGCAATCTATCTGGCCTCCTCTGTATGGGTCAACCGCAGAGGTTCCAGATTCTGCCCGGAAGATCTGAATTATGACACCGCATTATGCTCCAACGCTGCTGCTACCCAGGGAGAATACTTCTTCTCGATCATGTCTGAAGATATGGTAGATGCAGTCGCAGCCGGCGGATCCCAGGCCCTTGGAGTGGATACTGCAGTTGCCTATGAACCGACGATCCCGATGTTCTCAGTGGATGAACCATGGACCGACTTCAAGGCAGCTCTCGAAGACGGTGTCGATAAAGGAATCGTTTTCAAGGGTTCCAATGTCGAAGAGCTTGCTCAGAATATGGGCGTTGATCCGGATACGCTGAAGCAGACCCTGGCTCAGTATGATGAATACTGCGCAGAAGGCGTTGATGAAGTTTACGGCAAGGACAGCAAGTATCTGACCGCATTAGGAGATGGAACCTTATATGCCGTCAAGGCAAGACCGGTATCCCTCGGCGGCATCGGCGGTGTCCTCGTCAATTCCAACCTGCAGGTCATCAAGGAAGACGGAACAGTCATCGGCGGACTGTATGCTGCAGGCAACGATGTCGCGGAAATCTACAACAACTCCTATCCTCTGGTCGAAGGCGTCACGATGATGACAGCTCTGACCGGCGGAAGAATCTGCGGATTATCTGCTGCAGAATACGCTGCAAACTGAACAGAAATCACCAATTTCCATCAAGATCAGGAGGCGTTCTCCTGATCTTTTCTTATACAATGGAACTATGAATCAGGAACAGCTGCTCAAGATCCTTCTGCAATGCGGAACGCTGCAGGAATACGTAGATGAAACCGCCCGGGTGCTCGACTGCCCCTACTGGATCATGGACGAGGGATTCCATCTCTCTGCCATCTCGCATAAGCCGGACGCCACTTCCCTCAGCAATCAGTATCTTAGGGATACGACGCTGATGGAATCCGTGAAGAGATGGGAGAAATTCCAGGTATTCTCTGATGAGACACACCTGGAGCCCTATCGGTTCAGAGATGATTTTCTGGACCGGGATGTCATGATCATGGATATCCTTGTCAGGAATAATCCGGTCGGAAGAGTGACGTTCTTTCCTCAGCATGAGATGGATGAAGCATCCATCCGCCTCACGATCCAGGGTGCTGCCACCTATCTCAGAACCACACAGCATGACACGAACCATGACATGTACCAGCAGGCCTTTGCCTCCCTGTTACGCGGAGAGGATCCGGAATCATTTGCAGAATTCCTGGAAAGCGAAGCACCAGGACTAGAGCCTCCGTTTCAGATTTTCTGCATCTCTGCAGAAAACCGCGGCCGCTTGTTTGCCTACAGTTCGAGCATCCGCGAGATTGATGCATGGACGCTTCCGATCGTGACCCCAAGTGCCTTATATATGCTCTCTTCTGCCCAGCATCCGATCGGCCAGATCCAGAATCAGCTTCCAGGGCTCGGGAAATCTTTCCCCTTTGAAGATCTCCGGAAGATCAGATCGTACGGAATGCAGGCCTTATATGCCTCACGCCATGGAAATCAGATTGCGCTGAAAGACTATGATCTTTATCTTCTGAGTCAGATGGCTGATCCCGAAAGCCTGATCTCGCCCAAAGTCCGGGCATGCATGAACTATGATCTCAGCTATCAGACACACTATTTTGATACTTTGTGTTCCTATCTCCGCCATGGCGAAAACAAGCAGGCTGTTTCTGAAGAGCTCGGCGTCCATCTGAACACGGTGCGCTACCGCCTGGATCAGCTGAAGAACCTGTTTGAGATCGATCTGGAAACTGAACGCACAGAGATCTTTCTGTCCTGCATCGCTGCCGAATATCTGAACTCATGAGCAGACTTTTCCGATGATTTTTTCTGCCTCCCGTTCTCTCTCTTCGCGTCAGAATCTGCAGAATATGCAGCAATAGAGAAAACAATTTTATCAATGCTTTCTTCACGTTTCATGGGTACTTGAAATTCCGGGTTGCAATTCACAGCCGATCTGAATAAGTGATCAATCGAATCAAACCCTCAGCAAAGCCTGTAACAATGGGCTTTGTTTTTATTTTCCCTCAAAAATAGGCTGAAATTGGCTAAATTAAAGTGGTCCCTGCAGCAGGACCACTTTACGCAAATACGGCTTTTTTTGTTATAGTATAAATGACCAATCAGTAAGTCTTGAATAATCATTTTTCTTTAAGTGAGCAATAAGTATAAATATGAACTTAGCTAGATATAAGAATGGAGATTGTTTGTTGTCATAGCCTATGAATTTTAAAGGCTATGAGTCTTTTCATGATCACTTTTCCATTTTTCTAATAGATTCAGTTATATTTGAATGATACGCGATTAGATTATTGCTTTTCCTTTCCGCTTATTGTTACTATTTCAATTAAAACATCAGTACAAGTAACATATTAGAAACATTAAAAAATGTCACAATGGATCAGGATCGGGCGTAACCAAAACGATGGCCTGGTCCAATCAGTATTTATATGGATATTACATTCTTACTGTAGGTTATTAACATGAAAAACAGGTTTGCTGGAGTGAAAAGACTGGATGCTCTTCTGGTTTCTGCAGTAGTGCTTTCAGGATGCACTGCAAAAAAGCAGGACCCGGTGATTTCATCATTTCTGAAAGCCGGTTCTGATGACATAGTCTTGATTCAGTCATTGAAATCAATGGATTTCTCGTCTCCACTTCATAAGAATGATTCTGATTTTTCTGAAGATTTCAAGCCTTACATTAATGAGATCAATCAGAACTGGGATGAACTCCTCAGCAATACCAGAGCGATTCTGAAAGAAGCAGACCTTCAGCCGGCTGAAAACGGGTCATCTGTTTCATTAACTGCAAGCTATTCGTTTGAGTGGAATGGCAATTATCAAGTAGCTATATTTCCGGAAGGATATCTCAGAATCAATCATCATGAGGAGGCCTCACTGTACCAGACTGATTCTGCTGCGGCAATTATTGAAGCATGTGAGAGTGCAGTTCAGAAATACGAAAGCTTTGCAGTTCAATTTGAAAAGAGTGGAATTCCGAAGGCAAATGGAATTCTCACTGCAATAACCAAGAATGATCAGGAAAATGCTGCTGGAATCTATCTTCAGTGTAAGGATCAGTCGATTGATCTAGCTGCAGAGCTCAATGAAATCAGCTGGTGCAGTGAGTATCAGGAAGTAACTGCCTATTATGAGAAAAGCGAGGCTCCTATCGGATCAGAACCAAATTGGCATCCAGGCAGACTGCTCATGGCAATTCCATCCGATAATTTCTATCAGAAGGAAACAACGTTACAGGACCTGCTTCATTTTCAGCCAGATTCCATAGAGACAGCATATTCTTTAATGAACGGCTATCTGAAATACATCATCTCTGATGAAGAAGAGATCGAGAATTATATCATGAGGATCTCACATATTCCCTTCTATTCAGACGGAGTCTGGCTTGGAAGCGCCGGAACACCGGTTGTGTATGTTACCTTCAGTCAAGGAGATTCCTATCTGAAACTCAGCGATGGAGATTATCTGGAAATAGTCAGCAGCGAAGACTCTGAGCCTCGCACTTATTACTTTCGCCTCAATCAGTCTTCCTTCATCAACCAGGAAACTATTTCCTTCATGAATGCGCATCTGGACGACCTGTTCTTTTCTCCCAGTCTGAATTAATGTTTGTCAAATTGATTAACCCTGTTTTCGACACTCTAGAACATCTTGCTTTGATGACCGTGAATAACAACAATTCCGGAAAATTTTTGAAAAATCTTTGTTGACTTTGGCATAGGGGCGCGGTATTATAACTGAGCATTCGGTAAGAGTTGGGCCTGTAGCTCAGGTGGTTAGAGCGCACCCCTGATAAGGGTGAGGTCGTTGGTTCAAGTCCATTCAGGCCCACCATTATTCTTACTTGATTGTGTATGGGGTTATAGCTCAGCTGGGAGAGCACCTGCTTTGCAAGCAGGGGGTCAGGAGTTCGATCCTCCTTAGCTCCACCATCAGAAAGACATCCGCAAGGGTGTCTTTTTTCTAAATTAGAAAAGAGACCTGATTATGGCAAAAGAACTGACTCGCGTGGAACAGATAGAGCGCAGCATCATCAAGACCTACAAGACAGACCTCTGGGCACCATTTCTCACTTCCATCAACCGCTATGAGCTGATCCAGCCAAATGACCGCATCGCCGTATGTATCTCCGGCGGCAAGGACAGTTTCTGCATGGCCAAGATGTTTCAGATCCTTTCCAAGCATACCGAGATCCCCTTTGAGACTGAATTCCTGGTCATGGATCCCGGCTACAGTGAAGCCAACCGGAAGAAGATCGAAGAGAATGCAGAGATCCTCGGAATTCCGATCAGGATCTTCGAAACCAATATCTTTGCAGTCGCAGATCATGAATCAAAATCGCCATGCTACCTGTGTGCGAGAATGCGCCGCGGCCATCTCTACAACCAGGCAAAGCTCCTCGGCTGCAATAAAATAGCCCTCGGCCATCATCTGAATGATGTGATCGAGACAACCGTCATGGCCATGTTCTACAGTTCCAAGCTGGAGACCATCATCCCGAAAGCACACAGCGAGAACTTCCCGGGCATGGAACTGATCCGGCCGATGTACTGCGTCAAGGAAAATGCAGTTATCCGCTGGGCTGTCTCGAATCAGCTCGAATTTCTGCAATGTGCCTGCCGCTTCACGGAAAACAATGCAAATCTTCATGAAAGCACCTCGAAGCGCAAGGAAGTCAAAGAACTCATCCGGCAGCTGAAGAAGACCAATCCCGAAATTGAAGACAATATCTTCCGTTCCCTCCACCGGGTTCAGATTGAAACTTTCCCGGGCTATAAAGCAGACGGAGCAATGCACAGCTTTCTCGAGAATTACGAAAGCAGAAACCGATTCCCCGGCTACGGGAAGAAAGATTCATGATTCATGCATGCAGGGCAATGTCCTGCATTTTCTTTTTCTCCATGATCAGCTTCCATTTACTCCACAGTTCTGAAACATTTCTGCAGGCATCCCATTCCATGCTTTTCTGATAGAATGAATCCGGCAGAACAATATGAAAATCCAGGTACTGACAATTTTTCCGGAATTATTCGGAAGCTTTCTGAAAGCGCCGCTGACCGCCCGGGCGATCGCAAACGGAAGCCTTGAGCTGAAGATCATTGATATCAAGGACTACGCCACCGGAAGCTTCCGGCACATTGATGACAGTCCTTATGGCGGCGGTGCCGGCATGATCCTGAAATGCCAGCCAGTGCTCGATGCCCTGCATGCGGCGGAGTCGCCGGATTCCTGGCGGATTCTGCTTTCTCCTTCCGGAAAGCCGTATGATCAGAAACACGCTCATGAACTTCTAACGAAGAAAGACCTGATTCTGATTGCCGGTCATTATGAAGGCTTCGATGCAAGAATTGAAGCAGAAGCAGATGAGTGGATTTCAACCGGAGACTACATTCTGTCCGGCGGAGAGATTCCGGCCATGACGATCATGGACTCCATGATCCGGCTGCTTGGCGGAACGATCCGGGCAGCCAGCACAGAAGAAGAATCTTTTGAAGACGGACTGCTGGAATACCCGCAGTATACCAAGCCGAGAATCTATGAAGGAATGCAGGTGCCTGAAGTGCTGCTGAGCGGCAATCATGAAGCCATCCGCCGCTGGAAACTGAAAGAATCCCTGCGAAGAACTCTGGAACACAGACCCGATCTTCTGAAAGACCGGAAACTTACCAAAGAAGAAACAGAACTGATGGAGGAACTGCAGAATGAACTCAGCAATCCGCGAGATTGAACTGACCGATATCGGAGGATTCCGGATCGGCAATGCAGAATGGGAAGAAGCAGGAACCGGATGCACGGTCGTGCTGGCCGAACGCGGTGCCAGAGCTGCGGTCAGCGTACGCGGCGGTGCTCCTGCCTCAAGAGAAAATGCCCTGCTGAACCCGCTGGCCGCAAATGACATGATCCATGCGGTGCTCTTATCCGGAGGCAGTGCCTTCGGCCTGAACGCAGCCTCCGGAGTCATGCAGTACCTGGAAGAAAAAGGAATCGGCTTTCCCACTGGCGGAGGTCCGGTTCCGATTGTGTGTGCTTCCTGTCTCTATGATCTGGAATTCGCTGAAAAAGGAAAACGCCCGGATCCTGCCCTTGCCTATGAAGCATGCCTGCATGCAGGAAACTTCCGGGAAGGAAATCATGGCGCAGGAACCGGTGCGACCGTCGGAAAGATTCTCGGCATGGAACATGCCATGAAAGCCGGAATCGGCTGTGCCGCCTTCCAGGCTGGCGATCTGCAGGTCGGAGCACTGACTGCGGTCAATGCAGCCGGCAATATCGTCAACCCGGAAAATGGAGACTTCGTAGCCGGAATTCATGAAGCAGATGGAACGATGATTGATGCCGAAGAAGCCTTGTGTGCGCTCTCCGCTGGTTCGCTGCGCTTCCACGAAAACACGACGCTAACCGTCTTATTGACCAACGGAAAGTTCTCGAAGACAGAACTGGCAAAGCTTGCGGATATGGCAAATGACGGATATGCGCGGGCAATCCGTCCGGTTCATACGATGGTCGATGGAGATTCCATCTATGCAATGACGAACGACACCGTCAGAGCTGATCTGAATATCGCCGGCGTCCTTGCCGCAAAGGCTGTCAGCAGAGCGATCGTCTCCGCCGCAGAACATGCCGAAACGTCAAGAGGCATCCTCTCCTGCAGCGATTTCAGGAGGCATGCATGAAGATCATCGAAGGAACCGTTCCGTTTCACGGATATCAGACCTGGTATCGTCTCGTCGGCGAATGCACCGGAAATCAGAAACCGCTGGTGCTTCTGCATGGCGGGCCAGGCAGCACGCATAATTACTTTGAACTGCTCGATTCCCTTGCGAAGCAGGGCAGAGCTTTGCTGATGTATGACCAGCTTGGCTGCGGCAATTCGTACCTCGATGGTCATCCGGAATTATGGAACTTCGATACGTGGGACGAAGAGCTCCTGAATCTTCTGGACCGTCTTCGCATCACGGAATATCACCTGCTCGGCCAGTCCTGGGGAGGCATGCTGGCAAT
Source organism: Anaerolactibacter massiliensis (assembly GCF_900290205.1). NCBI lineage: Bacteria > Bacillati > Bacillota > Erysipelotrichia > Erysipelotrichales > Erysipelotrichaceae > Anaerolactibacter > Anaerolactibacter massiliensis. The sequence goes on along the minus strand of NZ_OLMH01000002.1, from coordinate 190,820 downwards.
GGGATTTCTCCTGAAACATCAGCCGGATGGATGTCGATCCGTGATCCTGTCCTCCACGCTGAGCAGTGCTTCCTTATGGGCACATGAACAGCATCGCCTGATCACCTTTCTTTCAGAAGAAGAGCAGGCCGCAATTGCCGAAGCAGAAAAAACCGGAGACTTCAGCAGCGAAGCCTACCAGAAAGCAAACGCCCACTTCATGGTCCAGCATTGCGCAGCCGTTCCTTCCGAAAATGATCCCGAATGCCTGCGGCGTCCGAAGAAGTCCGGAAGTGAAGCATATCTCTATGGCTGGGGTCCGAACGAATACAATCCGACCGGATCGCTTGGTTCCTTCGAGATCACAGATCGCCTGAATGAACTGCATGTTCCTGCGCTGATCATGAGCGGAACGAACGATCTCTGCACCCCGTTGGTTGCCAAGACGATATATGACCATCTGCCGGATGCAGAGTGGCATCTCTTCGATGGCTGCCGGCATATGTGCTTTGCCGAACACCCGGAAGAATATCAGAACATCCTAAACAGCTGGATGCTCGCACACGACTGAAACAGGAGGCTTCTCGCCTCCTGCTTTATTAATCCAGAATGGTCAGTTCTTTCGGGTAATGATTCAGCACTTCATGCCCGTTCTCCGTGATCAGAACGAGATCTTCGATTCTGACTCCGGTATCGCCTGCCAGATAGATGCCAGGTTCAATTGAGAAGAAGTTTCCGGTCTTTGTCAGATTATGATTTGCGGAAGAAACATCTCCGTATTCATGATCCGCCAGACCGATGAAATGGCCCAGACGATGATTGAACTGCGGTCCGTATCCGCCCGCCGTGATCAGGTCTCTTGCTTTGGCATCCACATCACATAACGGAATACCCGGCTTCAGCATCTCTTCTGCCTGCTCATTTGCCTGGCGGACAAGTTCATAAATCCGCTTCACCCGCTCATCCGGTTCTTTCTTCCAGTAGAACGTGCGGGTCATATCAGAACAGTAATCATTCACGACACAGCCGATATCAAACAGGACGCAGTCTCCTTCTTTCAGAACCGTCTCATCCGGCATATGGTGCGGATCTGCCGCATTGGCACCGAAGCTCACGATCGGATCAAACGAATATCCGGAAGCGCCGAGAGACTTATAGATCTTCAGCGTCTGATCAGAGATCTCCAGTTCTGTGACTCCCTCATGAACGAGTTTCCGGAACGCTTCCATCGCGAGATCATTGATCCGGGAACTCTCCCGCATCTTCGCCTGTTCTTCCAGATCCTTGACTGCCCTTGCCTCATCTACTGCAATCGAGCTGTTCACCACTTTCTTTGCTGCACCGGTTTCCAGAAGCGGCAGCAGGAATCTCGACTCCATGGTCTTATCGACTCCGAGCACCTTTTCCGGATCCAGTTCTTTTCTGACCAGCGGAAGCACATCATCGGTATCCGAGAACCACACCTTCCGAACACCGATCTCTTCATCAAACCAGAACAGACGATTGATAAACAGAACCGGCTGCTCATTCTTCCGGATCAGCAGGGCAAGAAACCGTTCTCCTGGAAAGACCCACTTTCCGGTAAGCCAGAAGATCGCCCTTGGCTCGGTCACCAGCATTTCTTCTGCACCAATCTCATTCAGACGGTTCAGCACACAATTCAGCCGTTCCTGATTCAGCATCAATGATTACCTCCCGCAGTTTCTGTCTGCAGGTTTCATTGTATCACTGAAGGCAATCCTAACCTCCCCAGGAGATACTCGTTTCTCCGCCATCCGATCCATGTGTTTCCGTCACCGTCTCCACGTCGTAGTAATACTCTTCTGCCGGGGGTTCATAAGCCGGAGGCACATAAGCAGGCATAGTCGGGGTCTGCACTGGCACTTTCACTGTCGGGACCGGCGTCGGTTCAGGCGTAGGCGACGGTTCTTCGAGATCAATCAGATTCACTTTCAGTACTGCTTCTGCACGATTGCCGGAATGATCGCTGACGGAATAGATCACCTCCTGTTCCTTCTCTTCACTCAATTCATCCGAACAATCAACTTCATCCGTCAGATCTCCATCCACCGCATCATAAGCCCGATTCAGCCACAGCCTGCAGCTGAATGGCGCCCCGCGGATCGACTGTACTTCTTTCAGCTTCAGAGAAATCTCCGGAGGTTTCCGGTCTTCAAAGACCACTCTCAGAATCTGCTGAACTTCCTGATTCTTCCATTTTGCCTGATATGCCGCCATCCGATTCTCAGGCCGTTCTGCCGTCATCTCCTCCGGAAGAATCAGCTCTGCTTCTTCTGAAACTTCCTGCACATACTTCTCGGGATGAAATGTCTCGCCGCATGGAATTCTCACTTCTTTTGCCGTAAGCTCCAGCTTCAGTTCTTTCTTCTCCGGAATCCCCATCCCAAGCAATATCGCAAGCGAACCAGCAGACCCGATCGCTGCCAGCATCTTGAACGGAATCTTCCGTTTCTTCTTTTCAGGAATCTCAGGAATCGCATTCTCTTCATCTGCGAAGATCTCGTGCATTTCCCTTGCCGGAATCCAGCTGACCGCAGCCTTCTGAATCAGCTTGCTGTCTTTGCCCGCTTCCAGAGCCAGCCGGATCTCCTGCATCTGCAGATAGTTGAACTCATGGCGTGCATACAAGCCGATCTGTTCTTCACTGAGCCCGTCTTTCCGCCCTTTCTCGATTTCTTCCTGCTGCAGGCAGGTAAATGCACGTTCTTCGCCCATCAGTCCCTCACAGCCGCCTGCAGCACATAACGGACATCTGCTCCGTTCAGATTGCAGGTCACCAGCGTCACAATGCCAAGCCCTTCATCCATGACTCCATCCCGCTTCTGAATCAGATACGGAACGGTATTCAGGAACATCTCTTTCCGCTGTTCTTCCATCGGCATGCCGGCATCCGCCCAGCCAAGATACACAGACTCTTCATCCAGGTCATACTCTCCGAACGAGACAACCTGACAGTTCTTCTTGCCTGATTCCTCCGTCAGCGTGAACTCCGGATGCCGTTCAAAGTAGTTCTGATCCGCAAACTTCTTCAGAAACGTGAAGTTCCAGTCCTTCGTCTTGGACGCATGCCCGTAGATCACGAGATTATCCGGTTCATACGTCATCGCATCCGTGAACACACTTCCCATCGTGTCATATTCACCATACAGGTTATGCTTCATCACCGATGCATCTTCCTTCACCGTCACAACCGGAATCGTCCGGACTGCCTCATCATCCCGGAACTCCAGCACATACTTCACATCCGGATTGATCTTCTGCCAGTCCCTCAGCGATTTCGGTTCTGCCTCCGCTTCCGCATCAGTGACATATTCCTCTGCTCTGGTAACCGGAAGATTCATCGCTTCCGATACCGTTTCCTCAGCATCCGGCAGCACATTTCCTGACAGGATTCCGGCAGCGACTGCCATCACTACCTTCACCCAGGGGCGCAATGTTCTTTTCCTCATTCGGTTCCCATCTTTCTTCGCTTCAGAACCCGGCGGACTGTTGTCGTCGTCTTTGCGTTTGTACGATGATTCACCACCGTATCCTCATTCGTCTCGGAAGTAGGCACGATGACCGTACATGCATCACCGATCATGTAGCCAAGCGGAGAACGCGTCTCGCAGATCCGGATCCGATGTCCATATCTGAGATCCGCAAACGAAACCATCCCTTTTTCTACCTTCCGCAGTTCTGTTTTTCCATCTGCCTCCACCACATACGTTCCTTCTGCCAGCCCTGTGAATACAGCACTTCCATCCGCATCGGTATATGTTCTGGCGGCAATCTTCTGCGGATCATTCTGCGGATGGACTGTCACTTCAATTCCAGCCCTTCCGCTTTCAGCATCCGTTCTCTTGTTCTCAGAAGACAGATACCAGGAATTTCCGGACTGATCAGAAAGCGTCACGCCGCTGATGACTCCGTTCTTCCGGATCACTTCTTTCACCGTCAATGTCTCTTCTGCATTCCATTCCATCGCTCCGGACGTCTCTTTCTCAATACGGAACCGCTGTCCATGCAGAGAACAGATCCCATTCTGCGGATCTTCAGCCAGCCAGGTTTCAGTCCCATACCGGAACGTCTTTCCCTTCTCTGCCTTTGCGACAATCTCATAAGACGGAAGCGGAGCCGTATGGCGGATCATCGCTCTGACGGTGCTTCCTTCTTTCAGCGACAAAAACTCCGGACGATTCATCAGCTCCTCAAACGTAACCGGAACTGTTTCTCTTTTCATCGTTCTGCGGATGACAATACCTCCGCTGATCGCCTCTCCAAGATCAATCTCGCCTCTGCTTATCTGATCCGAAGACTTTCCGATCGAGATCGGAATTGCAGCGCTGTCTCTTGGATCCGCTGCCGTCGCACGCACGATTCTGCGTCTGTTTGAAGCATTGCCGAACAGATCTTCAGCCGCTTCTGTTTCTGCAGACAGAATCCGGTAGAAGCGGAGAATGGACCGCGGCTGCTTTTCAGCAATCCGGAATACCGCACCTGTCTTCAGCTCTTCTGCCTGTCTTGTCAGATCGCTGTACAGAAATGGTGCCGAAGCCCTGACTCCCTGCTTCGGAATCACAATCGTTCCTGCCCAGGTCTCTCCCTGCTGTTCTTCCAGGATCACTTCAGTTTCCTTCACATCCCTGATCCGATAGGTATGGAGCTTTCCATCCGGTCTGGAAGGCCATACTGGAATCAGATCTCCCGCTTTCGTTTCCGGCGGAAGGTCGGCAAGCGAAATCAGACTATCTGTCTTTTCCTCTGCCCCATCTGCATACGTGATATCCGTCGCATGGAACCATGCATTATCCAGCAGCGTGCGCTGATTATCCTGATCTTCCTTGTAGACCCGGATGCTCAGTCTTCTCAGCCGATTCGTCCAGACTGAGTGCAGTTCATCTTTTTCTGAGGAAACCTCCAGATTCAGAATCTGGACCGGATCCATACTTCCGTATTCATATCCCTTCGGACACTTAGTCTCAACCGCAAGATACGTTCTGCCCCACTTGAGTCCCTCAATACGCAATCTGCCTATCATCTGCTCTGCAGGCAGTACCGTGAATGATTTCTTCTCATTCTTGAGGGACACATACCAGTAAGTCCCCGGCGCAAAGTCAGAAAGATCAGCTGCCCCGTACACATCCGTCGTCCGCTCTCCCGCCTTGTTCTTCAGATTCTCATCGCTGAAGAATTCCAGCTCCACTCTTGGAATCGGTGCCTGATGGCGGGAAGAATCCAGAACCCGCACATACTGATGTCCCGTCTTTCCGGAAAACAGCGGCAGTGCATCCAGATCCTGCTCCTCCTGATCATTGCAGAACAGAATCCGTGTTCTGCTGAGTACGGTTCCATCCTGCTTCATTGATACCAGGATCGCTGTGCCGGTTCCTTCGGAACGGATCGTCTCGTTCTCTGCATTCAGATACACATTCGTATCTGCCTGTTCCAGTTTCCACCTATCAGCAGGACCAAACTCCTTCAGCAGATAGTCTGTGCCAGCCCTGCGTACATGCATGTGTTCTGTTTCGTGAACTGTTCCTTCCTGCTTTTCCTCGATGGTATAGCTCTTGTGGTTCTCCAGATCCGTGAGCCTTGCGATTCTTCCGGTTCCATGTTTGGAAGAAATAGATACCAGCTTCATCCAGCGGCCTTTCAGCTCATAGACATCGCCAGTCACCAGTTCCAGGGGCAGCTCCTTCACTTCCTCGAGATACAGATCCTCTCCTCCCTCTTTTCCGGAAGTGATTCTTCTGGTTTCTCCTTTATCTTTGAGGACAATCTCCTGTTCTGAAATATCTGCAATCTCCCAGATCCGATCATCCAGGCAGAGATGATTTCCCTTCTGCTTTTCCTGATGCAATGCATGTTCCAGATCCTGCCAGACATACGCATCCGGTTTCTTCACACGCAGGCGGATCGGATCTTCACCATGAATACGCGCCGTCTGACTCTGATCAGAAATCACTTCAGAAAAACAATGATAAGTATGTCCCGAATCATCAGAAATCACCTGTTCGAGATTCGTTCCATTCTCTTCCGAAGAAATCGTCCACGTTTTCCCATTCATCTGAAGGCTGGTCTTTCCGATCAGATCCTCTGCCTTCATCGGCGCATCTTTCTCATAGAGATACGAAACCCGGAACGGCGCTGTCTCCTCCACCAGATAGGAAATCTCATCTTTGGCAATGACATCCCCGCTCTTCAGCATTCTCTGATAGGGAATCGAGAATGTATTTCCTTCTGCAGCATTCTCCGGCTTGAGATCAGCGTAATGCAGCGGCAGAATGGATTCCTGTCCGCTTCTTGCGATCCGCCATCTTCCATTCCTTCCCTGAATTACTGCTTCCCGCTTCTTCTCATCCATCGAAAGAATGGTCCAGGCATTTCCATCTTTATCTTCAAACAAAGAACCTTTCTCCGCATGCAGCGGAAGCGCTGTCCAGATCAGGCTGCACGATTCTTCCGGAGCAATCCGGAATGGCATCCGGAACGGATCTTCGTTCCAGGAAATGTCATATTCCGCTTTCTGCATTCCATCAAGATGGAATACGACGGTCTCATCAATTCTGCGGGAGGCACGATCCGATGGAACCGATGGATGCAGATGCACCGTATAGGAAACCCCATCCGAAATCACCTGCACTTCAAGATCATTGTCTCCATGCAGAGCAGCCGGTTTCAGATTCTCGTTCCAATGCATCGGAACTGCTGTCAATTCCGCTGATGGTTCCGGTTCGCTCGATTCTGAGGGAACCGGAGAAGCAGGAGCTTCTGACGCCGCCGGCACCTCAGAAACAGATGGCTGCGGTTCTTCAGAAGGCTCTGGAGTCTCTTTGGCAGGAATCTTCTTTTCTTCCTCAGACAGAGTTCCTGCATGCACGTATGCCCAGTCGCTTTCATTCAGATCTTCCCATGCAGGTCCGGTATATGGAATGGTTTCCGTACGGGATATGGTCTTGCTGAGCTCATCTCCCTGCATGCATGATACTTCTGCATAAGAAAGATCCGTTTCCTGGCCAGCCTGCGTCCCCTCAGCTGTTTTCTTCAGCACCGTTCCGCTTTCAGAAACATGGTAGGAGTTTCCTCTGCTGTCATAGAGGTCATATTCTGCCGGATGCACAGCCTTCACTTCAAACGTATTGCGGTCTTCAATCTCCGCAGGAAGATCGCTCTGACTGATCCAGCGAGGCTTTGTCAGAACATATTTCTTTCCATCAGTCTCCACAGTGATTTCCCTGGTGCCGATGGAGGCAACAGCAAATGTCTGAACTTCATCGGAGCCGGGAATCTTCTTCGAGAACTGATCTCCGGTATGAAGCTGACGGAGATCAGGCAGATCGCTGATGCAGGGAGCAGGATCATCCAGGTCAACCCGAAAGATCCGTTCCCGATGGAGCGTCACCTGATGATCAGAAGGATTCTTCAGCACATAGGAAATTCCATCCACGGTTACCCGCTTTCCTTCTTCCATACCAATCCCGTATGCTGCAGCACTCTCTGCAACATGCGCATAGGAAGGTTCCGTCGATTCTGCAGCCAGTATATCTTCTGATGGATCCAGATCCGATACCATCACCAGATTGCCGCTCACCCGTTCGATTCTCAGATGATACGCAGCTATTTCATCATCTTCCGGGTCAAATGTCCCATGCATGTTCACGATGCGCTTCAGATCAAACGTTTCTCCTGCTTCAAGCCTTTCGGGAAGCTGATACCTGGAGAGGATCCGTTCCTGATGTTCTTTCTGTTTCTGCGGGGATGCGTCCACGATCCATTCGGAAGGCGTTTCCTGATCGATGTCATACTGCCAGCCATTGAAGCGGAAGCTGTTCAATGTTCCCTGATCACTATGTTCCAAGAGCTGCCTCGCAGTCAGAGAAGGATTATCTGCAGGCATCCTCTCCGTGATACCTTCCGGAATCTCCTGCCCCGAAAGATCCAGATCGCCGATTTCATAAACCGAGATTTCTGCTTCATTCAGTTTCCGTTCCGGATCTTCTTCATCCTGCTTGATGAGTTCCAGCGTTACGTCTCTTAACTGATTCACGAATACATACGAAGCAGTCGTTCCGCCCTTACCGGTCTTTGCGATTGCATGTTTCCGAGCCACCTGAAAGCGATCAGAAGCAGAGCGCTCCTCGATCCAGAACTCATGTTCTGCCGGAAGATCGCGGATCCTGACAACCCCATCCGGATCTGCCATGCAGATCATCACGGTACCATCCGGGTTCTTCCAGGCTTCTCCTTCGGTTCCGTCTTCCTTCATCATGCCGAAACAGAATTCGGTTCCGGCAGTCCAGGAACCGGATCTTCCGTATTCATCTGTCTTGCGGATCTCAAGATCTGCTGTTTCTGCCGTCACCGCAAGCTGAAAACGAGGAACCGGATTTTCAGAACCAGCCGCAAACAGCCGCTGTGAATGATCCGGCCTCGTATAGAGCAGGATCCCATTCTGCATTGCCTGCCATTCTTCCGGTTTTCTCCGGAAGGTCAGAACTGCATTGCGAAAAGATGGATCTTCGATCTTCAGCAACAGCTGATCTGCCCTGGAAACCACCGAAAGACCAGGATGCGCTTCTTCGGATTCTTCCGAGAAATGTGCCAGCATGCCATGGTCATCATTCAGTTCCAGAGGCATGGCGTAGATCATTCCGTAGGTACGGATTCCATCCTTGCTCTCCGCAAAGGAAGGAACCGTATCATAAGACTCCGCAAGATCCAGAATCCGGTTCATGATCGCATCCAGATTCTTTCTTCCTTCTGTTCCTTCACTCGTCCCAAGATCCGGACTGCGGCGGAAACTTAGTGATCGGTTGATCGCATCATAAGATTCTGAGCCAAGCACTTTCCAGATCAGCATCTGCGTTGCTGCATACGTTTCTGCATCTGAACCGGTCAGCGGATTTCCATAACCGAAATAGGCAATCCGCTTGCATAGGGTCTTTTTCTCTTCCGGCAGAAGATCCCATACTCCGGACTGATAAATCGGTCCTCTTTCTCCCTGGATCTGCACCGTCACTTCGGGCTCGATGCAGTAAGCCGGTTCCCCATCGAACTTCAGAATGGAAAGGAATTCTTTCTTTCCTTTCCGTTCCGGAGTCAGAGCATCAAAGGTTGCCGCTCTTCCTTCACAGATCAGCTGACTTCCTGCCGCAAGTTCTGCGGGTATTTCTTCTCCTGCGGCAGGAGGTTCAGAAGGCTCCGATGTTTCGGCAAACACCCTGAACCCTTCTGCAGGTACCAGCATGCATAATGCCAGCAGTACTTCAAAGATACGTCTCATGCATTTCAATCTCCTCATCTAATTCATAGAGAGAAGATTCTGCGTTCCCCGGAGACTGATTATTGATTGTTCAGAACAGAAAAGCCTGCATTTCTGCAAGCTTCTTGTGGCAGTGATGTTTTCAGAATGATCAGTCAAACATGTAGACCTGGGTGGATTCCAGTTCGTTGATCTTGAAGGTGACAGTGTATTCTGGGGCCTGGCGGTCAGCACCGGAATAGTCCACATTGAATTCTCCGTTATTGTAGGCATCATCACTATATTCGAGAGTCTTGACATCTGAAGTCTCAACATGGAGCACATAGTAGGAAGAGCCGTGGATCAGAATCGTTCCGCGGTCGCCGACATTGATCAGGTTGGAAATCGTGCGCCCATCCGTCATGACAACCGTAATGGTATCGCCATCTACTTTCCATGCATGAATCGTGGACATGGAAGGATAGCCATCCGGGCTGACACTGATGACTTCCGCAAACGTGGTGGATTCCGGTGCAGTGTAGCCTTCTGCTTCAGAATCTGCCTTCGTCGCAAGGTCATTGGACAGAGATTCAAGTTCACTGATTGCGGCATCATAATCGCTTCCGCTGAGATCCGTACGGGTCACAGAAGCAGAGGATACTGCATCTACGCTCTCTGCAGAAGCAGAAGCGGCAGGAGCAGCAGTCGCAGTTTCTTCAGTAGCTGGTTCAGAAGCTGCAGCAGCGGCAGTGGATGCCGCAGCAGAAGCAGTCGAGCCGGAGGCAGTATCCGCAGAGCTGCATCCGGCAAGTGTGATCAGTGCAAGCATAACAAGTAATGTCTTTTTCATCTTCGTTCTCCTATTAATTGATGTTGCGTAAGCAATAATAGTACATTTGTACTAATTGTCGATATCGTGAAAAAACATGCCGTGTTATCATAGTGTTATGTCAGACAGATACCAGGACATCCTGAATACAGCTCTTGATCTATTCAACAAGCATGGATATGAGAACGTGACCATGCGGATGATTTCAAATGAGCTTGGAATCAGCCCCGGGAATCTGACTTATTATTTTCCGAAAAAGATTGATATTCTGACCGCATTATTAAAAGAAATCCGGACCACACCGGAAGAAGAGAATGCAGAATCTCTGGATGATCTGCGCAGATATCTTCTCAACATGGTCGAAGGCGTTCAGCGGGAGCAGTTCTTCTTCTCGATATCGGATCTGCAGCGGCTGGATCGGAAGTTCTTTGAAGAGAACAGCAATGCGGTCAATCATTTCAAAGAAGTTCTTTTCCGCATTCTGGGAGAACTTCAGCAGAGAGGTATTCTGTCGAAAGACATGAGTGATGCCTGGAAGAAAGATTACATTGAGATCATCATGCTGAGCCATCTTTCTTGGGCTCGGGAAACCGGGAAACAGAGTACCTATACGAATCTCTCGCTTGAGGAATTCATAGACAGTCAGATGCGTCTGCTGGAGCCATTTGTGATGCCGAAATAATTCAGATCAGGCATACCTGTGTCCAATGATTCAGTATCAAATAATATCGATATTTCCGGTCAGCAGTAGATATTCATCTGTATGCCACAAGCTGTAACTTGTCGAGCTTATTATTTCTGATCTTCCTTAAAGGATTGCCCTGACCATTCTGCAGCCATTTTCCCAGGCCGAAAATCATTGCGTATCTCATTACAATTTTTCAAAAATTGGCGGAAAATTTTCCACTTTATAACCATTTAGGATAAAAAACGGCTCACTATCCACTTGTTAACCGCAATCATTGCCTTTTCTTTGCATATGGCAATGATTTTATTCCGCTTTTCTCATTAGCGGCACATAGGTTTCGGATGGTGTGAACCCCACTGCCTGGAATAGTTCAATATCCTTGGTTCTTGTGTTATGAAGCTTCCACTCCTTCTTGTCTTTTACCATCCGCATGTGCCTTGCTTTCAGCAGAATATCAAATGCTGAAATGCTGGTTTTATTCAGAGACACAACACCGCTCCATTCAAGCTGGAATGAATCAGGCCAGTTACCAGGATAATGAAGTCGAAACGTTTCTGCACATCATAATCCTGCATCTTCAGCGCATTGAAGTCTGCATCGTTTTTGATGTAGTTATGATATGTCTCAATTGACCAGCGGTCTTTGTAATCTGCATATACCTGCGAAGCTGGTTCCTCGTCGTTGGTCTGCAGAACATACACACCCCACCAGTCGCAGTATTGCTGGTATCCTTCTTCTGTGTATTCGGTTTCTCCGAATGTTACGTCTCTAATATGATGTCTATTTGCAGCCCTGGTTGTCTGTCCCTGGTCTGCTCTTTATAATGGCGTTAATTGAGAAAGGAAAGGTCCCAGAGTGACCTTTTATCTAGCCGATAAACACTCTGGGACCCTGGTATCAAAACCATGGTTATTATATCAGATTTTGATGTAGAAGAAATCTCTGCGGAAGGTCAGAGTCTTTTTAATCAGGAGTAATGAAGCCTGCGTCTGTCCTGTATGCCAGTCAGAACTCCTGGTGCGTGATTCGGTAAGGCGCAAAGCAGAGGCACGGATGGTGAAATCACGACCTATATCATCAGACGTCTGAAATGCACAAATCCCTCTTGCAATCGCATTCATAGAGAATTGCCTGACTTCTGCGTTCCTTTCCGGAGATATGAATCCATCATCATCGAAGAGGCAGTTGATGATGTCATTCACTTCGAGGATTCTGATTTCGGTGAATACCCATGCGAGCACACATTCAGACGCTGGAAGTCATGGGAAGAAGAAAACAGACAGCAGATTGATGGAAACCTGAATTCCATCGCTTCACACTTTGACTCATTCGGATCAGGCCTTCGGAATGGAGTCGTTTCATTACTCGAGTACTTCAGGAAACGCACCGGCGGATGGCTTTCAGAAATCTGCCGGGCGATCGTCAATTTCGGGTCTTCGCTGTCAAAAGGCAGCACACCTGTTCTGTCAGGATGTCCTGCCAAATCTGAGCTACCCTTTTCTCACAAGGAGGAGCAGCACAATGAGCAGCCCGAAAACCGAAGATTGGCAGAATACAGAGGCACTGAGAAGATTCCAGATGATAGCCCCTCTGATGGACCAGACCCTGGACTCTGCCAAGAAAACAGCGACCCGTAGAACGATTGCCGAGGATAACGGCATATCGGTGAAGACAATCCGGAGATATGAATCCGCCTTTCGAAGTAAAGGCTTTTCAGGTCTGATGCCGAAGTCACGGAAAGGATCAATAGACCGTCGTCTTCCGGAGAATTACTCCTAGTTCGTGCAGGAAGCGATTATCTTGAAGAAAGAAGTGCCTTCAAGATCTGTCAGTCAGATCATTACCATCCTGGAGGGAGAAAGAAAAGCTCCGGAAGGCGTGCTGAAGAGATCTACGCTTCAGCGTCATCTGTACGCAGCAGGATTCGGAGAGAAGCAGATGAAGAAGTATCGCGAAGATCAGCGGAGCACGGCTGCTGTGAAGCGATTCTGCAAGCCACATCGGATGATGCTTGCACAGGCAGATATCAAGTACGGAGTAGGAATCCTGTTTTCCGCAGTATCGCTTTTATTGAGCTCTTCCTTTCGCTCTGCCTCCCGATTGCTCTGTTGAACATTGAAATCGGTAAATTTGCGTTCAACTTCAGCATCCACTGTATTGGTGATTGTGCTATTCAGACTCTTGCGATCGGACTTGTGCATATCGTCACCAAAGTGCTGCTGAGCAGTTTCAATCAGCGGCTGGACAACCTGTTCATGAATAGCTTTTTTGATCTGATCGAGCTGCTGATGCGTTTCTTCTGCATCCTGTTCGCCAGGGTTTCCAAGAGTAGAACTGACAATTTCATTAACACTGGTTCCGTACTTTTTTCGCCGAAAATATCTGCAGCTGTCCCGATAATAAGTGATTCCTTTGGGGCTATTTCCCCGTACTCATCTAGATCCAGGCCTTCGCCCGGGTTATCTGGCAAAGGTTCCTCATTCTTCTTTGGCTCATTGGCTACAGGGAACTGATTGATGATATCCATGACTTCCTTAGGGGCACCGAAATTATTGCTTATATTCTGGAACAGGAAATTAGACATGAAGCCACGCTTCACTACTTCCTGAGAGCGGATCTTCCTCGGTACGCTTAGTACTTGCTCCGCATTCAGCTCGATCATCTCACCATTTTCATCTTCGCCAAGAACCGGGAAGAAGTTCAGCAGCTTCCGAATGTGTTCCTTCCGCTCAGAAGTGGTACCGTTACCTGACGCAGTACTGCTGTACAATCCATTCGCAAACTGCTCATAAATATCAAGAGTTCTTGCCGAATCAAAGTCAAACACATAAGCATTCTCCTTGCGAAGAAAAACACGCTTTTATTCTTTCTTTGAATACTGCATGCCCAGATACGGATTCTGCGCCCGGAAGGCTGCCTGCATATATAATGCTGATGATTCAATATTGCTTAGAATCAGTACTCCGATCCACTCAGGCACTGTAACACCGGTGGTCAATTGGCCTACCGATACAGTGATGGTTCGATCAGCAGGCGCAATACCTTTTTCGGGATTTCCATGGATTGCTTCCATGACTTTTTCAAAAGATTTCTGATTATCATCGTTTTCATCAACCCTGCCATCGCCTACTGCCGGTATAATCGTGTAATTTTCAAACACAGGATCTTCGCGCAGAAGTTTGATAAGTTCCTTCGCAGAATCTACTCGGTCCAGTAACCACAGGGTATGCTTCAACTCATTGCGCAGCTCTGGCGTAGAGAACGGGAATTTCTTTTGCGTTGTTAAGGCTTTAATGAACTGCTTTACTGCATCCAGATGCACAAAATGTCCGGATTCATTCGTCCGGAAAAACTCATTGAGATCAAATGCGTATTCTTCTGTCTCACCGTTGATATCTAATCCCTTTTCTATCTGATCGCGGGCAATGTCCGACATTCGGTAAGTAAACAAGTTGAGTTTTGGCATTTCTTCATAGGGATTTCGTCCCTCACCATGCCAGTTATCTTTGGCTTCCTGCTCATCTGTGTAAGTCCAGTTGAAAATCTGATCCTCGGAAAATTCGTTTGATGCCAGGGCCTTGAAGGGAGTTCCAGACAGATAAAGCGTGTGATCTCTATGCACGTAGTTAAATGCAGTATCCGTTTTAAAAGTATTTACACCCTCATGTGATTCATCAATAACAAGGACGTCCCAATGCGTATCGGCAATATATTTCAGCTTGTCAAACTTTCCGCCAAAATTATTTGATCCTTTCAGATCCTGCAAAGAGACAAAAAAGAGAAGACTAGGCACATTTGGTAAATTGCTGCTTGTCCTTCTGTTCGTGGCTGTTGTGACATGGATCTGCGCAGGTAAAACCTACACGACCGCAGATGGCGAGACGGGGGTTGTCACTGTCGCTACCTTCAGCCAGATTTTAATGGCACCGATCGCAGGCTTCCATAATGCCGGCGATGTCATCGGATTCGTATTCTGCCTTGGCGCATTCCTTGCTCTGGTCAATGCGACCGGCGCTCTGGAAACGGGCATCCATCAGCTGGTAAAGAAGCTGCATGGCAAGGAAACAAGACTGATCTGGATCCTCATGTTCCTGTTCTCGATCGGCGGTACCACCTATGGTATGGGTGAAGAGACCGTCGGCTTCTACATCCTTCTTGCAGCGACAATGACCGCTGCCGGAATGGATCCGATCGTTGGTGCAGCGACAGTTCTACTTGGCGCCGGCTCCGGTGCTCTGGGTTCGACAATCAACCCGTTTGCGACAGGAGCTGCAGTTGATGCGGCACGTTCCGTCGGCGTTGAAGTCAACATGGGCACCCTCTATGTGGAAGGTATTATTCTGTGGCTTAGCACATATTTAATCTCCGCTCTGTTTGTAACAAAGTATGTGAAGCATGTCATGGCGACCAAGGGCTCGATTCTGACTGCAGATCAGCTGAATACATGCAAAGCAGCTTACGGCCACTCTACAGAAATCAGCACAGACGAAGCTCTGACCGGCCGTCAGAAGGGCTGCCTCTGGATCTTCGGAATCACGTTTATTGTCATGATCCTTGGCTTCATTCCGTGGGGATCGCTGAATGAAGGCGCCTACAATGCCATGGCATGGACAAGCTTCCTGACAGGCAACCAGCTGGGTGATTGGTGGTTCGATGATGCGGCTACCTGGTTTGTATTAATGGGAATTATCATCGGCCTGATTGGCATGCCGGATCGTTCTAAGCTTTCCAGCACGATCATTTCCGGTATCGGCGACATGATTGCTGTTAACCTTGTCATCGCTCTGGCACGTGCTGCGACGGTTCTGATGAGTGAAACGGGTCTTGGCTCCTGGATCATTGAGGCATCAGTCAATGCTCTGGCTACGTCAGGTATGCCTGCAGGTCTGTTTGGCTTCCTGGACTATCTGCTCCATATCGGTCTCAGCTTCCTTGTTTCTTCTTCCTCCGGTCTGGCGGCACTTTCTTCGCCGATCGTTTCCCCGATCGTTGCGGGTATGAACTGGTCTGTTGAGACATCCATTATGTGCAACGTTGCGGCAAATGGTCTCGTCAACCTCTTTACGCCGACCTGCGGATTCATCATGGGCGCCTTGCTCTGGCAAGAATTCCGTATGATGTATGGCTGAAGTGGGCGAGAAAGCTTCTTCTCATCCTTGGTGTTGCGGTCGGTGTTGTTCTTGCCGTCTGCATGATCATTCTCAGCTGAGCATCGTGGTTCAAACACGGACAGGCGGCATCCTTCGGAATTGCCGCCTGTTTTCTCTCCTTGGATCGGTTAAAATAGAAGGAGAATTTTTTCGTATGATTAAACAGGCATCCATGCAGGACAGCTCGATTTCGGATGTTGATCCGTCGTCGCTTTGTTCCTTTGATTATGAAGCAATCGAGGCACCTGCCAAAGCCCTGATGCACCAGGCGGCAAGGTTCCTTTATTTTAAAACGGCAAAGGAACGATGGTTATCGACGGTACGGAGTACGAAATCAAGGAACATACCCTTGTCGCCATCAGCCCGTGGATGATCACCGACATTACAGCCGTAGAATCAACGCTGCAGCTGATCAAGATTGTCTACGATTATACCTATATCAAAAATCTGTTAAGCCATATGATCGGCCTGGCGGATAATGGCAGTGACATGCTGGAATATCTGAATATGCAGCCGGTGCTGCAGCTGGACAGTCTGCAGGCACAGGATGTTGAGAATATTCTGGATCAATTGAAAGGCGAGCTTGGCGTCGCCAGCACGCTGGAACACATTCCCAAAAAGCCGCTGGGCTTTCTGTATACAAGCGACAAGATCATTGAACTGATGATTCTGTATTACCGGTTCATCCGCCAGTCCAACGGCAGCGGTCAGACGGAGAAAAGCACCGTTCCGGGAAATGATTCAATTTTGAGCTATATCTATGCACATTCTTCAGAAAAACTGACACTTGCCAAGGTTGCGGATGTGTTCTATATGTCAGAATCTTCCCTTTCGAAGCATCTCAGGGAGCTGACCGGTACGAGCTACTCCAAGCTTCTGGATGCGATCCGGATCGAGAAAGCTTCTGATTATCTGATTTATACGGATCTGCAGTTGGAAGAGATTGCCTCGCTTCTGGGCTTTGTCGATGCCTCACATCTGTCCAAACACTTCACGTCAAAAGTCGGGGTAACACCGATCCGCTACCGGCGCATTTACAGTAAGGTGGAAACATCCTATTCCCGCGATTCCCGAAACATTGCGTTTTCCATTACTAATGATATCTACAAGAACTATAATGATGAAGATCTGGCAGCGATTCAGACCGCTTCCAAATACGGCATCTCTGTTGCGGAAATGAACCGGGCCCTGCTGTATTATTCGGAGAAAAACTTTGAGACGCTGCTGAACTTTGTCCGTATCAACAAGGCTGCGGAACTGCTCGTTTCAACAACAAACCCGGTGATTGATATTGCTGTATCGGTCGGCTACAGCAATGTGAAAACATTCAACCTCAACTTCTATAAGTTTGAGGGCATGAATCCGACGGAGTTTCGTGACAATGTCACCCTCCAGCATGAAGACGGAACAGAAGTCCATGTTCGTAAGAAACGAAAGACAAAGCCGGCAGCACCCATAACAGATCACAATCAGTAAGACACAGTAAAAAAGGAGCGATGATATGCAGAAATTTATTGTTGATGATGCCTTCTGGAAGATTTTTCCCGATGCCCGTATTGCCGTACTTTCTCTGAAAGATGTCGATGAAACGGCCCGCCTCAGTGACGAAGAAATGAAGGAAATCGCTGCCCTGCTGGACAAAGCCAACAAAGAGGCTGTGAAGTATGTCCCCAATGAGACAATTTCAGACAATCCGGTTGTTCAGGTATGGCGGCAGGCATATCAGAAGTTTCCGACGAAAAAAGGCGCAAGATGCGCGCTGGAAAATCTGTTAAAACGTGTTCTGCACGGTAACCCGGTCGGCTCGATTGTGCCGTCGGTCGATCTGACCAATGCGGTTTCACTGAAATATGCCTTCCCGATCGGCGTCGAGAATATGGATGCTTTTGCCGGTGATCTCCATCTCGGTGTTATGGACGGGACGGAAGATTTTTTGCCGATTGGCGAAGCGGTCCCGGAACCGCCGCTGAAAGGGGAAGTCGCCTATCGGGATGATGCAGGTGTCGTCTGCCGCTGCTGGAACTGGCGAGACGGTCAGCGAACGCAGGTGAACGATGATACAACCAATGAGTTTGTCGCCATGGAATGCGTGGAAGAGGACCGGCTTGAAGATCTGCAGAAGGCTCTGAACGAGCTGGCAGAGCTGCTGCCGAAGTACCTTGGCGCTCAAGTGATGGCTCGAGCGATTGTCGACCGGGACCATCCCGAGGTTGTTCTGCGCGAAGAGGTTCCACAGCAAAACAAAGCAGAGGAAAGCAGACAGGAAGTATCTCAGCTGCCCAAGGCGCAGCCGGATGATTCAGGAAGTTACGATGACTATACGCGTACAGAGTGTACAACGACCATCCGTGATGTGAAGGATGACTGGTATGCATTCAACGATACTGTATTTTATGGTGATAAAGGCGGAATGCCATCCGATTCCGGTACGATCAACGGGCAGAAGGTGGACGGCCTGAAATGGGAAGGTGAAACGCTCTGGCATCATGTGGAGGGAGCCCCTCTGCAGGATCCGATTGTCATGAAGGTTGATTTTGAACTGCGCTATGCCCATACAGTTCCGCAGACGGCTCTGCATATTCTTGACAGTTATTACCGCAGAAAGGGAATGCTGATTACTTCGACAGGCTGCTGTGAAGACAATGAATACTATGATCTCGATGTGGCTGAGATTTCGCCCCGGGACTGGCAGGAACTGCAAGACTATATCAACGAAGCCATCCGCAAAGATGCGCCGGTCCATTTCCATTATGTGAAGGGATCGGATTATCCGGATCCGGAATATCGTAAGTTTGAAACTGTGCGGATTGTGGAAATTGAAGGGCTCGATGAACAGCCGTGCGGTACGCCGCATCTGAATCATACCGGTGAGATTGGCTCCTTTGTTCTGCTTGACTGGGAACACCGTTCCAAATCAACTGTAAGAGTTTACTTTACGGCGGGCAATGTGACGCGCTGGCGGCTGGTTCAGTATTATAAGCAGCTGAATCGCCTTGCCCAGATGCTTTCAACAAGTAACGAAGATCTGGAAGAGAAGGCGGCGGCCGTAACGGCAGCGAACAAAGAGTATAAGAAGCAGATCAATGATCTGACCCGTTCGCTGATGGAACATGAGGCAAAAGACTATGCCGAGAAGCCGGAGAAGGTCATTGAGCTCACCGGCGGGGACAGCGATCGTCTGCGTCCGCTCTCTCAGGCTTTGATGCGTGTCTGCACAGATACGAAAATTCTTTATGCGGCCAATGACATGATTGACTTTGCGATTGTTTCCCGGGAAGGCAGGGCAAGAGAGATCCTTGAGATCCTGAAGCCGGTCCTGAACTGTTCCGGCGGCGGCAGTCCGAAGATTGTCAGCGGGCGAACGTCGGTCGACCTGGAAACGTTTAAGAAAGCGGTGGAAGAGCTGCATCTTTGAGCGGAGCATGATGATGAAGATTTTTGTGGATGAAAACCTGGTCGGCCATGGCATCGAAAAGGTTGTTGTTGCCAAAGCGGGAAATGTACAGGTGAAGGCGCCGCTCGATCCGGAAGTGGAAGCGAAGATCAAGAATGTTGAGCAGGAAGTGCTCGATGGGAAGAAGGACTGGATTCTTAACGATCCGATTACGCAGGGGTACGAGAATCTTGTAACCTCCTGCAACCGCAGTATCAAAAAAAATCCGCCGACGGTGCCGGACTTTATTGCCAGCATCAAACGCAGAGGAAGCCTGCCGCATATTAATACAGTCGTCGATATTTATAATCTGGAGACGCTGATTTCCGGTGTTGCGATCGGCGGTCATGATGTGGATAAGATTACGGGTACGCTGCGCTTCATGATCTGCGGTCAGGAAGACAGTTTTACTTCCATCGGCGGCAATACGAAACATGTGGCTGGGACGGATTATGTCTATCGCGATGATCAGGGAATCATTACCTGGCTCGGCACCCGTGATTCAACGTTCTATAAGATCGATGATGATACGCAGAATGTTCTGTTTGTGATTGCGGGCAATGCGAATACAAGTGTTGATCTGCGTCTTGCGGCGCTGGAGCGGATTCATCAGGATCTGCTTAAGTGCATGCCACAGCTGACGTTTGCCACGGTCATTGCCGAGGCGGGCAGAGAAACGGAAATCGAATGAGGATCGGGGCCTAAAAAATCCTGCAGTCTCAGGCTGCAGAATGATGCGATTCGAGTTCGAAGTGATAGCGGACAATGCCAAGATCGATGTGCGTCCATGCGCCGATGCCTTAGTTTGCGGACGGCTCCTCTGTTTCCGTGAGATAGACCTGGTTCATTGAACACTCCTGAATAGATTGCACGGTTAATTGTGACATAGCTGATTTGCATCGAAGCGTGTTCCAGCTTTAATCTGCCCTGTATTTCTTCAGGCGACCATTGATGGTTGAGAAACTTGTCTTTTACATATTCGAAGGTTTCGGGGTTCTCCAGAATTTTATGCCGCCTGCATTTCATACGGTGTTCCTGATATATTTCCTCTGCCACTGCGGGAATATATTCGCCATTGATACTGTTACGCTGCAGTTCCCTTGAAACAGTTGCCTTATTTCTGCCCAGACGCTGCGCGATTTCAGTAATAGAACAGACTATGGCACGATACTTCAGAATCATTTCTCTCTCTACTAATGTAAGATGTTTATTGCAGCACATGGTTATCCTTTCAATGTTGTCTATGCAAACCTCATTGTAATGGATACCTTGTGCTGCTTTTATTACTCATTTCAGGTTGTTGCAGCTACAGTGTATATGCAGAGCCACTTTTCAATATTTGGCTTCGCGCAGCTATTCTTTTGAAAATTTGTGTATTGTGTGTATATTGCGCGTATATTACATACCGCATTTTAGACATTCAAATAATGAAAAAACCCGCAAAATATGCGAGTTTCCAAACGTTCTGATTAACGCTTGCTGTACTGCGGAGCGCGACGAGCTCCTTTGAGACCGTACTTCTTTCTCTCCTTCTCACGAGCATCACGTGTCAGGAATCCAGCCTTCTTGAGGACCGGACGATAATCAGCGCTAGCTTCGCACAGAGCACGAGCAATACCGTGGCGCATTGCTCCAGCCTGGCCAGCATAGCCGCCGCCCAGAACGTTGATCTTGATGTCGAACTGTCCCTGAGTCTCAGTGAGAACCAGCGGGCTGTTGACAATCATACGGAGAGTAGCCTGCGGCAGATATTCTTCAAGAGACTTGCCGTTGACTGTGATTGTGCCTGTGCCAGGAGTCATAAAGACACGGGCCGTAGACTTCTTACGACGTCCAGTTCCTTCGTAAGTTACTGTGTTCTTCTTTTTCGTAGCCATTTGTCCTTACCCTTTCCTTACTTTGTGATCTTCAGCTCCACAGGCTTCTGAGCTGCATGCGGATGTTCCGGTCCTTCATAGACGAACAGATGTCCGCGCATGACATCTCCCAGCTTGTTGTGCGGGAGCATGCCTTTGATAGCCTTCTCAACCCACTCAACGGTATACTGCTCACGCATTACCTTTGTGGATCTCACACGCAGTCCTCCCGGATACATGGAATGAGAATAGTAGAACTTCTTCGCATCCTGATCACCGGTAATCTTAACCTTGTCTGCATTGACAACAATTACGTAGTCACCGCAGTCAACGTTCGGTGTGTAAGTCGGCTTGTTCTTGCCTCTTAAAACAGTTGCTACCTGGGTTGCAAGACGGCCCAGTGTGCAGTCAGTCGCATCCACAACATACCAGGTACGCTTGACTTCACTTGGCTTGATCATCGTAGTCTGACGCATCATAATCAATTTCCTCCAATAGATACATGTCTTTACCGGGGACTTGTATTCATTTTGGCAGATGCCGTATCACATTCTATTAAATACCAGTGTCAAAGTCAATTCCAAATGCAGTTTTTCGCCCATGAAATCCGCATATTTTCAGCGGCGTACCTTCACTTCCCGTAAGAGGAGTCAGACTCGTCTTACGATGCCTGATCTTCCGCGAAAATCAGCTCAGCAGACTTTGCCTGTTCGATCCAGATCATCTGCTTCTTCAGGTCTCTGCGATCGATCATCCACAGCTCTGCAGCGGTCCAGAGAGAAAATGAACCGATCACGGAAACAAGTTCCGTGAAGAATTCATATTCGGTAAGTTCAAGGAAGAAATACAGTCCCAGAAACAAAGATCCGATCAGAATCATCTTCCAGAACCGAATCAGGTTCGCATCCAGGTCCCACTGAAGCTCAAACTGCTCAACCTGATAATGTTCGCGGACCAGATTCCGGATTTCTTCCTGTTCTTCCTCAGAACATGCTCTGCCATGGAACTCAATGCGCAGCTTCACCACAGAAGGAATCAGGTCAGACTTCCGGTCGATGCAGTCGAAGATCTCCTGATTCAGTTCTTTCTGCCCGCCCATCGTCAGCGGATCCAGGACCTCATAATCCTCCGGAATCCGGATCAGAATCCGTCCTTTTCCATCGGAATCGATATATTCCTTCCGAACATAACCTGCCATCTTGGCATTTCTTGAGGCATTGCTCTCAAGATTGACTTTCGGAACTCTTCTGATCATGAATCACCAGCCTGCAGGGCTTTCCTGCAGATATCTCCAGCTGAGGAACCAGCTGTTCTGCTTCCTCAGCATGTTCTGCATCCGTTTCGAGAACTGCTTCTTCCTCCAGGATGCGGAATTCTCCGTAAAGCCTTTCCTCATGCCGACCCGCAAATGCATAGGCACCAGGAACCATCTGATCTCCATCTTCCGGAAGGAACTCCCGGACTACGGACTGATTCGTCTCCGCAATCACCTCGAAGTAATTCACTTCCATAAGGGTCAGTCCTTCCGGCTTGGCATTACGGCGGGCAACGGTCTTGGAGCGTGCCTCCAGAAGGATCTGAATCTGCTCTGGCTTCATTCTGCCTCTTCCGCATTCCAGCAGCGCTGCCGTCATCATCCGTACCATATAGCGCAGAAATCCGCGGCCCCGATACGAAATCACCAGTTCTTCTCCTTCCATGGAGAACGAGATGGACTCTATTGTCCGTACCTGATCCGGCGTCTCTTTCAGAGAATTGGAATTGAAAGACGTGAAATCATGGGTTCCGATCAGATACTGCGCTCCCTGCTTCATCGCCCCCACATTGACCGGATACGGGCACTGATAAGCCGCATCCTTGCGGAATACATTGTATTCGCCCAGGTTGATTCGGTAGTCATAGCGCTTATCCCGCACGCAATAGCGGGCATGAAATAGATGAGATACTTTCTCGACCTTCCTGATATGAATATCTCCCGGCAGGAATCCATTGATAGCCCCCTGCCATTTCCGTTCACTCATATCGCGGTCAGTATCAAACTGAAATACCTGACCCCAGGCATTTACCTTTGCGTCTGTTCTGCCAGCCGCAAGAATCGGCGTATGCACTCCGATAATCAGTTCGAGAGCAGACTCAATCTGTTCCTGAACTGAATCCCCATGACGCTGAGACTGCCAGCCGCAGTACTTCGCGCCGCAGTATTCAACCGTGCACTTATAGCGGATCATGCAAAATACGAAAGCCAGATCATCAGGCCAAGCACTGCCGCCGAACCGAAGAGCAGAATCCAGTCATTGCGCTGCATCTTCAGAACCTTGTAGCGCGTACGCGGCTCACCAGGAGCATAGCCTCTGGCCTCCATGGCATTTGCCAGATCTTCAGCTCTCTGGAAGGCACTGACAAACAGCGGAACAATCAGCGAAAGAATCGCCATGATCCTCTCTTTCAGCTTTCCTTCCTTCATATCAACCCCGCGGCTTTCCTGGGCCTTCATGATCCGGCTGGTTTCATCAATCAGATCCGGAATAAACCGCAGCGCAATACTGATCAGCATCGCAATCTCATGCGAAGGAACTCCGAACCTCTGAAACGGCTTCAGAAGATCTTCAATTCCCAAGGTCATATCAAGCGGCTTCGTCGTCGCTGTCAGACACGTCGTGATCATGATCATCAGCAATAAGCGCACCACAATATACAGCGTCTGCGTGATCGCATCCATATACACCGAAAACCCGAACAGCGTAAACGCAACATCTCCCGTCCGCACGGCCAGGCAGTTGATGATCAGCAGAAAGATCATCATGAACATCATTGGCTTCATGGACTTCAGAATATAGCTGAAACTCAGCTTGCCGATCAGGATTACCGCACTGACCGTCACGAAGATGATCAGATAGCCCAGCCATCCCGCCGGAAAGAAAATCGCCGCCAGCATCAGCAGCATCGCACCGATCTTCGCCCGCGGATCCATCTTATGGATCGGCGAATCCAGAGGCATGTATCTTCCTAATGTGATATTACCCATGATGCTTCACCTGCTTTGCAACGCAAGCCGCAAGTGCCTCCAGCGTATCGGCAGAATCCGGAATCTCAAATCCCTGTGCTCTGAGCATGTCCCGCATGCGGATCAGCGCAGGCGGAAGAATATCCATCTCTTCACACGTTCTGCTATCCCGGAAGAACTCCTTCACCGACGTATGAATCCGCGGGGCCCCGTTTGCCATGACGATCACTTCATCAAAATAGCGGAATACCTGCTCCATATCATGTGTAACAGTCAGAACCGTAATGCCCTTCTCCTGATTCAGCCGCTTGAACAGCTTCATCATGGAGATGGTTCCCTTCGGGTCAAGACCAGCCGTCGGCTCATCCAGCACCAGCACCTTCGGCTCCATCGCAAGAATTCCTGCAATCGCAACCCGGCGCTTCTGACCACCCGAAAGCTCCAGCGGCGACCGCTGCTCAAAGCTTTCATCCAGGCCGACCAGCTTCAGAGCCATCCTTGCCTTCTTCTCCGCATCTTCCAGAGACACGCCGAAATTGCGCGGCCCGAACGCCACGTCCTTGAGCACGGTCTCTTCAAACAGCTGATACTCCGGAAACTGGAATACCAGACCGACATCCCCGCGAAGACTCTTGAGACCCTTCGGCTCTGTTCCTGCTTCAATCGTACGATCCAGAACCCTCACCGTTCCTGCACTCGGCAGTAAAAGCGCATTGAGATGCTGCACGAGTGTGCTCTTGCCGGAACCCGTCTGGCCGATGATCGCAGTCATCTTTCCCATCGTGATATCCAGGTTCACATCCGTGAGCGCAACATACCGGTAAGGCGTTCCGTCGCTGTAGATATGACTTACATGTTCGAATGCAATCGGCACAGTTCGTCCACCAGTCCTTCCATCGTCAGCGTTCTGCCTACCTTGACGCCATCTTTCTTCAGTTCCCGAATCAGCTTGACACTGAACGGAAGATCCAGTTGAATCTCCTCCAGCTTCTTTTCCTGACGGAAAATCTCTTCCGGTGTCCCGGTCATCGCCACATGTCCTTCATGCATGGCAATAACATAATCACTGCTCACCACCTCATCAATATCATGAGTAATGGAAAGAATCGTCAGTCCTGATTCCTTATGCAGTTCCATGATCACTTTCTTAATTTCTGCTTTTCCCTGCGGATCCAGCATTGAAGTCGCTTCATCAAAGATCAGAATATCCGGATGCATCGCCAGCACGCCGGCAATCGCCACCCGCTGCTTCTGACCCCCGCTGAGATGCGTCGGCTCGCTGCCCAGATAGTCCGTCATCCCGACCTTTGCCGCATACGTATTGATCAGATCATCCATCTGTTCCTGCGGAACACAATGATTCTCCAGTCCGAAGGCTATATCATCCCTGACCGTAGAACCGATGAACTGATTATCCGGATTCTGGAAGACAATGCCGATCTTCGAACGGATGGCTCTCAGATGTTCTTCATCCAGCTCCATCCCTTCGATCTGAATATCTCCGCTCTTTCTCTCCAGCAGGCCCGTAATCAGCTTTGCCACCGTGGATTTGCCAGAGCCATTATGACCGACAATCGTCGTATAAGTCCCTTTTTCCACGGAAAAAGACACCTCTTCTACTGCATTCGTTTCCTGATCATAGGAAAATGTCAGATTTCTGACGTCAACAATGCCCATTCCAAGCGTCCTTTCCCATCTGCTCAAAAAGCTTACTCATTATAGCAAACGCCACAGTAAAAACCATGCAAAAGCCTGCATTTCTGCAGGCTTCCTGACTTAAGCTTCGATGTTGTACCCCTCGTAGGACCCCTTCAGGCATCCTACCTGATTCGCTACGTTGAAGATATCCGAGAGAATCGCACCATTCTGCGTGAACATCTTATGCACCGCCAGGCACTCCTTTTCGCCAAGATCCTTCGCCTCATAGCCATTCTGCTCCGCAATCGTGCGGAACTGACCCTTCAGATCCTCGCTGTCAAACAGCGCTTTATGCGAAATCGTCACCAGCGTATCTTCCGGATACTCCGTATTGAAGGCATCATTTCTCTTTAACTGCTCCTCGATGTAATCCAGGCTCAGATACGGATACAGCTCTGAGATTTCCTTCACTTCCGGGGCATATTCCTTCGCCTCTGCAGAAGACTCTTCCTTCTGTTCAGAAGAATCTTCATCATCCGAGTCAATCTCAATGAAATTGACGGAATCATCATCGTCTTCTTTCTGCTCCGGTTCTTTCTTCTTCGTAACCGTCTTCACTGCTGCTGTCACAGCGATTGCAGCACCAGTCGCAGCCGCAAGCGCCAGTAATCTACGAAACATATTATCAACCTCTCTATGGAAGACATTCTAGCACAGAGCTGTTCTGAAAAAACAGCGAATTTCCGCCTCAGTGCTTCAGCAGATAAGCCAGAATCTGAACCGCATTCGCCGCTGCTCCTTTGCGGATCTGATCCCCGCAGCAGAACAGCGAAAGCCCGCCGTCAAACACCATATCCGGCCGCAGTCTTCCGACATACACCTTATCCTGGCCAGACGTATTCAGCGGCATCGGATAGCCATCCTTCAGATACACATCTCCCTCAAACTGAGAAATCGCCTCAGCAGCAGCTTCCACCGAAACCGGCTGCTCGCACTCCACGCTGACCGAAATCGAATGAGACCGGAAGACCGGAACCCTCACACACGTGCAGGTTACTTTCATTTCCGGATTGTGCAGAATCTTTCTGCCCTCATTGCGCATCTTCAGCTCTTCGCTTGTATAGCCTGCTTCTTTCTCACTGCCGATCCACGGAATGCAGTTATAAGCAATCTGCGCCGGGAAGACCGAAGGCTTCACTGCCTTTCCTTCTGCAATGTCCTTCACTTCCTGCTCCAGTTCGTCAATGCCATGCATGCCGGCACCAGATACTGCCTGATACGTAGACGCAATCACCTTGCGGATGGGGCTGATCTGATGAATCGGCGCAATTGCCATCAGCGTGATAATCGTGCTGCAGTTCGGATTTGCAATGATGCCATGGTGATTCAGCGCATCTGCTCCATTGATCTCCGGAACAACCAGCGGAATATCCTCTTCCAGGCGGAACGCACTGGAATTATCGATATAAACGGCACCGCTATTCCTGATTGCCGGCGCCCACTTTCTCGACGTATCAGCGTCGACTGCTCCGAGCACATAATCCAGTCCTTCCAGCCATGCTTCATTGACCGCATGCACCATCAGTTCTTTCCCCGCAAAAGGCAGAACCTTTCCTTCACTTCTTGGGCTGGCCAGCAATATCAGATCATCGGGGATGATCTTCTGTTCTTCAAGGCACTCCATCATCTGACGCCCGACTGCGCCGGTCGCGCCAAGTATTCCGATTCTCATTACCGCGTCCTCTCTTCCGAAATGAATCTCCGGTAGATGCACCGGATTGCTTTCTCAAAATCCCGATTCATAACACCGACCACGATGCACAGCTCATCCGAGCTCTGGCTGATCGTCTTGATATTGATCTTGTTATGGCCAAACTCTGACAATAGTCTTCCGGACATGCCCGGCTGTTCCTTCATCGCTCTGCCTACCACTGCCACCAGAGCCAGATGTTCTTCGATCCTCACATCCTCGGGATGCAGTTCTTCCTTGAGCCTTCCGACAATGTCATACAGGCAGTTCTGAACTGCTGAGGAACTGACCAATACTGAGAACGTATCGACCGTCGTCGGAACCTCTTCGATGCTGACATGATAGTCTTCAAACGCCTGCAGCATCCTTCTGAGAAAACCTACTTCTGCCGATGCATGATTCTTCACGATCGTGATCGACGTGTAATCCTTTCTGCCCGTGATGCCCGTGATCGCATGCGGCGGATCCGTCCGATCCAGCTCACTGCAGTCATTCAGAATCATCGTGCCCGGATCATCCGGCGCATTCGTATTCCGGATATTGATCGGAATATTCTTGGACTTCACCGGGAACACCGCATCATCATGCAGCACATTGGCCCCCATGTAGCTCATCTCGCGCAGCTCATTGTAATTCAGCCGCGGAATCGCAACCGGATTCTCGACAATTTTCGGATCCGTGACATAGAAGCCGCTCACATCTGTCCAGTTCTCATAGACATCCGCATTCATCACATTGGCAATCACCGAACCGGTGATATCCGAACCGCCCCGGCTCATCACCTTGATGGTGCCATTCGGCAGACTTCCATAGAAGCCCGGAATCACCATGCCCTGGCCATCCGACCGCTCTTCCAGCAGCTGTCCGGTCCGCTGCAGATCAATGTCGCCATTGTAGCGGAAGGCAATCACATCCGCCGCATCGACGAACTCATAGCCAAGATACTCTGCCAGGCACTTGCTCGTCAGATACTCACCGCGGCTGACCAGATAATCTGTCGACATTCCCTTCTTCATATAGGAACGGATCGACGCAAACTCCTTCTCCAGATCAATCTGAAGACCGAGTTCTTTTTTGATTCCATAGTACTTTTCTTCAATCTGGGAGAAAATGGATTCATACGAAACCCCGAACCGTACATGCGCCTCGCAGAGATACAGCAGATCCGTGACCTTATGATCCTCCGAAGAAGATTTTCCGCAGGCACTGCTCACGATGAACTTCCGGGAAGGATCAGACAGGACAATCTGCTTCACCTTCCTGAACTGCTCTGCATTCGCAACCGAAGAACCGCCGAATTTCGCAACCTTGATCATGCCTGCACCTCCGCAAGAAAGAGATCCGGATCCGCTGCCTGATTCAGAAGCCCTTCGAGCTTCTTCCATTCCACCTGTTCCGTGATCAGACAGTTCTGATCCAGCTTCTCTGCAGCCACCTCTGCAAATACTTCCGGCTGCTTCGTCCGGATATAATAGACACCCTTGCGATCTCTGCAGTTCACCGTTTTCTTCTTCAGATTGCGGGATACTTCTTTTCTTCCTTCAGATACATCAATCAGATCCTGCACCACAGCATGTGCGGTCGGAAGACTTCCTGCCCCCTGGCCCACAAAGCCAGCTTTCCCTAGCGTCCGGCTGAACGATTCAATGCCATTGAGATTGCATGGAATCCGGCTCAGGTAATCGCTGTCCTTCACGAAAACCGGCATCACCATAGCCATTACCGAATCGCCATGATCTTCTGCCCATCCGATCAGCTTGATCGTACGGTTCCTCTCTTCGGCATGAAGCAGATCTTCGCTGTGAATATTCCGGATTCCAAACGTCGGAATGTCCGAAGGATCCACCAATGCATCAAAAGCCTGCGCACAGGTAAGCGCCACCTTGTAGCGGACATCGAACCCATCGATATCATCGCCCGGATTCCGCTCCGCATAGCCAGCCGCCTGCGCGCCTTTCAGCATTTCGTCAAACTCTTTCTGCTCTTCCTTCATGGCCGAGAGAATATAGTTCGTCGTGCCATTGAAAATGCCCCGGAACGAATCAATCGGTTCAATTCTGCGGATCCGCATCAGATTCTCCATCCACGGAATTCCGCCTCCGACTGCAGCCTCCATCCGAAGCATCACATGATTCTTTTCAGCAATCTCCATCAGCTCGCTGTAATACGCAGCCAGCATCTTCTTGTTGGAAGATACCACGGACTTTCCATATTCCAAGGCCGTCTTCACATACGTATGAGCGGGTTCCAGCCCGCCCATGCATTCCGCAATCACCTCAATTTCCGGATCATCCAGAATCTCTGATACTTCTGTCGTGATCCGTGCTTCCGTCACTTCCTGCCGGGTGCGTACCAGCATCTTCTCCACTCTGAGATCCTTTACTTCAGCACTTCTGCCGCTGTCGATAATCTCAGCAACTCCGCTTCCTACAACTCCATGTCCGAGCAATCCGATCTTCATAGCAATCCCCTGTATTTCTGAACTGTGTTCAATACAAGCACAGTTGTATTCAAAACACAAACATAGTATCATACAGGAGTTATCCCTTCAAGGAGAATTCAGACATGCGATATCAGAGTACCAGAAACCACAGTATTTCCGCCACCCCGCAGGAAGCAGTCCTGCACGGCCTCGCCGAAGACGGCGGTCTGTTCGTTCCATCCGAACCCCTGCCTCTGTTAAAATCCGAAGACTATCTGAACAAGAGCTACCAGGACACTGCTCAGAACGTCCTTTCCATCCTGCTGGACGGCTATTCCAAGGATGAACTCCATCGCTCCATCACCAGCGCCTACGATACGAGATTCAATAGTACTGACATCGTTCCGCTCACCAAGGTCAGCGACGGCTGGCTTATGGAACTCTGGCATGGCCCGACCAGTGCCTTCAAGGACATCGCCCTGACCATCCTGCCCCATCTGCTTTCGGAAGCCTATGGCGAAAAAGGAAGAGACGATACGATCGCCATCCTCACCGCAACCAGCGGCGATACCGGCAAAGCAGCCCTCTCCGGCTTTGCGGATGTTCCGCATACTGCCATCACGGTCTTCTATCCTTCGGATGGCGTCTCGGAAATCCAGAAGCTGCAGATGCAGACAAGCCGCGGCAATAATGTCATGGTCGTAGCAGTCAGAGGAAACTTCGACGACTGCCAGCGCATGGTCAAGGAAGCCTGCCGCAGCAAAGCAGTACTGAACGCCTGCCATCATGTGACCATCTCCAGTGCCAATTCCATCAACATCGGCCGGCTTGCCCCGCAGGTCGTATACTATTTCACTTCCTATTCAAAGCTTGTAAGCAATGGTACGATCCAGGCAGGAGATCCGGTGAACTTCGTCGTTCCGACCGGCAACTTCGGCGATATCCTGGCCGGGTATCTTGCAAAGCAGATGGGCCTTCCAGTCAAGAGACTCATCTGTGCCAGCAACTCCAACCATGTGCTGACGGATTTTCTGAATACCGGCACGTATTCTGTCCATCGTCCATTTCATCTGACGATGTCTCCTTCGATGGACATTCTGATTTCCAGCAACCTGGAACGCCTGCTCTATTTCGAAAGCAAGGATGATTCCTTTGCTGCTTCCTGCATGGAACAACTGAAGAACGAAGGAAGCTACACGATTCCCGAAGACATGCTGAAGAATATCCGCAGCATCTTTTCCGGATACTGGACCGATGAAGAATCCTGTCGCAAAGAGATCAGAACGCTGTTTGAGAATGAACACGTCCTGATCGATCCGCATACCGCAGTTGCCTATCATGCCATGCATGAATACCAGAAGGAAACCGGAGATCAAATTCCGTGCATCGTTCTGTCTACGGCAAGCCCGTATAAGTTTGCGAAGGATGTGCTGAGCTGCATTTCTTCCGAAGTACCGGAAGATCCGTTTGCGGCCATGCAGAAGCTGTCTTCCCTCAGCAATACGGAAATCCCGGCAGGCCTTGCCGAACTGAAAGATCTTCCGACCCGGTTCCATACCGTCATCGAGAAACAGGGCGGCATCTCCTTCATCACGAAACGCATGGAGGAGCTCTCGCATGATTAAGTTCCGCGTTCCTGCAACCAGCGCCAACCTCGGCCCTGGATTTGACTGCCTCGGCCTGGCATTGAACTTATACAACACGTTTGAAATCGAACCTTCGGATGAACTGATTCTCGAGAACACGGAACCTCGTTTTGCCAATCCGGATAATCTCTTCGTCCAGGCATTCCGCAAAGCCGGCGGGAAGAATCTCCATGTCCGCTTCGACTGCGACATTCCTTCTTCCAGAGGACTTGGCTCTAGTGCCGCCATGATTGTCGGCGGCATTGCCGCAGCGAAGCTGCTCGGAATTCCCCTTACAGGGAATCAGATCTTCGAACTCTCTGCGGAGATGGAAGGACATCCTGACAATGCAGCGCCATGTATCTATGGCGGGCTGACTGCCTGCATGATCCGCAGCAACGGTCTCTACCTGACTCGGAAGCTTCCGCTTTCCGAAGTCTTTCACTTCACCGTTCTGATTCCGGACTTTGAAGTCTCCACGCATCAGGCAAGATCGATTCTCCCGGAAGCTTATCCGAGAAGCGTTGCAGCCGGAAACGGAGCGCATGCTGTTCTGCTCACCGAAGCATTCCGTACCGGTGATTTCGAGCTTCTGAAAGAAGCTTCGATCGATCAGCTTCATGAACCATACCGGAAGACCCTGATTCCTCATTTCGAGGAAGCCAGAAAGATTGCCGAATCAGATACAGATGGGAAGCTGCTGATCAGCGGTTCCGGTTCTACCTGTCTGCTCATCAGCACAAAGCCGCTCTCCGAAACTGCCGCAGCAGAGATTTCAGGACTTCCGGAAGAATGGAAGATCCTGCCGCTTCAGGCAGCTCATGAAGGAACTGAATATTTCGAGGAAGGAACATGGAAAAAGATTATCTGATCGTTTCCAGAAAGATTCTCCCGGATTACCTGGACCAGGTGATCCAGGCCAGAGATCTGCTTTCTTCCCATGAAGTTTCCAGCGTGACCGAAGCCGTGAAAAAAGCAGGCATCTCCCGCAGCACCTTCTATAAATACAAAGACTATGTCTACCGGGCCGAAGAAGATCTCGGCTCCACGCGGAAAGCTGTGTTCTCGCTTCTTTTAAGGCATGAGGCCGGAAGTCTTTCCGAAGTGCTGACCGCAGTCAGCGAGCATGGCGGCAGTGTGCTGACCATCTCGCAATCCCTGCCGGTTGCCGGCAAGGCAAGCGTCTTGCTCGCACTCGATATCAGTTCGATGTCCTGCAGTCCGGAAGAATTAATGAAGCTCTTAAAATCCATGAAGAGCGTCTGTTCCGTGCATCTTGATTCGATGGAATGAGAACCATACCTGTGATAGAATTCTGACGCAAGGAGAAATCACATGATTGTTATTGAAATGGAAAACGGGCATACCATCAAGATCGAACTTGATGAGAAGAATGCACCGATCACTGCTGCAAATTTCCGCAAGCTTGTCGAAGAGCACTTCTATGACGGACTGATCTTCCACCGGGTCATCTCCGGCTTCATGATTCAGGGCGGCGACCCGACCGGAACCGGTGCTGGCGGATCTGATGAAGAGATTCCGGGAGAATTCGCTTCCAACGGATATCCGAATCCGATCAGGCACGTGCGCGGCACGATCTCGATGGCAAGAACCATGGATCCGAACAGCGCTTCCAGCCAGTTCTTCATCATGCACCAGGACGCTCCGTATCTGGATGGCCAGTATGCTGCATTCGGACATGTCGTGGAAGGCATGGAAACCGTTGACGAGATCGCTGAAACCGATACCGATGCTTCCGATCGTCCGAAGAAGACGCAGCGCATGAAGTGGGTCTACATCGAAGACTGATCAGCAGAACAATTCATACGAATCTGAAAGGAACTGCAGTGCAGTTCCTTTTCTTCTGCTATGCATGCATATAAAAACCTCTGCCGCAGCAGAGGTCGATGATTCAGAACGAAATCTCCTTGTTCTTCGAGAACTTCATGAACAATAAGAGCGAGATGATCGTGGTTGCGGTGAGGATCGTGGCATACGCAGCAGCGACTCCATAGCTTCCTCTTGTGACGTTGATATAAACCTCCAGCGTCAGTGTGATCGTCTTCAGGTTGTAGAGGATGATGGCTGTGGAAAGCTCGGTGATGATCGTGACCCACGACAGGATCGCACCTGACAGAATGCCATTGCCCATCATCGGAACCGTGATCTGGAAGAATGCTTTCATCTTCGAAGATCCGAGCGAAATCGCAGCTTCTTCGATCGACATCGGAATCTGCTGCAGAATCGCAACCGAAGAACGGATCGTATACGGCATACGGCGGATGACCAGTGCGATGACCATGATCACGGCAGTTCCGGTCAGCACCAGCGGCTTCGAGCTGAATGCGATGACCAGCGCAATACCGATGACCGAACCAGGAATGATATACGGAACCATGGACAGCGTATCAATCACTTCATTCGTCTTGTTCTTTCTTCGAACGACGAGATACGCAATCAGAATTGCAATGATCACGGTGATTGCAAGTGCTTCAATGCCGATGATGAACGTATTCGGGATTGCCCGGTCTGCCGACGCAAAGGCGGTCCGGTAGCTGTCCAGCGAATAGCCATCCGTGAACAGCTTTCCGGAAGTCTTCTTGAAGGACGTGTACATGACATATACCTGCGGCATGAAAGCAATCAGCACGACTGCCCAGGCAAAGAAGTTCATCCAGAAGCTCTTCGCTCCGGAAGCCGGATGACGCTCAATCGGATGCAGCGCATTCATTGTGAACTGGAATTTGCTGTTGGCATAATTCTGAATCAGGAAGATCACCGTCGTGATCACAATGGCGATGACACTGACCGCAGCACCGAAGCTGTGGTTCGTTCCTACTTCGGAGAAGTATGCATTGTAGATGATGACCGGGAATGTCCGATAGCCTTCACCGATCAATAGCGGCGTACCGAAATCCGCAAATGCACGCATGAAGACAAGCAATGCACTCGCAAGAATGGTCGGCATGCATAATGGAATCACCACGGTGAAGAACCGCTTCACACTCGTGCAGCCGAGGTTTTCCGACGCCTCCAGCAGCGACTGGTCGACGTTCTTCAGACCGCCGCACACATACAGGAATACAAGCGGGAACAGCTGCAGTGCCTGCACGAGGAAGATCCCCCGGAAGCCGTAGATCGTCGGCAGCGTGATCCCGATCGACTTGAACCATCCGGTGATCAGACCGCTTCTTCCAAGCAATAGAATCCAGGAATACGCACCGATGAACGGAGCCGACATGCTGCAGAGGATGATCAGAACCTGCAGGACACGCTTGCCCTTCAGGTCATACATCGTATAGAAATAGGCCAGCGGAACTCCGATCACCAGCGAAACCAGCGTGACCATGAAGCTGACTTTCAGAGAATTCCAGATCGTCGAGGTGTAATACTTCTTCGCAAAGAACTGTCCGAAATATTCCAGGGTGAAGTGTCCGTCCACATAGACGGCACTGATCAGAAGACGGATCAGCGGATAAATCAGGAACAGGGCATAAAGAGCCAGAATGCCCCAGGAAATTCCTTTCCAGATATCAAAGGACTTCCGGGCATCTGAAGACTTCATTTCCATGGCGGTCATGAAACTCACGCACCTTTCTTCAGAAGATCCAGGTCATTGACGACGCCAGTCATCAGGCTCCTGCTTCCATCCTCATTGAACAGATTCAGTTTTTCAGTCTTCAGAAGCAGATGCACATCCGTGCCCTTCTCAATCATGGAATCAATGCTCGATTCCTGAATGATGACAGCCTTCTCTCCATCCATGAAATGCACGAAATACGTCGTATCAAGACCGAGGAATACCGCATCATCCACAACTGCTTCGACACCTTTTCCACCATCGGAAGGATCCACAACCATTTCTTCCGGACGGATCGAAGCAATCACATCCCGGTCATAAATTTCCTCCGGGCGGATCGTGTTCATCGGCACTTCAAATCCTGCCTTCAGCTGCAGATACGGAACTCCATCCCTGACAGCCAGATGCGCCTTCATCATATTCGTGCGGCCGATGAAGTTTGCGACAAACTGGTTGGCCGGACGCTGATACAGGTTCTTCGGCGTTCCTACCTGCTGAATGTCGCCATGATTCATGACCGCGATCCGGTCGCTGACCGCCATCGCTTCTTCCTGGTCGTGAGTGACATATACCGTCGTGATGCCGACACTGTGCTGAATTTCCTTGATGACCGAACGCATCTCGACACGCAGCTTCGCATCGAGGTTGGAAAGCGGCTCATCCATCAGCAGCACATCCGGCGTGATGGCCAGTGCTCTGGCCAGGGCAACACGCTGCTGCTGGCCGCCGGAAAGACGCTCTGGCATCCGGTCACGGTACTGATCAATCTGCATCAGCTTCAGGAATTTATCCGTCTTCTCCTGAATCTCTTCTTTCGGGAGCTTTCTCTGCTTCAGGCCGAAGGCAACATTCTTCTCGACGGTCATATTCGGAAACACCGCATAGTTCTGGAACACCATGCCGATATTCCGCTTTGCCGGATCCATGTCATTGATCCGGACATCATTGAAATAGAAGTCTCCTCCTTCAATGGAATTGAAGCCGGCAATCATCCGAAGCAGCGTCGTCTTACCACATCCGGAAGGACCAAGGAGGGTGAAGAATTCACCCTCCCTGATATCCAGTGATAAGTCGGAAATGATGGTATGATCGCCGTATTTCTTCACGGCATCCTTGATCCTGATATTCACACTCATATTCGACTCTCCTGAAAAGAAATGATAAAGCTTACTCTACACTGCTCGTGAAGATATCCGTCCAGCGCTGCTGCCACTCAGCCTTGTGCTCTGCGCAGTAGTCAATGTCTTCATACGCAACGTTGATCTCAGAGAACGGCGTCATCAGATCAGTCGTATTCTGAATGCTCGTATTTGCCGGACGAGCAGTCGTTGTCGCAATTGCCTGCTGTCCTTCATCACTCAGCAGGAAGTCGATGAACTTCTTCGCATTCTCTTCGTGCGGAGCACCCTTGATGATTGCAACCCCTGCCGGCAGCCATACAGCACCCTCAGACGGATAGACCAGCTTCAGGTTCGTAGCACCATCTACCAGCAGACCAACGCACGGATCTTCATAAGAGACACCGACAGCATACTCACCATCTGCAACTCCCTTGTAGATCTTGGAAGAAGAATCAAGCATGATGCCATCCAGGTTCTTCGCAAATTCTTCGACGAACGTCCATGCGTCCTCATCATATTCGCCAGGAGTTCCCATAACCAGCAGCATATTCGTGAGCTCTGCCCATGCACTGGAGGAGTTTGCCGGATCTCCCATCGCGATATGTCCCTTCAGTTCCGGCCACAGCAGATCTTCATACGAAGTGAAGTCATCCGGATTCAGGCCGAGTTCTGCAAAGACATCCGTATTGACTAAGAGAGCTGCCGAACCATCGAGGCAGTAATGGGAAATGATACCTTTATAATTCTGATATTCCTTCGGAAGCAGCGTATCATTCGGAGACGTATATTCTTCAAAGTTATCCGGATACTTCTCCAGCTGCGAAGGATTCATTCCGCCGAACATGACATCACCCTGCGGATTCTCCTTTTCCGAATCGATACGGGTCTGCAAGTCACCGGTACCAGCAGAAATCACTTCCACCTTGATTCCGGTCGCCTGTTCAAACGCAGGGATCGTTGCATTGATCAGAGAATCCGTATTCGGCGAATAGACGACAAGGGTATTATCTCCGGAATCTGCTGCAGCAGAGCTGCCTGCAGAAGCAGTATCGGAAGACGAACCTCCGCATCCTGCCAGGCTTACCGCCATCATGAAGCCAAGAGCGACACTCAAAACGCGTTTCATTATCTTTTCCTCCCTATTTTTGAATACAAACGCTTTCTGACTTCATTATCACACGGTACCCTTCCGGATTCAAACATTTTGTAAATTTCAGGTAAATATTTATTTTCTCCGGCTATTTCTTTACAATCCGTCAGAAAAAGACTCCTGCCGAAGCAGGAGCCTTCAGATATGTTCTTTCTGTCTCAGACAAGTCCCTGGGCGATCATCGCTTCCGCAACCTTCTCGAAGCCGGCAATATTCGCACCGACCACGAAATCGCCCGGACATCCATAGCGTTCTGCAGCTTCAGAACTCTTCAGGTAGATGCCTCTCATGATCTCCTTCAGCTTGCCATCAACCTCTTCAAACGTCCAGGAAAGACGCTCGGAGTTCTGCGACATCTCCAGTGCAGACACCGCAACCCCGCCGGCATTAGCAGCCTTGCCCGGCATATACAGAAATCCGCTGGAAACCCGTGCTGCCTCATACGCATCTACCGCATCCGCATCAGACGGCATATTTGCGCCTTCCGCGACACACCAGCATCCATGTTCAATCAGAGTCTTCGCATCCTTGCCGCTGATCTCGTTCTGAGTTGCGCACGGCAATGCGATATCGCACTTCACGCCCCATGGCTTCTGACCCTCGAAATACTGAGCTGCCGGTACCTTTTCCAGATATTCCCTGATTCTGCCGCGATGACCCTGCTTGATCTCCAGAACGACATCCAGCTGAATTCCATCCGGATCATAGATATATCCATTCGAATCAGACATCGTGACAACTTTTGCTCCAAGCTCCTGTGCCTTCCTGCATGCATACTGCGCGACATTGCCGGAACCTGAGATGACAACCGTCTTTCCAGCCAGTTCCTTTCCGGCACCTCTTACCATTTCCTCGGTGATATACACCAAGCCATAGCCAGTAGCTTCCGGTCTTGCCAGAGAACCTCCGAAGGAAAGACCCTTGCCCGTCAGAACCCCCTGATACTGGCCAGTGATCCGCTTGTACTGACCATACAGATAGCCGATTTCGCGTCCGCCTACGCCAATATCGCCTGCCGGAACATCCTGGTCCGGGCCGATATACTTATACAGCTCGGTCATGAAACTCTGGCAGAAACGCATGACTTCGGCATCTGATTTTCCTTTCGGATCAAAATCAGAACCACCCTTTCCGCCGCCGATCGGCAGTCCGGTCAGGCTGTTCTTGAACACCTGCTCAAAGCCGAGGAACTTCAGAATCGACTGATTCACGGACGGATGGAACCGCAGTCCTCCCTTGTACGGACCGATCGCAGAATTGAACTGCACCCGATAGCCCAGATTCACATGAATCTTGCCGGAATCATCCTGCCACGGAACCCGGAATGTGATGATCCGCTCCGGTTCGGTCAGCCGCTCCAGCAATCCGTTCTTCCGGTACAGTTCCTCATTGGCATCCACGGCTGGTGCAATCGATTTCAGCACGCGCTTGGCTGCCTCCAGGAACTCCGGTTCGCCCGCATGTTTTGCGGCAAGTGAAGCATATACTTCTTCAGAATACGACATGTACTAATCCTCCCTCTTCTGAACTGATTCTTCTTTCATTTCCCTCTCGATCCACGCCATCAGGAGATTCACGATTTTCTCCTGCTGCACCTCGCTCAGCGGCACGCCTTTCGGAACCCGGTACCACTTCTGCAAACAGCCGCGGCAGCAGCACGCACATGCATGCTGAGCCGGGAAGACCGGATGTCCATGCGTCGGCGTCTGCCGGCCATCATGAAGCGGGTATGCCGGTGCCAGCCGTTCCCGCACAAAATCCCTGCAGTGGCTCCGGATGGTATCCATTCCCTTCTTGCGGACATATTCCTTTTCTTCTGCATTCAGATGAAACGACGCCCGGAACGAAGACCTGCTCAGTTTTTCCAGAGCCTCATCGATTGTCTGCATGCACGCCGACCTGTTCCAGCGCAATCAGCGCCGCTCCGATCGAGCCGCAGAGCTGTGAATCCGGAGAGACGAAGATCTTCTCTCCGAGTTTCTCTTCCAGGCACGCGACCACCCCGGCATTCTGCGCCACTCCGCCCGTCATGATAAACGCCGGCTCCATGCCGATCCTGCCGCCAAGCAGCGCAGTTCTGGAAGCGACCGAGCGATTCAGGCCATGGATGATATCTGCGGCCGGAACATTCTGCGCTACCAGGCTGACCACTTCGGATTCCGCAAATACCGTGCACATGCTGGAGATCGTCACTTCATTCTTCCACGAAAGACCAAGCTCAGACATCTCGGCAAGCGATAACCCGAGTGCTCTTGCCTGCATCTCCAGGAACCTTCCGGTTCCGGCTGCACACTTGTCATTCATCACGAAATTCTTCACTGACCCGTTCTCATCAATGCGGATCACCTTGCTGTCCTGGCCGCCGATATCAATGACCGTGCGGGCATCCGGATCCAGGAAGTGCGCCCCTCTTGCATGACACGTGATCTCAGTCACGGAAGCCGAGCCGACACCGATCGTCTCCCGGCCGTATCCTGTCGTCACGATCGCACTCAGTTCTTCTTTCCGGATGCCTGCTTCACGCAATGCCTGTTCCAGCGCTTTCTCCGCGCCGCTGGCCGCACCTGCTCCGGTCGGCAGAATCGCTCGTCCTAGAATTCTGCGATTCCGGTCCATGACTACCGCATCTGTGCTTGCGCTGCCGCTGTCGATTCCTGCAACATATACCCGATCAGGATCACTGACCCGGATCGAACTGATCTGACTCATTCCAAGCTCCTCCCGGAACGCCTCCAGCCGCGTCTTCAGCTGTCCGCTGTTCTGCCTTGTCGTATCCGTCTCGATCTTCAGAATCGGAAGATCCGGATTCTTCTTTTCTTCCATGTATTCAAAGCTGTAATAATCGCAGAACTTGATCGTATGGAAGATTTCTCCTGCCGGACGTTTCTGATACTCCGGATTCTTTCCGCCCCGGTAGCACATCCGCATGCATGCCTGATCCTGATTCAGGAGCGCATAAGCATACCAGTGAAAGAAGGAAGCTTCGCTTTCCGCTTCTCTTCTGAGATAGCGATTTCCGGTACACGTATCATCGATCAGTTCAATATCCGGAAACACTTCACCGATCTCTTCTTTCAGAACTCTTCCCCCATGAGCGCCGATCAGCCGCAGAAAGGAACCGGAAGGCTCCTTCCGGGGATTCTTCTGCTGCTTCTGATATGCGTTCACCGCTTCTGAAACCTGAAACGGTTTCCCGGAATACTCCTGATAAGCATCCTTCAGGCGGATCAGTTCCTGCTCGAACAGCTTCAGTTCTGCTTCGCCGTTCTTATGCGGAAGCGGCAGCAGATACAGGAATCTGACGGTGCCTGATGCTTTCAGCACATCATAGACTCTTCTTGTCGCATCACAGCAGTCAGTCAGAATCACGCACTCAGCAGACAGTCTTCTGATTTCTTCAATTACCGCCTTGGCATAGCTGCACATATTCGGATGAGAACATGAATCCGCACACTCAAACCCTTCCGGAGAAGGATCGAGCCGCTGGCAGGTTTCCTGGAACCCCGCCATCAGTTCCTCTGGCGCATATCGGCATGAGGTATAGATCATTTCATCCCTCCCAGCATTTCCATGAACGCTCCTAACCGGGTGGAAATCTGCCCGTCTGAGGTATTGGAGCGATCCACTCCGTCCCCATTCAGAATCAGCGTCGGAAATCCCGCCGCCTCCAGCTGCTGCTTGATATACGGAGAAGCACCGCACGTCTCCTTGCAGCCCCAGTGGCAGAACAGCACGACGCCATCTGCAGAAACCTTCTGAGCCATTTCCTCCGCCGCCCGGATCCGGTCAGATATCGGTCCGTTATACGGATCATAGACCAGACGTTCTGCCATGAAGCGGAACGGATCATCTGTATGATAATTCTGCCAGACATCATAGCTCAGCTCGGTTGCCGCAACGTGCTGGTCAGGCCGGTAATTCAGCAGTTCCTGGGCACTCTTCTGCCAGAACGGATTCGTATGCATCCAGAGAATCCGCTTTCCCTCATCCAGAGACACATGCTCAAAATCTTTTTTCAGAAGCCGGGAATACTCCAGCGCTTCCTCGCTCCCCAGCGCATTATGCATCATCAGCGCTTCATATAATTCCGATGTCAGATCGCCTGGCAGATATCTCGTCTTCCGCAGCGGAATCGTCTTCTGAATATTCCGGATCGTTTCTGCACTGCGATCGGTATACATCTTCAATAAGCCAGGATCAAGACGTTTTCCTTCCCGCTCTTCCAGGGCAGCGGCCAGTTCCTTCAGTTCCTGCATGACATACTCCACGGAATATTCTTCCTTGCGGTATGGAACCTCCACATAAAACTGGGGTGTGCCCATCTTTTCCGACAATGCCCGGAAGGTCAGATTATTCGCATCGCAGGCAAGCGAAGTATTGATGATATAGCGAGTCGAAGGAAGCACTCCAGTCAGGGCTGCTCCCATCACGACTTTATGATAGCTGCAGTACGTATCCGCAATGCCAGCTTTCTCTGCCG
The DNA here is from genome assembly GCF_900290205.1 of Anaerolactibacter massiliensis. Lineage (NCBI taxonomy): Bacteria > Bacillati > Bacillota > Erysipelotrichia > Erysipelotrichales > Erysipelotrichaceae > Anaerolactibacter > Anaerolactibacter massiliensis. The sequence continues at coordinate 148,871 of NZ_OLMH01000002.1, read as the reverse complement.
CCTCTGCAAATGCCTTCTCGGCACCTGCCCCATTGAGATACGTGGAAAACATCTCCGCGCAGATCGGCGAAATACCGAACGCATGCAGCAGCTCGCATGGCATGAAGATGCTGACCATCGCTGCGTGTTCCGGATGCGAGAAACCGTCAACCATGAACTTCATGCATGCATCAGCCAGATACCGGCGGGATTTCGGCTTACGCTGATCCGGGAAATGATGCTGATACCAACCGAACAGCTTATAGGCCGCAAGGATCTCTTTCCGGATCCGTTCCGGATGTGCTTCTGCATTCTTCCCGACGTGAACGCCGAACTGATCAATGATTTTACTCATAACAGTTAAATATTACCGTATATTGCTCCCGCACAGCACCAAAATGATTGTCTACTCAAATAAACCGAAAGAGTTTATCATAAAAATAAGAGGAGGATCACGGCAATGGAAAAGCAGACACCTGGTTTCGAACACCTGCGGCAGAATGTGTGCACCATCGCGTTATACGGCCATGACCAGCCTTATTTCTTCCGCGGAACACTGGTTCTCAGGACTTATTATACCGATACCCGCACGCACAAGATCGATGCCCTGCGCACTTCAGCCTACGCAATGGACACGATGTTCTATGAGACCAATAAAGTCATCCGTTCCGCTCACCGGGAACCGTATTCCGAAGCAAGGCACCTCGTTACCGCACCTGCAGACATGCTAGGCAATCCATATCGGATCTTATACAACCGCAGAGCGCTTCCCGGAGCGATGGAAGACAATTCCATCGTGCTGCTGCGCTCACATGATCCGGAAGCCAGAGGCCTGGCGATTGTCGCCAAGCTTCAGGAAAACGGCACCTTGACATGGCTGAGAGAAGATGAAGCCCGTCAGGTCCAGAAAGTTCTTTCTGCAATGATGAATTATGAGGAGGAGTAACAATGGAATGGTATTGTCCGAACTGCGGAGCTGAAATACGCTCCGGTGCACATTTCTGTCCGAACTGCGGGGCAAAGCTGGATGACTGGGAGCCGAACAAGAAACAGTACCAGTATCAGGAACAGCCACAGCCCGAACCGTTCTATCAGAACCCTGACAGCAGGGATTACTTCACGGACAATTCGTTCATACCGGACAGCAGATGGCCGGTCAAATCAAAAATCGCCTACGGAATCCTTGCGATTCTGCTCGGCGATATCGGCATTCAGTACTTCTATATGGGTGAAACCACAAAAGGAATCGTCAGCATCTGCTTCTGCTGGACTGGCATTCCTGCTCTGATCGGCCTGATCCAGGGCATCGTTGCCCTGTGTTCCAGCGATGAAGAGTTCATGCGCAAGCATCACGTCATCACCGATACCTGGCGCGGATGAGAAAAACTTGGTCTGATGAGAAAAGTAAAGTGGCCCCGTTGTCAAGGACAGTTTTCTGACAGTTCGGGTTTCTGAGGGTCACATGCATTGATCAAGACGGAAGACAGCTGAATCATAGCTGTCTTCTTTCTGTATTCAGCAGGTTTCAGAGAGATGTTTCCGGATCATCAGTGCTCGGATGATTCATTCTGCGCATGACGAAAACATCTTCTGGCCAGGGGAAGTAAGCTGCTCTATTCTTTCTGTGCCTGTATCAGTAAAGAGCGTCCATTTCTGTGACGTAGTCAAATGGCGGTGTGTTCTTCCATTCCTGCGGATTCTCAAGCTTCTTCTTCAGTTCTTCATCTGCTGTTTCGTAAGCTTTTCCTGCTGCTCTCACTCGCTCCAGAAGTGCTTCCAGTTCTCTGATTTCCTCATTGGAGTCTTCAATGAGCGTATTCAGTTTCTGAATTTCTTTCTTCAGCTTCTTCTGATCTGTCGCAATGATGTGCATCGGAAGGAGCTTCTTTTCTGCTTCCTTCTTCTTCTGAACGTTTTCTTCCCGCTTCTTCTTCAGATAGTTCAGATGATCCTCTACCAGGCTTTCAACCGGCCTCATCCGATCTCCTGCGATACCGTAGTAGTTATCTAATGGATAGACTCCTGTAGTCTTGTACTGATAGAACTCCGCAGGAGTAAGACCTGCAAGATCATACTGATCAGCTTTCTCATTGTAGTGCTGCATATAGCCTGCAATCAGACCTCTGACTGTCTGATAGTCCGGACACATCTCGATCAGCTTCAGAAGCTGGCACTTCATTCTTCCGAAGAAGGATTCCATCGGTGCGTTGTCCTGGCTGTTCCCTCGCCTGGACATGGACTGCACGAAGCCGTCATCTTCGAGCAGCTTCTGAAAGGTAACGGACAGGTACTGACTCCCCTGATCGGAATGAATCAGAGCGTCCGGATGATTCAGTTCGCTGCGATGCTGGTCCATCATACGGTGATAGGCTTCTGTAACCAGAGAGACATCCATATGCCTGCTTACTGCTGATCCCAGGATTTCCCTCGTGAATCCATCCTTGAACGCACACAGATAGCAGAGCTCGCGATTACTTCCATAGTAGAGATAGGTAATGTCTGTCAGGATCACTTTCCGCGGGCTGTCACCGAAGTCACGATCGACATAGTTCTGCTTGGCATCACATGGATGGAAATGAGTTGCCTGTCCCTTATAGGCATCTTTATGAGGGACATATGCGGTAATGCGCATTTCTTTCATCAGTCTGGTGATCCGTTTTCTGCTCACCCTGAGATCGTAATCACGCCACAGGTAAGTACGGAAGGTCCGCGCTCCGGGAATTCCGCAGTGCTTATGGATGATTGAGATCATCTTCTCCTTGATCTCCCGGTCTTCTTTCTGCGTTTTCGTTTCCACAGGATTCTCAAATCGTTTCTTCCAGCTGTAATAGCCGCTGGAACTGCAGCCGAAGATCCGGAACAGATCTGATGCCGAGAACTGATGAACATGTCCTGCTGGCTGAGTCTCCTGCTTCTGAAGAGTGTAATACACCATTCTGAACTTCTGATGGTTCTTCAGTTCGGATTCGATGATGTATTCGTCTCCGCCAATAGTTCGTGTACTTTTTTTTCCAGTTCGAGCAGTGCTTCCAGATAAGCTGTCCGTGCTTTGTAATAAGCGGCTTCTTCCTCCGGCGTCAGATCTCCCATCTCATCACGGGGAATACTCCCGTCAAATCTGGAAGGATCAACGAACGATCCGTCTTTCTCCATCTCTCTGGCACGCTTGGCAGCACTGTTTGCACGATCAGTACCCAGTTCCTTTACCGGGAAGCCGAGTGATTCATAAGCTTCCACTCCCGTCATTCCTTTGTTCATCTGCTGACACATCCTGATATAGAACTCCGTCTTGTAGATCAGATTCGTTCCGTGAATGTCCTTCACGTATTCGTTCTTCTCTGCAATTTCCTGAATGGCACTGCGTTTCTCGTAATACTTCGTTTTCTTCTTACCCATCTCTATTACCTCTCTATGATTCCGATGGTATCACAGCACCAAGATCTGCAGCGTGCTTCCGTGCCTTTTCTGCAGACCTGGCCATCATGCGGTCATACTTTGCCTGTTCCCTGGAAAGGTATTCCTGGTATTCCTGCTCAGAAAGATTGTTCAGATAGACGGCAAAGTCCATCGGTGTCTTTCTGCCGCGGTTCCATTGCGGCCGTTCAAAGTTGTAATAGTCAATGTAGTCATTGATTTTCTGCCGGATCTCAGACGTATCATGGGCATCGGAGAAGTCAGCTTCATCTTTCATATGCCCGAAGAAGGATTCCATGGATGCGTTATCCCAGCAGTTTCCACGCCGTGACATGGACTGAACGAATCCCATCTTCTTCAGCTTCTTCTGAAACGCATCGGAAAGATACAGTGCCCCCTGATCGGAATGAAATACCATTCCTGTCGAACAGACGGTATTCTGATCCTGATCTTTCATGATTCCGCTCAGCATCTCATCAGTAAGGTTCAGATCCTGTGTATCGCTTACTGCAGAAGACAGAATCAGGCCGGAAACACTGTCTTTGATCGGAGAGTAATAGGAAGTATTTCCCCGGCAGTCTTTGATATAGGTGACATCTGTCATGACCTGTTCATAAGGTTTCCCAAGACGAAATCTGCGCTTCAGCACATTCTCTTTCCGGTTCCTCTGAAGCAGTTCTCTGGCTGCCTGCCTGGATTTCTTCGGTGCTCTGACCGTACACAGCAGTCCGGCCTTTCTCATCAGCCTCTGAACTTTCTTGCGGTTCATGACCGTCTTCTGCAGCTTCGGCATCATCATGGTCACCATGCGGGTTCCTTTCGGATATCCGCGGTATTCAATCACTTTCCTGATCCGTTCAATGTCTTTCTCATCCTGACGCTGTTTTCCGTTGGAAACATAGTATCTCAGACGATAGAAGCGAGAGTGGCTGAAGCCGAGGATTCTGCACGCACCGCTGATCGAGAATCCTCTGACGTAAGGGAAGGCTTTCACCTGATCATGAATGAGATCACACACTTTCCGGAGAGTCTCAGGAGAAGTAATACGAAGGCTTTCTCTTAGCTCACTCATTTTTCTCTCTTCCATCTTCTCCATCAGCTCGCACAGTTTCTTCGCGGTGCTGAGATCCAGAGCGGCAAGATGAACCTTTCTGTTAACACGATCCGGCTTCCAGTGCAGAAGCTTATATCGAATCCGCATCAGTTCTCCCGCGCTGAGCAAGTCTGCAGGAATCTCAAATACCTGCATTACATCCAGAATCGGAAGGTCTCTGATCAGATAAGCACATTCATAGAATTCTGATCGGAGGGAAAGTTTTTTCCGGGTGACTGTTCTGACCCAGGAACAGCTCTTCAGTTCAGAAATCACTTCATCGGAACGGAAAAATTTACCCGTAACAGGTAATTTTCCTTCCAGAAGGAGTTTAAGCCTATGGATTCTCTGATAACCGATCCGGTTCGGATCAATGCCGTGCTCCTTCAGAAGCGTTCTAAGGTCAGTGCCAGGATATCTCCTTATCGCTTCTTTAACGAACGCATCTGAAAAAGAGATGCCGCCACGAGCTCTGACGAATACTCCGGTGTCAATGAGCAGCTGGATTTCTTCTTCTGAAAGCTTCGGCGCAGAAACAGAAATCGAAGGCCCATTTCCATTGGTGGGGTGACCATGTTTTCTGAAATTCTCAGTCAGTTTCTTAATCACTTGGTTCCCTATCATTTTCGTGGAGATTCCATTGTTCTCCAGGAACTTGCGGATCTCGTGATGAGAGACATACCAGTCATACATCCGGCATCTGAACTCATAGGTGAATGCGATGTGATTCGTCCGGATGAATTTCACATTCGGATTAGCCTGGAGAATCTGGATTTCCTCTGGAGAGAAGAATACATAATCAGTTTTAGGATTGCGTTTTCTGGATTTTCTGCCCATAAAAATGGCCCCTGCAGGAGGACCTCAGCACTGTCAGAGTGCTGTCCTTTCTACAGGGACCACTTTAAAGAGACCCGTCACGGTCTCTTTTCGTTTCTGATGTCATTCAGCAGATCCTTCAATGCCTGCAGACACGCTGCTTCTCTGGTCTCCTGCCGGCTTCCGGAGAAATGATATTCTCTGACAGCGGTCTTTCCGGATACATAGGTTCCGATATAGACCAGTCCGTCTTCTTTATTCTCCATCCCGGTCGGGCCGGCATTTCCGGTGACCGACACACACGCCTCGCATCCCATGCGCTCTGCTGCTCCGGAAGCCATCGCGGCAGCACATTCTTCCGAGACGGCACCGACCGTATTCAGAATCTCTTCCGGAACTCCGGCAAGGATATGTTTCTCTTTCGTCATATACGTGACTAATCCCCCTGCCAGCACCTCTGAAATTCCCGGAATGTCTCCGAGTGCTGAAGCAACCATCCCGGCTGTCATGGACTCACACGTGCACACCGACCACTTTCTCTTCAGCAGTTCTTCCTTAATCTGTTCCGCAACCAGATCTTTTTCCATCTGCATTACCCTCTCTGATAAGTAATATCCGGATTCTCCGGCTCCATCCTGCTTTTCAGCATGGCAAGCACATCTGCTTCAGAAACACCAAAGCGAGAAGGATACAGAACCCGATACTCATGACCATCCCGATCCCGGAACGAAACGAGAAATGTATCTCCGCCATTCTGGCCGGAGATTCCATGCGTTTCCGAAGGCTTTGCAATCCGGATGGAAACAGAACTCAGTTGCTTCATCCGGATCAGGAATAAGCCTGCCTGCTCCTGAACCAGGACATACCGATTCAAGAGCAGCGCATTGCCGAACACTTCTCCATTTGCGGCATCCTGTTCCAGCTGGGAACGATCTGAAGCAGAAATCCTGTCCCATGATTCTTCTGCTCTCCGGAATTCCAGAAAATACGGAATCAATATCAGCAGAAGAACTGCAGTCACCGCAATTGCCGGAATCAGCTGCTCTCTCAGAAACAGAACCACTACGATCACAATTGCTGCGGCAGTCACATTTCTGAGCGTGCTCGAAGATTGCCATGAAGCAGCACCTTCATCCAGTTCCCCGATCCGATCTTTCAGGTTCGGATATTCATCCAGTTTCATGTCAGCTCTCCATTGCATGCTTCATCTTCTCTGCCGCCATAGAAGCAGCAGCGTCTGCCGCTTCGTCCTGCGGAAGAATCAGATTGATCTTCCTGACCGCATCCGTAAGACTGATCAGCGTCCTCTGAAGCTCACGCTCCGATTTCAGAACTGCTTCATAGTTTCCGCTCTCAGAGATTTCCAGATACTGAGCAAGAATCTGATCCAGATACGGCAGATATCTTGCATAAAGATTCTTCAGTTCTTTCTCCCCGCTGTCAAACAGGTACTGGGTTTCTTTCAGAGAACCAAGCACGCTGATGAGACTTCGCAGACTTGTCTGCACGTTTTCGTTTCTGATCTTCGCAGAATACTGCTCCAGCAGACGGATCTGTTCAGCTGCCTGATTCAGCCGTTCTTCTTTATCTGTCATAGCTTCCAGTTTAATAGTTCTTCAAGGTTCTGCAACCGGCAAGCCCCCGAAAAAAATGGGCCTTGCGTGTATTGGCAGATTAGGTTAAAATATTACTCGCACCTGGCGGTTATGGTGAAGTTGGTTAACACACTGGATTGTGGCTCCAGCACTCATGGGTTCGAGTCCCATTAACCGCCCCATAAGTCTATTAGAAAAGTCGCATAACAATGCGGCTTTTCTTATGCCTTCAGGCAATTTAGCTACGATTTTAGCTACGATTGTTCAAAAACCTATGCAAGCATGTAGGCATAAAAAAAAAAAAAAAAAAAAAAAAAAAAAAAAAAAACCTCCCGGTTTCCCGAGAGGATGTTCACAAATAGTTTGAGTTAATTTGTCCGAATTAACTGTTTTAATAAGGAAAAGCAACCGTTTTAGCTGGCCTGCATTATTACAATGCTCGCTGTCACGTTCGGGCGTGACGGCCCGGTCCCGGTCTCTCTCCGGTACGTCGGGGCTGTGATGATTGAATGGACCGTCTTCATAGATGAAAACGTCCATAGATCGGCGGATCACCTCCCTTCAGTCTTCTGAATCGGTATTGTCTTTGTAATAATTGGAATTGCTGATTCCAGTAATCACACCGAGAAATGTAGCGATAGCGGCAATCGTCAGCGTGATCGTGCTGGTGTCCCACCCATAGATGGTCCCCAGGGAACTGATTAACGTGATCAGTGCTGGAACCACGATCATTAGTGCCCATTTCAGTAATTTATAAACATTTTCATTCAGAATCATGATTATCCTCCTTGCTGCACATCGGCAGTTTATTTACCTCATCCATGATTTTCTTTGCCGTGCCATTTCCTCCGAGATTCTGATACGGCACAAAAAGGTAATCATGGAGGTTTTCATATTCTTCTCTGCTGATGCATCCCTTATCTAGATATTTCTGCCCGAGATACGTTATCCGATCATGACCAAGACCGCGAAGTGATGCCTCGACCTTATCAAGTTCGTCAGAAATGATGTCTTTCTTCTGATCATGCCGCTGGAGTAGATACAAGATAATACTGCATCCGCCTCCAGTTAAGAATGCCGTCATAAATGTCTGCCAGAATGGATTCACTTGCTGCCTCCATTCAAAGCAGAAATTGCTGCAGCAATTCTTGCTTCGTAGTCTTTCTTCAAATCGGTTGCGGTCTGCAGATTCTCCTGATTGGTCTTCTGCAGAGCTTCATATTTTGCCTGCATAGCGGCCAGCTGTGCGCATTTTTCCTGGTACATGGACTGATAGTCGCTCGGATGGTTATCGCTCGAATCAGCCGGTTTCTCGGTCTCAGATGCAGGCTCATAGAAAACCAGAATGTCTCCCACAGCTCTGCCTGATGTCTGCGCATCCACGGCCTTTGAGCCATCCCAGTATCTCTGCTGCGCGCTGCCGATGCCTCCGGATCCTCCGTCCAGAATGGCCAGGCTGTCTGCCCCGTATGCCTGCAGGCCAGACCATAATGCTTTTGCTGTAATTGGCCCCTTGGAAACACCTTTGACGAACGATCCATCAGACATGTGAGCGATGTAAGACTGCCATACCGACTCTGTCAGAGCTTTTAGGCCGTACTGTGGCGCATACTTCGGAGTCTTATTTGTGGCGTAAATTGCTTTAGGAGCGCACATCATCTGATAAGCCTCCGGATTGCGATATGCCCCGTCCCAGTCTCCATAAACTACAGCGCCATCAGCCTGAATCGCATAATATAGATAGTGCGTGCTGTCCATCGGTTCGTCCACCTGGCCATTCAGGCAGACTCTCGGGCCGTAAACCGTGCCAGCCAAATCAAACAGGTTGTTCCCTGATCTCTCATAAATCAGGATGCCGTCCATGTCGATCTGATCCAATCGTTTCAGACCGCCAGCATTGATAAGCCCTACCTTCCTATCTGACTTGTATGCTGTGACTTTGACACCGGAGATCGTAATCTCCTGGTATCCGTCTTTCAGTTCCATCTTCTCCCATCCTTTCCACCGTAACGCACCTAGTGCATCGGAATAGTTTGTTCTCTTGTCGCATGCTCTCCTGGATATGCTCTGGTTAGTACCGAACTCGATATCCGGGGAATAAAAAAAGCAGACGTGACTACTCTTGTGTGTCTTGCCCCCTCGCTTTGCGTGAGGGAATAGTACCATGTCCCCGTCCCGGAAATGGCCAGGCTTGATAAAGTCAAACCACTTTGCCCATTTCTGGCGGTTGTACCAGATGTTGTCAGCGTAGCCATCGCCACCGATCGGAGCAGCATAATTTTTGCATCCGATTACTCGTAGAAATTCTTTGAATAGATCTACACATTGCACACCTGCCACGCCGTCAACGTCGCGGCCCCATCCCATGTATTTCTGATGAAATTCATCTGGTGTCATCCTGCTTTTCCTCCGGGATATTTGAGACTGTAACTGTACTGTTATGCATGATCACATCGTTCAGATCTACTTTGAAATGCTCAGCGATGATCGCCTGAATGTCAGATTTGTCGAGCAGAATGCAGTTCTTAATCATTCCGAGATCTCCACACCGTACAGATCCAGGTATGCTGCACGAACTTTGTCCTGGTATTTCTCAGCAACATCAGTGATCTTCATGAATCCGTCATGGATTCGTCTTGCAAGGAATTTGTACATGTCATTCTCCTCCCATCTGTGCCAGTGCCATGTCCTGGACTGCCTGTTCCAGTTCTGCCAGACGTTCTTCTGCAGATGGCTCTGCCGCTGGCTGATAGTTCAGATAGCTCTCAGGGCTTTCATTGATCCTGGTTAGATCTATTTTTCCGGTCTCATCCGTGAATTCGTTGAAATCGTAAACATACTGAGTGTATGCTTCGCCTTCTTCTGGAGTAATGGTTTCCGTCTTTTCGTTCAGACAGATCTGTACTGTTGTTTTTTCATCAACCGTGAACGACTGAACTGCTGGCTGCTTGCTGTCGAATTTTGCTTTTGTCATAGGTCGATACCACCTTCCTTGCGGTTCTCATTGTTCCGCTCGTTCTGTACTTTCGCTGAAATCTGCAGCTGTTTGTGTGTTTGATAAACAGACCGTCATAACTGGTCAGAGATCTCGCATTCCTGACTGTCGGATGTGAACCAAATTTCCGGATTGCCTGTTTCACTTTGACGTAATTTCGATGACGCATCGTGATCCGATCTCGATAGATCCTGTATCCAAGTACATCCACATGCGCATCTGCATTGCGATGGCTGAGGCTGATGATCTTCCAATCGCTTTTTATCTCCAGACCACTATGTGCTGCACATTCAATCAGACCATTCACTGCTGAATGGATGCCTTTCGCAGACGATCCGAAAACATAGATATCGTCCATGTTAAACATGACATGCTTAACTGCATTGATCCGCTTTCCGCGTCTCTCTGTGAAAAAGCACCCATCTTCCAGGAAGTGATACAGATCTGAAAGATAGAGTGCGCAGAGCCTGATGGACAGATAGCTTCCGATCGGAAGACCTTTGTCTGATGTTGCCAATAGGCAGCTGATCAGATAGATCAGATCATCGTTCTTCACATGTCTGCGCAGCCATATCATCATCTTCCGTTTACTAATATTCGGATAGCATTTGTGGATGTCACAGATCGCGGCATATCTCACATCAGTGTCATTCATCCATTGCTGTATGACTTTCACACCGAATAGTGTTCCTTGCCCTTTCTTACATGCGATCTGGTATTGACCTATTCTTCCGGCAATGTCATCAAGTGCATCATACGCAAGATAGTCGTAGATCTGCTGCTTGATATGTTCGATGGTGATGTGTCTCAGCTTGCCATTCGATCGGTCATACCGCTCTGCATGTCTGACTGGCGGAAGATCTATGTTTCTTGTTTCGATCTCTTTCTGAAGCATGGAGATCAGCTTGTCTTCCGATCCATCACACCATCGCATCAGCTCTTTCACATCGCTTCGACGATAGGCTTTCAAGCCTTTATGCTCAAAGCATTCGTGAATTGCTCTTCGGATCAGCTCAGTGTCTGTAATATCAACATTTTTACATTTACGTTTCATTAGTATTCGATTAGTGCCGTGGTACGAGCGTTCGTTCTGAACTACTAACCCGTCTGTTTTTTCGGCCACTTTGTGCATTCCGCACAGGTACATCAGCTGCTAACTGACACAGCGCTTGGTATGAGCGCGCACGGTAAAGTGATACATGAAAAGCCGACTAGCACTATTTGCAGCAGCCGTAGTTCCAGTTCGCGTTCGAGAGCCCGTTCCTCAGGTTGACATTCGCAAGGCCATCGTTCGAACCGTTCCTCAGGTTGCCAACTTCTTTACCGCACCCCGAAGGTTCAAGGGGAGATCCCCTCTGGGGCTTCGCCCCATTCACCCCCTAAAACAGGGGTTCCTAATCGCAGCAGCCGCAGTTCCAGTCCGCGCCCGAGAGCCCGGCCCCCAGGGAGACAACCGCAAGGCCACCGCCCGAACCGTCCCACAGGGCGCCAACCGTATACCGTTCTCGAAGATCTCCAGCAGATCCGCTCTGCGGTCCCCATACTCGATCACCTGTTCCGGTTGAATCAGAGCCGCCGATCGTGGATGGCCACATCATTCCACGTGTATCTACGTCAATGTCACCGCTCCTGTAATCTCCAGAAGATGCTGGAATCTTTCCGGCTAGAACATATCCAGTGTGTGCATTCGCAACGTGCGCAGTGCCTTTCGGTGCAAAATACTGCAGCCAATCACCGTTCGAATCTTTTTCTGACATTGAATTAGATTCGATGAATGCCTGCCCCCATGCAAATTCAGTCCCGAGAATTCTGAACGGATGTCTTCCGTCTGTATTGGAAAGATACGATCCATCGTTATGCCCGATGACCTGATCAGTCTCTGCGGTAAAAGATGGGAAGAACTTAACATAGTACGTTGTCGCTGTTGTGATCGTAGAAGAAAGCTCAAGATTCAATGCAGTATAGACTGTGCTGTCGATCGTCACAGACTCAACGCTGAGAATTTTGACTCGATCAGCGATATCGTGAGAAGTAGCAGTTCCCCAGTCAGCACTTGCAGATCCAATCGAGATACATGCTCCGGCATAGAATCCGGCATTGTTGTTAGCAAGCAGAACGCGCTTCACGCCAGTCTCTGCATATGCGACCTGAATGCTGTATCCGGAAGTGCTGACATGACCGTTGAAAATTTTCTGAACATTCTTGGTTGCATACTTGATGATTAACATCAGCATGCCCCATAGATTTCTCTCTGATCCTGCTCCCCAGTATCCAGTCCCTTTCTTCTGGAAAGCTGTAATCATGGAGTTGTATGAATTGTTGTACGCCGGAGCCATGCCAGGCTGAGACCTGAGTAGGCCATCCGATGCGGTAACAGCTGCAAAAGCAGAATGAACATAGAATGGAAGCACTGTTCCATCTGTCTTCACTGCTTCGCACCATGGGACAAGCCCGAGTTCAGGATGCGGAGCGTCAGCCATGTAATAGATGTCATATGTCCCATGATGTTCTACATTCCACCAGAATGTTGCGTACACGTTTCCGACATCGTATGCTCCTGTTGTCTTGTAATTCGGAGAACCTTCCAGAGCAGTAGGTCTGGCTGTTCCATCGTCATCTCTGGTGTAGTTGCATCGCGTCCATCTGAAGATAGGAGACGCATCAGTGAAATCATCTTCTCCTTCTGTCGTGTCAGTAGATGCTGCACAGGTAAGGCTCGCACTATCTTTCAGTCTTTCTCCAGCAGATGATGTGTTCGAAGCATAGCGATATATCTTCGTTGCAAACACTTTTCCTGTTCTGCTGGCGATGAAGCTTTCAGCGATCTCTTTTTCTAGATCAGACAGCACAGATGCTTTGCCTTCCTGAGCATCAGCGATTCGCTCAAGTGCAGCCGCCATGCGTCCGCCCTGTGCATGGTCGATAAATGGTGAGAATTCCGACATATTGTCTCCTTTCAGCTATTTTTGAAAACTCCGAACAGACCAGTGTCTGGATCTACTCCGAGCGAGTACTGAGCTGCTCCTGCATATCCTGCCGCAGTCGTAGCTGAAGCAGATGCAGATGCCGCAGAATCAGAAGCTGACTTTTCAGATGCAGATGCGCTGCTTGCAGAAGATGCCGCAGAAGAAGCAGATGCTGATGCAGATTCCATGTATTTTTTCGCATCGACGATGTTCTTAGCTGCTTCTGCGATCAGCGGAAGATCTGTTTTCGATACGGTAACATCACTCTTCAGAGCAGATGGTTCCACTCTTAGCACGATCGAAATTGTTCCGATGACCTGAGAACCGAAAATGATCCGAATCTCAGAAGGAATGTCTCCAGATAGTACTGTCATCTGATCCTGGACTGTGAACGTCACCGTCGATCCGCTGATCGTTGCAGCATATTCAAATCCAGTGTTGTCAGGCTTCGTACCTCGGATCGTTGCAGATGCACCGGACGGTGCAGAAAATAAAGCAGAGCCATCATAGACTGTGCATGTGATGGTCCTGCTCTCTCTGTCGTACTGTTTCAGATGAACAATTGGAGGAACACCGGATGGAGTAAGATTCAGGTTAACTGTTTGAGTCTGGATTGGCATCGTTTTCATCCTCATGTAATTCGGTTGTCTCAGAAACTTTAGATGTCTCTGAAGCTTCATGCTCTTCTCGGCACTTGATCTGAAGGTTCTGAAGCTGTACCTGGTATAGTGCCGCCTTCAGCACTAGTTCAATTGTGATTCCCGGAAGATTAGAATTGTTTATGCAAGTAATAATTTGGTTTTCGAATGTTTTTACGCTAGTTGCTAGAGTATTCATAGTTTGCTTACTATACAAGTCCGTAATTTTTTAAAGCGGAAATCAATTGAGAGAGAGTGGCACTGGCGGTGAGTGTCGTCTTCGCATGTGGATACGCGCCAAAAAATCCAATATTTCCGTCAAATTTTGCCGCTCCATTCTTGACATGTAAAACAGTCGTATTTGCTGATGATCCACCAACCATCTTAATGTTGTACGTGCTTGAAACGTTTGAAAATGAAGGACATACATATATATCCCCAAATGTAGTGATATCACCTCCGCAAATAGATAATTTTCGTGTCGAACCATTAAAGACATCAATACCATTTTGCCCTATAACGATCTTTCCAGTTGAAGCTCCAGAGACACTAGTAGAAGGCTGTATGGTAATCCCGTTACTATCTATTTTCAATGCTGAGCTTTTCCAAGACGTTCCGGATATAGTCATTCCAGAAGAATCTATATCTATAATTTTCGATCCACTGGAATTATATACATCAATTCCGGAAGCAGCATTCGAGCCTTTAATAGTTAACGTTCCAGTCTTTATGTTATTTCCGGAAATAGCAGTTGATCCATCCTTCAAATTTCCGACCGTTACATAGCCATCTAGATTAATCTTACTAGCACTAATGGTGACTGCTTCTGCAGACTGATTGATTTCGGAGATAATCGACGATTTTCCAACATAAGTTTTCGAAACTGTAGAGGATATAGAATCGGCTGACTGTGATATTGCTGAATTCATTTCTACAGTTGTCGAGTAGCTTTTCAAAGCATCGTCGGTGTGGCTGTTTGCATTGGATTCAGCAGTGTCTGCATAGCCCTGCGCCTTAGTATCATTTTCAGAAACGGTAGTTGCTAATGAAGAAACAGACGATTTGATTCCGGTAGCAGTGACATCAATCTCCGATTTAGTGTAGTAGCTTTTCAAAGCATCGTCGGTGTGGCTGTTTGCGCTTGTCAGTTTACTGCTGGCGTCCGTCTTCGTCTCGTACGCATGGAGGCTCAGCTCACCGGTGTCCAGGTTCCATGAGTTATTCCCCTGGCGGTCCTTCAGAATCCCCGTCGTGATGACCTGAGCGTTCAGGTCGCCGGTTGTGATGAAATCAGCGACGATCTCGCCGTCCTGTGTTATTGCGGTGCCGTATTCTCCGTTGATTCCCTTGGAAGAGTATCCCAGGCCGCTCAGATTCCAGCGCCAGACTTTTGTCGCTGTTGCTTCGTCTTCGGTGTCCATGATCAGGAGCTCCTGCGGTTTACCGTTGGCGTCGCTCTTGATGACGACGTGGCCGCCCTTTTGTCCGGTGATCAGATTCGTGGCCCTGGTGACTGCTCTTTCCAGATCAGAAGATGCCTGCTTCTGGATCTCATTCCTGTCAGGAGCCGCCGCGATCGTGGAAGCCAGCGAGCTCTTTGCGTCTCCGAGCGTGATGCTGTCGTATCGTTCAGCCAGCACGTCGTAGACGGTCGTGATGACCTTGGCCGTCGCATCGACTCCCAGCTTCTCGTATTTCACCGTCACGGTATCGCAGAGACTGACACGCTCCAGCGGAGCGATGTCTTTGTATTCCTCAGTCTGCCATAACTGCACGAAGGAAACGTCAAGGGACACCTTCGGGACTCCGATGTTGTTCGCCTTGATGTATTCCTGTGCCTTTGCATTGATCTGCGCAGCTGTCGGCGTTCCGTCTTCTTCCTTGAACTCGCTGGAAAGATCCAGCGCCAGGATCTTCGGCTCAGACGTACTGACGACCGTCTGAAGATCTCCGGCGATGGTTTCCTGGTCACTGTTCAGGACATACGGGTAGACCGCCGTGTAGGTGCTCTCGATGTTCTCATCCTGCTGGACGCTGGTGAGGTTCTTGCCGTACCGGATCACGACTCCGTTGTCAGATCCTCGATGCGCGTGCAGGATCACTTTCTCATTGTTGAACTCATACTCACCACCGAAGACGTCGAGGACAGATCCTTCCTGTCCTCCGAGCAGTGCCCTGAAGCTCTGCGGGTGGTCATTCGTGAACTGGCTGTCGCCGTTGTTGATGTCAGAGCTGAAAGAGAAGCCTATCCCGCCGATCATGTTGCTGATCATGCCTGAAGTGACCGTTGTGATGCCCTTCGCTGAGAACGGCTTAACGACTGCCTTGCTCAGGTCGTAGCTCAGATGCTGCGCGTCGATCGTGACCATGCCGTTCAGTGGCTTGCTGATGTGGTAGATCCGGAAAAGCTGAGGATCTGCCAGCTCGTTCGGTTTTGCTTTGATGCACCCGCCGATCACGATGTCAGCGTAGTGGATCCCGCTGATCGGGTAAGTCATGGACAGAGTGAAGGCACCGTTCCGGTCTTCCTGGACTTTGCAGGAAGTGGCATCTGCCAACCTTCCGACTCCGTTGGTCTTATCTGCCACCAACTGCGTGACTGTCTCCGCCTTGGAGTAAAGAATTGGGATCATAAGATAAACCACCTCGGGATGATCCTGACGGTCATGCCACTGGCCAGCTGGATCCCGTTCACTCCAGGAGACAAAACAGGGAAGGACCCCGTATTCAGTTCGAGGTCCTTGTTCCTGTTGGTCAGCCCTTCATAGCAGTCCTGGATGTCGCAGTCGATGACCGTGGCCCCGCTGTTTGCTGACAGTGTGACCGTCACGTCGTTGATCTGGATCGCTCCGGTTCCTGCTGTGACGATGATCTTCGGCTTTGCATCGAAGAGTGTCGGATTCTTGATCTTTCCGGATCCGGTGATCATGATCTCTTTCTCTCCATCCTTCAGCCAGCGCTGAGGCTTGCAGAGGAAGCTGAGCGTGTACTTGCCAGCCTCCAGCATGTAGACGTCCGGCTCTGTCGGTCCGGCGTATGCTGCCATGCGGTATTCGTCCGGATGATAGGTGTCTTCCAGCCTGTGATAACCGAAGTCGTGCGTCAGGAAGTCCCGCATGGCCATGAAGTTCTTGTCGAAGTCGTCAACGATGAAACCGTTGTAGCTGACGACCATGTTCTTATAGCGCTTGTTGTCGATCAGCAGGGACCCATCTTTCCCAGGGATCTCCACTTCCTCGTAGTCTCTCTCAGGAGCCTTGAAGGTTCCGTCGCCGTCCACGTAGGCGTGCCAGTCCTGTGTGCTCTTGCCGTTGTAGATCAGATAGTGATCGATGACTGGAATCATGCAAAAGCACCTCTCTTTCTGGCCACGTCCGCGTTGATCTTGTCGGCCACGATGTCAGCCAGCTCAGAAACATCCTGACCAGGTGCACCGTAGACGTTGATCGTCGTCCCGCCGTATGTGTTGGATGTTCCTGGAACGCTGTAGGCATTCCGCACTGCATCCGTGATCGTATTCAGCAGGAGATCCTGACCGATGACGATCTCAGCACCAGCACCGTCTCCGAAGCCTTTCAGTCCGGAAGCCGTAGGAATGACCGTCGGCTGATTGAATGCCACCGCCTGGCTGTATGCCTTGGCGTACCAGTCAACGGACAGGTGCGGAACGGACGGAGGCTTCAGGGAGAACTCGCCAACGATGGAGAAGTGCGGGAGCTTGATGTCCGGAAACTTCAGCACTGCATTCTTGAAGAACCCGCTGATCCCGTCGATGGCGCCTTTCACGGTATCCTTGGCCGCGTTGATCTTGTCACTGATGGCGTTCTTGACTGCATCCCACGCTTCCGTTGTTGCTGATGTAATGCCGTCCCATGTGCTGCTGATCGCATTGCCAAGGTCTTCGGCATATCCTTTGACGGTATCCCAGTTCTGATAGAGTGCAACGCCTGCAGCGATTGCCAGGCCGATTCCTGCGACCACCGGATTGAAGGAAAGCGTCAGTCCTCCTATCCCGCCGACCAGGTTTTCGACCACTTCGATCAGAGACCCGACCCCACTTATCAGCTTACCGCCGACACTCAGAACAGGACCGACTGCAGCCGCCACTGCCAAGGTCTTAACGATGGTCTGCTGCTGGTCTTCGCTGAGTCCGTTAAACCACTCGCCGACCTCCTGCACCTTCGTGCCAAGTTCCTGCAGTACCGGCATGGCAACGGTTGCGATGCTGTTGCCAAGTTCGGCACCTGTGATCTGGAGCTGGTTGAGCGTGAGCTGCCACTGATCGATCGGATCCAGTGTATTCGTGAAAGTATCAGAAACGGAACCCATTGAAGAGTTCAGACCGTCAGATGACGCTGTGAAGTTGTCAAGGCTAAGGACTCCGCTCTGCATTGCTGCATAGAGCTGAGGGCCTGCCTTGCTTCCAAAGATGTCCACGGCATCACCGGATGAACTGAACGCCTGCTGCAGGACGGTGGACATGTCTGTTCCTTCCTTAGCTGCTTCAGCCTGTGCTTTCTTCAGGCCGGTCATGACCGTGGAAGTGTCGATTCCTGATTTCTCAAGAGTGCCGAGCAGGTTGGCTGCATCGGATGCTCCTAGGCCAAGCTCCTGGAAGGCTGTCGCGTTGGTGGTCATCAGACTGGTCAGCGTGTCCATGCTGATGCCGGTGTTCTGTCCGACCACGTTCAGAGTGTCCAGGAAGCCGGAGGCATCAGATGCCTGAAGCCCGAAGGCGTCCATGGCTTTCTGCACGGAATCGATCGAGCTGCTCACATCTGTGCCATTGATCTGTGCGAACTTGATGAACTGTCCAGACAGCTCTTCGAGTGCATCACCCGTGAGCCCGAACCTGGTGTTCACCTCGCCGATCGCAGATCCGGCTGTCTCGAAGTCTGTCGGGATCGTTGTGGCCAGATCCTTCGCACGGTTCTGCATGTCAGTCAGTGCTTCGCCGGACGCTCCGGTCTTCGTGACGATGATGTCCATGCCAGCATCGACCTGTTTGAACGCGGCAATGGAAGCACCAGCCAGGCCGACGATCGGAGCGGTCACTCCCTTGCTGAGAGTGTCGCCGACCTTGGTCATGCCCTCGCCGACGTCCTTCATCTTCTTGCTGGCTTCTTCCAGCTCAGCGGCGAAGGCTTTCGGGCCTGTCGCATTCTTCAGTGCTGAGTCCAGTTTGTTGATGTCTGCTTCCGTGTTGTTCAGTTGCTGCTGGTAAGTCTGCAGGGCTGATGCTGTCTTGTCATACTCTGCCTGAGCGTTTGCGATCTCTTTCGTGTGATCGCCTTCGGCGCTCTTCAGTTCGTCCAGCTTCTGTTTCTGCTCTTCGAGCTTCTTGTTGCCCTTGTCGATGACTTCCTGCAGAGCTGTTCTTTTCTGCTTCGCCAGGTCGAGCTGCTTACTGAGCACTTCGGCCATGGCCTTGTTCTTCTTCTGGGCGCTGGTGCTTTCATCGAACGAGCTCTTGACCTTCTTCATTTCTGAGTTCAAGGTCTTCTGCTGGTTGATGATGTCGGACATCTGGCGCTTATATTCCGCTTCGCCGTCAATACCGATCTTCGGCCCGATGTTGGTCGCCATTGTTCACCACTCCCTTCTGCCGTTTATTCCAAGCGCATCGCCTCTTCGTAGGTCCAGACTTTCGTCTCCTTCGCAGGCAGTGCGCGGTTATTGTCAATCAAATAGCAGGAGATCATGTCTCTCATCTCGCCGTAGCGAGTGTTCAGGATCTCCTGCTTCGTCATGTTTAGCTTCCGCCCGTAGTAGAGATACCAGGACAGATTCAGACGGATTCGTCTGTCCCTGGTGCGTTTTTTGCGCCTTTAAGCGCGGGGATCGGCTCGGTCTTCACGGCTGTCTTCACTCCGGCAGCCATTGCTGCAGTGAGTTCTGCCTCCAGCTTGTCCAGATCCCAGAAGCTCATGAAGTTCAGATCGTCGTCCGTGAGGTAGTCAGGACTGTGATCCGGATCTTCATAGTGCAGGTGATCCTCTGCCGCATGATTCAGAATCAGAGCCAGCTTCTTGTCCACCTTCACCTTGTTCCTGCCTTCGTAGATCTTGCTGAAGTTCGCGATGTCCTTGCCAGGGCAAAGCTCGCTCACGTCATCGGCAGCGCCGACCGTGAACTCGAACTTGCGTTCCTTGCCGTTAATGATCATTTGAGCCTTTCCTCCTTGTTCTCAGCTCAGGCTGTGACGCCGAGCTTCTTCTTCAGTGCATCCAGAGCTTCCGCTTCGGTTGCGTAGTCCTTGCCCATGTACTTCCAGTTGTGTTTCGCATCGTCGCCTCTGAACATGTCAGCGGTGAGCTCCTGCGTCTGGAAGTCGATGGCATCTTCCTGCGTTGCAGCAGACTTTTCAGGCTGCTGGAATTTAGCCTTGACAATGATCGTCGGCTGCCAGGACTCCACGCCTCCGGACATCCATCTTGTGATGTAGCCGATGCCGACGTATGGAGCCTTTGCATCATCACCGTAAGCTGTCCAACCATCAGAATCAGCCTCCGGCAGGCCAAGGATGAACCTCTCAGCCTTTGCCAGGAGACCGTCAACGGTCAGCTTCACGGTGCCGCCGGTGAACTTTCCGCCGGCAGACTCTGCTTCCTGGTTGTTGGCGTAAAACTTATTCTCGTCGGATGTAGTCGGGGACGGTGTCACATTGACACCACGCGCCAGCTCCATCGCTCCGCTGTACGTGATCGCGCCAGCGGATGCTGCATACTTTGCCACGTAAGGGAAGGAAAAGCCGGTTGCAACCTTTCCTGCTTCCGTGAATGTTACTTCCTCATCTGCCATGATTATTTTTATTTCATCCTTTCCGCTATCTGCTTATCCAGTTCTTCCTCCATGGCCTGCTCTGCTTCCTTCCGCGTTTTGCGGACTGCCGGCTCGATGAAGGGTGTCTTCTTTCTGAACGATGTGCCAGACTCGACCGCCCTGGCGATCATTGCATTCGCCTGCCTGGTGGATGTCCATCCGGCTTTCACGTTCTTGTCTGAGACTTGAGAGTTATAACCGTCTTCGCCGACCTTGACGTTCACGAAGCCGTCGGAATCTTTCATCTTGCTGATGCCAAGCCCATCGATCAGGCCCTGCTTCTGCGCTGAGGTGATCGTGTCGATCGGATCCGCCTGCGTCCCTCGCCTGGAGTTCCTTCCGGAGACCTTCAGGTTCTGGATGTTGGCCTTGATCTGATCGGTGACAATGCCCGCAGCCGGATAGATCGCTTCGCCGATGATCTCAGCCGTGTCAGCGTTCAGCTTCTCCAGCTGCGCTACGTACTTGTCGCACCCGTCTCCGACGATCCACTTCGCCATGATCAGATCACCCAGAAGCGCCACTCGTAGTGGATGAGACCAGTCTGGTCCTCGTACTGGACGCTGTTGATCTGAGCCTTCACCCGCTGAGACTGAGAGAAAGCCGCCGTGATGTCGTCGATAAGCGTGTCGAACTCGTTCGGAGTGAAAAAGTCGATCGTGCCAGTCAGCACGATCTCCTTGCTTGCATTGTTGACATGCAGCGCAGTTTCCTGCGCATCTTCCTGCCAGACGACGAAGCGCTTCGTGCCTGCCGGTCTCCGGTAGTGGAAGACGATGTCACCGCCCACGTTCACGAGTACATTCCTGACGATCTTCAGTTTTTCACTCACTGATACAATCATAGTTTTCCTCGATTCTCATGAGCTGCAGGCTGTACGTTCTGAGGTTGTCCTCATCGAAGCCTGCCTGGACGTTCGTGATCCGATACTGGTCGCCGTTCTCGTTCTCCTGCCCGCTGTAGTCCTTCAGGACTGCGAACTGGCCGATCTTCGGGCGCTTGTTGTCGGCTGAGATCCGGATCAGCATGTCCACCTGCTCATCGGCACCCCTTGCGAGGTACTGGCGCGTCACGCCTGCAGTCAGTTCACTGAACGGCTGCGTGTATTCCGCTTTGAGCTTATAGACAGGCATGTCTCCGGCTTCCGCTGTATTCACCAGGCTGGCGACTGTCACCAGTCCATCATCCTGAAGTAGTGTCATCGCTTGCAGATCCTTTCTCGGAGAACAGACGGTCGCGCAGCATGATCTGCAGCATGCGAGGCTGTCCGCTTTCACCGCTTGCCCGTTTCCGGTAAAGCCACGCAGCGTATGCTTCGAGCAGCTGCTGGTCGCTGATCTTTGCCAGATCCAACGTGATCCCTGTCCGTGCGATCATTTCCTCCGATGCTTTGATCAGGTTCTTAAGATAAGCAGAAAGGTCGGAACTGGCGTATGGCTTCGCCAGATCGACCTTCAGCCAGCTGAGGACCAGTTCCTCGTTGTCACTGAGTTTTTCTTCCTCTGCCATTGTCAGCTCCTCCCTCTTTCAGCTTTTTCTCAGCCTGCAGCTGTACCTGCAAACGGATGCTTGCTGTCGATTGCTGCAGTCGGTGCGGTTGCGGTCAGAGAGATCGCCAGGAATGCGTCAGCGAAGACAGGCTTGCCATCATAGCGAGCGGTGCCCTTGAATACTGTCTGATCCTGGACGAAACGGTTCTGGTCGGACATTGCCAGGCTGACATCCTTACGTCTGCCGAGCAGGTATCTGGAAAGGTAGCCGCCGACGATCTCATCATCCGGAACGAAGTCTTCCTCGATGATTGTGCCGCCCTCTACCGGCATGGAACCGTTAGCGCTGGAAACCAGTGCGCCGGCTGCGTTGACGTTCAGAGCTGCGGCTCTGAGCTTCATGTTTGTCTTGTGGTTGACGATCCAGACAGTGTTTCCTGCCGGATGCTTCAGATCTCCGGATGCCTCAACGAATGCAGCGAAGAGTGCCTTGTCGGTCTTTGCTCCGAGTGTTTCCTTCGTTGCAGTTGCAGCGAAGCCGGTCGGCATCTTTGTGCCAGTGCCGTAGACGATAGCCTTGTCTACTGCGTAGCCGATGCCGTTTCCGATTGCATCGAACAGCTCGGAAGCCAGGTTCACATCACTGTCTTCCAGTGTTGCATTGCAGACCGGAATGAAGCCACCGACGCGGTACTGATCGATGTCCTTGTCTGTGAATACGACGTTAAGCTCTGTCAGATCAGCGCATGCCTCTGTCCAGATTCCTTCAGGAATGTCGCCCATGATCGTCTGGCGTGCATTGCCGGCGATATCTACGGTATTGACCAGGCCGATCAGCTTGGAATACTGCTCGATGCTGGACTTGACCATCGGAAGCATGACTTCCGGAATCAGCAGATCACCGCCGGTGATGCCTCTTGTCTGTCCCTTGCCGAGTGCGCGGACGTTTGCCAGGAATGCCTTGACATCGTCACGCTGTACGAATGCAGTGCGCTCTTCGTAGCTGATATCCTTGAAACGCTTATTCATGATTGTTCTCTCCCTTTCCTCATGGGTTTCTCCGGCTGTTCTGTTCTCCGGTGCCGGTGCCGGTTCTGCAGGCTTTTCTTCCTGCTTTGCTTCCAGATCACGGAGCTCTTCCTCCGTGCTGTTGATCTGTCCCTGAAGTGCTTCCTCTTCAGCTGCGGATGCAGCGATGGCGTCGTCGTTCTCCTTCTTCTCGGACTCGTACTTCTCCACCTCAGCGTCTACTGCTGCCCTGTCTTCTGCAGGTGTTTCGTCAGTCACTTCTTCGATGGCCTTCTTGAGGTCTGCTTCGCGTGTCTCGAACTCTGCATTCTTGGCGCGCAGTGCTTCGGTCTCGGCCTTCTTTTTCTCCAGCTGAGCGTTGAGGTCGTCGATCTTCTTTCTCAGCAGGAGAGCTCTCAGTGCTCCCATGTTATTCTCCTTTCGGTCCTTCGATCTTTGCCATCATGCGAGCCTTCCATGCGTCCAGCTCCCGCTTCCTGATGTTCTTCGCATCGTTCATGCGTGCGCTGACTTCGGTGGTCTCGTATGCCGGGAATGTGCAGACACTGACCTCGTAGAGCTTCACCTTCTTGATCGTCCAGTGGATTGAGCCATCCTCGCGGATCTCGGCATCCTCGTCCAGGATGTCAAAGCCGAACGAGCACTGGTTCACGTCGCCGCGCTGGACTCTTGCGTACAGATTCATGGCGTCTTGATCTTTCGGATTGATCGTAACGTCTCCATACAGTCCGTGAGAGTCGATTTTCAGCTCACCAGTATGAGCTGAGGTGCGGCCGAGGACCAGCCTCGTGTCGTGGTCGATCAGAAAGCGGACATCGCCGGAGATCGCATCATCGAATGCGTGCGGATCGATGCTTTCGCTCATCTGGTATCCCATGTCGTATATGCCGTCGAATACGGCAAAGTAGCCTGCGATGTGCAGGTCTTCGCTTCCATCCGACGCTTCCCGCGTTTCGAATTTTGTTTCCAGCGTCCTCATCTGACGGCCGCTGCGTGCTTCTGCGTCATTCTTCTCCATTGCTCTTTCCTCCGTTCAGTTTTGACTGCAATGCGATCATGTCGTTCGGGATGTAGTTCTCCAGAACTTTCAGTTCATCCAGGCCATCCATCGGGCTCATGCCGAGGCGGTCCCTGACTTCGTTGCCGGTTACATCTCCGCGATCCTGGAGCGTTGTGTAGACTGCAGAGATTGTCTGCAGATCGTAGTCCAGCAGGCTCGCGATGTCGAACTTCAGATACCACTTAGGTGACAGGATCAGCTTCTTCGTCATCTCCTGCTGCATCATGGTCATCACTGGCTTCAGCTTGGACTGGATGAAGTTGTTCCACTCCTTCTGCGAATACTGGCCGACTCCCAGAACGAACGCAGGCACGCCGATCAGCGCCGCCACCGTCTGAGTGTCCAGCTTCACGCTGTCGTTAATGGCCAGATCGGACAGGCTCAGAGGCTTCACCTGCTCGACGTTGATTGCCTCAGCAGGGACCACCCACGGCTCACCTGCTCGGCTTGTTGCAATGTAATCGTCCAGGAGCTTACGTCTTCCGGTTGGACTGCTGAACTCATCCGTCAGTGCGTCAACCTTGACCACCAGGGACGGCTTCCACTTTGACTGCATGAAGCCCTTCTCCGTAGCGGATGCCTGTCTCAGGTTCTCGGCCAGATCCTTCAGTGCGAAGCGGATGCCCTGCCCCTTCCATGGATAGTTCGGATCCGGATTGTAAATAAAATGCAGCACGTCGTCGGGACTGTACTGAACTCCGTCAATCATCACGGTGTAATCGTATCCGGTCGGATCTGCCACCAGGCTGAACCGATCCGCAGGGATCACCTGCAGGTCGTCCAGGAGCCCGTTCTTCGTCTTCACCCTCACGATGGCATTGCCGTCACCGTAGAGGAATAGATTCATCAGGATCGCCTCGATCCAGGTGCTCCTGGTCATGTGCTTCGACGGGTTGATGTCGATCTGCCTGCTCAGCTCGTTCTTGATCCGGACGTCTCCGCTGTCAGTGTTGGCCATCAGGTGGATGGTCATGGCTCCCGCCAGCTCTGCGATCCGCCGGAACCCTGCCACGATCTGCGGCACTCTGTCCAGCCTTGTATAGCCTTCAGGGGCCAGCATGTCGTGCGCTTCGTCGGTCAGCAGGAAGCCGATATTCGACGTCGTTGTGGTGCTCCTGCTCTGCTGTGATCTGTATGCTGCTTTCCTTTTCTTTCTGCTCATTTAGTCACCCCACCATTCGGCCGCCTTCTTTGCGTTTTCCAGGTTGGCCAGGTACCTCACACAAGCAAACACGGAAGCGTCAAACAGATCCATGCGCTGCGTAGGACTTATCTTTTCGTACATCACCATGTCGTCGGTCTTCTCGACGGCGTGGACGTTGGAAACACAATACTCGTAGGCCTCGGAGTGCATGTAGTAGAGCCTGCCATCCTTGGCTGCCTTCTCAATATGCCGGAAGCCTTCGCTCTTGACGTAGTAGTACTGCGGCTGGTCCACTTCGTTGAAGTGGTTCCGTTTCATCTCCATGAAGAACTCCCTGGCGAACTTCCGGTCGTGTCCGATCTGAGCGATCCGGAACCCCATCTTCCGCATGTTGATGAACCACTGGACCACGTCCGACACGTTCACGGTCGGGTTGTTGCACATCGTCAGCAGGCCATCATCGGCCCAGCCGAACAGTGGAATGTTGTCTTCCTCAGCCTTCCGGACTGCCTGCGTGATCGGGAAGAACGCGTGCGTGATCACGATGTCCACGTCGATGTCCTTCTTCTGATCCTTGTAGTTTCCATAGAGGCATGCAGCTGTGAGGTCGTACATCCTGGAAAGATCCGCTCCGCCGAACCACTTGATCGGCATCTTCGCCAGTTCTTCCAGTGTCCAGTCATATTTCCGGTCGGATCTCCGGAACTCATCGACATCGAACCACGCCTTCATCGCATTGGTGTAGACGTTCAGGGATCTGCTGAGGAAGTCCTTCCTCTGCTGCGGATCGTTGAGCGCCTGGTTCGCATCGTTCTCCATGTCTGACGGTCTGATCGTTACTCCGTATGACGGGTTCGCCTTCTCCCACTGGATCTGGTTCATGTAGTCGCACTCGCCTTTGTCGTTCGTGTCTGCGTGAGAGATAAAGCAAAAGTAGCTGTCATCCTTCACGGTGCCGTCCAGGATCTTCTCACAATACTGGAGACGCTGGTATCCGAAACTGTTCACGTTGTCGCCTGCGGTGGTGATGCCGATGACCAGCTTGTTCGTGTATGCCTTCGATGCTTCCTTCCAGCGGTTGTACTGAGCCGGAGACTTGAAGGCGTGCACCTCGTCCAGGATTGCGATGTTGCAGTTGAACGAGTCAGACGCCTGGACATTGTTGGCCAGTGCATTGATTTCCAGCGATCCTTCCGACTTTCCATCTGGACCAGGGAAGGAGATGGCTATGACGTGCTCCTGGTTGTTGTCCCTAATCGAGGTCGTCGGTTCCTTGTCGGTGCCGTAGAACTCGATGCTGTACTTGATGTCCTGGAATGCTTCCTTCGCCTGCTTCAGTGCAGCGGCAGCGATGTATATCTTCGACCCGCTCTTCCGCTCCAGTATTCCAAGCGCCCATGACAGCGCCGCGACGAACATGGTCTTCCCGTTCTTCCGCGGGATGTAGATGAACGCCTCATGGAAGCGCCTGATGTTGGTGCCTGCTTTGTACCACCCGACCAGGTTGTAGACGATGAACATCTGCCATGGCTGCAGCAGAAGCGGCTTGTTGACCAGGCTGTTGCCCTGCATGTCTTCGCCCTGGTGATGGACGAAAGTCTTCGCGATGATGTTGATGATAAAGTCCGGATCATGCGGCCGGAGCTCTATGTCCGTGCGCTTCAGATCATCCAGGAACCGCTGGCACTCTCTTACATTTCCGCTTGCCTTGACCTTTCCACTGACGACGTCCTGCGCATACTGCAGGACCAGCTTCTCATAGCTGACCGCTTTACGCTTATTCTTCAAGACTCTTCAATGCCTCAGCCAGGGAAGATCCAGTTTCTTCCGGCTGTCCTTCTGTCAGTTTCTTGAATCCTGTCGGCGTCAGCCCCAGCTCTCGCCAGTATTGAAGTGCGTCTCTGCGGTGTTCCTGAAGCTCTGCCATGAGCGGAGCTTTCTTTGTTCGGGAGTGCCCCCGATCGGTCTCGATCTCGACCGTGCTCTGCTTCCCGTTCGCGATGTATTTATTTCTCGCATTATCGTAGTCTTCCATGATGTCCGCCAGAAGGCTTATCGTCGGCAGGAACTCAGGCTTATACGTGCCGGCGCTCTTGCAGGATTTTATGATTTTCTTTTTCCAGTCTGCCTTCCTCACGCCGTGCCTCCGTTCCATGTGTTTTTTTCTTAAAAAAACCCGCTGGAGAGGGAAAACGGAACCCTCGGCAGTGAGTTCGATGCTTTAAAAATGATTTTGACCCCGGGGGGGCATCCCCTCAGATCCTTCCGTGCTTTGTTCCATATCTCGGAAGATCTCGACGACGATCCGCGCCGGAGTGATGAGTGACTGCATCAGGATGCAGCGCCAGCTGTTCGTCAGCGTCGATGCACTGCTTCTGTGCTGTCCTTTTGAGTAAGTCTACACCCTTCCGCGTCAGCTCGCCATTGTCTCCGTGAAGTTCCTGGTGTTCCTTCAGTGTGATGCTGATCAGGTTCCACGTACTCCACTGGAACTCAGGCCACCACTCACGCGGGAAGATGTGATGCACTACCTGCGCAGGCTTGGCGATCGGTGAGTACCTCCTGCTCAGTACAGACTGATACCGGTCACGCCTGAGCACTGACTCCCGCAGCTTCTTCCATCTGGTGGAGCTGTAGAACTCTTCACGATTCATCACGCACGTCCGGCAGCTTCTCCAGCACTGCGATCGCGTAGCCGAGTGCAATGGCTTCATAGCTGCCATGCTTGCAGCAGCATGTCTCTTTCTCCTGCTTCATCTTCTGCAGGATCTCGATGGCTTTGTCGCAGTTCACGATCTTGTAGTCGTATATCATGTGCTGGTGTCCTTCATGTACTTGATCCCCCACTGGCGAAGGATTCCGCAGTTCCACTCGTCGGTGACATTGGATCCGGAAACTTCAGTGAGAAATCGACGGGCTTTCCACAGATCGCACACACTGTCTGCGTCGCATAGATAATCTTCTTGTTCTTGTCAAATGCTGCACGGAAGTGCCCGTCTTTGTCAGGACGATTTCGCTTGTATTTACCCTGCCCCATTACCGTATGATCCCATTCTGCTTATCCCACCATCGGCGGTAAAGATCGCAGTCAGTTATTTCATCCGTGGACCAGCACCGGCTCTCACACTCTGTACACGGACATGTAGCGAGCTGCTGAATATGCCTGATCTCTTCCAGGTATTGAGCTTGTGTCATGTGAGATAGGTCATGATCTCTGTCGATGTCGTCCATAGTCGTTAACTCCAAAAAGAGACCGGGAATATGAACAGATGCCAGCCAGCGGCATTTTGGCAATTAAGAAGAAGGAGGCCCCGGTCTCACGAAAAACGGCAGCCATCTTTCTGACCGCCGTTCTTCACGATATCAATATAGCAGAACCAATTTGGACAATTTGGACGAGATTAAAGAAAGCTCGGAAAACCGCATAAATATGCGGAAATCTATTGCATATTATAGTGAGTATGCTATAATATCAATGTAAAGAAAGGAGGAATGCAAGCAATGGACCCGAACATATTAAAAGCCCTGCTTGAGATGACCACAGCAATTATCCAGCTAGCCACCGCGATAGTTCTGCTGAAATCATCTAAGAAGAGCTAACCAGCATGAGGAGCGAAAGCTCCTCTGCTTCGAATACATTTACATATTATCAGTGAAGGAGGAATAATTCAATGAACACAATTAACTGGATCACGCTTATCATCTCAATTACTGCGCTAGTTCTTGCCGTAATAAGTCTTATTAGTTCCGTTAGGAAGAAGTAAAATGTCAAGAAAAGCATCCGGAGAGTTTAACCAGATCAAGTATCAGAACGACTGGAAGAAACAAAACATGAAACAGGTAGGAGGATCCTACAAGACAGAATTCGTCGATGAATTTAAAGTAGCCTGCAAGAAGCTTGGTGTCTCACAGTCTGAAGTGATCAGGGCGGCGATGGAAGAAACCATCAGAAAAGCGGAAGGCAAATAGCCAACCGCTTTTTCATTCGCTATCGTTTTTGTCTTTCTTTGGGAAAAGAAATCTGTGTATTTCAAGAAAACTGGAAGCAATAGTTCCAGCACCTGCAATAAGAGAAACCCATTCTCCTAAACTGGAAACGTTTTTACCTATTGATACAAGGTACACACCAACCGCAAGGAATGCGAAAACAGTAAAGAAAGTAAATATTGTTCCAAGCAGTGTATCTCTTGCCTGGTACTTCAACGTTTTATTTCTCAAATCAATCTCATTCTCGTTATTCTTTTCCGCCATTTTAAGAATTCTGTCAGCGGCACCAGGCAATACTTGTTCGTATTTCTCGAGTTCAGAAGCCATTGGAATTGGCCCTGTGTATTGCTGAGCAACAAGAGTTGCCTGCGTATTACTTTCTGGAACATTGTTATCGTTCTTTACTACGGGATGCTTCGACTTGTTTGCCATATTCATCCATTGCTTCTTTCAAATTCTTTCCAGTTCTTCTCCAAGCCTCATAGACAGTTGAAGTCTTTGGAACAATGTATTGAACTTTTTTATTCATTAGATTTGGGTATTTCATGCCGTATCTAACGTATTCATAATTCTGCTCTGTCATGACGCCCTCCTGCTCCAATTGAATTATAGCGTCCAGTGAAATGCCTTTTCAAACAAATTGCATACGGGTTACTAAATTTTCTTTTCCCGTCAATCCCTATTTTTCCTTTCCAAACCACCTCATCAGCGCCTTCCTGGCGTTGTAATAGCTGTTCGCTCCGTATACAAGCCCTGATGTCTGCTTCCAGCTCTTGCCGTTAAGATAATGCCACCGAATGATGCTCTTGATCTCGCCGTTATCCAGAGACACAAGCCAGGCATTTACCAGATCTCTCCGATCAGCCATGTCGTTCAGCATCCGGTTGTACTTAGCTTGCAGATCCATGATCTTCTGCACCGCTTCTGAAGTAGGATCTCCAGGAGACAGTGGAGACTGCCCGATCTTCTCAAATGCCGGGGATCTGTATGTGTTGTACATGCCTTCGATTTCCTGCTGCACAGCCCTGATCTCGGAATTCAGGTAGCGCAGCTCTTCCAGCTCTTCAATTGTCATCCGCCAACCTCATAGCCCCAGCTCCTCAAGCGTGTACGCTTTGCCGATTTTCATGCCCTTATACATGGTTTCTTTTTTGAAAAGAGGCAAATCTATGTTGTAACTATCGTCAGACAAAGTGATATAAATGCGCTGATATTCGCTACTGGATGTGATATACCATACTCTGCAAATATGCTTCACTCTGTCTCTGAACGGCTTAATGAATGCTGACAGGTATTTCCGCTCCACATCGTCAAGAATCTGCGGATGAACTATAGATTCAAGACTGACCGGTTCTTTATCAGCACATGTAACATTTAGGAAAATAGGAACGTGTTTTGTACAGATCTGAAAATAGTCTCCGTTGTAATCCCATGCACAATAAAGTTGGTCCTTATCTCTATGTGGCTTATTTTTATATGCCCAAATCTTGCAGTCTTTCTCTCTTGCAATCCACTTGTAACCGTGTTCCAGTAGTGCTTTTGCTGTCTGAATTTCAATCTCGTTATATTTATTCATTGTCACTTTGTCTCCCATCCCACATCCTCGAATTTCATGAAGACTCCAAAAAACGTTTGCATTTTCTTCCCTGAATGTGTACCAAACAGAGGCTTTCGTCCTATGGCCTTCCACACCTTATCAGCAGGAATGTCATGCTCAGACCATTTGAATACAAGCGTACCGTATGGTGCTAATACTCGCATCCCTTCTGCGAAGCCATCATGCAGCATTGCTGGCCATGAATCATCAAGTTTTCCATACTTCTTAACCAGCCACGCTGTCTCTTTTGCCTGGATCAGATGCGGCGGATCGAACAGAACAAGAGTAAATGAATTGTCATTAAACGGAAGATCCGTGAAATCGCATTGTATGTCAGGATTAACAATCAGTTTTCTTTCTGATTTATCATAACGCCAAACGTTATAAAGCGTCTCTTTCCGCTTATCACAATAGACTGTATGCGGTTCATTTTTATCAAACCACATTGTCCGTGACCCGCATGTCATATCAAGGATCAGCTTATTATCTTCCTTTTTACTGCACATGTTTCCGTTCATCTTCTGCCTCCTCCTTCAGCCATTCTGCGATCCCATCTGCACAGACACTGCATGCACTGTCCTGCTTGTTGAACCGCATGCAGTACTGGCACGGATTGTCGAGATAGTTCTCAGACAGCAGAACCGCCAGCTTCTCGGCTGTCATTTCGCTCATGATCTTTTCGTAGTTCGTCATGATCTTTCCTCCAATAAACTTTCCAGCACATGGAGCCGCTTAGATGATTTCTGGTACAGCTTCCAAAGCTCGAGATTCATGTCCTGAGCGATCCGAAGTTTCTCGGAAAGCTCAGAATTTTTGATCTCTAACACACGAATTCTGTCTTTTGCTTCATTTTCCATATTCAACATCGCCTTTTGTTCTTACTTCTAAATCGGCAAAGCTATAACCCTGTGTGATTATCCATTCTGCATTAGTCATTGTCATACTCATTAAACCTCAGCATTATCCAAGTAAATAACCACTCCAGGAGAATTGGTATATCGTTTCGACAAATGAAGATTCACAATCTGCTTATCGTCTTCGAAAAACCCAAGTTCCTGCATAACGTCCTGAAGCAATTTATTAGCGTTATCCAGATCAGGCTTATTAGTGCAGTAGCCTATGGGATGATTATCATCTGCTTGAAAGAACCAGATAACAATCATGGAAAGAGGCCCAGTCATTGGATGCTCTGGCCGATACTTTGCAAGATGAGCTCTGTATTTCGCTTTAGCATCCACTACCGCAGGAGCTGAGTAAACCTTTTTTGTTTTGAAATTTATTTTTTTCTCTTGTGCCGTCGTAGTAGGCGGAATCATGTTCAATATCATTCTCATAATATTATTTCCAAGTGTGAAAATCTCTTTAAGGTGTTGGGCGGCCGTGTCAATAAGGGGAAGGGCGGAGCTTAAGCCCTTCCCTTGTTGCACAGCCTGACACCATAGCTTCATGGAGTGCAAATATAGAGTGCAAATAAATACTATATATATATAGACTTTTTCTTCAGGTGCAAAACTCAAGACTTTTGCACTTCTTGCACTCCGTCATTTTTAAAGATGTAAATAGGTGCGCTTCTTCCTTCTCCTTTCTCTGTTCTGAATGTTCCAGATAGTTGTTTAAGCCGGTTCCAAATTGTTCGCTCAGAAACATTCATGTATTCATACATCATCTTTACCGTTACCCGATCATGCTCTTGTGACAAATTCTCAAACGCAATCTCGAACTCATTCTGACGTTTGTTCTGTCTTTCTTCGGGAGTCTTCTGTGCCATCTTGCCTTTTTTCCACATCGGCATATCTTCTTCAGGATCCAGATTTTCAAGTGCTCCTGTATGATCCACTTCATGGATCGGATATGAGAACCAGATGTTCGTCTCAGCAGGCTTCGGGAACTCTCGCAGCGTCATGTCAATTCTCCAGGCTGTCATTGTCTCGGCTTTTGCTTCTGCTTCATGGACGATATCCTGCAGCTGATTGTCCGAATATCTGTTTCCGAGGATCCTTCTCGTGTGCAGCATCATCTCCTTTCGCTTATATAGATCTTCTTGTGGTATCTTTTCAAATTCTGAAAGAGCATTCTTCTTAATCAGATTTCTGAGAGCTCTGCAGATTTCCATGTTCTTCTGACGATCAATCACTGAGTCATTCAACGGTAGCTCAATCATATCGATCATGGCATCCGGATCTCTGGCAAATACTCCAGATCCGGAAGCACGGTCCATAGATCTCTTCCCTCCCTGAGCCCCTTTGCTGTGGTGGTGGCAATAAATTACGGAACAGTTCAGCGATGTAGCAATTTTGTCAAATTGGTTCGTGAACTTGGCCATCTGCTCTGCAGAATTTTCATCTCCGGTGATCACTTTGTAGATCGGGTCGATCACGACTGCGATAAAGTTTTCTTTCGACGCTCTGCGGATCAGCTTCGGCGCCAGCTTGTCCAGCGGCACGGATTTTCCTCTAAGGTTCCAGATCTCAATGTTTTTGATGTTATTCGGAGGAATATTCAGTGCATCATAAACATCCTTGAATCTGTGCAGGCAGCTTGCCCGATCAAGCTCCAGATTGACATATAAGATCTTCCCCTGAGCGCATTGCCATGAAAGCCATTTTCTGCCTTCTGCGATAGCGATGCATAGTTCTATCAGAGAGAATGATTTTCCTGCCTTAGATGGGCCCGCAAGCAGCATCTTGTGTCCCTGACGAAGTACGCCCTCAATCAATGGCTGCGCCAGATCCGGCATGTCGTTCCATTCTGAAGCAAGATTCTCAGGATCCGGCAGATCGTCATTGATTGATTCGATGTATTCCGTCCATGCATCCCAGGAGGGCTGCCCGATATTCGTTGCAATCAGGAACTGCTTCTTTTTCCCTCGCCAGAATCCTGGCATTCGTGATAGCCTGCTAGGGTTCTTAGCGCTTGGATCCACATCAAGACCGTTCTGCTTGCAGATTTTATATAGGTAGTCAACATGACGGCTGTATTCTTTCTCATTGTTGGCATCTACACGAACAATCGCATGAAGCGACTTGTTTCCGGAGTGTACCAGAGCGGCGATCGGAAGCTGAAGCTCTGTCATGATTGCGTACTGCATGTCGATTGCATTAGTGTCTGATTCTACTAGTGCATACCGATAGTCAGTAATGTTCCCGATTTTTCCGCCTTGCCCATCCATCGGATTGAAAGAAATCCATGCCCCGCATTCGTGATCGTAGTCGTAAAATACGTCTTCGATTTTCTGCGCGGAATCAAGTTCTTCCAGAAGTCTTCCGGCTGTCCGGTCATAAGTTCTTTTCCCTGGATGATACTTTCCTTTATCGTCTTTGAAACAGGACGTACAGTAGGAAACATGATCATCTGGCTCGAATACCGCAGAAATGTAATTTCGGATGTCTGCGATTTGATCCCAATTAGCACCTGGCTCTGGGACTTCTTTGGAGTCGATCATGTCTCGGTCAAGAAACTGATAGTCTGAGAGATTTACAATCTCATCGTCCAGAATTTCTCTTCCGTGCTCACCGGACGAATTACTGTATCCTCGCTCAATTGCCATCTTGAACAAAGTATTTTCCGTGATTCCTGAGCTCTGGAATGATTCCCATTTTTTGAAGCATCCGCCATCGTAACGTTCCGGGTCTCTGCGGCTCCATTCATCCCATAGCTCGCACGATGCACCGGCTGCTTTGATGGCCATGCCAATCTGCATCCAATCTCCATATGACAGAGAAGCTGGATTGATATATTCAAGCGCTGCTCTTAATTCCTTTTCATCTGTCATAAGGTTGCTCCAGGAGTATAGGTTGAGGGCACGACGCCTTCAGGAATACGCCAGTTGTTATAGCTGATTCGACTAATCATCTTATTAGCAGCATCAAATTGCCATGTTCCGACGTGCTGGAATCCTCTGCTTTCCAGAAAACGAATTTGCTTAGGTGTAGCCAGTCCTTCCATCCGTCTTTTCTCCAGCTTATGCAGAATCAGTTCAGCTTTTCCTGCACATTCGATTTCATCCGGGAATATTCCGTAACGCTCAAGAGCTTCAAGCTGTTTCTGAGTAACCGGTCCCATTTCCCATCCGAGTGATGGCTCATAAGACGCGAGATCTTCAGCCTGGATGCTCATTTCAAATTGCAGCGGGTCCACCAGCTTGCGCTTCCGTTTCCGCATTGCTTCAAGCTGTTTCGCCAGAGATGCTTCACGCTGCTGCATAACATCTGTGGCAGCTTCCTGCTCGGCTTCTTCAATGTCGAACATTTCTCCTGCAGCTTCTTCCAGATTCTTAGTCATCTGCTTCGAAACTTCATCATTCGCGCAGATGATATCAGCCGGTCGGCAAAGTTCATGCTTTTCTGTCATCCACAGAAAATCTAGGATCAGAAGATTTTCTTTTCCTTTGCAGATTCGTGTGCCTCTTCCCACCATCTGGCAATAGAGAGATCTAACTTTCGTAGGGCGCAGGCATACAACGCAATCGACATCCGGGCAATCCCAGCCTTCCGTCAGCAGCATGCTGTTGCAAATTACGTTGTATTTACCAGCAGCAAAGTCCTTCAGAACCTGTTCCCTGTTATCAGACTGCCCATTTACTTCGGCAGCTTTAAATCCTTTTGAATTCAGAATATTTTGAAATTTCTGAGAGGTGGCAATCAAAGGTAGAAACACAACTGTTTTCCTGTCCTGACAATATTTCTTCATTTCTTCCGCGATCTGATCCAGGTACGGATCCAAAGCTGTATCAATGGATCCAGGTGTATAGTCTCCTGCCTGCGTCTTCAGACTTGTCATATCCAGCTGCAGCGGAACGGTCTGCGCAACGATCTTACAAAGATATCCGTCTTTGATTGCTTGGACGATCGAGTATTCATAAGCCAAGGATTCAAACACTTCTCCAAGGTGACGCTGGTCTCCCCGATCCGGGGTAGCAGTAACTCCCAGGACATTTGCATCGCTGAAATGATCAATGATGCGTCGATATCCATCTGTAATTGCATGATGCGCTTCGTCTATGATGATTGTTCCATAGTAGTTCGGGTCAAATCGATCAAGCCGGTTTTCACGTTGCAGAGACTGAACGGATCCGACTGTGACACGATTCCATGTCCCCAGTGCCGTCTGATCTGCCTTCTCAATCGATGATTTCAAGCCGGTCATCTTGTATAGTTTGTCAGCTGCCTGATCAAGTAATTCCCCGCGGTGTGCGAGGATCAGAACTCTGTTTCCAGCTCTTACCTGATCCTCTGCTATCTTGGAAAAAACAACTGTCTTTCCTGTACCTGTAGGAAGGACCAGCAGAGTCCTTTTCGTTCCGCTGGCCCATTCATTTTCAATCGCTTCTCGTGCCGCCTCCTGATATGGGCGGAGCTGTGTCATTTCTTCCAGCTCCCCCAATTGTTATTGGATGCAGTTTCTTCTTTCGGATACAGCTTGGAAATCTTCATAGAAGTCCCATCTGTCCCGTCTTTCTTTTTGTAATTTTCATGCTTGATCTGGAGTTTTCCGGTCTTTCCGATGTGATGATCCTTGGTCCAGTCGAAATGAATCGGATCCCCTTTCTTATGCAGGCCAATTGAATCATAATACTGAGCAATCATGCCAAGGCACCCGCGTGAATTCCACATGTAGAGATTGAAGTTTTCAATGTCGACATTGGATCCATCTTCCGGATTTTTAACGCGGAACACCGGATTGACCTGTTTGCAGTTTCCGACTTTGCCACCGACATCCTGATGCCGGCTTTCCTTCAGATCCACAATTGTGAACTCATAATCTCCTTCTGGAAGGAGAACATAATTTCCTCGATCATAATCTCCAAGATCAGCTGCGGAGAAGACAGCAGAATCATTCAGTTCTCCGCCAGACGGCATGTTTTGATTGTTCGTATAGTATTCCATTTTCTATTCCTCCTCAGAATGGTAAATTTCGCTGTTCAATGATGCTATTCATGACTGCTTTCCAGTTAGGTACAAGGAACCCAAGATAATAATCCTTGTCATACTGGTCAATCGGCATATCACGCGGGAAGTGCCCCTGATCCCCTACGACTGCCATCAGTTCCTCAGGATGTACGTTATCTGCTTTCATCAGATCAGTAAGCTCTTTTGGCAGATGAGACATCACAGCTTCTTCTTCCTGAGTGTATGGTACTGGCATCCATCCGCTGTTCAGATCCAGAACAGGTTCTGCAGGTTTCTGCTCAGTCTGGTTTTCTTTTACCGGTTCCTGTTTTTTCTCAAATAACTGAGCGATTGAGTTGAATTCAAACGGGAGTTTATCCGGCATTCCGAAACGATTCTTTGCATCCCAAGCAGCTGTATGCGT
Organism: Anaerolactibacter massiliensis; assembly: GCF_900290205.1. NCBI lineage: Bacteria > Bacillati > Bacillota > Erysipelotrichia > Erysipelotrichales > Erysipelotrichaceae > Anaerolactibacter > Anaerolactibacter massiliensis. Next base: position 111,934 of record NZ_OLMH01000002.1, on the reverse strand, counting down.
GGTGTACATGACACGCTGGTTACCCGAGGCATATTTCTTTTTTGTCTTTGGATCCTCGGTGATATATGTTTCGTAGTTAGCAAATAGCAGAACATCAGCCCATTCCTTAACTAAGCCGGAAATGCTGCACTTCGGAGTGTCAATCAATTTCAGCTCATAGCGGTCATACTGCCCCATTTCATCCGGCTTTGTGAATGTTCGGATGGTAGAGTGAGCAACCAGAACCACATTTACGCCTTTATCAACCAGATCATTCAGCAGATTCAGGAGATGTCCGAATTCTTCTTTGACGTAGGAATATCCTTTCCCGTATCCGAAATCTTCAATTCCTTTGACCTGATTCTTCTCGCACACAGAAACAACACAGAGCTGCTGCGCCCAGTCAACGGTGTCAATTACAAGAGTGCCGATGTCCGATGGATTGCTGATTGTCTGCTCAACCTCCGAGAGAAGCATCTCCCATGTCGATGGAGTAGGATATCTGGCAACATCCATCTGATTTGTGGACCCTTCGGTATCAATAAACACTGCTCCAGGAAACTGGCTTGCGAATGTACTCTTTCCGATTCCCTCGATTCCGTAGATGCATACACGCATGGCTTTTTCAATTTTTCCTCTGCTTATCTCAAACATGATTTATTTTTCCTTCCAGCCCCATTTCTGAGCCGCCTGAGCGGGCTTTTCGGATGGCTCCGGTGTCTTTATCAGCTCAGCTGGTTTGACTTCTGTAGCGGCTGTTTTGACGCCATTCTTGATGCTGTAGCCATCCTCGATGTAGATGCTGCACTCATCGCCGGTGCTTACTCTGGTGGCGATAGCCTGAAGACCTTCTTTCTGGAGCCATGCTCCGAATTCATTCATTGTGTCAACGTCCATCTGCTCCAGCTTGTCCAGCAGGACAAATCCGCATTTCGGATTGAGCTCTCGAACGATAGCAGTGGCAACGATCATTTGCTGAGAGCTAGACATGCCATCCCATTTCTGGCCTTTATATGTCAGCTCTCCGTGATCAACGGAAAGACCAGGAAGTGGCATTTTGGCATTATCCAGAAGCTTCATACGATCCTCACGGACTGTTTCAATCTCTTTTGTCAGGGCGTCATACTGCCTCTGGTACTCGGAGGCTTCATCCTCTGCTTTCTGTTTGTTCAGATTGTCCCGGACTTTAGCATTGATCGAATCAATATGAGAAATGTTCTCCTCCAGTTCAACTGTAGATTCATCTTTCAGTTGCTCAATGGTTTTGGAACCTTCTGCAATCTTGTTATCCAGATCTTGCAGATCATCCATCAACGCATCACGCTTTTTCTGAAGTTCTTTGATCTGATCGTCGATCCGATCAAGTTCCCAGCGTTTAGCGTTGCACTGTTTCTTGAGATCATCCAGATTATTGCGCTGTCTCTGGTTTTCACCGTTACGCGCTAATATATCCTGCTGTTTCTGAATTAGTTCACTCGCCGAGACGATTTCTTCAGGAACTCCATCCCACTGCGGCATCTCATCGGCATATTTCTTTTTCTGATCTGCAATTCTTCCGATTTCAGTGCGACGATTATATGCAGCACTTTCCTTGTTATCGAATTCCGCCAGCTGATCACCCACTCCGATGATCTGTAACAATGTGCTGGCCTTATCTTTTGCGCTTGAATTGATAAATTTCGGAAGATCCAGAGCAAATGAAGAGATGAAACTATCAAGAAGTTTCTGTCCTGCTTTCCTTCCGGTTGTATCAGTCACTTTCAATGTGCTGTTTTTCCCGGAACGCTCTACCAGGATCCCGTTTGAAAGCTGGATATGAATATGAGGATCCACCATTGACCCTTCACGCTTAGGCTGAGATGGCTTGTACTTATCTCCGCCGAGTGCCCACGTGATAGCATCCAGAATCGATGTTTTTCCTTGATTGTTTTTGCCCCCGATCACGGTCAATCCGTTCTCCGTCGGTTCGATCTTTACAGCCTTGACGCGCTTCACATTTTCAAGTTCGAGGCTTGTAATCTTAACAGATTCTTTATCCTGTTCCTGCTTGGCTTCTACTGCTGCATCAAACAAGTTGTAATCATGATAGTCGTAGCTCATTTTTTCATCCTCTTTTCCAGTCTTGCGATCTTCTGCGCTCTGATCGTGTCGTATGCATGGGATGGGTACATGATGCGGATCTGGTCCAGCATGATCCCCACATCTGCAGTTTCTTCCATAAGATTGTTCATTGCAGCTTTCGCTGTTCTTCCTGGATGATCCGAGCTGCCAGCCCGATTGAGCTTGCTGATCGCCTGGATCAGCTCGGCACACTCTTCCTGAGCCATGGCAAGTTGGTTCTGTGGGCCGTATTTGTCGATAGCGGCTTTCAATACTGCTCGTTCCTGCTTATTCATAATTCATGCTCCTTTCCGTGCTTTGGGGTGTAGTCTCCGAAGTTCATTTCGGTCACTTTCTTCAGTGCTTCATCTGCATTTCTTGCGGCGTTGCTGGATAGGATCCTCGCCCTGCTCAGATCGTTATCCATGTAGGAGATTTTCTTCCATAGCTTTTCCAGGTTCAGCTTCTCCACGTCGGAGGATGTCCGGATCATGGTATTGAGTCTTCTGATTTCCTGGACTGTCACGTAATAGAGCAGAGAAGCAATGATCATGAGTACAATTCCAGTAACTGTTAAGGCCATATCAGAACGTACCTCCAAGCTGGATCAGCCGGATGGTCGCGTCAATGACCAGCGGGATCATGATGATGGCCATGGCAATGATTAGTTTTGCCTCTTTGTCGCTGATTTCTGTATTCATGCTCTTCTCCTATTCGGATCCGGGAACTGCCGGATCTCGGTGTCGTACTTCTCTTCCCATTCAGGATCGAAGCCCTGCGCGAATGCGTCGCGTACCAGATGCTTGCCCTCATCGGTTTTAATCAGCTCGGCGATGATTGCTGACAGCTCATCGCGTATATCTGATTCCATTCCTTTGATCTCGAGCTTCGTCTGCCTGCTGTAATCAGATAAATTGCAGTAGATCATCACGCGTTCCTCATTTCGTTCAGATACTTGATATAGGCTTTTGTTCCGGTGTATCCGTCATACGAGCATTCAGGAACCCAGCTCTCGATGTACTTCATGACATCTTCGTAATCACGAACTGTCGTTTCGTAATACGGTTCCCCCATGCGGGACTTGTTCTTCGCATCGATATAACACCTCCGGATGAATGCGCTCCGGTATGTTTTTGCAATCTTCAGCGATTCCTTCGCTACTACTCCGTTTACTACCTTGATTCCAAGAATGCGGTTGACTCTCTCGACTACTGCATGCTTCATTCTTCTCTGCTGCGCGCGATTAATGCGTTCGCGCTCTTCCCATCCAGTCATCCGATTCCCCATGTCTTCAATCTTCTGATCGGTCTGATCGGCATGCGCTTTCAGGTCTGTTACTGCGGAAGCAATGATTCCTAACTGCTGAGAGATGGAACGAGTATTAATTGCTGTCTGATTGACGATATTCTGCAGCTGGTCCATACCGGACTGCTGGATCTGGTTCATCTGTGTCATTATCTTTTCTCCTCTGCACCGTCTGTCACGATGCTGTAAAGGTTCTGTGCGAATGCAAGAAGGTTCTTAGATTGTTCTTTCAATTCATCGGTGCTGTTTTTCCAAATCTCAGATTTGCGGTAAATGCCCCATGCCTTGCCGCCATAGGATCTCAGAAATTCCATAATTCCCATCGTCAGCCAGTTAATATCCTTCGTGGCTTTCTGGTCGAGTGTTGGTGCAATCTTTCCGGATTCCTTGTACTTCTGTTCCCACTTCCGAGCTTCTTCCAGATACTGCTTCCGTTCTTCTGATAAGCGGATGTTGTCCTTCTTCAGGAATTCGTAGTCATCCGGAGTTACCAGCTTCTCGACGGTCTGGACTACTTCCTTCACCGGCTGACGCTCAAGCTCATGCTTAAGCTTTGAGTTTTGCTGTTCGAGCCTCTGATGGTCCTCTTTCAGCATTTGATTTTCTTTTGAAAGCGCTGATTTCTGTTGCTTGAGCTGCGTGTACAGTTTGTTCGTGCTGAGCTTCCCGTCATCCCAGTCCTTGAATTCTTCCGGGTCGAACTTGTCTTTGTTCTCAGCAATAACCTGTGCCTTGCGGAGCGTGTCGTGAGACATGTTCACCTGTTCGGCTACTTTGTCACGGGTCTTACCCTGTGCAGAATTCTGCACGGGGTCTTGTTTCCCTGCCTTCATCCGTTCCTCTGCCTTGATGCTTTCGATTCTCTGCAGCCGTCTTGCATAGTCCAGGCGTTCCGTCATGGTGAATTCCTTTCGGATCTCGTTCTCACTGATTTCAACCTTCAGGTCCTGTTCTTCGCTTTCGGTTGATACCATGTGAACCGGAATATCTTCCATTCCCAATGCCTTGCATGCTGTCAGCCTGCGATAGCCAGCGAGAAGGACATGATCCGTGTTGATCGTCACAGGATTGATGAGGCCGTTCGCTTTGATGTCATTGATCAGCTCCATCATTCCGCCGGTATCCTTTCGGATCCTGTCTTTTACGATGATTTCGTCAATTTTCATAAATCTCCTTTTCTGCAAAATTTGGCTTTTTGGTATTTAGTTTGCTAAAATGGAGATGGCTTACCAAAGCCATCCTGAGCGTCCGCCGTCAAAGCTAGGCGCTCTTTTTGTTCTGGATCTGTTTCGCCAGCCGAATCTTCGAAGCATTGCCGAGATCGTATCCAGCGTAGAGATCAAAGAACATGTCAATGTCTCGCTTTCGATAGATGTACGCTTTACCGATCCGCAGACCTTTGAGCAATCCTCCAGATCTAAGCTCTCCGATCTTGCGAGTGCTGCATCGAAGAATCTGAGCCGCTTCTTCTGCATTTAGGTACTCGTTTTCCATATCCTCCTTTCTGTTCCCTATTAGGGAACTTTGAGCTTAAAAAAATTAGGCCTGAATGTTGTCCATCGGGATTCCTGTCGCAGCTGACAGCTTCTTCAAATCGTCAGCAGTCATCCGAACCCGTCCAGCGGATAGGTCTTTGAGATGATTCTGGTTGATGTTTGCAGCTTCTGCCAGTTCGTTTAGGTTCATTCCCTTAAGAGCAGCCAATGCCTTGACGCTGAACTTAATATCGCCCATCGGTCCTCCTTTCAGGTTCCCTATTGGGGAACTTTCGCAATCACTTTATTCCCTGATAGGGAACATGTCAACGCTTTTTTTGTTAATTTTACGATTTTGTCGTGATTTCGGTGTATTATCTAGTTACCTAAAAGGAAACAAGGAGCAACAGGACCATGACAGATAGTGAGAACAAGAAGATAGGTGAATGGCTTTGCGAAAAGAGAAAAGAACACGGATACACTCAGCAGCAGATTGCCGACAAGCTGGGCATGGCAAAGTCTATGGTCAGCCGCTGGGAAAATGGAAAGCGAACGATTTATGCTGATCAGTTTCTCAATTATTGTCATGCAATAGGTCTGACATCAGAAGAGATGCAGGAGCTCGTCAATTTATAGGACATAACGCGTAGTGCGTGGAAGGAGAAAATATATGTTCGGAAAAGAAAAGGAAACAAAGGAAGAGAAACAGGCACGGAAGATGCAGGAGCTGATGGAGAGATATGGACTTGGAGATGTTTCTCCGGAATACTCGGATGCTGTCCAGAAGATCGCAAACGAGCTCGCTGGAACCAAATTGATGGAAACCGGAATGACATTGTCGATGGGAGCAAAACCAGAAGACGCTCTTCCGGTTTACTACCTCCGCACCATCATGGAGCAGAATTTCATTATCATCCGGGAACTTGATGCTCTGCAGAAAAAATGAAGAAGGAAAAATACATCCGGGAGAATCGAATTTCAGGCGGACACTATTTGCAAGTGCAGATCAAGCACACTGAAAACGGAAGAACCAGCCTATGGACGAAGAATATTAACATCGCAGATTACGCGACACCGACCGAAGCGATGAAAGCAGCTGTAGCGATCCGAGATCAGGCACTGGCTGATCTCCGCACTGGTAGGCTGATAAAGCATACTCCGACCGTGGGAGAGCTGTTTCTGAGGACGAAGGATCTGTTCAACATAACCATTCCGACCTGGAAACGGCACCGGCTCGCCTATGAGCATTCCATCAAGCAGTACGATGGCAAGGCTATCACCGAGATCAAGGCATCCGACATCCAGCAGACACTGAATGACAGCATCAACAGGTACAGTGTTGATGCGACAGAGCGCGTGATCGCTGTCTGGCGGCAGATATACCGTGCAGCAGTCATGGATGGTGTGATGGTCCCGGATCTGACTGCTGTCGTGCAGATGCCCAAGAGCAAGCATCCAGTGCAGCCGAAAAAGACTGTCATGATCTCAGAAGAAGACTTTCAGAAGTACATCGATTATCTGAAATTGTCTCAGAAGTATGTCAGAGATGACCGAGGAAAGTATCGCAGAACCAGGATCATCTATATTCTGCAGATTCTCTACCACACCGGAATGAGACCAGCAGAAGTGCTCGCGCTGGACTGGTCTGACATCGACCTGAATGAGCACACGATCAGCATCACCAAAGCAGTCGGATCGACAGCTACAGCCAGGCGGCAGATCGTCACTACCAAGACAGCTGCATCCGTGCGGATCGTTCCGATCAGCGATCAGCTGGAGCCGATCCTCCGGAAGATGGCCGAAGATCTTCCTGAAGATCATCCGCTGTATGACTTCGATGGTCTTCCGTTTGACATCGACTATTTGAGCAATTTCATATCCAGAACTTCGAAAGCCTGTGGGATCGAGTTCAACATGTACATGTGCCGCCACAGCATGGTCCACAGTCTGAGAGAAGCAGATGTCGCTCCGAGAGTGCAGCAGGATATTCTCGGCCATACATCCTACAGCACCACGATCGGATACGATAGATCTTCAGAGGATGAAAAGAGACGGGCAATAGATCTCAGGAAGATGGCATAAATTTTTAGCTACTTTTTAGCTACTTTTAGCTACAAAAATCTGCATTTGAACGACATTGAAGCGCAGACGTTCTCGAGCGATAACATTAAAAATACGCGATAAAATAGCCTGTTTTGACATCAAACGACATTCAGACGCAATTGAGCAATGATGCAATTAACCGCCCCTTTGATTAAGAGCTGTGTGAAAGCACAGCTTTTCTTTTGCACTGAATGAGAAAACCGCCCGGATTTCTCCGAGCGGAGCTCTTCAGGATCATGATTCAGTTCAATCCTCTGACCCGGATCACGTTATCGATTTCCGTGATCTCATGAAGGATTTCCTTGCTGATCTTTGCATTCACATCAAATACGGAATACGCAATCTCACCGCGGGACTTGTTGGACATGTTCTCAATATTGATCTGATCTCTGGAGAATACCGTCATGATCTTTGTCAGCATTCCAGGTACATTCTTATGAATGACGCAGACCCTGGATTCTCCGTTGCGCTCCAGATATACATTCGGCATATTCACGGAATTGCGGATATTGCCATTACGCAGATAGTCATCCATTTCCTTGGCTGCCATCTTCGCACAGTTGCTTTCTGCTTCGATGGTCGTTCCGCCAAGATGCGGCGTCAGAATCACATTCTTCGTATGGACCAGACGTTCCGTCGGGAAATCAGCCACATATCTGGCAACCTTGCCGGACTCCAGCGCCCGGATGATCGCATCTTCGTCCACCACTTCGCCGCGGGCATAATTGATGATGCGAACCCCGTTCTTCATCACCGAGATCGTCTTATCATTGATCAGTCCTCTTGTCTCTTCATTCAGCGGCACATGCAGAGTCAGATAATCGCACTGCTTCAGCAGTTCATCAAGGCTCGATATCCGCTGCACATGGCGGCTTACCTTCCATGCGGCATCTACGGAAAGATACGGATCATATGCCAGCACTTCCATGTTCAGATCCAGGGCGATATTCGCAACCAGGCTTCCGACATTGCCCGTTCCGATGACACCAAGAACCTTCCCGGCATATTCCGGACCTGCAAACTGCTTCTTGATCTTCTCCATTCTGGTTTCAATCGGTCCTTCGCTTCCATCATAGGAATAGACCCACTTCATGCCATCGAAGATATCGCGGCTCGCCATGCCTAATGCAAAGACAAACAGTTCCTTGACGCCATTCGCATTTCCGCCCGGTGTATTGAAGACGACGATTCCTTTCGAAGTGCATTCTTCCAGCGGGATCGTATTCACGCCGATTCCGGCTCTGCCAATGCACTTGAGCTCCGGATTGAAGGGATACCCATGCAAGTCGCTTGCCCTGACAAACAGCGCATCCGGATTCTGTTCGCTGTCACTGAGCTCATAATCAGGAGCGGACAGAATCTCGCGGCACGAAGGTGAAATGTTGTTGAGTGTTCTGATACGGTACATCTTTTCTTCCTTTCCGGCAGGGATACTCTGATCCCACCATCTTCTATGCAATGCGGCCATGAATCCTGAGGATTCAAGCCGCTAATTCTCGGCATCGAACTTCTGAATGAACTCTGCCAGTCTTTCGACGCCTTCCATCGGCATTGCGTTGTAGATCGAAGCCCGCATGCCTTTCACGAGGCGATGTCCCTTCAGATTTACCAGCCCATGTTCTGCAGCTTCGGCAACGAACTTGCTGTCGAGATCGTCATTTCCGGTACGGAATGTCACGTTCATATCTGAACGTGATCCCGGCAATGCATGGCAATGGAACAGATGAGAATCATCCAGCACCTTGTACAGAAGTTCTGCTTTCTGGTGCTTCTTCTGTTCCATGGCCTCCACACCGCCCTGGCTTTCCAGCCATTCCAGCACGAGACCGACCATATAGATGCACCAGCATGGCGGCGTGTTGTACATGCTGTCTTTCGCAATCAGCGTCTGATAATTCATCATCAGCGGCGTGATTGGCAGCGCATTGCCAGCCAGGTCTCTGCGTATGATCACAATCGTCACCCCGGCCGGGCCGACATTCTTCTGCGCACCCGCATAGATGATTCCATACTTCGAGATATCTACTCTTCTGCTCGTGATATCGGAAGACATATCCGAAACTAGCGGAACGCTGCCAGTATCCGGCACATACTGCCACTCTGTTCCATAGATCGTATTATTTGCACAGTAATAGAAATATGAAGCTTCCGGATCCAGGTGCAGCTCCTCCTGAGCAGGAATCCGGTTATGCCCGGTATCGGCCGTCGAGCAGACAATGGAGACGCTCCCGTACTTCTCTGCTTCCTTTGCGGCAACCTCGGAGAAATGTCCGGTGATGGCATAGTCTGCCTTCCCGGTTCTTGCCATCAGGTTCAGCGGAACCATGGAGAACTCCGAAGATCCACCGCCCTGCAAGAAGAGAATCTCATAATTCTCCGGCACATGCATCAGCCTGCGGAACCGGTTCTTCGTATCCAGGAAGATTTCCTGGAACATCTTCGATCGATGGCTCATCTCCATCACAGACATTCCGGTGCCATGATAGTCCGTGATCTCGCTGCCTGCTTTCTGCAGCACTTCCAGCGGCAGCTGCGAAGGCCCGGCCGCGAAATTGAATACTCGTTCTTCCGGCATATATTCCTCCCTGAACTTTCCTACCATTATACTTGCCTTTTCTGCTTCCGTGCCGCTTTCCCATCACGTATCTGATTCCGGAGTGCTGAAAACATCTCTGTTCAAGCCATTCTGCGTACGGAGATAAGTATAGATCGGAGAATCTGTCACAAGCGAAGCCTCAGAAGCAGAATCATAACTGCGGCTGGAAGAGAACAATCTGATCTCTCCGGCCTCATCGCAGGCAGATAGCACTTCCATGTCTTCTGAGCGCACCGCCAGAATTGCCAGATACGGCGTACCAGTTCCAGATGGATCATCGAGATCAAAGCCATTATGATCCTTGATGGCAATGACCCTGACATTCTGAAACAGACATCCGGTTATCGTGCTGCTGTCCCGGTTCAAGATCGTCGCAAAGAGATCCACCCGCTGCCCGGGCACAACCGTTCCGCCAAGTCTGGCCAGATCCGTTTCCAGAGAATACGCTGACTGCCCTTTCCTCAGCTGCGCAGTCGGATAGTCCGGGAGATCTTTCAGATCTTTGAGCATACTCCGGTAGAATACCGAGCCTGCGGGAATCATTCCCTGGATCTCGGTATACTTGCCGATGATCTGATCTTTATCGCATACAGCCTGATCCAGCAGATAGTCTCCAGCAATCTCTGCTTCAATCAGATCTTCCTCACTGATCCTGGTCCGCGGCGGAATATCTCTTGCGGCAATATATGTCTTCGTCAGCTTCAGCATCTGCTCTGATCGAAGTTCCACTGCCGCGAAAAACAGGATCACGAGCACAAACCCCGATACTGCAATTCCGAGAATCTTCAGAGTAATTTCTTTATTCATACCTGTCCCTTCCCTCCTATTTATCCGGTTTCCATATCTCCTCCCCAGAAACAGTGAGAAAATACGGAAAAGAAGGAATCAGGTATGAGCGAAGAAGAGATCATAAAACGCATCGAAGCAGGAAGAAATTTCGCCCGCAGTTTCATCGATGAACTTGAAGACTTCGTCAGCGATCAGGACCTGAAGAAGCCCCCATGAGCAAGGAAGCAGTATCCCTCCCCGTGAACTATGAAGATCTGAGCATCACGAATGACTTCCTGAAGGTCATCAATACTCGTTCCAGCCACCGCATATTCACCTCCGAAGGCCTCAGCCTGCTGGAACTCTCCTATCTTCTCTGGTGCTGCCAGGGCGTGAAAGGATTGTGCGAAAAGCGCTATGCAACCCTGCGTACGGTTCCTTCCGGAGGTGCCAGACATGCGTTTGAATGCTATCTGGCCATTCAGAACGTAAAGGAGGCTGAAGCCAGGCCTCTGGCACTATCTGCGGATGACCCACCAGATTGAATTTTAGAGCAGTCCGGAAAATCTGAAACAGCTCATCGGAGACAGTCTTTCCAAGCAGGTACGGGCCGAGAAAGCAGAGTGACGCTATGGGCCATATGCCCACGTACCGATGCTAATGGACAGCGGCCATGTCTTCGAGAATCCCTATCTGGCCTGCACTTCGGTCGGCCTCGGCGGCTGTGCGATTGCAGCAGTGGATGGAACGGTTGCGGATCAGGCCTTCTCCTATGGCAGTGAAGAAGAAACGATCTTCTACTCGATGCCGGTCGGAGCCATATCAGAACAGGATCAGGAAGAAGAAAATAACTTCTATGCCTTCGTGAAAGAACAGAGTTTGCACCAGATTGCTAAAAAAAAGAGAACCTCGGATCTTGCTGGGTATTCGTAAAACAGTTTTCGAGAAATGACACGGCAACTGCCTGTCAGGATTGGTTAACCTCGCAAAGCTCAGGCTTGACCACGCAGAAGCGCAGAAGATCGTAGCAGAGCCGTTCCCCCAGCAGGAGGAGCTTGATACTAAGGAGCAAAGGCTGAAAGTCGTAACTGATGAGCTGAATCAGGCGGCTATCGAAGCAAAGAAGAACGCTCCGAAGCGTGAAAAGACTTGCTACTTTGAGAGGGCGAAGATGAAGCGTGATGCCGCAAGGCTCGGCAAAAAGCCAAAAACGCCGAAGGACCAGACAAAGGGCAGGAGCAAGAAGCAAGGAATTGAATAAGCAACTATAAGATTATTCTAAGTAAGTATGCATCCCAATAAGTGAAAAATGATATAATTCACATTATTGGGATGCAATTTCTATCTTGACAGAAAGAAAAAAAAGATGTATAATATATACAATGGGGTTTGTGTACCCTTTTGATGTTTTCAAGTTATAATCCACACAAGTTGGCTTGTGTAAAATATTACTTAAATACAATGCGAGGAAAGGAATTATCATGGCAAATAAAGAGAAAATGGGCCCTCCTACATTAGAAATGATTCAGGGCAATCCGTACAATTATACTTTTGATGAAGTAGCCAAATGTATGGGAGAAGAACGAGCTAAGTCTTTATTCAAAACCTTGTATAAAAATGGCGTAAGTCCTAAAAATCAAACTATGACTATAAAAGACATATATGTAGGGGGAGATACTACAAAGTATGCTTTTGAATTACAAGATGGCTACTGCATTGAAACAGTATGCATTAAAAGAAGGACTGGCAATACGGTATGCGTTAGCACTATGGTCGGTTGTCCGGTGGGGTGTATTTTCTGTGCATCAGGAAAAAATGGATTTATTCGCAATCTTTCACCAGCTGAAATAGTTCAGCAAATCGTTCTTTTGAAAGAACGTGTCAACAGAATCGTTTTTATGGGGATGGGAGAACCTCTCTTTAATTATGATAATCTGATTAAAAGTATTCATATACTTCGTGATCGCAATGGACTTAATTTTCCTACAGATGGCATAAATGTATCGACTGTTGGACCAGTTGAACAGTTGAAGCGACTGAGAGAGGAGCATTTAAAGATTCAGTTTACACTCTCTCTTCACGCAACGGATCAAGCAACTAGAAACATGATTATGCCGCACATGAAATCCAATAGCATTCATAGTGTTGTCGAAGCTGCGCTTTCCTATTCTGAACGACATAACAGAAAGATTACCATTGCATATCTGCTCGCTCCTGGAATTAATGATAGGGCTTCAGACGTAAGACAACTTGGTAAATGGTTTAGAGGAAAAAATGTACTGATTAATCTTTTACAATATAATGAAACTGCCTGTAAGAGAATCAAACGTCCTAACAAGCAACAATTGGTTGCATTTAAGATTAGACTAGAGGAGGCTGGCTTGGAAGTAAAACTTCGGGAATCAAGAGGTAATAGAATAAAAGCTGCCTGTGGTCAATTAGTAAGTGATTATAATAAAGGGAACGACGCTCCTACGTCTGATTCACCTGAAAAGATGTCGCCTGTGATACACAAGCTTTCTGACAATAAAGCTGATACAACAAGAGGGATAAGAAAAGAAAAACGTCACCCTTTTGCAAAACATAAAGCCAAAAGGAAACGTAAGAAAAACTAATGATGAATTATCCCTCTAACCATTGTTGACTATTCTTTTAATGGTTATCGTTTGCGCTCACCATAATACTATGACGCACGGACGCACCTATGTATGCGCCCGTGCTAACCATAACATGAAAGGTGGGTGTACTGTCTTTCCTTTGCACGGCAGTAGGTGTGTCTCTACAATGACAATATAATGCAATTATTTTTGTGTATAAAAGGAATAACCATATTATTTTATGTGGAGGGATAATATGAGGCTGGCAGATATGCATATTCATACTACTTTTTCGCCCGACGGAAAGTCATCTATGGAAGAGCAGTGTATAAAAGCCATAGAGATTGGGATTCCAATTATTTGTTTTACGGATCATGTAGATTTCAATTCTTCTGAAATAAATGTGGGAAGAATAATTAATAAAGCTTCTACAAATTTTGATGTGTCAGAATATTTCTATGAAGTGAATAGGCTAAGACGTATTTATAACTCCATTCAGATTTTGATTGGGATTGAATTCTCCGAGCCACATCTATTCCCTACTGAATTCGAGGATTACAGTTCTATGCCTTTTGATTATATTCTAGGAAGCATTCATCATTGCTATGGCTCTGTTTTTCCAGGTGCAAAAAACATAGAGGAATCAAAAGCGATTGATGAATACTATAATCTTATGTTAAAATCAATTCAGACCTGCGAGTTCCAGGCGATGGCACATATAGATTTTCCCAGACGTTATTTTGATAATTGGAACGTCAGTGATACTATCATGGATGAAATATTAAATGCTATGATTAAAAAAGACATTATTCTTGAAGTTAATACGTCTTCCATCATGAATGCTTCTGACGAACCGCTGCCTCGATACAGTATCATTGATCGATATGTTCAGCTTGGAGGACGTAGGGTTGTATTAGGATCCGATGCACATATTAGTGTTAAACTTGGAAATGCATTTAGTAGTGTTGTTAGAAAACTACCGAATACTTGCGTTATAGGGTATTTTAAGAACAGGGTGTTTTATGAACTGTAATATAATAAAAGCAGGATAAAAACGCAACGCATTTCTTCCCGAGAGATGCCAGAGCTGGTAGGTAGCCCAGCCGTCTGCACCGCACGGTGTAGGTAAGTAACCTTCCCCTCCGGGTTGTCCGTTCCTGTAAGGATTTATTTCAGGAGGGTTTCGTTATGGACATTGATTCTACAAAGCTGACTGTATTTTTTGAGGCTCCATTCTGGATCGGAGTATTTGAACGTATTGAGAGAAGAAAGCTTTCAGTGTGTAAAGTCGTGTTTGGTGCAGAACCAAAGGACTATGAAGTCTGGGAGTATCTGCTCAAGAATTACAGTCGGCTGCGCTTCAGTCCATCTGTTGAGACAGTTGTAAAGAAAGAGTCTGTGAACCCAAAGCGATTACAACGGCAAATCCGAAAGGAAACAGTTGCCACAGGAATCGGTACAAAGTCACAGCAGGCGTTGCAAATGCAGCGAGAAGAAAACAATCTGGTGCGAAAAGCACTTAGCCGTAAACAACGCGAAGCAGAAAAGCAACGTCAGTTTGAACTGAAACAGCAGAAGCGAAAGGAAAAGCATCGGGGCAGATAATGCCCCCAATGGCGTAAACCCAAAATAAGGGTCTACGCCTTTTCTTTTGCGCTGAGATCTGCTGCGAACAGGCGGAATGTAGTATAGATATATCTTGATAAATAATCTTCTTAATACGCATAATATAAGTATATGTAGTATAGGAAAGGAGGCTGTTATGTTTGTCAAAGTAGTACCTAATAATAAAGGCAGAAAGGGAACTTCCTTTATCTACCTTACTGAGTCTTATCGGGAAGATGGAAAGGTTAAACACCGTACAATCAGAGAACTGGGGCTGTTCGATAATGATCAGGTTCCTTATATTCGCGCAGCTTTCGCGAAAAAGAAACCGCGCCTCGTATACGACGATAATTCCGATTAGTAGTAAAGGATCTTATGGGCCTCAGTAATGTCCTTGAGGCTTTCGCTTCCATCATTCATGATCCATCCCTGTTTGAGGCTGCAAGAATTATCAAGTCCTCTTTTACCAGAGAAGATGGCAAGATGCCTTTGCGTTACCTGCTCAACTATCTCATTTTTCGTCATGGCAGGACTCTGAGCGAAGATATTAACTGTTTCTACAGCGATCTGCGTATTAACGACAGGCCGTCCAAGCAGGCTGTTCTGAAACGGATGTCAATTCTCAATCATGGCGTCTGGCAGAAGATCCAGGAATTATTTCTGGATCGGATTTACCTGACAATGGAAAAGAGAAATTACAAAGGATATCTTCTGATCGCCATAGATGGAACGTTTATAAATCTGCCTGATGATTCATCCCTGGGAGAAACCTTCGGAAGACGGAAGTGCGGATATAAAAATGGAGAAGCTCATTATGGGATACCGCAGGCAAAGGTTTCTATCGCATATGATGTTCTTAACCATATCATCCTTGATTTCAGAGTGGCGCATTGTGATACTTCAGAAATTCCGCTTCTTTTTCAGCATCTTGAAGCGTTGGAATCGGTTCTGAAGAATGATAAGGTCATTCTCCTGGCTGATCGTTACTATGGCAGTGCTGAACTTTTCAAATACTGTGAGATGAAAGGCTGGAAATACCTCGTTCGGGCAAAAAGCAATTTCTTCAGAAAGCAGAGAGCTGAGATCCCGGCAGAATGCAAAGATACATGGCTGACAATTCTGATTGACAGAATATGGCAGAAGCGGATCATACGGCCGGCAATACAGACCTTTATCTCTGAACATCCGGAGATGCGTATCAGACTGCTCAGAAATCATTATGAATACGAGGAAGAGCATACCACAAGCAGTGGAAACAAGATCCGGGTGCCGAAATCCGCAGACACGGAATACTTTACCAATCTGCCTCAGGAGGAATTCTCTCATGATGAAATCGTTAATCTGTATCACAATGACCGATGGGACATTGAGACAGGATATGATATTTTAAAGAATCTGATCGACATTGAAGAGTTCAACAGCGCCCGTGCAAATGTGATCTATAACGAGATAATGTCCCGATTTATTTTCAGCAATCTGAAAAGTCTGCTTTATAACGCTGCTTCTGAAAAAATCCAGAAAGACAAAGAGCATCTCATCAACAATAAAAACATCATTGAAAAGTGCCATTCATCGTCATTTGTGCGGGCATTCTTCAAGAAGAAGTTTTCGCTGAAATATGCCTGTTCATGTATAAAAGAGTGCAGCAGGTTTAAAGTAATGGTTCGCGGGGACCGGCATCTGAAACGCTGGGACAAATTCAAAGGGAAGATCAACAATACCAGGCACCGTCTTGATGGAAGACGAAATCCCCCTCTGAAAATAACAAAAGCTGGAATCATGACTTCCAACCATTGATTCCAGCCGTAGTATAGAGGCAGCTCCTCTGTATCTGATTCTAATCCCGATAAGGCTCTGAATACATATTAAAAATTTACGATTCTTTTCCTGACAGGGGCTTTTTTGCGCTTGCGAAAGCTGCAGCTTCCTCTCTTGCGACCAATAAGAAAATAAGGCGTGAACCTTGAATTGGGTTTACGCCATTGGGGGCAGATAATGCCCCTTTGCTTTTATCTGGCAGGGTTTGGGGCAGGCACGCCCCAACAAGAAGCTGTCCTAAAGGGGACAGGAAATTTTCAAGAATTGAAAATTTGTGGCCACGGGACGATTCTTGCTCTCACGAAAACCCATACTTTTTGAAAAACGCTTTCCGCAGCCAAAGGAGGATGCCCCATGAAAAAAGAGATCGAAGCCTTCGTCAACGCAGCCAACGAGCAGGAGTTGGAAGCCGCATGGAATAACCTCTCGGCAGAGGAACAGCGAGTTTTCGATCAGCTCATGGAGGAAGAACCACCCGAAGATGCACTGGCATTTTTTGCCCAGCTGTATGACGATGCCCCGAAGGAGCAAGCCAGCGAAATCGTGAGCATCTCCGAAAACGAAATCTATTTCAAGCGGCAGCCCTTGACCGAAGAGCAGAAGAAGCACGGCTCCTATGTAGATGAGAACGGCAATCTCCATGTCAAGAACCTGTCTGCATTCTGGATTCCTGAACTGACCACCACGGAGAAAGTCGGTCACACCACCTACACCGTGACCGGCAGCTATGAGGGCAAGGAATCCTTTTTGAAGAAACTGGAGCGCATTGTTGCCAAGAACGCCCAGCAAAAATTTGAAGATGAGGGTGCAGACGAATGACAACTGCGTCCAATTCTGCTATACTTGATCCGGTAACCAATCCTGTACTGACAGTTGCTCCACAGAATAAGGAGGACACAACAATGTCTGGAGCAACGAATAAAATCACCGCACTTTACTGCCGACTGTCGCAAGAGGACGCACGGCTCGGCGAAAGCCTGTCCATTGAGAACCAGAAGGTCATCCTTCTGGAATACGCCAAAAAGAACCACTTCCCGAACCCGGTGTTCTTTGTGGATGATGGCTACTCCGGCACGAACTATGACCGTCCCGGCTTTCAGAGTATGCTGGTCGAAATCGAAGCAGGGCGTGTAGGAATCGTTATCACGAAGGATTTGTCCCGACTGGGGCGCAATTCTGCCTTGACTGGTCTGTACACCAACTTCACCTTTCCCCAGTATGGCGTTCGCTACATCGCCATTAACGACAACTACGACACCATTGACCCGAACAGCGTAAATAACGATTTTGCGGGCATTAAGAACTGGTTCAACGAGTTTTACGCCCGCGATACCAGCCGCAAGATTCGGGCCGTTCAGAAGGCCAAGGGAGAGCGTGGAGTACCGCTGACGGTTAATGTTCCGTACGGCTATGTAAAAGACCCGGAGAACCCGAAGCATTGGCTTGTTGACCCGGAAGCGGCTGCGATTGTGAAGCGCATCTTCTCCATGTGCATGGAGGGACGTGGGCCGACCCAAATTGCGAACCAACTGTGGGCAGATAAAGTTCTGACTCCTACCGCCTACAAGTTGAGCCATGGCCGGAGCACAAACGCACCTGCCCCGGAAGACCCTTATCGCTGGGATAAAAGAGCAGTAAGTTTGATTCTGGAACGCCGGGAGTACACTGGCTGCACAGTCAACTTCAAGACCTATACTAACTCTATCTGGGATAAAAAGAGACATCTGAATCCTGTGGAAAATCAGGCTATCTTCCCGGATACACATGAGCGCATTATTGACGATGATGTGTTTGAAAAGGTTCAGGAGATTCGCAGCCAGCGTCACCGTATGACCCGAACAGGCAAGAGCAGCATTTTCTCCGGTATGGTCTACTGCGCTGACTGCGGTTCCAAGATGCAATATGGTTCGTCCAATAACAGGGACTTCAGTCAAGACTTCTTTGATTGCTCTCTGCACAAGAAGAACGGGAGCAAGTGCAAGGGACATTTCATCCGGGTAAAGGTTCTGGAAGGACGTGTGCTGAGTCATGTTCAGCGGGTGACGGACTACATTCTCCGTCATGAAAACTACTTCCGCAAGGTCATGGAGGAGCAGCTTCGTGTGGAAAGCAGCGAAAAGCTGACCGTCCTGAAGAAGCAGCTTGCCCGGAATGAGAAGCGGATTGTAGACCTCAAACGGCTGTTCATGAAAATCTACGAGGACAACGCCAGTGGAAAGCTGAGCGATGACCGCTTCGACATGATGAGCCAGAGCTACGATGCCGAACAGAAGCAGCTGGAAGAGGAATCCCTCTCTATCCAACAGGAAATCGAAGTACAGGAACAGCAAATCGAGAATATTGAAAAATTCGTCCAGAAAGCGCACAAGTACGTTCATATTGAAGAACTCACTCCCTATGCTCTCCGTGAACTGGTGTCGGCTATCTATGTGGATGCCCCGGATAAGTCCAGCGGAAAGCGGGTGCAGCACATCCATATCAAGTACGATGGGCTGGGGTACATCCCTCTGGATGAACTGGAAGCAAAAGAAAAGGCGTGACCGAAGTCACGCCAAATCTTCCCCATTTAGGGAACTTTTGCAAATACTGTTTTATGGGAACTCTGCTCTGAGATTCTCTCTTCGTTTTTTATGCAGCTTTCGGGTGATCCTTGAGGTATGCCCGGATGGCATCCTTCTTATCAGGCTTGCTAGGCTTGCAGCGATCAATGTCTGCATCGCCGTCTGCAAGTGCTGCAGCCATGCCGTCACATCCGGCAAATCCGCAGCCGCCGCAGTTATAGCCCGGCAGCATCGCGCGGATGTCTTCCACACGGTGGTCAACTTCGACTCTGAACTTGGTAGATGCAATGCCGAGAATCAGACCGCAGACTGCGCCGAGAACCAGCATGAGCAATAATGCACTGAACATGGTTACTTTTCTCCTTCTTTCGCTTCGATTTCACTGCGTATCTCACAGTTCGCAATACCGCATCCCTTGCAGTCAGGCTTCAGATTCTCACATCCCTCAGGAACCGGGGTGGCTTTATTCTTCTTCATCAGAACAACATTCAGTCCGATCAGCGCCCCCATGATCAGAATTGCGATCAGTGTGCTCATAGCGCTTATGCCAGTCCTGCAAATGCAGAGAATGCAATTGCCATGATGGCAGCCGTAACAAAGGCAATCGGATTGCCCTGGAATGGCTTCGGTACATCGTTGCCGGAAAGCCGTTCACGGATCGTTGCGAAGATGACCATGACCAGCATGAAGCCAGCCGGAACCGCGATGGAATTCACCATGGTCTCAATCAGCGTGTACTTCTGCGTGATGTTGTCCAGAGCGACATAGAGAACGCAGCAGTTCGTCGTGATCAGCGGCAGATAGATGCCGAGAGACTTGTACAGGGAAGGAGAATTCTTCTTGATGTACATCTCAACGAACTGAACGAATGCAGCAATCAGCAGGATGAAGCTGATCAGCTTCATGTACTCCAGTCCCATCGGCTGCAGTACGAAGTAGTACAGAACCCAGGACAGAACAGAAGCACCGAAGATGACGAAGATGACAGCGATGCCCATTCCGATTGCGGAGCTGAGCTTCGTGGAAACACCCATGAACGGGCACATACCTATGAACTTGGAAAGAACGATATTGTTTACCAGCAGTGCACTCAGGAACAGTGTGAACAGATTCATATTACTTCGCAGCCTCCTTTACCGGAGCAGCCGCAGCTTTCTTCGCTGCCAGTGCAGCCTTTTCAGCAGCAGCTTCCTTAGCATCATTCTTGTTCTTGTATGCAGCAACCAGAGCAGCCAGGACCGCGAAGGTCATGAATGCACCAGTCTGGGTCTGGAAGACACCTATCTCATATCCCTCCGGAATCAGACGGATCGAGAACAGCACTTCATTGGTCATCGGATTGGACAGTGACAGCATGCCGGTGCCGAGCAGCTGACGGATAATGGACATTGCTAACAGGCTGAACGTGTAGGCAAGACCCATCATCAGTCCATCTCTTGCGGACTCTGCGACACTGTGCTTGCATGCATATGCCTCAGCTCTGCCGAGGATGATGCAGTTGACAACGATCAGATCGAGGAAAGCTCCTAATGCGGTATACAGCGAAGAAGCATACGCCTGCAAGAACATGGATACGATCGTGACAAGCGTTGCGATGATGATGATGTAAACCGGGATATGAATATCATCCGGAGTAATCGGCGCAACCAGGGAAACGATGATGTTGGACAGCACGAGGACCACGATAACGGAGAGTCCCATGCCGAGCGCATTATTCAGATTCGTCGAGATTGCCAGGGTCGAGCAGATTCCGAGGAACAGTCCGAAGACCGGATTGTTGTAGATCAGCTCAGACCAGAAACCTCTCTTGTTCTTCTTCTCACTCATTGCTCACACCTCACTTTGATGCATTCCATAAGTTCCAGGCAGCAGTGATTCCATTGCGGATTGCAGTGGAAGTAAGAGTTGCACCGGAAACCATCGGAATATCATCACCGACTGAAATCGCAGTATAGTTGGCAATGCTCTCATCCGTGAAGCAGCGCTTGCCGAAACCGTCTGTTTCATTTTCAGACAGAACAACGAATCCGGAAGTTGTTCCATCATCATTGATGCCATAGAGGAAATCGAATCCATCAGAGTTGTAGCCGACTCCATGAATGGAATATACGGTTCCCTTTCCTTCTGCAGTATAGACTGCAGTGATATAGCCGGAATCATCTGTGAAATCCGTGACCTCTGCAAAATCAGCACCCGGATAAATCTGTTCCAGGCTGCTCTTCACTGTCGCAAGATTTGCTTCAGCGATAACCGGAGCAGTAATGGAATTCACCGCGCCGAGCAGAAGACCGCAGATTGCACTCATGACGGCCAGAAGGATCACTTTGTACTGAACAGAATCCTTATTCATATTCGATACCCTCCTCAGTTGCCGGCTGCCATCTTCAGGGCAGCAGACGCCATGCTTGCAATCGAATCGGAAGTGAACGTTGCTCCGCTGACGGAATCAACACTGTCATCCAGTGTCTTGCCCGCATACTGTGCCAGAGCACTGTCACTTACAGCCGCATCGCCGACTCCGGCCGTATCGCCGAAGTTCGTGACGGTAATGGAAACGATGCTGTTATTCGAAGGATCAACTTCAATGTCAGCTTCATTCTCGGAATAGGAACCGCCCATGTTGTTGATCAGGCCGAAACCCTTAGCCGTGCAATGATAGACATTGTCGCCGGTCAGTTCGCAGCTTGCTTCGTTATCGGCAAAGTCACCATTCAGCGCAATGCCCGAAGCAGAGGAGCTTCCGGAAGAAGCACTGTCCGAAGAAGCAGCTGCTTCTGTTGCTGCTGCCGGAGCTGCTGCTGTAGAATCTTCCTCTTCTGCAGAAGTCTTCAGAGAAGCACCGACACCGAGCGTTACCGCGAAGAAGCATACGCAGGTGATCAGAACATTCTTGCGGAACTTTGCAGCATCCTTGATCTGGTTGCCGTCGAACAGCTTATCAATTGCCGGTGTCAGCATATTCATGAGCAGGATGCCGAACAGAACGCCATCTGCGAAGTTGGACTTCCAGCGGATGATCATTGCCAGGCTTGCTGCACCGAATGCGAAGACGACACGGCCAGGCATCGATACCGGAGAAGTAACAGGATCGGTTGCCATGAAGACAGCCCCGAACATCACGCCGCCAGCCAGCACGTTGTAAACAGCTGCCTGAGCACCGCTGCCGGTGATTGCGCCGACAATCAGCGACTCGACGAATACGGTGACGATGTAGGTCACCGGAACCTGCCAGTCAATGTCCTTGCGCCAGATCAGGAACACGCAGCACAGCAGAATCAGCAGTGCAGACGTAGAACCGATCGTGCTTGCATACTGGCCGAGGAACATATTTCCGAAACCGCCGTACTGGGAAGCGAATTCTCCGACCCAGCCGGATGCCTTGGCAACCGTCGTCGGCGTAGCGGAAGTAACGAAGTCTTCACTGTAGCTGCCACCGAAGTTTGCCATGATGACTGCTTCACCGAACGCAGCCGGGTTGAAGATATTCTGACCGAAGCCGCCGAACACAAGCTTGCCGAAGAATACTGCAATCACCGTGCATACGATCATTCCGTAGTAGGAAACACTCACTCTGGAGATCAGCGTCAGAATCAGCGCTGTCACCCAGGAATAGGAAGTCAGGATGCCCTGTCTGATATCCTGCTTCGTTGCCTTGAAGTAAACTGCATCCGTGCAGAGTGCAGCAATCACCGAACAAGCAGTCAGAAGGACAATGCGCAGGCCATAGGAAGCACCATAGGCACCGCAGTAATAGATGACTGCAAATACCAGAACCGCGAGCAGGCATTCCGTGAGATCCTTCATGATTCCGGAAGTGCTCTGGGAAGTACGGTAGTTCGGGGATGGATTAAACGTGAACTTCATCTTCGTCTTTCCCCCTTATTTCTTGACCAGAGCCATATATCTCTTGGCTCTGCGGATTCCTTCCGTGACATCCAGCTTGGACGGGCATACATATGTGCAGAGACCGCACTCGATGCAGTCCATGACACTGAGCTTCTTCAGGGAATCAATATCCTTGATCTTCTCGCAGTTATTGATCCGCACCGGCTCAAGTCCGGACGGGCAGCTCTCCGTGCACTTGCCGCAGCGCAGGCACTTCACAGAAAGCTCTTTCTCCGTCTTCAGAACTGTCAGACCATTGTTGGCAATGCCGATCACGAACTGTTCGTTCGGAATCGTGCGTCCCATCATCGGTCCGCCGGCAATCAGCTTCACGTCTTCCGCAGTATATCCGCCGCATGCCTTGATCAGCTCAGAAGCAGGTGTTCCGACTGCAGCTTCGACATTCTTCGGCTCCTTGACGCCATCGCCGGAAACCGTCACCATCTTGCGGGTGATCGGCATGCCGTTCTGGATCGCATTGCCTACTGCAATCGCCGTAGAGACATTGTCCAGAATGCAGCCAGCCTCAGCCGGCAGCTTGTCATAGCGCTTGCCGGTCATCTGATAGACCAGCGTACGCTCCCAGCCCATCGGATACAGATCCGGAACCGGAGCGACTTCAATCTTCGTCCCCTCGAAGAGCTTCTTCAGCATTTCGACTTCTTCAGTCCAGTGGCTCTTGATGCAGACGACTCCCTTCGGCGCATTGCTGAGCTTGAACAGCGCCAGCGTGCCGATCTTCAGAAGTTCCTGATTTGCCGAGAGATTGGCAAGATCTGCCGTCAGATACGGTTCGCACTCCACTGCATTGATAATCAGAAGATCAATGTTCTCCGGCTTGGTGTACTTGTTGAATGTCGGGAATCCAGCTCCGCCAAGACCGGCAATACCGGCATTCTTGACGAAATCCAGAAGCTGCTCCCTCGTTGCAGCATCTGCGTCGATCGGCTCAAAAGCCCGTACAGCAGTATTCTTGTGATCATTTCTGATATGCAGATGATCCGTCGGCTTCAGTGCTGCAGACATGCGTTTCTCAACGCCTACCACAGTACCGGAAACAGGCGAGAAGACAGGTACATACCAGAAACCGTTGGTCGGTTCCCCGATCTTCTGACCAACCTTGACTTCATCTCCCGCCTTGACTAACGGCGTGCATTCAGCTCTTCCGTTAACCAGCGGAACATAAAGGTCATCAGGGTCATTCAGATTCAGAACTTCCTTGTGTGCAGTCAGTTCCTTGTGACCGTCCAGATGTTGATGCATAGGTCCGGTTAAAAATGACATATACGTTTTCCCTTCCTCTTAAAAACAGAAGCATTATATCATCATTTATAAGTGCAAAACAGCTTCGAATCCCGCTATTATGCTATAATTCTCCCGCTATGAAGAAAAAGAATATTGTGAAAGCATTAGTTTGTCTGACGCTGCTCTCCGGATGCGCATCCGGCGCCTCGGCAAGCCCCTCTGCCTCTGCAGAAGACGAAGTGAAGAACTACAGCAATGCCAGCATTGATGATGGATTCGATACCGTCATTCAATTTCAAGAAACGACGACCAAGGAAATCTTCGACTCTCATTTCAATGATGCCCTTTCTCTGTTCCGCCGCTATAACGATCTGTTTGATATCTACAACACCTACGATGGCATGAACAACCTCAAGACGATCAACGACAATGCCGGCATCCAGCCGGTTGAAGTGGACCCGGAGATCATCAGCCTGCTTCAGGAAGCGAAGGAATACTATGATCTCTCCGGCGGAGAATTCGACATCACGATCGGATCCGTGCTGAATATCTGGCATAACTACCGCGAAGACGGCATCACGAAGAATGAAGCTGGCGAGAAAGGCGATCTGCCTTCTGATGAAGAACTGCAGGAAGCAGCCAAGCATACCGGCTGGGATTATGTCGAGATTGATGCTGAAAACAGCACAGTCTATATCACCGATCCTGATGTCTCTCTGGATGTCGGCGGCATTGCCAAAGGCTACGCCACTGAGAAAATTGCCCAGGCCCTCGAGCAGGAAGGCGTGGAGCACGGCGCTCTGAACGCCGGCGGCAACACGAGAACCATCGGCGAGAAATACAACGGCACTCCCTGGAACATCGGCATTCAGAATCCAGGCGGAAGCGGCAGCCTGCTGGCCGTCGCCCAGTCCGGAACCATGTCCTTTGTCACCTCCGGAGACTATGAGCGTTATTACATCGCTTCCGATGGCAGGAGCTACTGCCATATCATCGATCCTGAGTCTCTTTACCCCGCTACCCGCTACCACAGCGTCACGATCATCACACCGGATTCTTCCGCAGCCGACTGCCTGAGCACCACGCTGTTCACCCTCTCCTTTGAAGAAGGAAACAAAGTCCTCGAGGAATATCGTTCCGCTCACCCGGACACCACGATTGAAGCAATCTGGATTATGGATAAGGATAAAGCCGTCGACAGCGAATACAGCCACGAGACCGGCGACTACTACATTGCCTATACCGCAGGATTGGAAGGAGCGATTACATGGCAGTAATTCAGGAAGTACTTCTCGACACGATCACCGATACCGCCAAAATTCTTCCGTTCCTGTTTCTGACTTACCTGCTGATGGAGTGGATGGAACACGAGACCGGAAACAAGATGATCCGCTTCCTGGAAAACCACCGGAAGACTGCTCCGCTTGCCGGAGCCCTCTTCGGGCTTGTACCGGAATGCGGCTTCTCCTCCGCTGCCAGCAGCCTCTACACCACCGGCGTCATCTCCGGCGGAACGCTGGCTTCCGTCTATCTCAGCACGAGCGATGAGATGCTGCCGCTGCTGCTTTCTTCCGGAGCCGGAGCAGGCGTGATCCTGCCGATCCTGGCCGTGAAATTCATCGTCGCATTAATTGCCGGATTTGCTGCAGACCACTTTGCAGAGCATAAGAAAACCGATATCGAATCATTCTGCGAACGCGAGCACTGCGATTGCGAAGACGGAATCCTGAAGTCTGCCGTCATGCATACGCTGAAGATCACCGTATGGCTCTTGGCGGTCACCTTCCTGATCAACCTGATCATGGACAGCAGCGGCAATGAAGTGATGCGCACGCTGATTGTCGGCCATCCGGCAATCTCTGTTCTGACCTGCACGCTGCTCGGCATGATTCCTAGCTGTGCATCTTCGATTCTGCTCACGACGCTCTATATGGAGAAGGTCATCTCCTTTGCGGCAGTGTGTGCGGGACTCCTTGCCAATGCCGGCGTCGGCATGATGGTGCTCTTCCGGGTCAATCCGAACATGAAGCACAATATCAAGATCGTCATGTATGTCTGGGCAGTGTCCTTTGTCACCGGCCTGATTCTGAATCTGTTCTGAGGTATCTTATGAAACCTGATATGGAGACCATCAGCGGACTGATCCGGGAAGCATCGAGTTTCTTCCGCATCGATCCGGAATCTTCTGCCGAAGCCAAAGGCTACGGCAACTATGTCACTGCCGCAGACCGCGGCATTGAATCTTTTCTGAAAGAAGAACTGAAGAAACGATATCCGGAAGTTCAGCTCCTCGGCGAAGAGCAGGATAACTCTGATCTAGATCTTTCCGGCTCTGTCTGGATCCTTGATCCGGTCGATGGCACGATGAACTTCATCCGCGACTATGCCCACAGCGCAATCTCCCTTGCCTATGCAGAACACGGAACTATCATGCAGGCCTGGGTTCTCGATCCGTACCGGAACGAACTGTTTACCGCAGAGCGCGGCCATGGCGCCTTCTGCAATGGCAAGCCTATTCATGTCAGCGATAAACTGCACCTGAAAGACGCCATCGTCTTCTGCGGCACCAGCCCCTATCATCGAGAACTCTCCACCTGGTATTTCGACACCATGCATGCAGTGTTCGATTCCTGCGAGGATATCCGCCGCACGGCCAGCGCGGTACTCGACTTAGCATGGACCGCCTGCGGAAGAGCAGATGCCTACTTCGAGCATGTCTATTCCTGGGACCGGGCAGCCGGAATGCTGCTGGTCGAAGAAGCCGGAGGAAAAGTCACTGACTTCCATGGCAATCAGGCAGAAGTCTTCGGCTTTCGTGAGGTTGCGGCCGGAACACCAGGGGTCCTTGATGATCTGCTGCCGATCCTTCAGAAGGAACCATGTCCCCGGATCATTCTCTGATCCTGGAGCCTCAGTCTTCTTCAGCTTCTCCTTTCCTTTTGCCGTAATACCGGATGAGATTCTGAAAGACCGCTTCCTGCAGAGAAATCCAGATATCCGGATGATCTTCAAAATGAATGAAGGCGATTCCATGCTTCACTTTCCGGATCAATCCGATTCCGAATTCTGAATGAATGACATAGACTCCTTTATGGAGTCTTTTCTCTGCAGCCGAAGCAGAAGATTTCTGTTCGTAGCAATGCCTCCTCTCACGAAACATTTCTGCTAATTCCCGGATCTCATATTCACCCTTCTGATTTTGCAGAAGCAGTTTTTTCCCGCATAGTACAGTAATCCGATACGTCTGCTGATCAGAGGAATAATACTGTTTTTCAATCAGATTTTTATTCAGAAAAGAGTACACGTCTGAACAGGAAATTACTTCTTCAGGGAGGCCTTCCTTTCTTGGATGAGGCAACTTCCCCATCTCTTTATTGAGCCAATAACAAGTATGCGGGATGATCCTCGAACACACAAGTTAATGGAGGGCTTTTACATATTGTCTATAGCAGTGCAAGCTGTTTAGGCGGGGTTAGCCGCCTTTCTTCTGCCCGCATGACGTCGATAGCCTTCGTTATCGCGTTTTCCTTGTTCCTGGATGTAAATTCTCACCGCTTCCATTGTGCTCTGTTTCTGTGCCAGCGATTGTATGATTCCGTATTTCTGATTCCTTATGCTAAAACACTCTTCCGAATCTGCTATCCTGTCTGCAGGGCGAATATCTATGCAGGTTGTAAGCAGCTATAGCGTACACATTCGGGACAGCTATGAGGCGCTGAAAAGAACAGCGGATCTCTTTTCGTATGCCGTTGCCTGTCTGGTGCAGACAGCTCTTGCAAACTGGAACAGTCTTTCTGATACAGACAGTTCGTTTGCACGCCTGAGGATGATGGAATGCATGGTTCATTCTGCTAATGGGTTCTCTTCATCCGACTCCTTTGATCAGAAGTTTCCGAAGTTCCCGTCCTATTATCGGAGAGCTGCTATCATGCAGGCTCTTGGCATCGTTTCTGCTTATCACTCAGCCATGAAGAGCTGGAAAGCATCTGGCTGTAAAGGCGAAGCACCGAAGCTTGATTCCTGCAGGCATCGGATGCCTGCACTGTATCGCGGCAATACCTATAAGCCAGTAATAGACAAAGAGACTGGTGAAGTGCTGCCCTACCTGGCACAGATTAAAGTGTTCCGCAATAACGACTGGGTATGGGATACCGTTCGTCTTTCAAAAACGGATGCGGACTATCTCGAAAAGAGAAGCAGAAATGCAGAGATCTCAGCTCCGGTACTGGAGAAGAAACACGGATGCTGGAAACTGAGATTTGCAGTGACGGAAACAGTGAAATTGTCCAAGAAGCCGATCTCGGAGCAGAAGATCTGCGCTGTCGATCTGGGTGTTAATACAGATGCGGTATGCAGTGTCATGGACTCAAGGGGTACTGTCCTGGCGCGTAAGTTCATTATGCGCGGAAGAGAAAAAGACCCCTTGAGCAATGCCCTGCATCGGGTATCTGTATTCCAGTCTCTGCATGGATCACATGACTCCGGAAGGCTCTGGAATATTGCAAAGCGGAGAAACAGGAACATTGCGCATCAGGTCGCACGAGAGATCATGAACTTTGCCATGGCAAACGAATGCGATGTCATTGTCATGGAGTATCTTGACACCAGGGGAAAGAAACGCGGCAGTAAGAAGCAGAAGCTTACGATGTGGAAGCACGCTGATATTCAGAATACTGTAGAAAGCCTTGCCCATCATTACGGGATCCGTGTTTCACATGTCAATGCGCGGGGAACCAGCCGCCTTGCGTATGACGGAAGCGGACGTGTGAAACGAGGAAGAGAAGTATCCGAAGATACGCCCTATGACGTCTGCGTATTCAAAAGCGGAAAGACTTACAACTGTGATCTTTCCGCCAGTTACAACATCGGTGCCCGTTATCTGATCCGCGTGCTGTTTATGGAATCACCCGATCTTATGACCAAAGTCTCTGGGATCGGGAGTGGAACCCAAAGGACGTTAGCTGACCTGTGGAAGATCAACAGGGCTATGTGCTCTCTTCTTCCCGCAGCAGTCTGACGATCCTGACATCAGTCTGAGAAACGTTAGTGCAGATGGGTACATGAGTTTCGGCTTGTGTGCTGTGCTGTCACCGAATCGTTTAGCAGACGGAAGTCTGAGGGCACACAAGCCCTTGGAAGCCCTGTCTATAGTCCGTTAGGACTTAGGCGGGGAGGTTCACTCCGCGGCAATATCTGCTGATAAATTCTTCGTCTCTCATTCTCCTTAAGATACCTTTTTCTGAAGATCAGCTATATTCACAGCCATCCGGCGGCAGATGATGGAAGAATGACCACACGAATGGCAAGGTAATCAGCGAAGAGATTGCTTCCGAAACTGCCTGGGCCATTTCCAGACCGCTCAATCCGAAACAGCTTGTGAAGATGATAATGACTGGTATCAGAACAATTCCGCTGCGCAGAGATGCCAGGAAGGTTGCTGTCTTTGAAATGCCAATCGACTGGAACAGCATATTCCCGTACATGGACATCGGCATGAACCAGAGCGACAAGCATTGCCATCTGAGTGCTACTCTTCCGATCGCAGTCACTTCCGGATCATCCCGGAAAATGCGGACCAGCGGTTCTGCATTCAGATAGCCGAGTACTCCGAGCCCCAGCATGATCACAAAGCCGGATTTCAGCGCATAGTCGAATCCCGCTTTCACTCTGCTGTAAAGCTTTGCGCCGAAATTGAAACCGCTGACCGGCTGGAAACCCTGACCGATGCCGATTGCGATGCAGAACAGGAAATTCACAAGGCGAGTACAGATCGAGATTGCCGCAATTGCCGCGTCTCCGTAAATTCCAGCATAGTTGTTCAGCACCATCGTGGAAACAGAATTAAGTCCCTGGCGAGCAAGGGAAGGCAGACCATCCTTGACGATTGTTTCCACCACGGAGAAACGATGAGTGAAATACCGGATGCTGAAACTGCTCTGTGTCTTTTTCTGCAGATACGGAATCAGCAGGATTCCCATCGAAATATACTGGGAAATCGTCGTGGACAGACCTGCTCCGGCAATGCCCATGCCGCATACTCTTACAAAATAGGCATCTCCGAAGATATTCAGAATTCCGCCCGCAGTAAGGCCGATCATCGCATAGAATGCTTTTCCTTCATAACGCAGGATATTATTCATGACGCAGCTTGATGTCATTGCCGGTCCGGCAATGAGAATATAGAACGCATACGTTCTGGAATACGGAAGAATCGTATCTGTGCTGCCCAGCAGTCTCATCAGCGGATCCATCCAGATCAGACCGACTGCCATGAAGATCAGCCCGGCAAGAATAGACAGATAGAAACTTGTGGAAGAAAACTCTCTGGCTTCCTTGATGTTCTTCGATCCGAGTCTTCTGGAAATATTGGAACCAGCTCCATGTCCGAACATGAATCCGAAGGCCTGGAAGATCGCCATGAGCCCGAATACTACCCCGGTTGCACCGCTGGCTGACGTTCCGATCGTTCCGACAAAGTACGTATCAGCCATGTTGTAGATATTCGTCACCATCATTGAGATGATCGTCGGAATACTGAGACCAAGGATCAGCTTTCCCACAGGCGTTTCCGTCATCCGGCGAAATTGTTCTTCTGCCTGCTTCTGATTCGTGCTCATCTGCTGACCCTCGCCCACGCTCTTGTTTCAAGCAGGTTCTTCAGCTCTTCCATTGTCCTTGCAATGCGCTCTGCTTCGCCGAGCGTTTCTTCTGCTCCATAGCCCCAGCTCACGGCAATGCATGGAATATCAATCGCATGAGCCCCGCGGATATCAGACAGCGTATCTCCGACCATGACTTCACGTCCGCTGCTGCCCGTCTGCTGCAGCAGATACCGCAGCACATCTGTTTTGCTTTCGCGGGAATGATCAAGACTCGCCCCGGCAATGCGGATAAAGTAGCGGGAAAGATCAAACCGATCCATAATTTCCTTTGCAAGAACTTCTGGCTTCGAGGTTGCCACATACAGCTGATACCCCTCGTTCTGAAGTTCTGAAAGCAATTCCGGAATGCCCGGATATACCTGATTCAGAAACTTTGACCCGTGTTCATTGTAATCAATCCGATACTGCCGGATCGCTTCATCTATCTGATCAGCCGGAATGCCGAACTGCGGGAACGTGACTGCCAGCGGCGGGCCGACAAACAGCCGCAGATGCTCCTCATCCGGGGCAGGTACCTTCATCTGCTCAAATGCATATTTCACGCTTTTCATGATTCCTTCCCCGGAATCCGTCAGCGTTCCATCCAGATCAAACAGCACCGCATCTTTCATGACAAGTCCCCTCTCTTCTGATGCAGAAACGATAATACAGCCCGCCTGAACATGCAAACAGAATTGCACGATTTCAGAAGACTCCCGATATAATAGGAACATGCCAGTGAAAAAGCAATCCCGGAATTTCTGGATCTATGTCCTGCTTGCATTCATTGCTGCAGTCGTTCTCCTGTTTGAGGTTTACTATCACTCAAGCCATACTGTCACCATGCATGCAGCGTGCGGTGCGGAAAATGCGCAGGAAGGAGATACCTATTATGTGTATCACCTCTACGGAAATCAAAGCCACATCAATGAGATCAGACTGGAAATCACAAGAAAAATCTCAGAAGAGGTCAGCAGAGATGAAGCTGCTGCTGCAGAACAGGCTATGGAGATCTCCGGGGAGAAGATCGAAGAAATCCGGAACTCAGAAGCTGTAACTGTTTCTTATGAAGTCACCAGCAAGGAGAAGGACCATCTGCTGCTTGTCACGATCACGATCCTGCCAGAGTATCTGGCTTCTTCTGATTACGATTATCTCAATGCCAACAACCTGATCCTGTTCGGAACCATCAGGTGGAATACCGTTACCATGCAGGAAGCTGCCGGAATCCTTTCTTCGGAAGATTCCCTCAGCTGCACCTTTGATTCCGATCTTTCAGAATACAAATAAAAGAGTTCCGGAATCCGGAACCCTCTGATCATTTCATTATTTCTCGTAACCAGGCTTGCCGAGCAGATGGAACATATTCTTCTTGTAGATCTCAACACCAGGCTGGTTGAACGGATTGATATCCAGCATGTAGCAGGTCATTGCTGTTGCGATGAAGAAGAAATAGCAGAGATATCCGAAGCTGTATTCCTTCATATCCGGAACCGTGATGATCAGGTTCGGAACATTGCCGGACTCAACATGAGCCTGAAGCGTTCCTTCGCATGCCATCTTGTTAACCCAGTCTAGATTCTTCCCGGCCAGATAATTCATCTGGTCGCCATTCTGCGGATCACTCGGAATCGTGACATCCAGAGTAGGCTTCTCAACCTTGAAGATCGTCTCATACAGGACTTTGCTGCCCTGCTGGATGAACTGGCCCAGGGAATGCAGATCGGTAGAGAACGTTGCAGAATCCGGCAGGATGCCCTTTCCGTCTTTGCCCTCAGACTCACCGAGCAGCTGCTTCCACCACTCGCTGAGCATGCTCAGCTGCGGTTCATAGGTCACGAACATCTCGACATTGTAGCCCTGATTCTGCAGAATTCTTCTCGCAACTGCATAGCGGTATGCGGGATTCTTTTCCAGATCATCGGTATTCAGTTCCTGATAAGCAGCCAGCAGTCCTTCCATGACCTTGCGGATATCGATTCCCATCAGAGCCATCGGAACCAGGCCGACCGGAGTGATGACAGAATAGCGTCCGCCGATATCATCCGGAATCACGAAGGATTCATAGCCTTCCTGATCTGCCAGTGCCTTCAGCGTGCCTCTTGCCTTATCTGTTGTGGCAATAATGCGCTCCTTAGCACCCTCCTTGCCATACTTCTGTTCCATGAACTCTCTCAGCATGCGGAATGCCAGAGCAGTTTCAGTCGTGGTTCCGGACTTGGAGATGACATTGACCACAACATTCTTATCCTTGATGTGGCTGAGTACCTGGCTCATATACGTGCTGGAGAACGTGTTGCCTGCAAAGATGACTTCCTTGCCATTATCCGGATACAGACCATTGATCATCTCGATGGCGGCACGGGCGCCCAGATAAGAACCGCCGATTCCGCATACCACCAGCGTATCGAACTTGCCATCCAGCTTTTCAGCAAGCTTAACGATCCGTTCAAACTCATCCTTGTCATAATTCACTGGCCAGTCAACCCATCCGAGAAAGTCATTCCCGGCACCGGTCTTCTCGTGAATCATCTTGTGAATTCTGCTGACTTCATTCTGATAGGAACCGATATCTTCTTTCAGAAATCCGTGTGAAGCATCAAACTGCATTACCATCTGGTATCTCCTCCTTCTGCTTCTCTGATCCATTCCGGCATCTTTGCCGCAATTGAACTGAATCCCAGTTTCATCGGCGGCAGACTTGCCCGCCGGTTCATTGAACGATGATGTCCCCTCATCCTGGTACGATGCAAAGCTTTCAGAGAAAGCCTGGTCTGATTGGTCTTGGGATCATAATCTATGATCTTGACCTTCACGATATCTCCGACTTTCACGAATCGGCTGATATCGCGCACATATCCATCACTGATTTCTGAAATGTGAATCAGGCCGCTGGTATTCCGATCCAGTGCAACAAATGCACCATAAGGCTGAATGCCAGTGATCTTTCCTTCCACAATCTGTCCGGTCTGATAAGTCATCTTGCGTCCTTTCAACGAAGCCATTGTACCACACTGCATTTTTTCATGTGATATACTTCTCATGAGGTAATTCAGATGATCAAGACGATGTATCCTTTCTGGTCTGCAATTCTGTCGGCTGTGATTGCGCAGGTTCTGAAGCCGATTATTCATTATATTTCAAAGCATGAATGGAAACTCTCCCTGGTCAAAGCCAGCGGGGGCATGCCCAGTTCCCATTCCGCTCTCGTCACAGCCCTTGCGCTGTCCGTAGGCATCCAGGAACACTTCAGCTCCACGATCTTCGCAGTGACATTGACCTTTGCGGTTGTCGTAATCTATGATGCTGCAAATGTCCGCTACTACAGCGGCCAGAACATCAAAGTCACGCAGCAGCTGGTCAAAGATGTTCAGGACAACCTGCACACCAGGTTCCAGAACCCGATTTACAATATCAAGCTCAAAGACGTGCTCGGCCACAAATGGGTAGAAGTCGTTGCCGGCATGTTTCTGGGCGCAATGATTGCATTGCTGTTTCATTTCGGGTTATAAATGTGTGGTGAAAGAGGCAGAGCAATGAGTGAGAGCAAAACTGAGATAGATGAAACGGCAGCAGCAAAAGAATCTGCGCCGGCAGAAACAGCACCATCTCCGGATCTTCTGGAGAGAATCGAGAAAGTGATCAATAAGATCCGCCCGTATATCCAGCAGGATGGCGGCGACGTCCAGCTCGTTGATTATAAAGACGGTGTCGTGACAGTACGCATGCTTGGCGCATGCGCCGGCTGCATGTCCATTGATTCCACGCTGACCGATGGCATTCAGGCAATCCTGATTGATGAGATTCCGGAAGTCAAAGAAGTCAAGCTGGATACCACATTCACTGGATATGGCGGCTTCGGCGGCGGCGATTATTCCTGGTACTGAACAGAATGCCTGCAGGAAAAACCTGCAGGTTTTTTTTCGGTCTTCCAGATTCTTTTCCCTGTTTCCGTAAAATCCGGAAATTTCCTCGAATTCCGGAAATTTCTCCGAAAAATGTAATAATTTTCCTGTTTTTTTGTAATTATTTGAATTATTTCTTACATCACATTCCTTTTCTGATTGACTCACAGACCAAGGAAGACTTTAATAATCTGCATAACAGGGAGGAATCGAAATTATGGAAGCACCGTTTGAAGAATTCGGATCACTGGTATTCGGCGAAAAACAGATGCAGGAGCGTCTTCCAAAGCCGGTATATACCGCCTGGAAGAAAACGGTATCCAGCGAAGGGACACTGGACCGGCAGACTGCTGATTCAATTGCACACGCAATGAAACGCTGGGCTCTCGAAAATGGAGCAACCCATTATACTCACTGGTTCCAGCCGCTGACTGGCGCAACTGCTGAAAAGCATGACGCCTTCGTAGAACCAGGACCTGATCATGAACCGATCACGCATTTCTCAGGCAAGAACCTGATCAAAGGTGAGCCTGACGCTTCCAGCTTCCCGAGCGGAGGCTTAAGAGCAACGTTTGAAGCAAGAGGCTATACCTACTGGGATGTAACCTCACCAGCTTTCATCAAAGATGGCGTGCTCTGCATTCCGACTGTATTCGTCTCCTATAATGGCGAATCGCTCGATAAGAAAGATCCGCTTCTGAAGTCCATCAAGGCTCTCAGCGATGCAGCAACCAAGGTCGTCAACCTGCTTGGCGAAAAAGACGTCCGTTCCTGCAAGCCTTATGTAGGACTCGAACAGGAATACTTCCTGATTGACCGCAAGTACTTTGAAGAACGTCCGGATCTGCGCCTGACTGGCAGAACTCTGTTCGGTGCTCCGGCAAGCAAGGGCCAGGAACTCAGCGATCATTACTTCGGATCCATCCCGACCCGTGTTGCGGAATTCATGAAGGATGTCAACAAGGAACTCTGGAAGCTCGGCATCTATGCCAAGACCGAACATAATGAAGTCGCCCCTTCCCAGTTCGAACTTGCCCCGGTATTCTCCGAAGCAAATACAGCTGTCGATGACAACCAGCTCACCATGGACATTCTCCGCAAAACTGCAGAGAAGCATGGACTTGCATGCCTGCTCTATGAAAAGCCATTTGATGGCATCAACGGATCCGGCAAGCATAACAACTGGTCCATTCTGACCGACAATGGATCCAACCTGTTTGCACCTGGTGAAAAGCCAGCTGAAAACATCCGTTTCCTGACCTTCATCTGCGCATTCATCCGGGCAGTTGATGACAATGCTCTGCTGCTCCGCATGAGCGCAAGCTCCGCAGGAAATGATCACCGTCTCGGTGCGAACGAAGCTCCGCCGGCAATCATCTCCGTATATCTCGGCTCTTACATTGAGCAGATCCTCTATGGTCTCTATATGGAGCATCCTTCCCAGAGCAAGAACCGCGAAGCTACACCGACCGAGTTCAACCCGATCAGCGGTCTGTCCTACATTCCGCATGACAACACCGACCGCAACCGTACTTCCCCGGTTGCCTTCACCGGCAACAAATTCGAGTTCCGCATGCTCGGCTCCTCGATGTCTGCAGCAGTACCGAACATCGTTCTCAACAGCATCATGGCAGAATCACTGAATGAGATTGCTGAAGAACTCGAAGGCATCAAGTATCTGCAGGATGTCCGTGCAAAGGCACTTGATATCTGCCGCAACATCATCCACGATCATAAGCGCATTCTCTTCTCCGGTGACGGCTATTCCTCCGAATGGGTCAAGGAAGCGAAGCGCCGCGGACTCCCGAATGTACGTTCCTTCGTGGAATCCATCGAAGTCCTCGAAGACAAGAAGACCGTCAAGATGCTGACAGATCTCGGTGTCTATACCGAGAAGGAACTGGCAGCCCGCGAAGAAATCTATCGTGAGCAGTACATCAAGCAGATCGGCATCGAAGTCCGCACGCTGCTCTCCATGACCAGAAAAGATATTCTGCCGGCAATGACTGCAGATCTGAAGTTCTACTCTGACGCTGACGCTGCAGCAGGCAAGGCTGCTCCGGCTTACCTCAAAGCAAGAGTCACAGAGCTCAGCGAGCTCATCGATGAAACCTACAAGGCTTCTGAAATGCTGGAAAAGAACTTCACCGAAGTCAATGCAGCAGGCATCACCAAAGAAGCAGGCAAGAAGATGTACTATGACATCTGCCCTGAAATGGAAAAAGTACGCTCCTTCATCGATAAGTATGAAGTCATCGCTACTCCTGATAACTACAAGCTTCCGACTTACGAAGATATGCTGTTCTCTCTGTAATAATGATTCTTAATGACCTCCCTCCTGAGAAAAGCCGTGCGATCATCCGCACGGCTTTTCCTTGTTATTATTTAACTGATGCTGCTGCCTCTTTCAGAATTCTGATTACTGTATCAGGACCGCTCCTGTTAGGATTGATCCGGATCATCCGCTCTCCTAAAGAAGGATCACTCTTCAGAACAGTACCGCTGCAGCGATAGAACATCGGCGCAAGCTCATACTTTGACTCTGCGCCAACCGGATTCGGAAGTGCTCCGAGCTTTTCAGCTTCCTTCAGTACCGCATGTGCAATTGGCTGATCAAATTCCACCAGAAGCACCTTGGACTGAGAATTTGCAATGAATGCATTCCTCACTTCCGGAACTTCATGATTCTGGAGACGGCGGAGAATTTCTTCGTCGCTTTCCGCCTGCACTGCCAGCAGAACCGGCGCAGTTACAAGTCCTCTGAGAACATCCATTGCTTCATGTCCCTGCGTCTGTGAGCCGCCGGAATAATGCATCTTGCGGATGATGCGGATATACTTCTCACGCCCGACAATGCAGCCGATTCCTTCCGGCCCCTGCAGCTTGAAGGTAGAGAAGCAGGAAAGGTCACTTCCCAGTTCTGCTCCGATGGAATGAACTTTCATCACTGCATAGTTGTCATCGGTGACAATCGGAATGTCTTTCTCTTTCCGGATTGCCTTCAGTACTTCCGCAATGTCATAGGAATCATCCAGTTTCTGACGCGAATACTGAACCAATGCAGCATCGATATCCGGATTAGCTTCCATGACTTTGTGAATACTGCCCAGATCATTGAAATCAGCTTCAACCGGAACAAGGCCGAACATTTCAAACGAGGTTGCGGTTGTGGAATAGACCGGTGCTTTATGAACCAGAATCTTTCCCCCAGGACGAATCACCGAAGAAAGTGCATAGCGGATTGCATTCGTGCCGCTGCCTCTGACCAGGATGCAGTCTTCGGTATGAAAGAACTCTGCAATTGCCTGTTCTGCCTTCCGGGTTGTAACCGGCATGTTGTTCTGCTGATTTACTCCCAGATCTCCTCGTGAGAGACTTTCTGTTCCCGTGAAATGATGCGTGATGCATTCCACCATGCGGAACTGTTTTTCTTCTGCTTCACGCAGACTGATACTTT
Source organism: Anaerolactibacter massiliensis (assembly GCF_900290205.1). Classification (NCBI taxonomy): domain Bacteria; kingdom Bacillati; phylum Bacillota; class Erysipelotrichia; order Erysipelotrichales; family Erysipelotrichaceae; genus Anaerolactibacter; species Anaerolactibacter massiliensis. The sequence continues at coordinate 73,894 of NZ_OLMH01000002.1, read as the reverse complement.
CCAGTGGATAGGTTTTCATTTTGCCTCCCTCAGTCGATCAGGTATTCATCCAGGAAATAGTTGTTCAGATTCAGAAAATAGCGTTCAATCAGTTCATCATGAATCTCCGGGAAAGATTCTGCTGCCTCTAGCATGCATGCAATCTTCTCCGGCACGGATTCGCACATCAGAAGCACTGCCATTCCAAGACCATTCTGAGGAATCGCCAGCGCAGTTGCCCCGGCAATATTGCAGACCCGGACATATCCTTTGCAGGACTTCTTCTGAATTTCTCTGGTGCGCTCATCGAAATGTCCGAACAGAGAGTCTCCGAATCCTTCCAGATCAATCGGTCCCTCTGTAACAACCATCACATCGCACTTCGAAAGCTGTTCTCTGAGATAAGGGACAAGCTCTGATCTTGGAGCGAGCGGATCCATGACTGAAACCACTTCCGACTCCAGTCCTTCATACTTCTGATCCGAAAGAACTTTTCCGCAATGAGCCCCAGCCTCAATACCGATGGAACAGGATATAGCCTTCAGAAGAATCTCTCTTCTCCTTGCCATGAAACCGATGGAAGAAGGCGCAGTCATTCCATCCGTATTGGGCTTCAGAGGACCGCACACCCGATCTTTTTCAATCAGTCTAGAAATGAACCCATAAATATTCACGGAGATTGCAGGTGCCAGAACCGAGCCTCCGCCATCATTTCCGATGCCAAGATCATTGATTCCTGCAAATACATTCACAGCAGTTCCGGAACTGGAGCCAGACATCACATGTCCGGAGATCGGATTGATCAGCTGCGTGTCCACAGCCCGGCCTGCTAATTGCGACTTCTTATCGATCGTATGCAGACCGAATCCGTACTTCTCAAGCTTATGCATGAGAGAATTCGGAATCGTCGCAGTATTCTTGATGCCCGTGAGAATCGAATCCGGAGAAGGTTCCAGAACCCGGACGACTGAACCATATGGATTCAGCAATGCCACACGATGCTGTAGTTCATACGTCTCTTTCATCAGTCTTCGCGCTCTCCGAGATGATTGAACTGCCCGATGATTCTCGGATTTCCCGAAGACAATCCTTCCACCACTGCAACTCTGCTTCTGGTCACAAAGATCTGCGTCCGGAAGCACATGATTGCAGTATCTCCGACTGCTGCATTTCTGCCTAATTCAAAATGATAATCAATAGAATCATCATCAGGCGCAGAAACAGGGATCAGCTGTGCATTCTCAGAAGAAGTACCTACCAATGCCGAAGCAAGATGGCCTCTTCTGTAATGCCCACCGCCATAGCAGTATGCATGGTCTTCATAGTTATGAGAAACTTCTGTCACATAAGCATATCCGACCCGCTCCGCCTGATTGCTTGCAGCATGCAGCGGAGTAGTACCGGTCAGACCATGACCTGGCTCTGCATTGTTTCCGCCCAGTTCATGAACAAGACTCATTGATGCACAGCAGTTTGCACTCGGAACATTCACCACATAATCTTTCAGCCCATATGCCTCAGCAACCGCTCTGGCACGATTCATTGCTTTCATATTTGCGGTGGGGACAATCGCATGCTGTTCTGCATCATAGAGCAATGCAGGAAATACCGTGAGTCCTCCGAAGCAGACATGATCCAGGGAATCAATTTCCTTCAGAACATCTTCCAGCCGATCTGAATGGAAGCCAGCAATCTGTCCGCTGTAAAGTTCGCTGTCATCATCGGTGATCCGGATCAGCAGAGGCTGTACCATGTTAAGTCTTTCTGCCGCCTCATTGATTTCACGGATTTTCTCCAGTGAATAAACAGTTACCACACGAGGATGCGAAGCAAGAATCTCAGGCAGTGCAGCCTTAGGCGTCTGAACCAGATGGCCGACATTTCCGATCGGAATCTGGTTTCGGATCATCGTTATTGCCTCGATGAAGTCTACGCATACCGCCCCTTCATACCCGATCTCCATCAGCCGTTTCGCAACGATAGGATTTCTCCCGATCTGCTTCAGCATGAAGAACAGATGTACCTGATTCTTCTGTGCTTCCTCCAGAATCTTCTGAGCATTGTCCGTAATCGTATCAAGATCCAGGAGATAGGTATCCGGAAGAATCAGACCATTCTGATGTGCATAGAACCCATAATCCAGAAGTGCCGGGTTATTTTCTTTCAGTTTTGTCAGAAACATCCGGATCACTTCCAGTTCTTGTTATTCAGAATTCTGGCAGGATTCTCCGTCAGAAACTTATGGAGCACTTCATCCGTGACTCCAGCCTGCTTCATCAGCGGAACGACGGAATTCATCACCGCAGTATATCCCCACTGCCCCGGATAGGTAGAAAAGTAAGTCCGGCGGGAAACATCATTTGAGAATACGAGATGATCCGCATAGCCCTCATCCGCAATGATCTTTGCGTTTGCGGCCCGCTTCTCATCCGGCATATAGGCAGATTTTCCGCATGTATCAAAAGCAATATTCACACCGCGCTTCAGAAGATTGCGATGATATTCCGGATCATCCACTAGATCCTGATGACCGATCACCACTTTATCCGGGTCCATTCCTTCAGAAAGGAGAATATCAACAGTCTCCTGTGCTGTAACCGGACCGGTATGCGTGGATACCGCACAGCCGGTACGCACAGCAGCTCTTCCGGCAGCGATCAGGCACTTTCTTTCTTCCTCCGTGAATCCGTCTTTCGAAGAAGCAATCTCAGCGATGATGCCTGCTTTCACGCCTGTATCTCCGATGCCTTCAGTCAGTTCCTTCACATAGATGTCTGCGATTTCATCCGGAGTGGCATCTCTGAGAAATGCCGGGTGAAACGGCTGCAGATAGAAACCTGTTGAGCAGACAATCTTCAGACCTGTATCTTCGGAAATCTGCTTCAGCTTTGCTGCATCGCGGTCCAGATCAATCGTGGAAACCTCAACTGCCGCTTTCACGCCGAAGCCCATCATCTTCCGGATCTCCGGTTCCACTTCTTCACACGTATCGATACGTGAGAATCCATCATGGCGAACTTTATCCAGGTTGACGATGAAATGCTCATGCATCATTGTCAGTCCAAGATCTTCTTCAGGAATATCTCCCAAAACGGTACGAATCATTTCAAATCCCTCCTGTAGTCAATAAACGGCATCTTCCGGACAAGCAAGCCATCAGATGCCGTTTCTGCTGAATCTGTTTATTCCGGCTTACCGGATGTCTTATCTACAAGTGCCTGTACAATTACCGGGACAACCTTCTCGGTATGTGACTGCACATACCCGAACGCCTTATGATTTCCAGCGTAGATCAGATGCCGGATCTGCTCAGGCTTCGGCATGTTTCCCTGCCGGGTAACAACGAGGCAGTTTCCATAGCCGAGCACTGCAATTGCAGTTGCCAGCGATCCGCCGCCGCCAGTCATGCAGGAGCCAAGATAGAAATCAACTTCTCCCTTCTTGACCTTCCGGGCAGCGATGGAATCAGGATCTTCAAGCACTTCTACTTCCGGGAACTTCTGCTTGATAATGTTCGCAGTTTCCTTGCTGGATAATCCGCAGCATTCAATTTTCATAACATTCTCCTTTCAGGATTCAGGCAGCTAATACGATCCACCCGAATGCGATGAAGATATTATACAGAATACCTACACAAGCTGCAGACAGCGGCCCGATAGCCGTACGCGGAATCTTCTGGCCAAGCAGTTCATTCATCAGATAAGCACCGCCGACCATCATGATGCCGATGCCGCCCCAGGTAGCATTAGCAGCAAGGAATGAGCCGCAGAGAAGAGCAAGATTCAGAGTTTCTACCATTGCATTCCGGATATGATCGCCAGATCTGGAAAGTTCCGGATAACGGGACAGCCATTTGCCAAGCAGGCCGAGCAGCTGGAGTTCAATGAATTCAACTGCAAATCCGAAGATCGGAGCAAGCCACCAAGTCGGTGCAAGACGTCCGACCAGCATGCAGGTTGTAAGACCAACAGCCTGATAGACACCAGTAGAAAGAGCAGTGGAGACAATCAGCGGAATGAAAGCGATGATGACACCGACCATTGCGATATAGAATGCACTGTAATCACCGCCGATGACACACGGAGCAAGAATATACGGCTGATAAGCCATTGCCAGAGTACGGATGCCAAGTGCGTTCAGAGCACCCTGGATGCAGAGATATATCCAGTTGCTCTTGATGCGTTCAGCATTCTTCGAAAAGATGTTTTCCTGCTCTTCATCATTGATGGTTTCCTGGTTCTTGCTTGCCTTGACAGAGTAGACAACCAGGAAGATCATGCCAGCCAGCATAGCGAAGGAATACGGATACAGAGAAATGCTGACAGTGCCGATCGTGAGTTTGCCGATCAGAGAGCATGCAACATAAATCACTGCTTCCCAGATAGCCGTCTGCAGACCCTTCTTAGCTTCGAACTGATTTGCAATTGCAATTGCAGGATACAGAGCGAAGATCGGAAGAACCGGAGTCGTGATCTGAGTCAGATCATTGAGGAAGTTATACGGCAGCGCAGCAAATGCATTGTTGATCATGTTGGTGCCGAATGCAGCCAGGGCACCATATGCAGCACCGAGAATAATTGCTACAAAGCGATTCGGGGACCAGGCGCCGATGATATCAGTTGCAATCAGGATCAGATGTGCAGCGATCAGTCCGGTACCGATCCACTGAGTGAATCCGGCCAGAACCCATCCGACGCCCATGCCGGTGACAACCGCCGCAAATTCCGGGCGGGTCATCCGTCCTTCAATGAATTCCGGGAATACCGGGCGGGCGCCATCGTTGAAGTTAGAAATTCCTTTATGAGCAAGAAGACTTGCCCATGCTGAGATCGCGATCAGAATGATTGCCCTGGTAGCTACCGGGAAATCGAAATTCTGAACAATCGTTGATGCTTGCTCTGCAAGTAATGGATACATGGATTATTTTCCCCTTCCTTTGTTATCAGATTCTTAAGCTGTTTCCGGCCACTCCCCGAGGTCTTTCAGTTTCTGAATCAGATTGTTCAGATGCAGAAGCACATAGTTTTTCTCTGTGCTGCTCAGAGGATTGACCATCACTTCCTGCATCTTATTGAGAATCTCCAGTGACTTCTGATAAGTCGGGAGCGCTGCAAGCTCCGCAAGGTTGTCTTCAGTCAGCGGAGGAACCTCCTCTTTTGTTGTATTGCGCATGCATGCCATGCAAAGATGTGCAATAAACGTGTCCGCATTTTCTTCACAGAGTTCCACGCCATACTCCTTCCGGAACATCTGAATGACATTCTTCACATCCTGAACATCCTGATCTTTTATCATATCGGCATCCCGATACATCTGGAGCCTTTCAGAAAAATCTGTTCTGCTCATTTCTTTTTCCTTTCTGTGCTTCTTTTCCGAAGAATCTGATCCCGTTCTTCTTTCGTCATTGCCCGATACGTCAGAGGTTTTCTCCATGCGGTCAGGCGAAGTGCAAGACCGTTAATGTAATTCAAGAGAATAATGGCGGCTGTAACAGAAATGAACATAACCAGAATCTTCCCGTTTTCTGACCAGTCCCACAGTCCGTAGCCCATTGCCGTAGCTATCACAAAAATAAGAAACGCTCCGCTGTGCTTCAGACGTTTTTCAGCTGCATCATCCAGAGTCATCATCTGCTGGCAATGCGGACACGTCACAATTCTCTTCGGCTTGTCCGTCTGCCACTCAGTACCGCATCTCACACATTTCATATCTCAAAATACATTTTTTTGTATAATTAAATTATACATATCTGCAGTCCCAGAACAAGTGCTTGAAGACGCTTTATCCGAAAAAATAACGATATTCCCGAAAAAAATCATAATTTCTTTCAGAAATCACGAATTTCCGCAAAACATGGCTCAGAATTCAGGCACATGCAGTCCATCAATTTTCCGTATTCCTAATCCAGGTTGCCTGCTCAGATAAATTTCCGGCCCTTTGAAAACACTTCCGCCATGTACCGGATCTTCTGCACAGAGCAAAGGACCATCAAGATCAATCTTGGTAATGCATGTTCTGCTGCATGCAAGATGCACAGCTGCATTCACTGAAACCTTGGCCTCAAGCATGCATCCAAGCATGCATGAAGCACCATATTTCTCTGCAAGATCAGTTATTTCCAGCGCATGATGAATTCCACCGGTCTTCATCAGTTTGATATTCACAAGATCCGCACAGTGATTCCGGAAAATATACTCTGCCTGATCTGGCGAAAAGCACGATTCATCCGCAACAATCGGAATAGGCGAACGTGCCGTGACAAATGCCATTCCATCCAGGTCATCAGCTTTCACCGGCTGTTCTGCCAGTTCCAGATTGATTCCCTTCTTCTGCATTTCTTCCAGAATTGAAACTGCCTGTTCCGGCGTCCATGCCTGATTGGCATCAATCCGGATCGCAATATTGCTTCCGACAGCATTGCGGACAGCTGCCAGTCTCTTGGTATCAAGTTCAGGATCAATCCCTGCTTTTACTTTCAGTGTCCGGAAACCGCGTCTGATTCCTTTTTCTGCATCCTCTGCCATAGTCTCCGGATCATTGACGGAAATCGTGAGATCTGTTTCCAGCATCTCCCGCTTCCTGCCGAGGATCTCAGCAACGGATTTTTCTTTCAGCTGGCCATAGAGATCATACAGAGCAATATCAGCACAGGCTTTGGAACTGGTATGATGTTCCATGCATGCATCAAGCGCCCGGAAGCACCCGGATAAATCCTCAATCTCCCGTTTCATCAGAGCACTTCTGATCGGGCCATTCAGATCCGCGCAGATCGTTTCCAGGGTTTCGCCTGTGATTGCTTTTGTCGGAGGAGCTTCTCCATAGCCGACATTTCCGGTATCGGTATGCAGTTCCAGAATCACATCCGTGAGCTGATCCACTCTGCGAAGGGCCGTGATAAACGGTGTTCTCAGAGGAACATCAAGAAGATATATTTTCAGGTCAGTGATTTTCATTCTTCGTTTCCGGATGCGTAACCGCCAATCAGATTCAGGTAAGACGTGCCATTTTCGGGTGCTGCTGCATGGAAATAATCGCAGCAGGTTGCGCCATTATCCGACATTGTCTTCCGGGTTCCGACATGCGCATTCTTCAATCCCTTCCGGTAAATCAGAAGCGGAACACACTCTCTGGTATGCCGGCTCGTACCAATATCAGGATCATTGCCATGATCTGCCTGAACGATGAGGATATCGTCTTCTCCAAGCAGAGGCAGCAATTCCGCAAGGCCTGCATCTGCCTGCTCAAGAACTTCTTTATAACGCGTACTGTCCTGCGAATGCCCGGCAAGATCTGTTTCCTGGACATTCGTGCAGATAAAGCCGCGGTCCATTTTCTTCACCGCATCAATCGTCAGCTGCATGCATTCCGGAGTCGGAACACAGGAGATACTTGTTCCTCCATCATTTGCCACGATATCCGCAACCTTTCCGATCAGAGTAACCGGAACACCTGCCTTCGTCAGAATTGTCGGAGCCTGAACGTTCTTATCAACCCCGTAGCCGAGGTGTCTGCACTGATAGCCGTGTTCATAGCTCTTGGATTTGGCACTTGCAATTCCGATGAACTTTCCCTGGCGGATTTCTTCTGCATTGAACAGATCCTGCATGTTATTTCCGGTTCCGCCGAACACAATCACTCTTCCGACCGTAACAACCTGACGGACGAGTTCTGCGATCTCGCATTCCTTTTCAAACGAGATATAGTCAAGCGGTGCCGTGACGTTGTAGCACATACCGAGGTCTGCTTCGAGATTATCCGCAACCGTCACATAATCATCCGCAACAAGATAGCTCAATCCATGATGTGTGATGATCTCAACCTTATGCCCGTGGTCCTTCAGAATCTTTGCGACTGCATTTACGTGAGTCTGAAAAGGATCTACCGTCGGCTTCTTCGGAAGCGTCCCCATGATTTCCTGATGACCCATGAAGGTGTCTGCACCGAAATGCATCAGCTCGCTCTTTCCGTAATTGGCCTCCGGAGAAAACTTCATGAACTCACTTTCACTGCCATATGCATTCATCAGACCCAGTTTTTCCAGAGTAGGAAGCTTCAGATCCGGATGATCCTTCAGAATACTGCGAAGCGTATTCGCCTTTTCATCGCCCGGTCTTACCACAGCCGCGTCAGGCATTGCTCCGATTCCGAATCCATCCAGCACGATAATGATAAATCTCTGTTTCATACTGATCCCCCATTTCAAGAAACCACTAAATACATAATTTTGTATTTTCATGACGATCATATTGCAGGTTCCATGAATTGTCAATTTTAAATAGTGCCTGGAATCCTTCCGGACCCCAGGCACTGGCTTTCAGTTAATTATGATTGGACAATTACTCTTAGATCAGTAGCTCGGTGTCAGCGTGCCATTCTCAACCATTTTCTGCGTTGTGAGCACATCATCCACACTGACCATCTTCTTCAGAATGGAAACCATTTCCTCTCTGGTACCATTCACGATCATCACTGCATTGGTATCTGAATCATGCATCTCAGAGATTTTGCGGTAATTGATCTTTGCCATCCGGTCTTTCACTTCATCCAGATTCCAGACTGTAGCATCAATTTCACCGCTCATCACTCTTCCCAGAAGAGAATTATATTCAACCGGAACAAGCTGAACCTCTTTATCTCCGCACGCCAGACGGACCATATTCTCCTGGTCAATGGAAGAACGATCGATTCCGATCTTCATTCCATCCTGGATAACATCGGCATCCGGATCATGGAAAATGATCACATGCGAACTGCAGTACGTCCCATTTCCGAATTCCACCACGATCCGCATATCTGGATCTTTCTTCTGGTACTCTTCCGCTGCATATTTCGAAACAATCGCGAAATCATAGCGATTTTCCATCACCATGCTGATCCGGTTCTTTGCACCGCGCATAAAGGATAGCGCAGCAGGAATGCCATACTGGTTCTCAAGACTTGAAATCAGTCCGGTAGCCAATCCTTCATACTTTTTTGAATAGGGCAGCGGCATCGCCCCGACAATTCCATTTACTCCGATAATCTGCAGCAGAAGGACAGTATTTTTCTGTCTCAGAAATGATCCCAGATGCCCCCGGTTCTCGAGGGTGATCGCATCTGAAGACTCCAGCGTCCTCATTCCATTCTGAATCGTTCCCCTGGCAATATTCAGCCGCTCGCTCAGCTCAGAAATTGTTGGTACTCTTTCACCCGGCTCATAGCAGAGAAAGACCCGTGAGAGCGCAATCGCGGCCTGTCCGTTCTTTGAAAGCAATTTATCGAAGTATTCCATAACAACCTGCCTGACTACATCTTAGCATTAAGAAACCGATTTTGAAAGGCGGTCAGTTGTTCTTCCGTGATTCCATATTGGTCCAGGAAAAAGGCATTCCGATCAGCGTACTCTGCTTTAACCTTTTTCAGCATTGCTCTTCCCATGGACTCTTCAACCCCATTCTCCATCTGCAGTTCATGGGCCAGAGAAGGATTCTTCTTCAGCTCTTCTTCATGGTCCATGAATGCATGTTCAATCCGGCTGTGGAATGATACATTAGAGTAGAGATAATCTTCCATCAGTTCATCTTCTCTGATTCCGAGCGCCATCAGCAGCAGAAAGCTCAGAGCACCAGTTCTGTCTTTTCCGGTTGCGCAATGAAACAGCAGCGGCAGATGCCCTCCCTCCTGCAGCAGAATCCAGAGAAACTCGAACGCCTGGTTATGAAACATCATATTCAGATACAGATCCTTCATATGATCTGAAAGATCCTGGTCTCCATGAACCATGCGGCGGATCCCTTCCGGAGAATAATCCACTCCGGCATCGTTCACATCACGCATCCCGCTTACCCGGAAATATTCCATCTCATCCGAAGGAATCGGGTCAGGATCCTCATATACTTCATAATCCGTTCTGAGGTCCAGAATCGTATGTACATTTAAGCATGCAAGCTCATGAAGCTCCTGCTCATTCCAACGAGAAAGATTCGAAGAGCGATAGAAAACTCCGCTCCGGAGGACTCTCCCGTCTTCCGTATGATATCCCCCGAGATCTCTGAAATTGATCTCAGGCCTCATTACTTTATCCAGTATCATATTTTCCTTCTACATTTCCTGAAGTTCCGGATCATAGTCCACGACCCGATCCGTTTCCCTGCATACCGCAAACCAGATCTTCGTGCCGTCTTCACCTGGCTCCGGACTTGTTTCTTCCAGCTGCAGCGGACGGAAGCCGAGGTGCTTCATGATCTCTGCATTTCTCAATCTGGCCGGTTCGTCCTTTTCCATCGAATAATGATATTCTTCCTCTTTAGCATCCGGACCATAGCAGGCAATATCCGGATCCAGAGAAATCACCTGATAGAGAGATGTACTGCCCTCTGAAGTTCTGAGAGCCGCTTCCTTCATCATCTCCATCATCGTCCGGAATATGCCATTCCTTCTGATTTCCTCTGTCACGTACGCATTGCAGAACAGAAGAACTTCTCCATTTTTTTCAGACGGAGTTCCACCCGGAGGATACGGGCAGTCATCAAAGAACATCTGCGACACAATATAATGCTCCAGATACATCCAGTCCGACTCCTCGCTGCAGAAGTCATAGAGTTCTCTGCTTTCTAGCAGAGAACCGACGGTACAATGCAATGCCGAGCAATCCGCAAGGATCTGATTCCTGCGGAAAGCTAAGAGAACAATCCGTTCAAGATCCTCTCTCTCCTGCCAGCAGAACAGCAGATAGTCGAGGTCTTCTCTGCTCTCGAGCACAGAATACAGGACTCCTTCCTGATACTTCTTCATCAGAGTCTGAATCGGTTCCAGTCCATAAGAACCAAGCAGATCCATTGCCTGCTGAAGCAGTTCTTCCTTACGATTCATTTCTGCTCCTCATGCGGAATCTCGATCTTCTCAATCCGGAGCTTTCCTTTCTTCACATACCCGACTGCCATCGTGATCGGCTGCGAGAACCTCCGCGGTCCGCAGCTGCCCGGATTCAGAAAGGTCTGATGTTTCTTCTCAATCAGTTCATACTTATGCGAATGCCCATAGATGATCAGATCAAAGTCTTTCAGATCTTCCGGAAGGTCTTTCTTCTTATGCGCTATGCAGATGGAAAGACCGGCAATCCGGAGATTCAGAATCTCCGGCATTCCTTCTGCCCATTCTTTGTCATTGTTTCCTCGTACCGCATAGACCGGTGCGATTTTCTGCAGCTCCTGCAGAATTTCCGGTTTTGAGATATCTCCGCCATGGAGAATGACCTGGCAGGAAGACAGTTCTGCCAGAACTTCCTTGCGAAGCAGGTTATGCGTATCAGAAATAATGCCGATCTTCAGTTCTTCCGCCATGTCCGAAGTTTCCTTTCTGCACCATATACTGCAATGAGCCATACCAGCATCAGCAGACACAATCCCGGAATATAGCCCTGTGGTCCGAATACTGCCGTGATCTGATCCAGGGGCGGAACAGGTTCATTGAGAAACATGAAATTCGTTCCGAAGTGCACATTGAAATAGTAAAGAGGAATGCACACTGCAGCCAGATACACTGCCTCATACCACATATGCCTAAACGCCAGATGAACCTCTTTATGGCGGTAGATCAGAAGCGGATACAGCACGAACGTGAAGTGCGTGGCATAATTCATCAGATTCATGAAGCTGAACAGCGGATATTCCGTCCAATCCGGAAACAGCACTGCCGCAATCGCTCCTGGAAGATTCAGCGTGACTGCAATCTCCCCGAGAAATGCTTTTCCTTTCTTCCCGCAGCAGAATTCCCGGATCAGATAGATGAAGATCGCCTGCCCGCAGAGATGAAAGGGAAGATGCTCGATCCGGAAGACTCCGATGGAGACCAGATAGAAATCCCGGGTTCCTTCCATGCATGCGCAGGCAATTGCCGCCCTTCGGATCATCTTCTGTTTCTGTGCTTCGGTCTTCTGATCAAAGTGATGGCAGAACACGTATTGCAGCGAAAAGAAAACAATCAGACACAGCAGATGCGCCAGGCTGTACTGCCCGTATCCGCTGCCCTCGGTCAATTGCGTTTCATAAGTCCAGAAGTCTTCCATACTTTGCAAAAAGAGCAGACCTCATCTGCTCTTACGATATTCTCAGTTTTTTCGAACGCAGGCGGTTATTCACATGATCGCGGACAAGAACATAGATCACCGAGAACAGCGGCACGCCTAAGAACATGCCGAGCACTCCGAATAACGAACCGCCCAGAATAATGGCAAACATGACCCACAGAGCCGGCAGGCCGACCGAATCGCCGAGGATGCGCGGGCCAAGGATGTTGCCATCGATCTGCTGCAGAATCAGAATGAAGATTCCGAACTCCACTGCCTTATACGGACTGATGATCAGCAGGATGAAGATGCACGGAATTGCCCCGAGGAACGGACCGAATACCGGAATCATATTCGTCAAGCCGACGACAAAGGCAATCAGCGGCGTATACGGCATCTGCATGATTCCGCAGACGATGCCGCAGGCAATGCCGATAATCAGCGAATCAAGTGCCTTGCCGAAAATGAAGCTGTTCAGCATCCGGATGGTCAGTCTGCCTACATAAGTGAGGTAGTCTGCATGATCCTTGGACCAGATAGAATAAGTTACCTGCTTCAGCTGACGCTTCCACCGTTCCTGATCGGCAAGCAGATAAATTGCAACAATCATGCCGATGAAGAAATTGCCGATGCCTTTGACAACGGATACCGAATAGGACAGCAATGTCGCAATCAGGCCGCTGGAGCCATCTACTGCTTTCTTCACCGCATTCAGAACTGAATTCATGATGCTGTCAAGGAGTGCTCCGTACTGAGAATTGGCATTCAGTCCATTTGCCCAGTCTTCCGCAGTCTTCAGATAGGAATCCATAGAATCCACCAGCGTTTTCGCACTGCTGATGATCTGCGGAGTCAGAATGCTGAAAAACAGTACCAGCACTGCTGCAAAGATCACAAAGGCAATCGCAACTGCAGCTCTCCGCTTCGTCTTCGGCTTCAGCTTTGTATTCTTCAGCCATTTTTCTTCGGCAGTCCGCCGGATCGGAACGAGGATGAATGCAATCGCAAATCCCCAGATAAATGGCGATAAGGTGCTCCATAACTTTCCTAAGAACGATGCTACACTATCCCATCTCTGAAAGAAAAACCAGATCAGCAAGATGATCGCGCCGCTAGCCGTATATGTGAGGACATTGTCCTTCATTTCTTCTTTCCAGTTGATTTTCATATGGCATCATTATATCAGACGAATTCCGGATCTTTGCGTCTGTTTACATTCTGACCGATCTGTATACGGAACCGCGTTGACTTCAAAAAAACAGAATGACAGAATAACATTGTCTTTTATCAAGAATGAGGCAAGAGGGTCAGCTCGTCGGCCTCATACCAACCTGCGAAGAGACAAGAAGCGTAAGGTGGTAAAGCTGACAACGATAAAGAAAGAGGACGCAGGAGACTCTTTCTCAAAGTTCGTTGAAAAGACAAACATTGAAAGGAGCTTTTTTTATGAGCAAGATGTTTTTCACCTCTGAGTCCGTTACCAGCGGACATCCTGACAAAGTCTGCGACCTCATCGCAGACTCCATCCTGGACGAAGCGATCCGTCAGGATCCGGAAAGCCACATGGCCGTTGAAGCAACCATCAAAGACGATCTGATTCTCGTATACGGCGAAGCCGGCACGAAGGCAGACATCGACTATGAGAAGATTGCCCTCGGCGTCATGAAGGAAATCGGCTACGACGAAGAGTACCATGTAGAAGTCAAGGTCAACAAGCAGTCCTCTGAAATCAACAGCGCTGTCGCTCATGATCAGATCTCTGCAGGCGACCAGGGCATCATGTTCGGCTATGCTTCAGATGAAACTGAAGATCTGATGCCGTTTGCAATTGACGAGGCTCATAAGCTTGCAAAGAAGCTGGAAGAAGTCCGCAGACAGACTCCGTTCCTGCGTCCGGATGGAAAGACCCAGGTCACTGCAGAATATGATAATGGCAAACTGAAGCGCATCGATACCATCGTCGTTTCCACCCAGCACACTGCTGACGTTTCCCAGGAAGAAGTCAGAAAGTGCGTCATGGAAAAAGTCATCAAACCGGTTGTCGATCCGAAGCTGGTTGATGAAAACACCAAGTATCTGATCAACCCGTCCGGTTCCTTCGTTCTCGGCGGAAGCTGGGGCGACTCCGGAACCACCGGCAGAAAGATCGTCGTAGACTCGTATGGCGGATATGCCCCGATCGGCGGCGGCTGCTTCTCTTCCAAGGATCCGACCAAGGTTGACCGTTCCGCAGCATACTATGCTCGTTATGTCTGCCGCAACGTCGTTGCCAACGGACTTGCTCATAAGTGCCAGATCCAGCTGAGCTACGCAATCGGCGAACCGAAGCCGCTGTCTGTCAATGTCGAGACTTTCGGTACCTCGAAGTATTCCAACGAAGAGCTCGAAGCAATCATCGATAAGAACTTCGACTTCTCCGTTTCCAACATCATCAAGGAACTCGACCTGCGCCGTCCGATCTACACGAAGACCACGAACTATGGCCACTTCGGAAAGAAGGAACTGCCGTGGGAGCAGTTCAAGAAGATCAATCTGTAATTGTTCTCTGGGAATTACTTCGGTGATTCCCTTTTCTTTTCTCTGAAATATAATAATGTCATGACTGTTTACAGGATACTGACCCTGAATCTGAAAACAGATCTTCCGTTCACCCGCGGACAGAGTCTGTTCTCTCATCGGATCCATTCAATTGAAGAAATGATCCGCTGGCACGACCCGGACCTGATCGGCGTGCAGGAACTCACGGAAGAGATGCTGCCGCACATGGACAAGCTCATGGAGACGTATACCTTCTACGGCCGCGGCCGCAACCGGGACGGCATCCATTTCGCTGATGAGCGCAACTGCATTCTCTATAAGAAAGACAGATTCGAATTTCTCCATGGCGGAACCTTCTGGCTCTCCGATACCCCGGATGTCCAGGGCTCCCGCTATCCGACCAGCATCTATCCCCGCATCGCAACCTGGGCAGTGCTGAAAGACAGGGAAACCGGAGAAGTATTCACCTTCGCCAACACCCATCTCGACCACCTGCTGACCAACACGAAATTCAAGCAGGTCATCGTGCTCAAGAAGCAGATGATGAAGAAGAAGGAAGGATCGTTCCTGGCAATGACCGGCGACTTCAATACGTATCTCTCGTCCAGTGCCCTGCAGGCACTGCTGGATCGCGACAACCCGCTTGATCTGGAAGATACCGACCCGGAAAATGCCGGCTCCACCATCCGGGGCTTCGTGGAAAGCACGACTGCCCACTATCTTCCGATTGACCACATCTTCCTGTCCCGCAGCTGCCATGTCATCAACTCCAGAGTGCTGAAGAGCCTCTACATGGGCAATTATCCAAGCGATCATGCCCCGGTCCTGACCGTCTTCGACAGTCCCGGTGCTTCAAAGTGACCCTTCATGGTCGCTTTTCTTTTTCTCTCCCCCGAAGAAAGCATTTGCCGTATTTGCGTTTTGGGCCTAAAAACGAAATAGTTCAAGTATTATATAGTTTGAAAGTAAGCGTCAATAGGACTGCAACTTGTTGGAGGCTGCCGAAGACCATATCCTAGAGAGAGGCTAAGGAGAAGGGTCATGGAAAAAGATATTCATACTCATGAATGGTGGCTTCCGTTTCTGAAGGAGTATCAGCATAGCGGGAAAACAATAAAGGATTACTGCAAAGAGAACGGCTTCAATTATGAAGCATTCTACTGGCACCTTCGTCGCGATCAGAGAGAAGCCATCGATGATGGCGGTTGTGATCATTCTGAAGTGCTCCGGTCACAGTAATAGAGCGCACTCCTGAGTTCATCAGGGTTGAGATCAATGGAGTTAATATCTGCGGAAGTACGGATGACCTCCGCAGACTTCTGGGGATCTGATTATGAAACTGGTAAGAGATGACGTCAGGCTGTATCTGATTACCGGAACTGTAGATATGCGTATGGGAATTGACGGGTATATTGCGGTGGTGCAGAACAGACTGCATATGAATGTCTTTGACAATTCCATATTCCTGTTCTGCAACAAGGATCACAGCAAGCTGAAGATGCTGTACTGGGATTCTACCGGGTTCTGGCTATTCTACAAACGGCTTGAAAAAGGAAACCATTTCAAGTGGATCCGCGATGAAGAAAATCATTCAGCTGTAATCAGCGAGGAGCAGTACGGATGGCTGATGCAGGGACTGAAAATTGATCAGAAAAGATCCATGGAAACAGTCTCGAAAAAGTATGCATGAAATCTCAGAATAAGGCTTAATTATAGGCTTTTCTGAGGCTTCTGTGATATAATAATTATGTGGAAACTGAGGCAGAATTCAAACAGAAATACAGTTCACTCACTGCTGATCAGATGCTTGATGCAATGTATCAGATGTATCTGGCCAACTGCTCTCTGAAAGAGAGAATCAACAGTGCTCGCCGTGATAAGTTCGGTTCAAAAAGTGAACATGTTTCTGTTGAACAGCTGTCTCTTTTTAATGAAGCTGAGTTTGTTGCGGATCACTCTTCGGATGAGGTTTCCGAGCCACAGCAGAAGCCGGAAACAAAAAAGACAAAACAGAAGAAGTCTCGTAAAGATCATCTGAAGGAGCTTCCCGTAAAGAAGAGAACCGATCTTTACCCTGAATCCACTGAAGTGGATGATCACAAGATGAAAGAGATTGCGCCTGAGGTAATCCGCATTTCCCATTACCAGAAAGCGGAATACTATACGGAAGAAATCATCTGCCATCGTTTTGCCTATACCTTCATCACTGAAGAAGGCGAAGAGAAGACGATCATTCATGAAGTGCCGAAGGAAAAGAAGCCGAAGCGGATGATTAAGAATTCTCCTGCTTCTCCGGAACTCCCTGCACATTTTGCATATGAGAAGTACATTCTCGGCCTTCCTTTCGACCGGATTGCAAAGCATCTTTCGAATAAAGGAATTCCATTCTCCAAGCAATATATCTGTCAGCTTGTAATCCGCTGCGGAGAGAAATACCTGAAAGCAGTTGCCGATCGAATGACTGCAGATCTCAGACAGTGCCATGTGGTGAACATGGATGAAACGGAACTGGAAGTTCTTGAATGGCTGCAGAAAGAGGGACGGCAGGCGTGCAGGATCTGGGGAGCACTGACAGGACCGTTTGAAAAGAAACAGATGGCTCTGTTCTTCTACAGCAAGACTCGAGAACAGTCTTTCCTCTATGAAATACTGGGGAACCAGTTTCATGGAATTATTCAGTCAGATGGGTATCAGGCATATACAAATTACTTGCCCGCTCTGATGAAAGTCGGATGTATGAGTCATGCTCGCCGGAAGTTCTTTGATGCCATGACTGCAGACAAAGAAACCTACAGTGCATTCAAAAAAGCGAAGCAGAAAGGCGAAAAAGAGAATATCCTGAAACAATATCCGAGGTTTGCGGATACTTTTAAGATGGTCGCAAAGATGGACAAGCTGTTTGATATTGAGAGAAGTCTTAAAGCTGAACATGCGGATCCCGAAAGAATCAAAGAAGTCCGCAATGAGCAGGCCAGACCGATCATGGAGGAAATCCATGAATACAATAACTATCTGAAAGTAACTTATCTGCAGACCGGCAAGCTTGGAGAGGCAGTTGCATATCTGAACAATCAGTGGGAATACCTGATGAACTATCTGAAAGACGGAGAAGTTGCCTTATCCAACAATCTTGCGGAACGCGAGGGAATGAAGCCGATTGTTCTTGCCAGAAAGAACTTCCTGTTTGCGGATACAGAGAGAGGCGCGACAGTCAGTGCATATTATTTCTCGATTCTGATCTCTGCTAAGCTGAATCATCTGGATCCAGAGAAATACCTGGCATATGTCTTCCGTGAACTGACGGAACATGGTCTGAGTGATGAATCCATAGAACGAGTTCTGCCATATTCTGATCAGCTTCCCGACACGCTAAAAGTCAGATAACCTGTCAAAAATAATCCCCGGGCACATCTATGCCTATCTTTTCAGGCTCTGGATGTGCCCGGGTTAATACTATGCAGGCCTATTGACGCTTACGTTTGAAAAAACAAATAATGTAGATCAGGAGGAAAAGAATGAGCAACAACAAACTTAAGATCAATTTGAAAGATTGCACCACAACGAAAGAGAAGCTGGTTAAGGTGACACAGCATCTCCTTGCTTCTTATGGATATGAAGCTACCTCAGTTCGCCTGATCGCAGATTATGCAGATGTAAGTCTTTCTGCAATCAGTTTTCATTTTGGATCTAAAGAAAAACTTGTCCACTCCGCTGTCCAAAAAGCAGCCGATGATCTTCGGATCAGCTTCGGCACTTATACAGAAGAAATTAGAAGTTTTGCCAATGGAACTGATCAGGATAGGGATCAGGCTTGGCAATATCTTGATCGATTTCTGGAGGAACACATTAATCATATCTTTAATCCAAAATATAGCTCACTTTATATTGGGCTGGTAAGTCAGGAAAATGGGTTCCCTAAAAGCTGTCAGGGGATTCTTTCAAAAGCAGTTGTGGAGCAAAGTGAAAAAGTCCTGGTACAATTAATCGCACTTGTAATGCCAGAGCCGAATATGTTTCAAGCCGCAATTGCTGCTCGATGCATTATCGCCGCAATCATGAGCTATATGGAAAAACCTATTCTAAACAAAGAATTAGAAAAAGCCGTAGGCGTCAACTTGGAGGATTCTCATGAAGTTGCAGTATTCATGCACCATTATTTCATGAGCAGCCTTCACAGCTTCGTTGAGTCTGCGGCTTAATACACAATAACTACTTTGGATAGACGATCACATTAATACCAGAAGCCTCAGCAATTAAAGTATTATCACAATATAGCTTTGCCTCAGCAAAGACTTTTCTGCTTCCAGGCTCGTTGGAGACCATTCTTCCAAATCCGGAAAGATGGTCACCAACATGTGCAAAATGACGATAATTAACATTAAGATTTGCAGTCACAAGATCCAGCTCCATCTGACTTCTGCAAGCAAATATCATCAGATTATCAAGGATTGACGCAATGATTCCGCCATGAAGTATTGTGTCATACCCAACAAAATTCTCCGTGACTGTCCATTCGCAGGAGGCTTCTCCATTTCTGGCAGAGATTGGAATCTTCAATCCAATCGGATTCTTGACCCCGCATATTAAATCGTGATCATAATTTAACATCTTTTCTCTGCCCCCTAATCCAACTAGAAGATCTCTTTTAGTTTACCCCAATCTTCAAAGAATAGATCAGAATTCATTACTTTCGGACCACCTTCAGGGATAATAGGCTTGAACCCCATATGACCAATAATATCACGTTCAACATCAATTCCTGGAGCAATTTCTGTCAGCACCATACCTTCTTCGCAACGTTCAAAGACACAGCGTTCTGTGATGTATGTAATTCTATTTCCACGATGCAGACATTGTTCAGCATTAAAGGAGGTCTGGACGCAAGTATCAACAAACTTGTTGAATTTACCTTCATGGTCAATAACCAGTCGTCCACTTTCAATGTGACACTGGAATCCTGATGCTGTAAATGTCCCCATAAAAATGGAATGTTTAGCATTTGCAGAAATATTAGGGAAGCCACCAACTCCCGCAATTTTTCCATTCAGATTCGTTGTATTCACATTTCCAAGTTTATCTACTTCCGGCAATCCGAATACGCCAATATCAAGTCCTCCCTGGTCGAAGAAGCTGAAGAAATCTGTCTGATTAACCATTGCAATCGGGTTGAAGTGAGCGCCGAAATCGCCACCCTGAGCAGGAATTCCTCCGACGAGTCCAGACTCAGAAAGCATCATCACCTGAGTATCAACTCCCTCTTCCATAAGGATATTCGGAACCAAGCCTGGCATTCCGATGCCAAAATTGCACTTATTACCCTTACGGAATTCCATTGCCGTTCTTCTTGCAATAACCTTTTTGAAGTCAAACGGGACAGTCTGTTTTGCGCCTTCCATTGGGATCCGAATCTCGCCAGTAAAGGCAGGATTGAAGTGCGTAATATGTGTCTGCATAATCCTTTCCGGGTGCTCAGCAACCACCACATAGTCCACCAGGAAACCAGGAATCTTCACAGTGCGAGGATCAAGGGATCCCGTTTTTGCCACTCTTTCCACCTGGGCAATTACAATCGCACCTGCAGCCTTTGCCGCCAGGGCCAGATCCAGCGGTTCGCAGGGCATGCATTCTTTTTCATAAGTAAGATCGCCATCTTCATCCGATGTCGTAGCTCTGAGCAGCGCGACGTTTAAAGGAGGAAGAGTATAGAGCAAGTATTCTTCTCCATTCAGATCAGGAATATATTTAATGATCTGTTTTCCTTCCTTTTTTGTTTTTTCATTAACCCTTGCGCCATCTACACGCGGATCAATAAATGTTCCTAACCCAACTTTACTTAACAATCCTGGGAATCCTCTTCCCTGTTCTCTCCAGATCTGTCCAACGACTCCAAGAGGAATGTTATATGCTAAGATTTTATTATCATGAATCTGCTGAACCATTTTAAAGGAACATCCAACATGTCCATGAATACTGCATGACAATAAACCATCATGTGCAAGGACATCTTCTCCACGGGTCTTCTTTCCTTCAGGATCCATTCTTCCGAAGTCACCTTGTCCAGCACCATGAATATGCGTAATATTTGCTGGATGACCGGTTTCCAGGAATCGTTTTTCAATTGCTAATCCAATTTCTTCAGGCCATCCGGTCATGCCTTGTACTGCTGACCCTAATACTGCGCCATCCTGAATAAGTTCTGCAGCTTCTTTTGCAGTAATGAATTTTGCCATATTATCCTCTTTTTCTATTTGCCTCTGCCATTTGTTTTAATTCTTCTCTCGCAATTTTACCTGATGCTGTCAAAGGAAAACTCTTAACATTTGCAACTTCAGTTGGTATTTTAATCGTTGCTATTCTCCCTCGGCACAGCTTCATCAGATCTTCTGCTGTGATAGAGATATTTCCCTCAGTGATTAGAAATGCATATACAGCTTCTCCGAATTCCTGATCTTTTACTCCAACTACAGCTGAAGCACTAATTCCAGGAAGCTGGTCCAAGAATTGTTCGATTTCTAGAGGGCTGATATTTTCACCTCCGCGAATTATGATATTTTTACAGCGTCCGCAAAGGGTCAGATATCCTTCTGGAGACACTTTGCCAATATCCCCCGTTTTCAGCCATCCATCAGCAGTAAATGCATGTTCTGTACTTTCATTGTTTCCGAAGTATCCATTCATCATGCATGGGCTTTTAATTACAATTTCGCCTGCTTCGCCTTGATGCAGTGGCTTTCCCGTCTTTAGATCGTGGATTTCCCATTCAACAAACGGCCAGAATCTTCCAACGGTATGCGACACCGCACTGATTGGGTCTGATAAGCACGTACTGCTGATTCCAGGCCCAGCTTCTGTCATGCCATACATCATCATAAAATGATCAACATGCAGCTTTTCGGAAGCTTGCAGAATCAGGCCTTCAGGGCATGCTGCTCCTGCTAAAGCCCATAGCCTCAGATGAGTGCAACAGGATTCAGAAGACTGTTCTGCGCTAGTAAGCACTCTAGTCAGAATCGTTGGAACCGAAGAGATTACAGTGCATTTTTCATGAACAAGCACCTCAAGGACTCTATCTATTGAGGAAATATCTGATAATACTGCCGTCCCTCCACTGAGAAATATAGAGAGGAAACTTCCAACAGAGCCGAGTGTATGGAACAACGGGGCGGTAATGCAATAGACATCATCCCGCGTCAACTCCATAAAGTGAATATGGGCTGCTGCATTTAGCAGAAGCTTTTCGTGAGTTAGCATGACTCCTTTTGGTGTTCCTGTAGTTCCGGAAGTGTAAATAATAGTTGCCGTATCTTTTGATGAAATCAGCTTATCTCTTTCGGCTAAAATAGAGTCAGGAAGATTTTTCCCCGCTTCAATTAATTCTTCGAACTGCCAAGCACATGATTGAGGCCTGCTTGCATCTGTTAAAATCAGATGTTTCAAATTTGGCAGCCGTTCGCTATGTAGTTCACCAGGTTTTTGATTTTTGAATTCCGGGCAGATGTTAAACAGCATTTCAAGATGTGAACGATTCTTAATGCCTTGTTTGATAATCAAGAATGAGCATCCTGAATCAGCCAAAAGTTTTTCAAGCATTCCCTCCTTTTCATGAATATTTAAGTTAACTTGGATTGCACCAGTTTTTGAGACAGCTATTTTTGAAATGATACTCTCCCAGCTGTTATTGACTATGATTGCAATTCGATCTCCAGGAAGAATCCCCAGATGAATCAGTTCTTTCGCCAGAGCATTGCTGAGTATTTGAATTTGAGAAAAGGACAATCTCTTATTTGCTGCTGGATCGATCAGTGCAAGATGATCACCCTCTTCTTCAGACATTTCTCTGCAGCATCTTCCAAGCGTTAATCCTGGTGTCCGAAGAATATATGACCATTTATCCATATCATTCCGAGGTTGACATCGCTTTCCGGAATTTAACTAACAGAATAACTAAGATCGTTGCAGCGATTCCAAAAATTCCAACAATAGAAAGAGGAAGACGGAATGAACCAGAAGATTCCATTAATCCAGTGAAAATCTTAGGACCGATAAAACCTCCAAGAGCAAATCCTATAAACATGACACCATAATTGATTGCATTGTTTTTTGGGCCAAAGTTTTCTGCAGTAAGTGCAGGATAGACTCCCATCGATCCCCCATAGCAGGCAGCTATCAGCATTGCTAATAAGATAAATGAAACATAGGAACCATTAACCATTGAGAGTAAAAATCCGCTGATTGCAACAATCACACCCATGATTTCTAGTGCACGATACCGACCGATTTTATCTGACACTGAACCCCAGAGGAGTCTGCCTCCGGAATTCGCAATGCCAATAAAGGAAACAGTATAAGCAACCAATGGAGAATTTTCCCCCAATCCTCCAATCATTCTAGACATCCCCGTTGCGGATTGAATTACAAACAGCCCGGTAGAAGCAAAACATAAGAAAGCAATAACTGCCGGATAGTACCTCTTATCAAGTATCATTTCTTTCCATGTATAGTTACGAATACTTCTGTCTGCCTTCTTAGGAGTAAAGCCTTCCGGAAGCCATCCTTCCGGAGGAGCAGAAATGAAATGACCGCATACAAATGCTACGGCTCCAATCAAAACAGCGAGAACAATAAATGTGCGGGAAATACCGATACTCGCAATCATGGGACGAAGGATAAACGGGAAAATAATAGAACCAAGTCCGAAAAAAGCCGTCGTTAACCCAGCGATCATCCCACGCTTTTCTGGATACCACAAGCCAGGATTGGTAGTCGTAATTCCATTAATCATTCCGATGCCAAATCCAGCTATAATACCAAATCCGAGCCAGATCATGCCAAGGTTTCTAGCAAATCCGACGCATAAGAAGCCAAGCAGCGTAAGAACTGCTCCTATTTTCACAACTCCTCCGACTCCGAATTTTTTCTTCATGGCTCCCCCTGTAATCATGGTAATCGGCCCGATTCCGGTATGGAAAGTAAAGGCAAGAGCTAGAGAAGAAGCAACTACTGCTTCGCCGAAGAGGTTCTGGGATTCAGCCATAAAACTACTCTGGAAAATACTCCAGCAATATGCGATCCCGATAAACATATTTACGATACAGCTGGCAATTAGGACTGTTTTTCTCTGTTTCATGAGATCCATAAAGTTCTCCTACTTGTTATTTTTTTAACATATTATTGTAAAAATCAGGTAGCGGGTCATGAGTGAATGATACCCATGGCCCGCCACTTCTTTCACCTTTTACTGGAGCGACATACGCTCAACGAGGTTTCCTATCAGAGCTTTAACTTCAGCAACTTTATATTCATTATCTCTAAGAGGAACAGCATCACTTACAGCAAGTTCTCCTGCCTCTTTTGCAAGTTCTTTAGTCGGTTTCTTCCCAATCATGAACTTAGCGACATCGTCTTTAATTACCGGGACAGGGGCAACTGCTCCAAGAACAAGCCGAATATCATCAATTACGCCATCTTTTAGCTTATAAGCGTACGCAAGAGATACAATTGCAAAATCAAGCGAATCTCTTACTCTGAATTTATCATATCCAGTTGTATACCCCTCCATCGGACGAATGCGAACTTCTTTGATCAGTTCGCCCGGCTCAAGCATTTCATATGCTTTCAGCTTCCGAGTAAAGAAATCCTTTGCAGGAATAACCTTTTTCGTCGTGACAAGCTCTGCATCCATCATCACCATTACCGGTGACATATCTGAAGCATTTACAGAGTAGCAGCCACAGTTCATGCACCTCTCGGCTTCTTTAACTGCAGTAGCAGGGTCGAAAGACATCGTATCTTCTTCGGTCAATGACCTTTCTTCCAGAGGCTTTTCAGGAAGTTTATTCGATACGTGATCTGTCACCCGATCTTTTTCAAAGAAGATTCTCTTATTATCAGGAACAGGGATTCCTTCTTTGCTTACTCCTAAATCTCGATTAATGCTAATCGCTGCAATTCTACCTGCATGGATAGCCTGGATAGCCAGGTTCGGGCCGGTAACTGCATCGCCACCTGCATAAATCTTTGGATTATCTGTTTTAGACGACTCAATATCAGCATTGATCAAGCCCCTGGAGGATTTTAACTGGGCGCTGAACTTATCACCAAGGAAGGAGATATCAACACGCTGTCCTGTTGCAAGAATAATGTAGTCGGAGGAAAAGACTTTTTTCTCATTATAGTCGTACTTAGGATCGAATCTGCCAAGCTCATTTCGCACCGAAGTGCACTTCATGGATTCCAATCCAGTCACCTTTCCGCTTTCATCAGTAAGGACGCGTGACAATCCCCATCCGTTGATTACTTCAACACCCTCTTCTTCTGCACGTGCAACTTCTTCAGGAGAAGCAGGCATTTCATTTCTCTGCTCCAGGCAGATAAGGCGAACTTTCTTAGCTCCTAGACGAACAGCAGTCAATGCAACATCCATTGCAACATTTCCGCCACCGCAGACAAGAACCTCATTGCCAATTGCCTTCTTCAGGTACGTGTTTACATCAACCAGGAAGTTAAGTCCGAACTCAGTAAGGTTTTCTCCCTCAAGGCCCAAAATCGGCTGTTTCCATGCACCTGTTCCAAAGTACAGTGCATCATATTCCTTGTCCAGTTCCTCAACAGTAATGTCTTTTCCGACTTCGGTGTTCATCTTGAAGACAACACCCATTTTCTTCAGAGCATCATTATAGTCATCGATATATTTCCTAGGAAGACGATAATGAGGAATACCATACTGAAGAACACCGCCTGGTTTTTCCATTCGATCATAGACGGTTACATCATTACCTTCTTTCCGCAGATAATATGCAGCAGTCAGTCCACCAGGACCAGCACCGATAATTGCAACTTTCTTTCCTGTTTCCTTTTCGGGTGCAGGGAAGAAACGGTCCATATGCTCCAGAATATAATCACCAACAGACCGTTCCACCGCATGGATATTAACTGGTTCCCCATGATGGTTCTGATTGCACCGAGTCTGGCAGTTATGAGGGCAGATCCGGGAAGTAATCATCGGCATAGGGCTGTACTTCATGATAAGATTTGCAGCTCCATCCCAGTCATTTTTCCTTAGCAGTTCCATGTAACCAGGAATATCTGTTCCGCCAGGACACTCTCTGGTGCACTGCGACAGGCCAGTTTTCATCCCGCCGAATATCGAATGATATCTGTTTTCCCCCTGAATGGCATAGCATTCTTCTCCGCCTTTACGCGCACAATCCAACCGTCCGCCAACTCCATGAGGATATCTGTAAAACCAGCATCTTACGTCTTGGCAGAGATTGCCTCCAACTGTACCGATATTACGGATCAATGGTGAAGCAACTGAATGTGCCGCTTCCGCAACAGCTGCAGCTTTTTCTTTCAGCAGATCAGAGGAAGCTGCATCAGATAATTTTACAAGCGCACCAATTTCAATGGTTCCATTAGTTTCTTTAATATCTTTTCCTTCATCAATGCCTTTTAGATCGACAACTTTAGCTGGATAATCCGGAAGAATAGATTCTTTCATGACTCCTAACAGATCAGAGCCACCCGCCAGAGCAACTGCTTTCCCATCAGAATTTTCACGAATCAGCTGTGATGCTTCTTCGAAGGATGATGCTGTCTCATATTCAAAATTTCTCATTTTTTTCTACCTCCTTCTCAAAGCTTTCCAATTGCTTTCAGGATTACCGCAGGCGTTGCAGGATATTCCTTAATATCAACCCCGGTAGCATTGGATACCGCCATCAAAACTGCTCCTGCACCTGCCGCTCCAGACACTTCGCCAATTCCAAGTGCACGGAACATATAGGAATCAATCTGAGACTCCATAACATATGCATCGTAGGTCGGGAACTCATTAAATGTCCGCCACTTATAATCAAGCAGATTAGACGTAACCAACCGGCCTGTTTCGTGGTCCTGGATGCACTCTTCAAATGAAGCTGTATCGAAGCATGCTGATCCGATTCCACCTTCAAGCTGCATCTCTAAAGCCTTCGGATCCAGAACCTGTCCGATATCAGTTCCTGCTCCAATATGAAGCAGTCTCTGTCTTCCTGTTTCCAGATCTACTTCAACATCAGCAAACACTGCAATACAGCTAGGAATATTGAATAGTTCCATGTGCTTTCCATAACCAACGATACTGAGCTCTTTCGGGCACAATTTGAACATTGGAACCTTCAGTTCAGGAGTATCTCTGACATAGACCACGAAGTCCTTTGTCTCCATCTGGTCAACGGACCGCTTGAAGTAAGTCGCAGCAAGTTCAAGTGCTTTCTTCTTGCATTCTTCAGCCGCAAGAGTAGCAGCCTTTCCTGTTGTAATGACGCCGCGAGATCCGCACAAGCCATAGTTTGAAGGATTATACTTGGAACCTGGTTCCGTAATATAGACACGATCAACCGGCACATTGAGTACCTCAGCGACCTGCTTCACAACATTACTTCTCGTACCCATACCAGATTCGGTAATATCCATTTCGATAACAGCACGGGAAGCTCTCGGATTTCCGACCAGATCAGGGATAATGCGGACAATAGCTTCGGTATTGTCTTCATTGATGTCAGCATTGCCGATGACACCCATACCAACGCCTCTTGCACGCTTTCCATCTTCGCTGACCCAGTAAGGCTTGTTCCAGCCAACCCACTTCTTATCCCATCCGAAGCGATCAGCAGCACCCTGCATCGCTTCAGGGAAGAACATAGAAGAACGGCTCTGCCACCAACGGCCATCACGCCAGATAAAGCGATCACCTGGAGCAATATAGTTCTTCTTGAAAACATCAAGCGGATTGAAATTGCCTGCCTTCATTGCAGTGCACATTAGGCGTTCCAAGCAGCTGTTAAGCTCCTGACCACCATATCCGCGAACAATGCCTGCAGCCTGACGGTTTGTAACCGCAATTTCGCTATCCATGTTCCAGTTAGGGCACTTAGCACAGACGAGCTGAGCTTCGCCAAGACCAACGCCAACCTGTCCCTGAACAGAATCTGCAATTGCTCCAGTATCAACTAACCATTTTCCTTCGACCGCGTTTACGATCCCATCTTTTGTCATCCCGATCTTGGCATTCATTGTGCTTCCAAGACGGACTTCATAGCACATCAGCTGCTCAGACTTAGTCATGATGATCTTTACAGGTTTGGCAGTAACCTTTGACAGCATGCATGCAGATAACACTGTTGTCATCATTGACTGCTTATTTCCGTAAGATCCGCCGACATTGAAGGTCCTGACATCGAAGTTTGATTTCGGAATACGGCCTTCCGCCATCAGCTTAAGAATATGCGAGCTTTGAGAAGATGCCCACAACGTGAAATTCTCTTCGCCTGTCCATTTCGCAATTACACTAGGTGCTTCCGGTGCTCCCGGGAAAGGCATCTTGTTAAATTCAACCTTGTCTTCTGCAATATAATCAGACTCCTCAAAACCCTTTTTGACATCTCCGCGGATGATCTGCCACCATGGTCCATCCGGCTGGAAATACTTAATTCCATTATCAACATGGTTTCCAGGAAATCTCTTATAAAGCTGAGGCGCACCCTCTTTCAAAGCTTCCTCAGCTGAATAAACAGCCGGCAGTTCCTCGTACTCTACGTCAATCAAGTCAAGAGCTTCAGTTGCGATTTCAACCGTATCAGCAGCAACTAAAGCTACAAGGTCTCCAACATACCAAACTTCATCTTCCAGAAGATGGCGATGGACCGGCAAGCCCAATCCCCACTGTTCAGGAACATTTTTATAAGTTACAACTGCGCGTACACCTGGGTATGCTTCCGCTTTAGAAATATCAATGGATTTGATCTTTGCATGAGGATAAGGACTTCGCTTGGTCTTTCCATACAACTGACCCGGCACATTATAGTCATCCAGGAATGTTGCATGTCCTGTAACAATGTCTTTTGCCTCAATACGCGGCATATATTTACCGACATGCCTATAATTCGGCTGAACAATATCACGGAAATTCATTTTCTTACTCATTTCCTGCAACCTCCTCAATCTGGTGATGAATGATCATTTTCAGAGCCATACGCAAACGGAGATGGGTGCTTGTTCTCACGGACGCAGATCGGATCTTCTACATCATCTTTTGCATAGTGCATTACAGCCGTGGTGTCTTCCGGATTTCCCGCAGCGCGATTCACAGCGCGAAGAACTGTATAATGACTGACGCATCTGCAATAGTTTCCGGACAACGCTTCTTTAATTTCATCCGGAGTCGGATGAGGATTTTTCATCAGAAGAGCTTTTGCCGCCATGATGATTCCAGGCGTGCAATAGCCGCATTGGAACGCATATTCATCGATAAATGCCTGCTGGATAGGATCTAAGCCTTTTTCAGGATCTTCTAATCCTTCAATCGTAGTAATGTCTTTCCCATCACATTCTGCAGTCAGGATCATGCACGAGGTAACTGCATCCCCGTCCATGATCACTGTGCAGCACCCACATGCTCCTTCATTACATGATGATTTTGTGCCGGTAAGTCCAAGCCGCTCCCTCAACGTCGTCAGTAACGTTTCAGAAGGCGGCACCTGACCAAAAGCAGTTCCAATTGAAAAACGATACTGCCTCTTGTTCACTGTCAGGCTTATGTAGTCTTTTTTCATTCCAAAACACTCCTTTCTTGTTTGAATGAAAATACCCTAGTATTGTGAAGACTAGTACGATCGTTCGTCTTAATATTCATGCATACAAATTGATTTGTCAATACGTTCACGAATATTACTTTTTTAATAGTCGGTCTGTACTGTTTTGCAATTAGAATATGTCTCGCTTTGTTATGTTATGAAGCATAAGATCTTCACAATAAATTTGCCCTTTTATCCTGGCGCTAACAGTTTCTTATTATTTGTCATCTCCTTTATAAGCTTCAATAGGTATGCAACTTGTTGGAGGCTGCCGAAGACCCTATCCTAGAGAGAGGCTAAGGAGAAGGGTCACGGTAAAAGATATTCATACTCATGAATGGTAGCTTCCGTTTCTGAAAGAGTATCAGCATAGCGGGAAAACAATAAAGGATTACTGCAAAGAGAACGGCTTCAATTATGAAGCATTCTACGGCACCTTCGTCGCGATCAGAGAGAAGCCATCGATGATGGCGGTTGTGATCATTCTGAAGTGCTTCCGGTCACAGTAATAGAGCGCACCCCTGAGTTCATCAGGGTTGAGATCAATGGAGTTAATATCTGCGGAAGTACGGATGGCTGATGCAGGGATTGAAAATTGATCAGAAAAGGTCCATGGAAACAGTCTCGAAAAAGTATGCATGAAATCTCATAAAAAGGCTTAATTATAAGCTTTTCTGAGGTTCCCGTGATGTAATAATTACGTGGAAACTGAGGCAGAATTCAAACAGAAATACAGTTCACTCACTGCTGATCAGATGCTTGATGCAATGTATCAGATGTATCTGGCCAGCAACATGGATTCCACAGACGTGATCGACAAATACCATGGCCTGTCAAGAATCGAAAACCAGTTCGAGGAAATGAAGGGACCGCTGGATACCAGACCGATGTATGTCCACAAGTCGGAGCACATCTATGCACACCTTCTCATATGCATGATCGCGCTCGTCATGATTCGGCTGATCCAGCGGAAGTACAAGCAAAAGTATCCGCCTGCTAAAGATGACAGACGCAACTGGACCTATAGGCTGACAGGTGAACGGGTACAGACAGCTCTTCAAAAATGGAAAGCAATACAGTTTGGCGAAGATTCCTACTGGTTTGCGGATATCGATGATGAGTAAATCACCAATGCCAGAGCCTATGTGCGCTCCATTCGCGGTGACACGCGGGACCACAACAAAGGAAAAAAGCTGGAAGCGAAGAAGTCCAAAGAGAAGAAGGGCATCGTGATTCAGCCCCCGAAAATTTTTGGCGGCCCGTTTTAACGATAAGGAAATGCATAACGAGCCTGGCAGCGACCCACACACCTACTCAAAATACAAGAAAGAAATGAAGGCAAACGTGGAATGGGGCAAGCAGAGGCAAAAAGAGCTTCCTGGAAAAGAGTAATCCGCCTTTAAGCGCACAAAAAAACTATGCTTACGAGGTGGCATAACTCTTTTTGGTCAGGACTTCAGCGTTATTTCCCCACCCGGGCCGGCATAATTCAGTGCAATTAATCTCTGCATCTCACCACACTGTCGCCTTATCTCAAATCATCTGGTACGCCGCTTTTCCATACGTAAAAGGCGTCACCTAATTTCAGCAGTGAATTCATAAATAAAAGAAGACAGCCCATACAGACTATCTTCCATGGAAACATTAATGATTGCTTATGCCTTATGGCTCATCACCTCATGGCAGCGCGGGCAGAGACCATTCTCATCGGCCTCTGTGCTGTAATTCCAGCAGCGCGGGCACTTGGTTCCTTCGGCATGAGATATCGTGATCTTGCGCTCGCTTCCGGCAGTAACGATTGCCTTGGAGACAATCAGCCACTGGGCAGCAACCTCCGGCAGCGTGCCTTCGAGCAGATCTTTATCTGCCTCTGTGCAGGTGATGGAAACCTGAGCTTCCTGACTCGAATGAATCATGCCGGCATTGCGGGCATTCTCGAGTTCACGGTTCACATCATCACGCAGGTTCATCAGTTCCGTGAAGGTATTCTTAACTTCTTCTGCATTGGCATAATGCTTCACTTCCGGGAACTCCGTATAGTGCACGCTCTCAGCAGAATCATCATTGAAGTGCATCCAGACTTCTTCGCACGTATAGACGAGGAACGGTGCCCAGAGCCTTACCAGGCTGTCGACGGCATTCCAGTAGACCGACTGCACCTGACGGCGGCGATGATCATTCTTCTCGGAGCAGTACAGGATATCCTTCGTGAAATCACAGTAATAGGAACTCAGCTCATTGACCATGAGATTCATGAGCGCCTTGGAAGCAGCTACATAGTCATAGTCCAGAACATCTTTTCTGACTTCTTCTGCCGTTTCATCCAGCAGCACCATGATGTACTGATCTACCGGCTCCAGCTCTTCATACGGAACCATGTCCTTCTTCGGATCGAAATCCTGCGGATTCACATTGCCGAGCAGGAAACGGAAGGTATTACGGATCTTGCGATACTGATCACTGACCTGCTTGATGTTGGACTCGCCGAGCTTCAGATCAGCCTTGAAGTCGCTCGTCATCGCCCAGAGACGGAACACATCCGCACCGTTCTTATTGATGATATCCATCGGGTTGACGACATTGCCCTGAGACTTCGACATCTTCTCGCCTTTGGAATCGACAACATAACCATGAGAGAGCACTTCTCTATACGGTGCAAAGCCATTGACGGCAGTCGAGACAATCAAGGAAGAATTGAACCAGCCGCGGTACTGGTCAGACCCCTCGAAGTACATATCGCACGGGAACTTATCTCCTCTTGCGATCAGTTCATTCCAGGACGATCCGGAATCGAACCAGACATCCATGATGTCCTTTTCCTTCGTGAAGTTTCCGTTCGGAGACTTCGGATTCGTATAGCCCTCCGGCAGAAGATCCTTCGCTTCCCGCTCGAACCAGACATTGGACCCGTACTCATCAACGAGATCAGCCACATGGTCGAATACTTCCTTCTCCATGATCGGCGAACCATCTTCGTTGTAGAAGATCGGAATCGGAACACCCCACAGACGCTGTCTGGAAATGCACCAGTCGCCGCGATCCTGGATCATGTTATGCATGCGCTTCTGGCCGAAGCTGTTATGCCAGACGATATGATTGTCGATCTGGTCCAGTACCTGCGGCTTGATCTTGTCGATGGAGCAGAACCACTGCTTCACAGCCCGGAAGATGACCTTCTTCTTCAGACGATCATCATGCGGATATGCATGGACGATATTCTCTACCGCCAGCAAAGCACCAGACTCGCTCATATCACGAATCACTGCCTTCGAGCAGTCCTCGAAGAACATGCCCTGATACTTGCCGGCATTCTCATTCATATTGCCGACCGAATCAACCGTGTTGATCGGAGCCAGTCCGTACTTCGCGCAGACGAGGAAGTCATCGAGACCATGGCCGCCGGCAGTATGAACCACGCCGGTACCATCCTGGTCTTCAACATGATTGCCGAGGATGACCGGGCACTCGCGATCCGCAAAGACGACATGGTGATAGGTGATGCCTTCCAGTTCCTTTCCCTTGAACGTACGGAGGATTCCCTGGTTGGTCAGATTGAACTTGGCCAGCAGCTGATCGACGAACTTCGCAAGGAATACAAGCTTGCCCTTTTCCGTCTGCACTTCCGCATAATCAAACGCTTCATTCAGACAGACTGCCTCGTTGCTCGGGATGGTCCACGGCGTGGTGGTCCAGATCACGAAGTAATCATCGGAATCAAGGATTCCCTTTCCATCCGCAACCTGGAAGCGCAGATAGATGGTCGCATCCTTGACATCCTTATAGATGATCTCGGAATC
The DNA here is from genome assembly GCF_900290205.1 of Anaerolactibacter massiliensis. NCBI lineage: Bacteria > Bacillati > Bacillota > Erysipelotrichia > Erysipelotrichales > Erysipelotrichaceae > Anaerolactibacter > Anaerolactibacter massiliensis. The sequence continues at coordinate 40,919 of NZ_OLMH01000002.1, read as the reverse complement.
CGCGACTGCAGTCTCATTGAACGGCGACCAGTAGACCGGCTTGAGTCCCTGGAAGATCAGTCCATCGAGTGCCATCTTCTCAAACGTGCGGATCTGGCGTGCTTCAAAGTGCTTGTCCAGCGTGATATACGGATGTTCATAATCCGCAATCTGACCAAGCCGCTTCTCGGTTTCCATCTGCTGGGCAATCTGGGTATGAACGAACTCATCACACTTCTTGCGGAATTCGCTTGCCGGGATCTTCTTGCGATCGACGCCGAGCTTCTGAATGGCATTCTCAGTCGGTAGTCCGTGCGTATCCCAGCCCGGGAAATACGGGGTATAATAGCCGCTCATGGCATGGGTACGGACGATGAAATCCTTGATGCAGCGGTTCATAGCAGTTCCTGCATGCAGGTTGCCGTTGGCATAAGGAGGACCATCATGCAGAACGAAGGACTTCTGTCCCTCATGATGCTTCAGGAGGTTCTGATAGTAGTTGTGTTCCTGCCACTGCTTCAGAATTCCCGGCTCCTTCTTGGCCAGATTTCCTCTCATCTCGAAATCGGTAGACGGCATGTTCAGTGTATCTTTATAATCCATAGTCTCCCTCCGGACGCACATATGAAAAGCGCCCTTCTCTTCTAAGGACGCTTAATAGCGCGGTACCACCTTAGTTCATGGCTTAAGCCATGCCCTCTTGAAATCTCTCCTTAACGCGGTGAGAATGCGAATGCTCATGAGGTGATGTCTCCGATGCCATTGCGTACTGCCTTTCACCATACGGCAGCTCTCTATAACGACTTCAGACAGGAGCACGTCCTCAATCAATGCATTTTCTGTTCAGCTTCATTCAGCCAGCGCAGATCAGGCATCTTCGGAAGCCGGAATTCATCCAGTTCCTGAATCATTCCCTCCAGCTTCTTCTTCGTCGAATCTCTGACCGTGTCTGCATCACCATACAGCTTGGAAAGATCCGTCAGGATCAGACGAGCAGTCACCAAACTCTCATGAATAATCGAGTCAGCATTCTTCTGGGCAGTGTCGATGATCTCATTGGCTTCCCGAAGCGACAGCCTGGCAATATTGTCAGCCGCCTGCTTCTGAGCTTCCAGAGAATTCTCCAGTGCCTCATACTGCCGCTGAAGCTCTTTCATGCGGTTTTCCGCATCCTCGAGCTGCTTCTGATAAAGCTCAACCTGTTTCTGCAGCTTCTCCACTTCAGACGCATAGCGATCCATGGCATCATCCACCGCAAACCGATCATACCCATTGCGCATGACTCTGAATGTCGGTCTCGGTGCTGTCATGACGAACGCTCCTTTCCCTGGATGTCCTGCAGGAATTCTGCTACGATCCGATCCTTCTTCGTATGATTCCGGACCCCCTGATACGTAAAACGGCCGGTCCCCCGGATCGAAATCGTATTGCCATTATCGCACATTTTATCGGGTGCTTCAAGAACGCGATGATTGATCTGAACCTTGCCCTGACGGATCATTTCCTTGGCTTCATTCCGCGAACAATGAGCCAGGGAAGCCACAATCGCATCAAGCCGCTCGCTGGCAATTACCGCTTCAACTTTCTTCGTATAGAACACCTGCACCGGATGTTCCTCAATCCGGTGAAACGACACATTCAGCCTCGAAATCCGGGTGAGATTATCTTCCAGGAACCTGCCCATCTGATCCGAGGTATACAGATAGATGCAGTTCTCCTCCATCCAGAAATCCCCGAAACTATGCCGGTCGATCTGCAGACTCATCAGTGAACCGAGAATATCCCGGTGACCGATCGTGCGGAAGCGCTGATCTGTCTCTGCTTTCAGGCAGACAATATCAGAAAAGTCATCCTCCTCATCTCTGAGAAAGATGACTTTCTTTTTCCGAGCTCCCTCATATCCGCCGTCATATCTGATCAATGCGGATTCGGGAAATTCTGACTGAACTGAGGCAAGTTCTTCTTCATTCAGGAAGAAGGATTCTTCATGCATGTGCCGGCGTTCGCTCTGCTTCTGCAGATCACGAAGACGGATCAAAGCATCCTCTCTCTCATCAGTCATCATCGCTGTCTAACGAAATCGCTCCATCCACTCCGACATTCTTCGGCGTGCAGAGAATCACGTTATGGCCGATCTTCTGAATCGTTCCATCCAGCGCAAAGACAACACCCGTCAGGAAATCAATCGTTCTCTGGGCATAGTCTCTCTGCAGACGATGCAGATTCACCACTGCGGCTCTGCGGCTCTTGAGATGTCTTGCAATCTCTTCAGCCTCTTCGAAGCTGCGCGGTTCAAACAGCACCATCTTGGTATCCGCAGATACCTGTCTGACATTCTGATTTTTCGTTCTCTCGTACTGGCTCACTGGTCTTGTCTCACTCTGCCTGTATTCCGGTTCTTCTTCAGTTTCTTCTTCTTCATCATCGTCTTCATCTTCATCGACAGGTGCGACGAAGTTGAATAATTTATCTTTCAGTCCCATAGTAAAGCCTCCTGCAACCGTGGTTATTATAGCATTCTATCAAGGTGCAGGCAATCTGCCGAATGGCTTTGCTATGCGGTTTCAGAGTGAATCAACTGTATTCTGATCCAGATGGGAAACCAGCGTCACCGCCAGATCTACCGCTGCCCGGTAGTCCTGATACGTGCACCAGCAGTTGCTCGAATGGATATAGCGTACCGGAATCCCAATCACAATGGAAGGTACTCCTTCCAGATAGATTCTGCCGCCATCAGTTCCGCCTCCGGACCGTACGCTTTCCTGAACCGGAATGCCTTCCTCTACAGCAAGATCCAGTGCAAGCTTCTGGAAACGCGGATTCGTGATCATCGAGACATCGAAATGTCTCAGCATCGGTCCCTTCCTGAGGGCCGCCTGCACCAGGTAAGGATCCTGGAACGTATCATCTGCCGGACACCCCTCAAAAGCAATCATGACATCCGGTCTGAATGCTTTGTAGTTTGCATAGACTCCGCGCTCGCCGACTTCTTCCTGTACGGAAAACGCTCCCTGCACAACACACGGAAGATCCTTTCCCTGCAGTTCTGTCAGCGTCTGAATCTCGGCCGCAACCCCAATCCTGCAGTCAAATGCCTTGCCTTCAAACAGCTGCCTTCCTTCATCATACGTGCAGGTCACATCCGGAACCCCGGGAGTGGCAATTCCAATGCCCATCCTTTCAGTCTCTTCCTTGCTGCAGCATCCCGCATCAAGCACCATCTGATCGAAAGAAACTGGCTGCAGGCGCTCTGCAGCAGTCTGGAAATGCGGTGGTTTTGCCGCCACAATTGCTGCATAATCCTTGCCATCGCGATTGCGCAGCCTGAACCTGCTGGAAGGAAATGAACTGTCAGAAATACCGCCGATTTTCAGAAACTTCATGGTCCCGTCCGGCTTCACTGCCTGCACGATCACCCCGACTTCATCGAGATGGCTGTCCAGCATCACTTTCGGCTTGCCGGAATCATCCGGATTCAGAACAGCCCGCACATTGCGCATGTGATCTTCTTCCGGCTCCAGCCATGACAGCTCATCTTTCACAAGATCGCTGACTTCATCTTCGAATCCGCTCGGGCCGAAGGCATTGGATAATGCAATAATCCGATCAATCTCTTCCATCTGTTTTCCTCCAGATCTTTTACTGCTATTATTGCACAACGGTGTATTCTCTGGGCGGATACGGTACAATGAAAACCAGAACAGGAGTACAACTCGATATGACTGAAGCACTTAACTCTTTTCTCAAACAGCTGGTAAATATCTCTTCTGTCTGTCTTGAGCTTACTGCAATCATTGTAATGCTTTATTCCGCGATCAAATCTCTGCTTCTGTGGATCCGGGAAAAAGAAGTAGGCGTTTCCCTCGAAAAAGGGATCTCCACCGCCCTGGAATTTCTGATGTGCGGCGAAGTGCTGAAAACGACAATTGCCTATGATATCGAAGACTATATTTCCCTGGCCTGCATTATCGCGCTGCGAGCTGCCCTCGGCTTTGAGGCAAGCATGGAGATGCGTCATAAGAAGATGGAAAACGGAGTCCTGAAAGAAGATTCCGAGCATAAGTAACCTCAGCGAACAAGCCTTCGAAGAACCGTGTTCATCAAAGAAAGCGTCCGGATGGACGCTTTCTTTTATTCGATAATCGGCTCTTTCTCCATTTCCTCGAGCTTCTTCTCGTATTCTGCTTTCTCGCGATCATTCATGAATACGTAATGTCCCGGACGGATCTCACGCAGTTTCGGCTTTTCACCCGAAAGATCACGTTTGGATTCATCATAGATCATGATCTCTTTTGCTTTTTCGATTTCCGGATCCGGCATTGGGACTGCCTGAAGCAGAGAATGCGTATACGGATGCAGCGGATAGCGGAACAGTTCATCTGACGGAGCTACTTCGACGATGCGTCCGTTATGAATCACGGCAATGCGGTCGGCAAAATAGCGGACAACGCTCAGATCATGCGCGATGAACATATACGTGAGCTGATGTTCCTGCTTGAACTGGTTCATCAGATTCAGAACCTGTGCGCGGATCGACACATCAAGTGCAGAAATCGGTTCATCTGCGATGATGAATTCCGGGTCCATGACCATCGCTCTGGCAATGCCGACACGCTGACGCTGGCCGCCTGAGAATTCATGCGGATAGCGGGATTTGTGCTCCGGCAGAAGTCCGACAGCGCGGAGGGCTTCATCTACCTTCCGTTCCCGGTCCTCTTCATCTTTGTACAGATGGAAGTTATAGAGCCCTTCTGAAATGCAGTAGTCAATCGTCGCACGCTCGTTCAGGGAAGCAGCCGGGTCCTGGAAAATCATCTGAATATTGCGAACCACCCATTGGCGATCCTCTTTAGACAGACGGGTATTGATCTTCTTGCCCTTGAACAGGATATCTCCATCACTGGTTTCATTCAGGCGGATGATGGAACGGGCAATCGTAGTCTTGCCGGATCCGGACTCGCCGACCAGGGCAAATGTCTCTCCTTTATAGATCCGGAAGTTTGCATCTTTGACCGCCCGGAAACGATGCTTGCGGTTATTATGGAAGGTCACTTCCAGGTGCTTCACATCAACCAGGATTTCTCTGCCATTCTCGTCATACATCGGCTTCACATCAGCCGGCACATGCAGCTGTTCGTGTTTATTATCGGTCACCGTAGATTCCTCCCTTCGATGTCAGTGCAAGCATGCGCTGATGAAGATTCTTCACCGCTGCAGGCGGTTCCACCTTCGGAGCTCTCGGATCCAGCAGCCAGGTCTTGGCATAATGTGTATCCGAAACCTTGAAGAACGGAGGTTCTTCTTCGTAATCGATCTTCATTGCATAATTGTTGCGCGGAGCAAATGCATCTCCTTTGATTTCCTCAAACAGAGAAGGCGGTGTGCCGCGGATCGCAAACAGTTCTTCTCCCTTCTGGCCCAGCTGCGGCAGCGAAGACAGAAGACCCCAGGTATACGGATGTCTGGAATCATAGAAAATCTCATCCACATTCCCATACTCGATAATCTGGCCTGCATACATGACTGCAACAACATCAGCAACATTTGCAACAACACCAAGGTCATGCGTGATGTAGATTGTCGTGAACCCGTATTCTTCTGCAAGGTCCTTGATCAGACGGATGATCTGAGCCTGGATCGTGACATCCAGAGCGGTCGTCGGTTCATCGCAGATCAGAATCTTCGGATGGCAGGCAAGCGCAATCGCAATGACAATTCTCTGACGCATGCCGCCGGAATACATGAACGGATATTCATCATAGCGAAGCTCCGGATCATGAATTCCGACCTTCGTCATCAGTTCAATGGCTTCCGCTTTCGCCTCTGCCTTGGACTTCTTCTGATGCTTGATGATGACTTCGGAAATCTGATCGCCGATCGTGCGGACCGGATTCAGAGAGGTCATCGGGTCCTGGAATACGGTAGCAATCTTGATGCCGCGGATTTTCTCCCATTGCGCATCCGTGTTGAACTTGGAAATATCCTGGCCTTCAAACCAGATCTCTCCTCCGGTAACGGAACCATTCGCATCCAGCATTCCAGTAAAGGTCTTCGTGAATACGGACTTGCCGGAGCCGGACTCGCCGACAATCGCAACGACCCTGTGAGCTTCGAAATCCATTGAGATATGGCGGATTGCAGTAAGCACACGGCCGCGCACCTGGAACTTCACCTGCAGATCCTTGACGGAGAGAATGATATCTTTTTCTTTGTTTTCTGACATCGTTTCCCACCTCCTCAGATCATATGCGTGCGCGGATCACTTGCATCAGCAAGCGTCTGGCCGACGATGTAAAGCGAAACTGAAATCACTGCGGAAACCGTGACCGGAATCCAGAACAGATAAGGAGTAGACACCAGATATGGCGAATAGTCACGGATCATCTGTCCGAGGGAAGCATACTGTCTGCCAAGTCCGACTCCCAGATACGAGAGGAAAACCTCATAGGAAATAAAGGAAGGAATATCGCGGCTGATTTCCGTCATGATCACAGAAACCAGATAAGGAAGAATATTCTTCGTGATCATGGTCCAGGTTGAGGTACCGAGGCATCTGCTTGCAAGGTTATATTCGCGATCGCGGATAATCATGACCTGAACGCGGATGAAGTAAGCCACGCTGACCCAGGAAGTGATCGAAAGAGCAAAGATCAGAGATCCCATGCCGGAGCCGAGTGCATATACCAGAACCATTGCGATCAGGGTAGTAGGAATATTCGCAAGGACGTTGTAGACCTGGATCATGATGGCATCGACACGCTTCGAGAATCCCCACCACATGCCGACCACAACCCCGACGACTACGGTAATTGCAGTTGCAGAAAACGAAACAATCAGAGAATTGCGGGTACCTGCCCACACGGCATCGAACAGCGAGTTGCCTTTGTCATCAGTTCCGAACCAGTAAGTTCCGTTCGGACGGATATACTTCATCGCCTGCTTATTGATGTTCGGAGTCTTCATCGGTGAATACCCGGAGAACATCGGCTGAAAGATCGAAAGCAGAACAACCGCAATGACAACGACCAGCAGCGCGATCGCAATCTTTGAGCGGAAGAACTGACGGAATACGCTCTTCCAGTAGCTGTACTTAGGTGCGGCAATATGTTCAGAAGCAGAATCATCAGCCTTCTGGAAGGTAAAGCGATCATCCTTTACATTGATTTCAGACATCAGTCTTCTCCTTTCGCAGTCAGCTGAATACGCGGATCCACCAGCGTCATCAGAAGGTCACCAAGCAGAACAGCAAGAATCGACAATGCAGTAAAGATAAACGTCAGCGTGATGATCATATTGTTGTTCATCTTCGTGATTGCGTCCGGAAGCATCTTGCCCATGCCAGGCACAGCAAATGCAGACTCGGTGATGAATGCACCGGAGATGCAGAGAATCACGGACGAAGGAATTCCATTCACAATCGGAATGATTGCATTTCTCAGAATATGCTTGCGGAAGATTTCCTTCTGAGAAAGTCCCTTTGCTCTGGCAAACTTCACATAATCGGCATTGACCTGGTCGATCATGTAACGTCTGACCCACATCATCAGAGAAGGAGTATTCAGCAGAGCCAGGATAACCGTAGGCATGAGCCACGAGCGCACATCCTGGAAACCGAGCTGAGGGAACTTATCAGGAAGACCGAACAAGGTTCCGATCGAACGCATGAAGAAGATGAAGGCAAGAGAAGGAACTGCAATCAGGATATTGATATAAGCAATTCCGAGCTTGTCGCGGAACTTTCCTTTATGCTGTGCCATATCAATTGCCAGGGGAACACCGAATGCATAGGCAATGATCAGGGAAATGATGCCCATGATATAGGAAGTCTCAATCATCGAAGGCTGCGTATACCTTGATTCGCAGTCAGCATAATGATCTGAGAATCTCTTCGCATCCAGGCGATCCGGGGAAACCTTGTAACGGCAGCTCGTCTGGATCAATGCAGAATCTTCAGTGAGCCCCGTATCAAACGTCTGGGAAGTCATCTTCAGCTCGCCCTGTCCTTCCGATATTACCTGGATGGTATCAAGACCCTGGTTGGTCGGATAGGAAGTACCGAAGTTGAAGCGGAAGAAATTCTGATGTACAAACGGGAAGCTGCTGTCGAAGTAAATCTGATACTTGTAATTGCAGCCTGAGCACGTAATTGCAGGAGTCCCGTTATACGGATTCGTCCCGATCGAATAGCCTCTGGCAAGATCCGGGTTGGCATCATCCTGAATATATCCAGGATGATCAAACTCAAACATCTGGGAATAATAATGTCCGAGCAGCTCAAGCCAGTTATAATCATGGGTCACATACGGGTCACCGTTTTTCTGCTTCGCAGTGACATAACCCTTTGATTCCATGACTGCGACAGCAGACGTCTGCTCTTCTGAGCCATTGACAGAACAAGCGGCGACTTTCTCGGTATCGTCTCCATATACTGTCCCGCAGAAATCGCTTTTGCGCTGATAATCCATATACCCCAGCTGATCATACTTCTGCAGCATATACAGCGTCTTGGTTTCGCCTTTCATCTTGGTGAAGGCAGGATCATTGTCGAAGACCTTGCTCCGCGGAATCAGCGTGAAGATCATCACGATAATGATTGACATCACTGCAAATAGGGCCACAATGGACCTCAGCAGCCTCGAAAGAATATACTTAGCCATACCAAATCCGTTCCTTTTCCTCGCAAATCATCTTTTTCCATGCCGGAATCTTTCCCCTGAAACAGGCACTATTAAAGAAAATGCGCTTAGTAATTATATCATAGGTCTTTCACATTGCCATGAACCGAACGGCATTGTTTCAGATGATGCACAGATGATACTGAAAATTCGGTCAGTGCTTTCTGAAAATGAAATAGTTTGCTGTACCTGAATCGTTCCATTCCCATCGGATCAGAGGATCTCCTTCCGATCTTTCTCTCACCTAGACTAGTCATTTTTCCCAGAATAGATGCATTTCCGTCTGAACCTGTCCGATTCCAGATGAATCAGAAAATGGCCCCTGCACCAAGGGGCCAGCACGATCGTGCTTTCCTTTCTGCAGAGACCATTTCTATGTGTCTGATTCGTGATCAGTTTCAGTCAGGGCTTCTCAGTTCGCACCGGTCAGAACTGCTGCAGTTCCGCCCGTCTTGAAGTCATCGTAAGCCTTGTTGTAATCATCAGTGGTTACAACGCCTTCCTGAAGCTTGAGTCCCTTGTACTTGTACTCAGTAAGTCCGGTCGTGGAGTAAACGCGGCTGAACGGAACGATGTGGCTTACGCGAACCGTTCTGGACTGCATCTGGCCAGGAATGAAGAAGCACTTGTCAACCAGTTCCGCATCAGCTTCAGCGAATGCCTTATAACGCGCATCCAGATCATCATAGATTGCATCAGCCTTGCGATAGAGGTCCTCATATTCCTTGAGGCCGACCTGCTCCTTGATGTCATCATCAGAGCCATAGACCGGATCGCCTTCGTTCACTGCATCAGCAGTCTGGGAAGAATCCGTCAGACCCATGGACTTCATATAGTATCCGGAAACCGGGCTGTAGATGTCGACGAAGGACTTCGGATCAGCATAGTCCGGAGACCAGCCAGTGAAGGTGGAAATGTCGTAATCAGCTTCTGCCGGGCTGTTGCTGTAGTAAGCAATGTTCTTGACGGTATCCTGATCTCTCATAACCAGTTCGATCACAATCTGGCCGTCTGTAGCAGACTCAACAGAATCCTTGAGGGACTGTCCCTGATCAACCAGTCTCTTGTTGGTTTCAGGAACAAGCATATCCAGGTGAATCGGCTTGTCAGCGCTGATATCCAGGCCATCTGCTTTCGCAGCTTCGAGGTACTTGAGTGCTTCGTCCTTGCTGTAGAACGGATCCTGGCCATCGGACAGATCAATATCCGTGCCGGTACGAGCATCATAAGCCTGTGTTACAAGATCGCCATAAGACGTTCCGTCAGAAGTACGGACAACCTCCGGGAAGTTGTTCATATTGCGGAGCATTCCCTTCGCCAGATCTTCCGGAGCAGAAACCATCAGATAAGAAGTACGATCCCATGAAGCACGGAGTGCCTTGCGGAAGTTCTCATTCAGGATCGCATTGTGCGTACGCTCTGCTTCAGCAGTATCTGTTGCATAGTTCGTGTTGTCAAATGTCTGACGGTTCATATTGAAGACAATACCGAAGACAGACGGATTCGGAAGAGACTCTGTTGTATATCCAGCATACTTCGTCATGTACTGATCGAAGTTCTCCCACTGTGCAGAGATCGGTGCATATGCATAGATGCCCTGTTCGAAGGAGCGGATTGCAGAATACGGATCAGAGCCATCATCATAGATTCTCGTAACCGTCTTCATGTAGACATGATCTGCATCCCAGTAGTTCTCGTTCTTCGTCAGAACTGTGGAAGATTCCAGATCATAGGAAGTCAGGATATAGCCGCCATTGTAGAGAATGGAAGCCGCATCCGTCGTGCCGAACGAGCAGGAAGTCTGATCCGGAGCACCAAGCTTGCAGCCGGTTCCCTGGGATTCCAGGAATTCACGGTTGACCGGATAGAGAACTGCATAAGTCGTCATGGACGGGAAGTAGGAAGTAGGAGCTTCCAGCGTGTATTCCAGAGTCAGATCATCGACTGCTTTGATGCCGACTTTATCCCATGCTTCATCAGAATAGTCGCCGTTAGCCATGTAATCAGCATATCCCTTGATCACACCCTGCATCAGCCAGGCAGTGCCGCTGTTGAATTCAGCACCATGACGAAGACCTGCAACGAAGTCATCAGCCTTGACGGTGTCATATTCTTCGCCAGTGTTGGTTACCCACTTGACGCCATCTCTCAGATGGAAGGTGTAAGTCAGACCGTCGTCACTGACATCATAGCTGGTCGCCAGGCACGGAGCCAGGTTTCCGTAAGTGTCATTTTCCAGAAGGCCATCGACAAAGTTTGCATTGTACTCATGGTCTTCGGCAAGAGCAGTAACCAGATAGTCCATCGACTGGATCTGATAGCTCGTGTACTCGGTCATGTTGTCCGTATCAGACAGCTTGATGTCAGCAGCTGCCGTATCGGACATGTACTCCTCGGCGCCTGCGCTTGCGCTTGCTGCTGCGGTAGCAGCTGCAGACTCCGTTGCTGCTGCGGAAGAAGATCCGCCGCATCCAGCCAGAGTTACAGCCATCATCGCAGAAAGAAGCACTGCAGATAATTTCTTCATAGCTTTTCCCTCCTGATTCAATTGCTATGGTTTGAGTTTAGCTTAAAGTGTTCAAGAAAACAACACTGTCATTTCACGGAATTTTCACGTTTTTCACATTTGATTCACTTTTCATCTGGTTTTTTTCATCATTTTCAGAAAATGAATCTGCGTCTATTCTGCAAGATCCGGGGCTGAAAGCTCGAACTGGCGCGTGTAAAGACTATAGTAGTACCCTCTCTGCTTCATCAGCTCATGGTGTGTTCCATGCTCGATGATCTTTCCATCTCTTACGACCAGAATCACATCCGCATCGACAATTGTGGAAAGCCGATGCGCAATCACAAACGAAGTCCTTCCCTTTGTCACTGCTGCGATCGCATTCTGAATTGCTTTTTCGGTCACGGTATCAATGGAAGAAGTAGCTTCATCCAGAACCAGAATCCGCGGATCAGCCAGCAGCGCCCTGGCAAATGACAGCAGCTGCTTTTCTCCAGTAGAGAGAAGATCTCCGCCTTCTCCGACCTCACTGTCAAGGCCATGATCCATCTTGCGGATCACGAAGTCCGCAGAAACCATCTGCAATGCCTTCATGATCTCTTCATCACTCGCATCCGGCTTTCCATAGCGCAGATTATCCCGGACCGTTCCGGAAAACAGATGCGGCGTCTGGAGCACGTAGCCGATATTGGAATGCAGCCAGAGCTGGCTTCTCTCGCGGGCATCTCTGCCATCGATCAGCACCTGGCCGCTGGTCGGTTCATAGAACCTGCAGACGAGATTGACTAACGTGCTCTTTCCCGCTCCGGTCTCGCCGACAATTGCGACATTCGTTCCCTGCGGGACATTCAGATTGAAGTGTTCCAGAACATTCTCCGTCCCGTCCGGATACCGGAATGTGACATCCCGGAACTCGACATCTCCGTATAACGGTTCCCAGTTCTCCTTCTTCGGATGAAACGTATCTCCGTATTTTTCAATGACTTCCGGCGTATCCGCGACATCAGAAGCCGTATTCATCAGCTTCGTGAACCGCTCGATATTCACCTGCGAAGCAACCAGCGCAGAAATCGTCTGCACGATTGCCTCAATCGGATCCATCAGATTCAGCGCATAGCTCATGAATACTGACAGGGTTCCGATCGTCATCACCTGCTCTCTGGTGATCATTCCGCCCCGCCAGAGCACCACTGCCAGAGCCATTGAGCTCATCAGCACCATGGTCGCAGAAAGCAGTGCACTGTAATGCACCGCATGCACCGACTCTTTCCGCATCCGCTCCGTATCTTTCTGAAAATCAGAATTGATCACCGATTCCACTGCCATCGTCTTGATGGAACGCACACCGGTAATTCCCTCATTGAAATTCCCGGTAATCGTCGAATTGATCTCACGGATCCGGCGGTTCAGGGCAACAATCCGCTTCTGGAACCAGCTGATCAGAAATACCGCAATCGGCACCAGCAGAATGATCCATGCCGTCAGCCTCGCATTCATCCTCAGCATGATCACAAGCACGAAGATCAGATAGGAGCCATTCCAGATCAGATCCATGAACCGCCAGGCAGCAATTTCTCCGATTCTGCCGGTATCGCTCATGACCCTTGCATGAATGTAGCCGACATTATTCTGATTGAAATAAGAGAAAGACAGGGTCTGCAGATGACTGAAGCTCGCCTCCCGAAGATCATGATCCACGCTCATCTCAATCTGTCCTGCCCAGTAGGTGCTGATCAGATTGATTACCACCTGCACCGCCAGAATTGCAATATAGAGCCCGATGAACCTCGGCATCGTATCGAGCGTCTTCAGCGTGATGAAATGATTCAGTGCATACTGATTGAACAGCGGATACACCGAGTCAATTGCCGATGCGGCAAGTCCGAGAACCATCATCGCAATCAGCTTTTTCCGGTAAGGACGCACATAGGGCATCAGCTTCGGAATTCCGAAAAACGGAAGAGAAACCTGCTCTTCTTTTTTCTTCTCGCTCATGATCAGCCCTCCTGTCCCTGCATCTGCAGATCATAGATCTTCCGGTAGATGCCGTTCTTCTCCAGCAGCTGCTCATGCGTTCCCTGCTCGGCAACTCTGCCCTGATCCAGTACGATGATCTGATCTGCCTGCATCAGCGTCGTGATCCGATGTGCAATCAGAATCACGGTTGAAGTACCGCTGCTTTCATGAATCGCGGTACGGATCTTCGCATCCGTCTCCGCATCGACTGCGGAAAGCGAATCATCGAAGATCATGATCGGAGGCTTCCGGATCAGCATCTGCGCAATCGCCGTCCGCTGCTTCTGTCCGCCGGACAGCGTCACGCCTCTTTCTCCGACGAATGTCTCATATTTATCTGTGAAGTGTTCCACCGTATCATCCAGATCAGCAATCTCAGAAGCCTGTCTTACTTCTTTCAGATTCGCGGTCGGCTTGGCAATCCGGATATTCTCAAACAGCGTGCGCGAGAACAGATACGGCTCCTGCAGCACCATTCCGATCTGGGTTCTGACCCAGGATGCCTTCATATCAGCAATATCCACTCCGCCAATTGTGATCTTCCCCTTCGAGAGCGGATACATGCGATCCAGCAGATACATCAGCGTCGACTTTCCGGACCCGGTGCCGCCGAGAATGCCAACCGTAGAACCAGCCTTCACAGTGAAAGACACATCATCCAGAATCTCTCCGGCTCCGTTCTCATACTGATACGAGACATGATCAAAGACGATATCCTGAAGCAGATCCGGAGTCAGTGCATCTGGTTTATCCTGTTCTTCTTCCGCATTCATGATCTCCCGGATACGGTCGATGGAAACTCCGGTCTTGGAGAGATCTGCAATGATTCTGCCGAGCATACGCACCGGCCACGTCAGCATCGCATTATAGGATAGAAACGCAATATAGCTTCCCGCCGTCATCTCGCCATGCACGCAGAACACCGCACCAGCCGACAGCACCGTCAGAATCTGCAGATAGGAAAACAGATCGCCGCAGGACCAGAACACCGAAAGATACTTCATCAGTCTGATCCAGAACTTCGTGTACTGATCATTCTGATTCGCAAATCTCGTCTTCTCATACTGCTCTCTGCCGAAAGCCCGCACAACCCGGACGCCCGTCAGATTCTCCTGGGCAATGGCTGACAGCTTTCCTTCTTCGATGTCTGCTTTTTCAAACGAAGCACCGATCTTATAGTAGAAGAAGATACTGTAGCCGATGATCACCGGAATGAAGAGACCCGCATAAAGCGTCAGCCGGCCGCTGATTCCCGCCATGAAGCAGAGCGACATCACGATCATCAGCACGATCCGGAACAAAGAGGTCAGCTGCTCCTGCAGGAACATCTTGATCGTCTCCACATCTGAGGTGCAGCGCTGGATGATATCGCCGGTCTGATGATCCGAATACCAGTTCACCGGAAGATTCAATAGATGCGCGAATACCTGATCTCTGATCCGTTTCACAAACCTTTCCGAGCCCTTCGAATTCATCAGCCGGAACACATACCGGAACAAGGATCTTAATAGTGCCAGCACCACGACCAGACCCGCAACCAGGATCAGAACATGCGGTCCATGCATGCCTGCTTTCTCCCAGAGCTGCTCCAGAAACGTCGGCAGCGAAGCCGGCTCGTCACCGATCACCGAGTCAACCGTAAAACCGATGATCTTCGGATTGACCATGTCAAGCAGAGTTACCAGACATGCTGAAATCAGACTCGCGGCAAAATACTTTCCCGAGCCTGACAGAAAATACAAGACCATGCTCCGCTTATTCGGAAAGCGGAGCTTTTTCCTCTCACTTTTTTTCATAGCACCTAATTTAGCATAATCTGCACGATCAATACAGAATCACTTCCCGCAAAGCAAAAAGTCAGACACGAAGTCTGACTCTATCAACCTGATGGTTACTCTGCACCGGCAATCTGCACATGGCACAGCCGCGTGACTGCCGGAATCACCATCGTATCGTACTGACGCTGTTCTTTCGAACCATACATCTCCTTCATCAGCACATGCATATTTCCGGAAACCGAGCCCCCGGTGACAATCTTTACTTTGCCATCCTGATGCAGGTAGCCAAGTCTGATCTCACCAGCAAGATCACCAGTCATCGGATTCACCTGGAAATCAGAGAACTCCGCAACCTCCAGATAATTCCCGCTCCGCAGCTCTTCTGCCGACCTGCTTCCGCCGCAGATTTCATAGTTCTGAGCCCGGAAACAATCCTTCAGCCCGAGATAATATGCACATTGCTGACTGCCGCAGTACGCCTCAGGCACATTGTTGTTCATCAGCACCAGATCTCTGACGGCTGCACCCTCGCTGTCATATCCGGTATTATGCGAAGAGTTCTTCAGATGAGCTACCGATTTCACCGTGAAACGATCTCCCTTTACTTCCTTCACTGCTTCGGTTCCGATCGCCCAGTCTGAGAACCTCCGATAGATATAATCTGAAGAAAGATGAGCCGTCATATACTCATAGATCTTTGCTGCATCCGGACCAGCCAGCACCAGATCGCCAGATCCAAGAGCAGGCGTCGGTACTGCATTCAGACGATCTCTGCCCATCTGCATCGTCTCTGCAAGATCCTTCTTCAGCATCTCTGCATCGCACGTTCCGGACGTATAGTTCCGGTACAGTTCGATTTCATGTCCGTCTTTTCTGGCATTGACAACTACTTCGATCATTGACTCCGGATACACCGAAGTCACATCAATTCCATTGGAATTGATGAATCTCCGCTTCATCGAGCTCGTGAAGATCTCATAGGAATTGATATCCTCACTCTCCGTCTCCGGAAGTTCTGTCATCGTGCGGATGAAATCCTCTGCAATCACCGCAGGATCTATCGCTTTCTGAGATTCCGGCACACCAGAACCAGGATGATGAAGCTCATAGTACGGATTCTTCACCAGCGATGCTTCTCTGCGCAGCTGCGCGATCATATCTCTGACTTCTGATTCTTCCGAACCAGCCGGAATCTCCATTCTTGCAGAACCAAGTTCTTTTCCATCTCCGATGGATTCATACACGCATACCGTTATATGCTCGGTATCCACAATCCGGTTCTGATCCAGTTCATGACGGATGAAATAGAACTCCCATCCTTCTTTCACCGTATCCGTGACTTCCCAGCCAGCTGCACCGGACTCTTTCAGCAATTCCAGGATTTTCTCATCCATCAGCCTAACCTCGCTTTCGCCTTCAGATAAGGACCGCCGTCAGAAACCTTGACGAACTCCTTATAGCCCTTGCCGCAATAACCCGAACCGAATGCCTGCACATCATGCGCAGCCATTGAGATCGATCCGAGCAGATCCGGTACATATCCGGTCAGCACAATCGGTCCGCATACCTTGCCGGTCAGCTTTCCATCTCTGATTTCATATCCTCTCTGCACAATACACTGAATGCCCCAGTGCTTCGGATCTTCCATGCCGGAATACATGCCAGAGAGAAGATAGCCATGAGAAATCGAATGGATCATATCTTCCATGGAATCATTTCCTCCCTCGAAGATCGTATTCGTCATGCGCGAATAAACCTTATGTTCGAAGTTCTGCCGCTTTCCGTTTCCTGTCGGCTTCGTATGAAGACGCAGTGCACTCAATACATCGCATACGCCGGTCTTCAGAATGCCATGATCAATTTCCACCACATCTCCAGCCAGCGTTCCTTCATCATCAAACGCATACGAAGAAACTTCTTCAAGAACCGCAGCTCCTTCATGCATGGTAACCAGATCAGAACCTACCCGCTTCCCGATATAATCCTTGCCAAGCGCCCGGTTCTTCACAAACATATCCATCTCAACCCCATGGCCGAATGCTTCATGCGCAATCAGCCCGGATACCTCCGGAGACAGGATCACATCATACATGCCAGGCTTCACCGTTTCAGCTCCAAGCAGTTCATCTGCCTGCTTCAGCGCTTCCTTCAGGCACTGATCCATGCCTCTGAAAATCTCCGGTCCTTTTCTTCCGCTGACCGCAGAATAGCCCTGAACGCTTTTTCCATCTCTCATGCCGATTGCAGCAACCATGCCTTCTGAAATCACATAGCTCTGCCGCATATCCCGCTTCTGGCTCATGAACATCTTCGAGATATGGGTTGAAGAAGCATTTGCCACGCATTCGACAATATCCGGATGAGAAACACCTTCCTCACTCAGCTTGCTGAAGAACTTCACCAGTTTCTCAAGATCGCAGTTCTCCGGCATTTCTTCTGTTTCCATCTCTGCAGAAAACTGCAGCGGTTCTTCTTCCATCACCGGTGTCTGATAGACAGCAGTTCCCGTCTTCTGCAGCAGTTCTAGCTGCCGATCCAGATTCCTGCAGATCTTCTCTTCCATTACCTCCGGATGTTCCGGATCAAAGTCGTTGAATGCATATTCGCTGTACAGGCCATTCCTGCATACCCGTACCGTATTTCCCCGCTCCGTCGTCAATGTCTGGTGGCTGATCTGCTTCGATCTCTGCATGATCGATGCCTGAAACCCGACAGAATCAGACGAAAGCACGCTTACATAGTCATAATGTTCCTCCAGAAGGCTGATCAGCTTGTGGATCCCCGGAGCTATCCGGGTAAGATAATCTGAAAAATGAACTTTCATATTCAATCCTTTCAGCAGTGATCTTAACATATATTCCAGGATCTGTTCTGACTCAGGATCCGGATTGAAAACTTGTACCTCCATTCCTCCAGCTATGGTATAATCAACAGGCACACGGAGAAGTACCCAAGTGGTTGAAGGGACTGGTTTCGAAAACCAGCAGACGTGCAAGCGTGCGAGGGTTCGAACCCCTCCTTCTCCGCCATGTAAAAAACCGTTCAGAATTCTTATTCTGAGCGGTTTTATTATAGAAAGACTTTCCTTATATTTTCACGGATTGCATCTCTTGCATGGGACATATCCGGAATTTACTGCATCATCCCGGCTGTAGAATTCCACTCGATTAGATGGCTTCATATCAGAGACGCTGCTGCACCAGGAATAATGGAACTTCCTGGAATTGGCATTACCGATATACGGAGCACTTCCAGCATACGGATCATCATAGGTCTGGAAATTGCTTGTACCGCCTCCGGATTGCTCAGTATAAGTCTCCGTCTGAACCCGATCCGCATCGGAATACCATTCCGGGTGATAGGAACAATAGCCTCCCTGAACATAGGATGCATCTGATACCCATCCGCAGTCATCCGGGGTCGGAGTCTGTTCCGGAGTAGGAGTTGGTGTCGGCTCTGGGATAGGAGTAGGTGACAGTGTGGGAGTCGGGGTAGGTGCAGGGGTTGGTGTTGGAGTCGGCTCTGGCGTAGATGCTTCAGCAGTTTCAGGCGTCGGAGTTTCTAATGTGTCAGAAGCTGGTTCAGCGTTATTCTCTTCAGCTGCTAAATCCTGCGAAATTGCTGTCGCGGCAGCAGTGCTTTCCGGTGCAATCGCTGCGGATGCATCAGCCGCCTGCCCTGCACATGCCATGGTAAAGAGGCAGGTAATGCAGAGAACCGATTTAATCAGTCTGCTGCCGTCTGGAATACGATGATGCTTTCCACCAGATAACAGCAATAGTAATGTTCCTAGGATCCCGAGGATTTCTTCTGACAAGGAACCATTGCTGAATCCTGTCATTCCGAGAACGAGAAAACACAATGCAGCTATCCAAAGCAGTTCTTTTCTGATACTCGATTTCATTGTCACATTTCCCCTCTATGACTACCTTGATCTTACAACATTACGCTTGACCATGCATGATCATTAAAAACAGAACCATTTTGTAGACCCAAAACGCAAATACGGCAGATGCTTTCTTCGGCCAAAAAGCAGGGCTCTTGAATTATTGGCTTGCAGCAGGCAGCTTCAGACTTGCTTATCATCTCCCTAGTGCCTGATATCCTGATTCATAGCGCACTGAAAACATCTGCTGCTGTATTCTTCTTGTCTGCTGCCTATTCAGAGCGCGGATTGTGTGATTCTCAAAGCAGAAGTCCCAGTCCATTCTCCCATGGTATCTTTCTGCGCTGGTCCTGCTGTTGTATATTCGCTGGATTTTGCCGGAATCCCTCGCTATATCGTTCGGCACTCCTGGATCCTCGCTGATCTTCAGCAGATATACATGGTGCTTGTATTCATACCGAACTGCTTTCCGATTTCTGTCGTATCCGCGATAGTGCGTTTTCTGCATCTATCTCGGATACCCGGTCTCCGGATCAATCTTCTCTTCTTCAATGGCTCGATCATTTATAAACACCTCTCCTGCTTCACTAGTGTTGATTAAGCTGATACTGAAAGCCTTTTCTCAACAACCTAAATGATTCAAACAGGACCTGCCTGAAAGCTGAAAATGGGGAAATGACAGGCAGAATATTTCTCAATCGTTTATGGAGAATAAGAAAAACGCAGGAATCATCCTGCGAGTTTCGATAGATAGAAGACAAATTTACTTACCAAGTTTCTTAAACAGCTTCTTCGGATTGATCGCATCTGCTGCTTTGCTCAGAACTGCATCTACTTTATTATGCGTGATAGCACCGCAGTACGGGCACTTCTCGGCCCGATCCGGGATTGGCTTATGACATTTCCAGCATTCCATGATTCCGCATTCCTCCAGAGATGATCAGGAATTCATCTCTTCCCATTTCTCATAGAGATGGGCAAGCTCGTTATGAATATCATCGATCTTCTCATCGAGTTCATTCATCTTCTGATAATCCTGATAGTACTCGGGTTCAAAGCGCAGCGCACGATGAGCTTCCAGATCCTGTTCCTTTTCCGTGATCTGCTTCTCCAGCTTTGCAATCTCCCGTTTCTTTCCATCCGGGCTGAGCATCTTCTCAGCTGTCTTTTCCGGAATCACTGGTGCAGCAGCTTCCTGCTTCTTCGGTTCCGGAGCGGGGATTCCGTTCTTCTCTGCTACGTATTCATCATACGTCATCGGGCGATATTCTGCGCCGCCATTCTCCATGATCAGCAGACCAGTAGCCAGCTGTTCAATGAAATAGCGGTCATGGCTGACAAACAGAATCGTTCCGGAAAATCCCTTCAGAGATTCTTCCAGTGCTTCCTTGCCTGGAATATCCAGATGGTTCGTCGGCTCATCGAGAATCAGCACATTGGAATGCTGAAGCAGAAGCTTTGCAAAACTCAGCCGGACCTTCTCACCGCCTGAAAGCACATCCACGGTCTTGAATACTTCATCCGCACTGAACAGGAACTGACCGAGAACAGATCTCACCTGCGTCCTGTCGAGATCCGGATTCTCATCCCATAGTTCTTCCAATACCGTCTTACCGGAAGAGAACTGCGCAAGCTGCTGATCGAAGTATCCCTTCTCAATCTGATGACCCCATAAGAACGAACCGCCAAGCGAAGGAATCAGTTCCATCAGCGTCTTCACGAACGTAGACTTGCCGCATCCATTCGGACCGATGATCGCAATGCGGTCGCCTCTGCGCATCGACATGGATACTTCGGTCAGCGGATGATCATAGCCGATCTTCAGATGATCTGTTTCCAGCACCTTCTCGCCGCCTTTGATCCGCGGAGTGAAGTGCGCATGGAACGTCTTCATATCTGCTTTCTGCACCGGATCAAGCTTTTCCATCCGATCCAGATACTTGATCTTCGACTGTGCAAACGATGCTTTGTTCTTCTTATAGCGGAACTTCTCAATCAGTTCCTGCAGACGCTGGATATCTTTCTGCTGACGCTCATACGCCTGTTCCTGGCGTTCCAGATTATTCTTCTTCTGCACGACAAACGAAGAATAGTTACCGACATAGCGGGTCATCTTCCCGTATTCCATGTCATAGACAACATCCGCCGTATGATCCAGAAACATCCGGTCATGAGAAACCATGACAACCGCTTTCGGGTAGTTCTTCACATAGCCTTCCAGCCACTCGATCGTCTCCATGTCGAGATGGTTCGTCGGCTCATCCAGAAGCAGGATATCCGGCTTGGAGAGAAGAAGCTTCACGAATGCGATTCTGGTCTTCTGCCCCCCGGAGAATTCGCCGATCTTCCGATGAATCTCCTCCGGCGCAAAGCCGAACTTCGTGAAGACCGTCATCATCTCGGATTCCCAGCTGTAGCCATTAACAGCCTCAAATTTTTCCTGCAGTTCTGCGTAGCGGGAAAGGAGTTTCTCGGAAGAATCTGTCTTCATCCGTTCTTCCAGATCATGCATCTCATGTTCCATGGCAAGAACAGGCTCAAAGACCGCCCGCAGTTCCTGATCAACCGTCAGATTGTCATCCGACAGCGGCTTCTGCGCAAGATACCCGATCGTGACCCCGTTCATTCTGGAAACCGTTCCGGAATCGAAATCCATCTCTCCGCACATGCAGCGAAGGAATGTAGTCTTTCCGCAGCCATTGCGGCCGACGATCGTCACCTTCTCAGTTCCCTTGATTTCAAACTGCACGTCCTCGAATACGGAATCCGCACCGAAGGACTTGCTTGCATGACTTACCTGATAAAGCACCTGATTCTCCTTACAATCTGATATCTACGATATGCTTTGCAAACCGCTTGTTCTCCGGCGGCAGCTGTCTCCAGCTCGGAGCGATCGCAGTATTGAGATATTCTTCCGGATGATGGGCAATCGGCAGTTCAGTGTCCTCAAACGGCACATACTGCGCCGGGAAAATATCATCATAGCGGAAGATGAACGGATGGAAAGGACTCTTCCAGACCCAGGTCAGATCAAAGCCGATATAGGGGCTGTGTTCTTTCTCGCACCGCTCGCTGTATGAAATCGCATTATGCATGATGAGGGATTTGATTCCCTTCGGATTCACATGGAAGACATTGTCCGCAATGATCTCAGGAACCATGAGCACGTCATTGGCCAGCCGGGGCGGCAGGTCCTTCCATTTATCGGTCGTGGCATAGTCCCAGACAAACACATCCAGAAATACACCATCGCAGCCATCATACCCTGTGCATCGATTGGACAGCAGGGAATTCACTTCTTTCAGATACGTTCCCTTCTTGCGGATCTTCATGCCCGGAATCAGCACGTTGAACCGCTTGTCCGTATACCAGCACTGAAATACATACTTGTCCGGACATTGTTCCTTCATGACCTCAATGAAGCGCATGAAATCACTGCGCATCATGAAAATATCCGCATCATCGTCCCACGGAATAAACCCCTTATGGCGAACCGCACCAAGCGCACTTCCGCCCGAAAGAAAATAGGGAATATCGTTCCTGCGGCAGAGCTCATCGATATCCTTCATCATCTCCAGAAGAACCATCTGGACATCATGAACTGTGATCTTTGTCCCATCCGGGTTCTGCTTCAGTACATATTCTTCCATTTTCCAAATATACTCCTGTTTCTCAGAACATCAGGTTGCGCGGCGTCCGTGCAAACGGAATCACGTCACGGATGTTCTCCATGCCGGTCACATACATGACAAAGCGCTCAAAGCCCAGACCGAACCCCGCATGCTTGCAGCCGCCGTACCGGCGAAGATCCAGATACCACTGATATCCATCCATCTTCATACCAAGTTCCTTCATGCGGTTTTCCAGCACATCGAGGCGCTCTTCTCTCTGGCTGCCGCCGACCAGCTCGCCGACACCCGGCACCAGCAGATCGCAGGCAGCAACCGTCTTGCCATCCTCATTCTGGCGCATGTAGAATGCTTTGATGTCTTTCGGATAATCCGTCAGGAACACCGGTCCCTGCACTACCTTATCGGTGATATACCGCTCATGCTCGGTCATGAGGTCCATGCCCCAGTGGATATCCTTATTTTCAAACTGCTCCGGATCTGCCTTCTTCAGAATCTCGATTGCTTCGGTATAAGGCATTCTGCGGAACTCGCTGTTCTTCACATGATCAAGACGCTCAATCAGACCCTTCTCAATGAATTCATTGAAGAACTTCATCTCTTCCGGACAGTTATCTTCCACATACTGGATGCAGAACTTCACCATGTCCTCGATGCAGTCCATATCATCTTCCAGATCAGCGAAAGCCATCTCCGGTTCAATCATCCAGAACTCAGCAAGATGGTTCGTCGTATTCGAATTCTCAGCCCGGAACGTTGGCCCGAACGTATACACATCGCGGAATGCCAGAGCAAACGCCTCAGCCTGCAGCTGACCGGAAACGGTCAGACTGGCATGCTTGCCGAAGAAGTCTTCGTCATACTTGCCATCGCTGCGGGTGGTAACCGTAAACGTCTCGCCGGCACCCTCAGCATCATTGCCGGTGATTTCCGGCGTATTGACATAGACAAATCCCTGGTCCTGGAAGAACTCATGAATAGCCATAGCCAGCGCGGAACGAACCCGGAATACCGCACTGAATGTATTGGTCCGCGGACGCAGATGACCGATCTCACGGAGATACTCAAACGAATGACGCTTCTTCTGAAGCGGATAAGTCTTGTCGCACTCTCCTTCCAGCACAATCTCCGTTGCCTGGATCTCGAACGGCTGCTTGTTATCCGGAGTAGCTACATACTTTCCGGTCACCGAAACAGCAGTGCCGGTCAGGTACTTTCCGACTTCTGCAAAATTCGCCAGCGACTGCTCATAGACGATCTGGGCATTCTTGAAATACGAACCGTCATTCAATGCCAGAAATCCGACATTCTTGCCAGCCCGGTTCGTTCTGACCCAGCCCTGCAGAAACACATATTCCACCTGGTCCTTCTCCAGCTGGGACCCTTCATTCGTCAGTTCATACAATTCCCTGACCGTCATTTCACTCAGCATAGTATTCTCCGATCTCTCCTTACTGCTGTTTATTTCTGCATGGAGTTTGCCTCAAAGACAAGCTCCTGAATCGACGACACGACATCGATCTGTTTCACATGTACATTTGCCGGCACTGTGAAATGGTCGCTCACAAAACTTACCAATCCCGTAATTCCGTTCTTCACGAGCAGATCAACCGTAGGCTGAACTTCCCGGGAAATCGTCAGAATTGCAATCCGGCATCCTTCCGGCTTCTTCTCTGCAATCTCATTCAGATTGTAGACCGGGACACCTGCGCCCTTCACATCTTCCGGCTTCAGATCAAAGGCACATACAATCTCACCGACCACATGGTTCCAGTGATTGTAGTTCAGAAGTGCCTTTCCGAGGTTTCCGCATCCGACCAGAATGATCTTCTCATCAAAGTTCATGCCGAGCTGATCGCTGAAGATCTGAATCAGATCATCAACCTTATAGCCATAACCCTGCTTCCCGAGATTCCCGAGAAAGCTGAAGTCTCTGCGGATCGTGGTAGATTCGATGCCGACATAATCGGCAAGTTCCCGGGACATGATGCGATCCACTCCGTCTGCCTTCAGACGGCGCAGGGCCTTCAGATATACCGGATAACGATGCAGTGTTGCCTTTGGTACTAGTTTATTGTTTTCCATATTTTTCACCTGGGTACAGTGTATCATAAACTAGTGAATGTGATAATATGAATAATCCTAACAAGATTATTAATTCTCTCCTGGCATCATCAGACCCGGATCTGCGGCGGCATCAAATCCGCCGAATGCTTTATGAAGGTACGCAGTATAACCCACCGCACCGATCATTGCCGCATTGTCCGTGCAGCATTTCAGAGGCGGAATGACCAGCTTCGTTTCCGGATAAGCCTTCATCTTGTCCGTCATCATGGAACGAAGACGGGAATTAGCCGCAACTCCGCCTGCCAGTACCAGCATCTTCGGCTTGAATTCCTTTACCGCTGCACATGTCTTATCCGTCATGGAATTCAGTGCAGTCTCCTGGAATGCATATGCCATATCAGCCGGATTAACTTCCTTGCCCTGCTTCTTCAGACGCTGATCCAGCTGCAGCACTGCGGTCTTGAGGCCGGAGAACGAGAAGTCATAAGGCTTAGCCGTCTTCGGCGTCGGCAGCACATAGTCCGGATCTGCCTTGCCGAGCTTAGCCAGCTTATCCATGACCGGTCCGCCCGGATAGCCGAGGCCCAGCACACGGGCAACCTTGTCATATGCTTCGCCGATCGCATCATCCATGGTTGTGCCGATGACCTTGAAGTCCCAGTCATTCGCCATCCATACAAGCTGCGTATGACCGCCCGAAACAACCAATGCCATTAACGGGAATTCCAGATCCGTCACGAACTGATTGGCAAAGATATGCCCGGTGATATGATGAATCGGAATCAGCGGCTTATGGAACTCCCAGGCAAGCGTCTTGGCAGCCTGCACGCCAACATGCAGAGAACCGATCAGACCAGGACCCTGGGTATAGGCAATCGCATCGATGTCATCCATCGTCACCCCAGCCTGCTTTACCGCCTCGCTGATAACTGCAGAAATATTCTCCACATGAATGCGGCTCGCTACTTCCGGAACGACCCCGCCATATAATGTATGCACATTGATCTGACTCGAAACAACATTGGAAAGGATCTCTTTCCCATCCCGGACTACCGCACATGCTGTCTCATCGCAGCTTGTCTCAATCCCTAATATCAGCGTCATCTTTCTGACCTCCAATCGGCTTCACCATGAGATACGCATCTTCGCCATTCTCGTAGTAGCCTTTTCTTATATTCACCTGAATAAACCCATGTTTCTCGTAGAGATGCCTTGCCTTAGCATTGCTTACGCGTACCTCCAGGGAAAACGTCTCGCAGCCCTGATCTGCCGCATCTTTCTCTGCATAGCTCAGCAATGCACTGCCGATGCCGCGATTCTGATATTCCGGATCCACTCCGATCGTCGCAACCTGAGCCTGCTCATATAGAATCCAGTAGTCAAGATACCCGACTACCCTTCCTTCTTCTTCATCGACAAGAAGAATTGCAAAGGGATTCTCATGCAGTTCATGCTCGAATTCCTTCCACGGCCACGGGCTGTCCGCAAACAGCACATTCTCCAGCTCGGCAATGCGATCAAGATCCTGGTCTTCAGCAGCTCGGATCATTGATGATGAGGCAGGTAGCTCTCACTGCTCTTCAGATATTCCGGCTTTACGAGATGCACATTCTCTGCATACTTCCACTGATCTTTCAGCGCCAGGAAATTCTCAGCAAGATCCGGAATATGGTCTTCTCTTCCTACCAAACTGCCATCGCCGATCACGGTTTCCGCTTCTAGGATCTCTGCCTTCACTTCTTCACAAGGCTTCGCTTCTACCGTACCGGAAAGAACCCCATATTCATAAACCGCTGTATAGACACGGCCTCCTCTTGCATCAAGGACGACGCGGGCTCTTGGCTCCATGCCAGCAAACAGCTGCAGCGTGCCAACCGTTGCGATCGGAAGATTCCGCATTGCACAGAATACCTTCGCCACTGTCATCGCAATCCGTACACCGGTATAGCTGCCAGGGCCTTCGCTGACCACGACCTGACCGATATCTTCCGGTTCCAGACCGGCTTCCTTCATCAGATCCATCAATCTCGGAAACAATTCTTCCGACTGCTTCTTCCAGCACTTTTCCTGGAACTTCGCCACGATCTGATCATCCCGGATCAGCGCAATCACAAGATACTGAGTACTAGTATCCATGCATAATGTAATCATCTGATTTCCTCCAGAAGCTGTTCGTATTCAGCCCCATTCGCTGTCATCGTAAACTCCCGATCACTTTCCTCAAGCAGACGGATTGAAATAGAAAGATACTCTTCCGGAACAAGATCCGGTACAAACTGAGACCACTCAATGACCGTCAGCCCGCCATCTGTCAGATACTCATCAAACCCGAGATCCTGATGAACCCCTTCAAGCCGATAAGCATCAATATGATTCAGCTCCAGCCGGCCATGATATAACTTCTGGATCGTGAAGGTAGGACTGGTAACGGTTCTCGTGATCCCCAGACCCTTTGCAATTCCCTGGGTCAGACACGTCTTACCCGCCCCGAGATCGCCTTTCATCAGGAATACCATATCAGGCTTCGCATGAGCACCGAGCTTTTCTCCAAGCGCATGCGTTTCCTCGACACTTTTCGTAATCACTTTCAGTTCTTTCATAACTGTGCCTCGCAGGCATTAATTATACACGCTCTGAGTGCCATTGCATGCATAAATACCCACTTTCAGAGGTTCGTAAGCCATCAGCAGAAGAATCATCACATGCAGGAATGGATGCATCAAAAGAACTAAGCCCGAGGTAGAGTAAAACAGATACGTTTAGTAAGCTGCCGCTGTCCCCGTTTTCTGATTCCCTTTGCATGGATAAATGATTTCATTGCTTTATAACAAAGGTCCCCTAAACATCCCATTTTCATTTCTGAGACCTTTCGGAGCATCTGCACAAAGAATCAGGATCATGGATTCAAATATTGATTCAGTGTTCCCAATGGCCAGTCAGTATAAGGTAAGAGGGACAAAAGCATGCTCCAGAGTAACATAAAAAAAAGAGGAAGAGCAGAAGCTCTTCCATCGATTACCCGGCAGCGTGCTTGATTCACTGAGGTCCGCTCAGCTATTTTCGCCCCTGCAGTGCTTAACTTCTGTGTTCGGGATGGGAACAGGTGTGACCACTGCGGTATCGTCACCGGATTTCTTCCAGAGATTGCTCCCTGAAAACTGAATAACAGATTTCTCCAGACTTCAGACTGCTTCGTCTTTCCGTATTGTGGCGTTCTCTCGTGTGATTAAATCTTCGACCTATTAGGATCAGTCAGCTCAATGCCTCACGGCACTTACACCTCTGACCTATCAACCTCGTCGTCTTCAAGGGGTCTTATTTCTTTCGAAGGGAAGTCTCATCTTGGAGTTGGTTTCGCGCTTAGATGCCTTCAGCGTTTATCTCAGCCGTTCTCAGCTATCCAGCTGTGCCACTGGCGTGACAACTGGTGCACCGTAGGAACGTCCATCCTGGTCCTCTCGTACTAGGGACAGCTCTCCTCAAACTTCCAACGCCCACAACAGATAGGGACCAAACTGTCTCACGACGTTTTGAACCCAGCTCGCGTACCGCTTTAATGGGCGGACAGCCCAACCCTTGGAAGCGAATTCACCTCCAGGATGCGATGAGCCGACATCGAGGTGCCAAACCTCCCCGTCGATGTGAACTCTTGGGGGAGATCAGCCTGTTATCCCCAGGGTAGCTTTTATCCGTTAAGCGACGGCCATTCCATTCTGCACCGCCGGATCACTAATTCCGACTTTCGTCCCTGCTCGACCTGTTTGTCTCGCAGTCAAGCACTCTTCTGCATTTACGCTCGACGAATGATTTCCAACCATTCTGAGAGTACCTTTGAGCGCCTCCGTTACTCTTTGGGAGGCGACCGCCCCAGTCAAACTGCCCATCTGCCACGGTCCCATACCCGGTTTACGGTATATAGTTAGAATTTCAGTTAAATAAGAGTGGTATCCCAACGGTGACTCCTCTGATCCCGAAGGACCAGTCTCAATGTCTCCCACCTATTCTGTGCATAGTTAACCGAAACTCAATAGCAGACTACAGTAAAGCTCCATGGGGTCTTTCCGTCTAGTTGCGGGTAACCTGCATCTTCACAGGTACTAAGATTTCACCGAGTCTGCTGCCGAGACAGTGCCCAAATCATTACACCTTTCGTGCGGGTCAGAACTTACCTGACAAGGAATTTCGCTACCTTAGGACCGTTATAGTTACGGCCGCCGTTCACTGGGGCTTCAATTCAGCGCTTCGGATTGCTCCTGACACATCCTTTTGACCTTCCAGCACCGGGCAGGTGTCACCCCCTATACTTCGCCTTACGGCTTAGCAGAGAGCTATGTTTTAGTTAAACAGTTGCTAGGGCCTATTTACTGTGACTCTTTCGAGTACCCCTTATAGCTAACGTACGGGGTCAAATTGCAGAGTTCCTTGGCAACAGTTCTCTCGCTCAGCTGAGGCTACTCGCCTCGTCCACCTGTGTCGGTTTTGGTACGGGCCGCTCACGAATTAACACTAGAAGCTTTTCCTGAGAGCTGGTATCGTACATTTCACTACTTGCTTGCGCGTTCGCTTGGTTCATGTCTTCCATTCCGCTGACGGATTTGCCTGTCAGCCTGCTATACACATGCCCTGCCCAATCCATTAAGGACTAGTACTAACCTTCTCTGTCACTCCATCATTTCGTGCGCGGGCGCAGGAATATCAACCTGCTCGTCATCGGCTACGCCTCTCGGCCTCGCCTTAGTTCCCGGCTTACCCAGGGCGGACGAACCTTCCCCTGGAAACCTTGGACATACGCTGTGCAGGATTCTCACCTGCATCTCGCTACTCACACCGGCATTCTCACTTCCGGACGCTCCACGACTCCTTACGGTATCGCTTCAATGCGGTCCGGAACGCTCCCCTACCACTTGATTTGCATCAAATCCATAGATTCGGTACTATGCTTAGCCCCGGTAAATTTTCGGCGCAGAGATACTCGACTAGTGAGCTGTTACGCACTCTTTCAAGGATGGCTGCTTCTGAGCCAACCTCCTAGCTGTTTATGCGTCTCCACATCCTTTCCCACTTAGCATAGATTTTGGGACCTTATCTGATGATCTGGGCTGTTTCCCTTTTGACCACGGACCTTATCACTCGCAGTCTGACTGCCGGGTATTGCTTCATGGCATTCGGAGTTTGATTTCAATTGGTATGGCTAGATGCCACCCGCATGAATTCAGTGCTCTACCTCCATCAAGTTTCACCCAACGCTAGCCCTAAAGCTATTTCGGGGAGAACCAGCTATCGCTGCGTTCGATTGGAATTTCTCCGCTAATCACAAGTCATCCGCCAGCTTTTCAACGAGGGTCGGTTCGGTCCTCCAGTTGGAATCACCCAACCTTCAACCTGCTCATGACTAGATCACTACAGCTTCGGGTCTATCCCTGCATACTTAACACCCTGTTAAGATTCGCTTTCGCTGCGGCTCCGCATTGTCTGCTTAACCTCGCATGCAAGGATAACTCGCCGGTTCATTCTACAAAAGGCACGCCATCACACATGAATGTGCTCTGACTTCTTGTAAGCATACGGTTTCAGGATCTCTTTCACTCCGCTCCCGCGGTTCTTTTCATCTTTCCCTCATGGTACTGGTGCACTATCGGTCATATAGGAGTATTTAGCCTTACCGGATGGTCCCGGTTGCTTCCGACAGGGTTCCACGTGCCCCGTCGTACTCAGGATCCCGCTCGCCTCGCTTCGGATTTCGTCTACGGGAGCTGCACCCTCTTCGCTGTGCCTTTCAATGCACTTCGACTATCCTTCGCTCATAACTTTTCGCGGTCCTTCAACCCCAGCCCTAAGACTGGTTTAGGCTGCTCCGATTTCGCTCGCCACTACTCTCGGAATCACTCTTGTTTTCTTTTCCTCCAGGTACTAAGATGTTTCAATTCCCTGGGTTCTCTTCTCTGGCTTTATGTATTCCGCCAGGATGCCTGAACATTACTTCAGGCGGGTTTCCCCATTCGGATACCCCCGGATCGTTGCCTGTTTACGACTCCCCGAGGCGTTTCGCCGTTCACTGCGTCCTTCTTCTGCTCTATATGCCAAGACATCCGCCGTACGCTCTTGCTTATTTAATCTTTTTAGAGAACTGCTTCCAAGTTTCTTCCGCCATTCAATAGACTGGCTTCCAAACTTGGTTTTCTTCAACTATACAGAAAGACTTTCTTGCTGTCTTTCTATCTGTTTGTTTGTTTCTTCTGTTATTCAGTTTTCAAAGAACAATTGAGATATCCTTTCAGATCTCTCAAAACTGACCAGGAATTTCCGCTACGTGGGAAAAACGTTTCTTGTACTTCCTTTTTTTCTCCTTAGAAAGGAGGTGATCCATCCCCACGTTCTCGTAGGGATACCTTGTTACGACTTGACCCCAATCATCAGCCCTACCTTCGACGGCTCCTTCCTTGCGGTTAGGCCACCGGCTTCGGGTATTGCCAACTCTCATGGTATGACGGGCGGTGTGTACAAGGCCCGAGAACGTATTCACCGCGGCATGCTGATCCGCGATTACTAGCGATTCCAGCTTCATGAAGTCGGGTTGCAGACTTCAATCCGAACTGAGACGTACTTTAAGAGATTTGCTTCACTTCGCAGTGTCGCTCCTCGTTGTATACGCCATTGTAGTACGTGTGTAGCCCAGGCCATAAGGGGCATGATGATTTGACGTCATCCCCACCTTCCTCCGGTTTATCACCAGCAGTCTCTTCAGAGTCCCCAACTTAATGATGGTAACTGAAGACAAGGGTTGCGCTCGTTGCGGGACTTAACCCAACATCTCACGACACGAGCTGACGACAACCATGCACCACCTGTCTCCTTGATAACCTCGGATGTATCTCTACACCTCTGCAAGGGATGTCAAGGCCTGGTAAGGTTCTTCGCGTTGCGTCGAATTAAACCACATACTCCACCGCTTGTGCGGGCCCCCGTCAATTCCTTTATGTTTCACACTTGCGTGCATACTCCACAGGCGGAATGCTTATTGCGTTGGCTGCAGCACCGGGTCGCCCCGATACTTAGCATTCATCGTTTACAGCGTGGACTACTAGGGTATCTAATCCTATTTGCTCCCCACGCTTTCGTGCCTCAGCGTCAGTTACTGTCTAGAAAGCCGCCTTCGCCACCGGTATTCCTCCATATATCTACGCATTTTACCGCTACACATGGAATTCTACTTTCCTCTCCAGTACTCTAGCCTCCCAGTATCTAAGGCTTTATGGGGTTAAGCCCCACGCTTTCACCTTAAACTTAAAAGGCCGCCTACGCACCCTTTACGCCCAATAATTCCGGATAACGCTCGCCACCTACGTATTACCGCGGCTGCTGGCACGTAGTTAGCCGTGGCTTCCTCGCAAGGTACCGTCACTCACATATCCTCTATGTGCCGTTCTTCCCTTGCAACAGAGCTTTACAATCCGAAAACCTTCTTCACTCACGCGGCGTTGCTCGGTCAGGGTTCCCCCCATTGCCGAAAATTCCCTACTGCTGCCTCCCGTAGGAGTCTGGGCCGTGTCTCAGTCCCAATGTGGCCGTTCACCCTCTCAGGCCGGCTACGCATCATCGCTTTGGTGGGCCGTTACCTCACCAACTGGCTAATGCGCCATAAGCCCATCTGTTTGTGTCTCTCACCTTTAACATAAATGGGATGCCCCATCTATGCCTATCCGGTTTTAGTACCCGTTTCCAGGCATTATCCCGGTCCTTACAGGCAGGTTGCTTATGTATTACTCACCCGTTCGCCACTCGTTCCGGCAAGCAAGCTTGCCTTCCCTCGTTCGACTTGCATGTATTAGGCACGCCGCCAGCGTTTATCCTGAGCCAGGATCAAACTCTCCATTTGATTTGACTCTATTCTTCGCTGACTTTCGTCAGTCTTCTTTCCTTATCGGAATTTGACGTTCTTTTTCGTTGCTTAATTCCTGTTCAGTTTTCAAAGATCTCTCGCATCGGCTCTCGCCGTGCAATTCAAGAGATTATCACTTCTGCACGCCCCTGTCAATTACTTTCTGAGAAATTTCTTCCTCTTTTGTCCTTGCCCCAGGCTCTCTCGCCGCGTGCTCAAAGAATATAGCATCCCTCTCTCCCTTTAGTCAATTAGTTTTTTTCATTTTTTCAATAAGTAATTGGGTCACCAATCTATATAAAGCAGAAAAAATCGTCAGAGTGACTGACGATTCATCTTCTGATACATATGATAGTAAGACTCGATGCAATCCTGATTGAATGGATCCTCTCCCTTATCCATCGAATCGATCAGTTTCTGCATCTCATGTTCGACAATCTGCATGACCTCCGGGGGATAGTTCATCTGCTTCACCATATTGTACATAAAACGAACACTGCAATTCTGATCACTGATTCAGTTGCCGCGTTCGTCTGCACGTACTAAAAAGAGCACGCCGCAGAAGGCCGTTTTTGAGCCGTCTGAGCGTGTTCTTTTATTTTGTGGGTGATTCTCCATCCATGCCTATAATCGTTGCGTGTGGCTTAAATTTGATCGGAATCCGAGCATTTCTGAAGGGATTACAACATAAAAAAACCGGAGCATCTCTGCCCCGGCTGTTCTTATACTTTCGATCTTAGATATTCCTGGATCTCATCGCTGGCTTTCTGCATGCCCGCAACATTGTTGCCACCTTCCAAGTTTGACTTGAGAAGCTGCTGCGAAGCGTTAAGGTTCAGCCTCATAATTTCGTGGAAGTCGGCAAACTCCTCTGCCTTGTCGATATTTTCGGCTTCCAGCTTTTTCAGTCTTTCGTTGTCCTTGCGGGAGTAGTCCTCCAGGCTGGCGATCCTGACATCAGTAGCAGCTCTCCATCCTTTGGACCTGATTTTACTTACCAGTGCCCAGATGCCCGCCAATGCTCCAGCGATGCCACCGCAATACAAGATGATGCGACCTGCCAGTGAAAAGAACTCATTGACCGTTCTTATTGTGGTTGGATCCATCACTGCTTTGCATCACTTTCTACTTCAGTATTTTTGCTCATGGGAATGCTGATAGCCTGATCAATGCCTGTGGCACCGAAACCGGATACCAAACCGGCCACAAACGTAGCAAAGCTGACAGAGCCCTGCATCCAGAATGCAAAGATGATGCCACAGCCTGCCGCTACAAGCGGCAGATACTTTGACTTGTCACCCATAAGTGGCTTGATAATAGCGCAGATGATGTACACTGCAACTGCCACCATGGGCAGCATGTAATTACTCCAATTCATAAATCCCTCCTGAAAACTGTCATTCTCCAAGTTGTCATCTCAGCAGATCGTTGACCCGTGTCTGAATCTGATTGGCCACATTAGCTCCAAACTTGGCCACAAGTGCATTTCTGCGTTCTCCACCATTGCCGTAGTCTCCTCTGATGACCTTGCGTGCCTCTGCATCGATATTCACAGATGTGCTGGCAGCAGCACCAAGCATCTGGTTCACTCTGGCCTGTACTTCATCATAATGGCTGCCGAGTGCTGTGCGTCTCTGATCACCATTGCCATACTTGCCAGCGATGACATCTCTTGCCGCTGCATCCACGTCAAACACTGCAGGCTGACTGGATGAACCGCCGCCAAGGATCTCATTGACACGAGCCTGGACAGCATTATAGTTTGCACCCAGAGCCGCCCTGCGCTGATCACCGTTTCCAAACTCTCCGGCAATGGTACGCTTTGCCAGATCATCAATGCTGCCAGTTGCCGCATTAGGCTGAGTGCTTGCTGCAGAGCCAGTACCAAGCAAAGCATTCACCTGATCACAGATGTAGTTGGTGTGCTCCTTGATGTAAGGACCAGGGCACGATGTTGCAGAGTAGTCGCAATGTCTCAGCAGTGTGCCGTTCTTTCCGTTGTAGTACAGGCGGCTGATGCCGTTTCTCTTGCAGATGTCTGCGCACAGCTTGATCAGGGATGACATTGCTGCGTCGCTGATCGGCCAATTGCCGCCCGCCTGAGAGTTGGCAACCTCGATGGTGACAGTGTTTCTGTCAGGTTCCCAGCCGGATGTGGTCCACGCTCTGTAAGCCTCATCGACATACTGACCGATCCGGCCATTGCTGTCGATGCCATAATGAGCAGATGCCTGCCTGTTTTTGAAGACATTG
Organism: Anaerolactibacter massiliensis; assembly: GCF_900290205.1. NCBI lineage: Bacteria > Bacillati > Bacillota > Erysipelotrichia > Erysipelotrichales > Erysipelotrichaceae > Anaerolactibacter > Anaerolactibacter massiliensis. The sequence continues at coordinate 6,251 of NZ_OLMH01000002.1, read as the reverse complement.
CCAAGTGTTTGCAGGCTGAGATTGCCAGCCTGGTGATGGATGACAATGCGGCTGATCTTGTTGCCAGCACGGTCATTCCAGTGGCCGGAAGTCATGTCACGATAAACTACTAGTGAAGAGTTACTCATTTCTGTTCTCCTTTCTCAAGTTCAGCCGGTGTATCAGTTCCCTTGCCATCGTTTTCGAGTGGTTCAATTGTTGTGTTTTCGTTTGCCATATAGTTTTCTCCTCTTTACTGGTACGAAAAAGGCGGACTATTGATCCGCCTTTGTTGATGCGAGCTTCTTAGTGTTCTCCTTCAGTTTCTCCTCAAGATAGTCCTGCGATGCGGATACATTGAATCCGTATCCGTTCGTGCCTTTGAAGGCATCCTCCGGGAGATCAAAGAAGGTGCTGAGAATTGCCCGAACTTCTGCAAAGCTGAGAGTTGTCACCGACGTCATTATTCGGTGTCCTCTTCATCGCCCGGAATCTTCTCATCCGGGTATTTCTTTTTATATGCCGCCTTGATGGCTTCCTGAGCCTCCGGCTTGAATGTTGCTACCTCATCCCAGGTCAGCTTTCCCTGGTGAATTCTGATCGCCATGAATGTGTACATCTGATCATTCCTCCATCATTGTTGCTGCCAGCATGTCCTGCACAGCCTGTGCGGTTTCCTCCTGAGCGTCCTGCAGAGCCTTGAGCGCTGCATCAATAGACGCAGGCTGTTCCTGCTCCGGGAGGGATGCAATTGGAGTGTAATCGAGGTACTTCTCTGGATCCGCCTTGACTTCCTCTTCTGTGAGGGCATCGGTGCGGAATTCGTTGAAGTCGTACTGGTACTGTGTGATCGGTTCAGAGGTATCGTCCTCAGTATGGGAGCTCTGAGCCGGTGTGGTCACTTCTTCTTCGTTTAGGCAGATCTGGAACTGGTTAATACCGTCCACCAGCGTCATTCTGACTTCTGGCTGCTTCTCGCTGAATAATGCTTTTGTCATGTTGTGAAATCACCTTTCTCGCTTTCTTCGAGATCTTGAAGTAGTTGTACTTTCTGCAGAATCTCAGGCTGTTGCTGTGATCAATGAAGAGTCCACTGTAAGAAGAGAGCTGCCGGGCATGTCTGACAGTCGGCTTGCGGTTAAATGTATTGATCGCGCGGATTGTCTTGACATAGTCCCGGTGTCTCATTGTTATGTGGTCTCTGTAAATCTTGTAACCAAGTACATCGACGTGGGCATCCGTGTTTCTTGGATTCAGATCGATCATCTGCCAGTCATCATGCAGATGCATTCCTTTTGACTCAAACTCAGCCGCGTCTCCGCGTATTGCATGAGCCAACTGGCTTGCGTTGCTGCCGAGAAGATAAATGTCGTCAACGTTGAACATCTGGTGCTTCACTGCATTCTGCTTTTTACCTCTTCTGGTTGTGATATACTTCCGCTCGTTTGAGTGGTAAACATCCGCCACATACAAGGCACAGAGCCGAATACTCAGGACAGAACCGATGGGCAGACCTTTCATGGATTCCTCCAGTCTGGTCTTCAGATCCGGATCCCGGTCCATCTCATTGATGAACCTCTGCGAAGGATGCCCGGTATCCATCGTCTGCAGCAGTGTTGCGATCAGCCAGAGAATGGCATCGTTTGCAACGTGCCGGTCTAACCATCCCATCATGTTCGCATGATAGATGGAAGCATAAGCACGCTGCAGATCAGCTTTGATCATCTTGGTGCAGGTGTAGACCCGTTCCTTCTGACCATTGCGTCCGATCCTGACTTCAGTCTCCTGAAGCCACGAGAACATAACAGCAGCACCGAAGACCGGTCCCTGTTTAGGTTTGCAAGCGATCTGATAGTATCCGATGTACGGAGCCAGCTCGCCCAGTGAGTTATACGCGATGTAGTCATAGATCTGCTGCTTCATGCACTCGACTGCGATGATTCTTGTTTTTCCGTTCGACTTGTCCTTTCGGACATCGTACTCAATCGGATCCACCACAATGTGGCGGTTCAGAATCTCCGCTTGAATGATATCGATCAGCTTCTCTTCACTCCCGCCGCATTCTGCTTCGAGCCGCTTGACGTCCGGTCTTGTGATCAGTTCTTTCAATGTCTTGTGCTTTTCACAGTCATGAATTGCCCGCCGGATAAATTCTCTGTCTGAAATATCAACGTTTTTGCATTTTTTCTTCATTTTGATTCTGTAGTAAATAGCGATTGTTGCTGTGTCTGACCGTTCGATTACTCTACCAGGCCAGCCTGCTCTCAGCCACTTTGCGCATTCCGCGCAGGTACGACAATGAAGTCGCAGCGCTTGGTCAAGGAGCGCGCATGACAGCCGTTAAACTTTGTTTATATAAAGGCGATGCATCCACACCGCCTACCTTTGCCGAGTTAGGATTTTCACGCAAATCGCAGCAGCCGTAGTTCCAGTTCGTCCTGGACAGGTCGTTCCTGCAGTTGACATTGCAGAGACCGTCGTTCGAGCCGTTCCTGAGGTTGCCGACATGGCTGCCATACCCCGTGTTACAGTATTTTGAAACTTTTGAATTATTTAGTAGTGAAAGACAAGAGAGGGGAGGGCCCCTCTCAGGGGCTGCGCCCCTGATTCACCCCCACAAGCAGGGGTATCAATCGCAGCAGCCGGAGGCCCAGAGCGGCCTGGACAGGGCGTCCCAGCAGGAGACAGAGCAGAGACCGACGTACGAGCCGATCCCGAGGTTGCCGACAGTATACTTCTCTCTGAGTGTACCGTCTTCCCCCTTGCCAGACTGTGGACCCCATACTCTATCACCAGTGCCGATAGAGTCACCGCCACCGATGCTGCAAGGGCAGAAGGATCCAGTATCCGGATCAACATAGATATCTCCAGACCAGTAGTCACCTTCTGCAATTGGAATCCCGCCAGCTAACGTGTATCCCGTGTGTGCATTAGCGACATGCTTGACTCCGCGCTTTGCTACATACTGCAGCCATAAGCCGGAACCCTCGTCTCTCTGCATGACCACATTCGAGTCGATGATAGCCTGTCCGTTCATGTATTCTGTGCCGCCAATACGGAAAGTATGGCATCCGTCTGTGTTGGATAGATAAGAGCCGTCAAAGTGGCCGATAACCTTGTCTGTTTCACCGCTCATGCACGGCATCATGGAAACATAATCATCAACCGTGACATTGAATGCTTCAGGAACGTCCAGAGTCAGAGCTGTGTATTCTGTGCCGGAAACAACAACCTTCTCGATGCTCTTGATCTGTGCTCTGTTCACTACATCGTGAACCGTTGCATAGTTTCTATCCTGTGTGACCGCTTTATTATTATCGAGGCATGTCCCTACAGAGACGCACGCACCGACGTAGAACTTGCTCTGATCAGCAATCAGAACACGCTTTGCAGATTCTTCAGCAACTGCGATCTTGCTCTGTGCGTTCCATGTATCAACATGGCCTCTGAAGAACTTCTGGCTGTTTTTTGTCTTGTATTTGATGACCATCATCAGGAATGCGAACAGTGTTCTCTCGGATCCGGATCCCCAGTATCCTGCACCCTTCTTCTGGTATTCAGTGATCATGGAATTGTACGAGTTGTTGTAAGCCGGTACACCGTACTGGGACCGCAGGATCTTCTTTGAATCGCCTGATGTACCTTCCTCATTGCTGATGCTATAGAAGGCACTATGCACATAGAACGGAAGAACAGTGCCATCTGCTTTGATCGCCTCAATCCAAGGGACAAGTCCGAGCTCTGGATGCGGAGCGTCGCTCATGTAGTAGACATCGTATGTCCCATGATTTTCCGCTTTATACCAGAACGTTGCATACACGTTGCCGATGTCAACTTTTCCGGTCTTGGCGAATCCCGGCATTCCTTCCAGTGCTGTCGGTCTTGCAAACCCATCATCGTCTCTTGTGTAGTTGCATCTCTGCCACTGGAAGATCTCGGACTCCTCCGCAAAGTCGTCCTGGCCAGCTTCTGTATCGGTTGCCGGTTTTGCAACCAGTCCGATGGAGTCCAGCAAAGCTTCACCCGTACTGGACGTGTTGGTTGCATACTTCCAGATCTTAGTTGCGAAGACCTTTCCGGATCTGCCACCGATAAACTGCGCAGCAAGCTGCTTTTCAAGTTTGGACTTCAGTCCCATTTCATCTGCATTTGCGTAGACATTCTGCAGAGCCGCCTGATAGGCAAGCTGAGCCATCTGCGCACTGTTTGGCGCTTCATAAGTCACGCCGTTAATTTTCTGTGCCATATTCCTCCTTACTCATCCAGAGCATCAATGTTCTGCGTGATGCAGAGCCGACGTCTGCCGTTTACAAAATACCTGAAGCCGTTGATCTGCTTGTCAATCCTGTCCACGTCCGCCTGATGGGCTTCCTTTGCCGCATTCAGTTCGCTTGTATGCCTTGCGGACAGATCGGACACGGACTTCGTGACTGCTGCATAATGACTTGCTTCTGTGTCGTGAACCTCATTAACCGCTCCGACGATTGTGCTCTTCGTCCCGGTCTTCAGATCGCTTTTTGTGCCGACATCATTGATCAGCTGATTCAGATCGGCAGCGGATGCAATCGCACCAGTGTCGAGCTTCACGCTTACCTGTTCAGCATTAGCCACCGCGACATAGGTTTCAATCTCGATCAACTGCGGAGAAACCGAGTTGTACGGCGGCATGTAGTCTGCCTGCCCATCGACAGCCGTGACGATGGCATACAAACACTCTGTGCTGGACTGCTTTCCGGCTTCGCAGGCGAAGATGCCGAATTCATTGACATAGTATCCCTGCGTCAGTTGAAGATTGGACAGGACTCCCAGAAGGGAGATCGTGCTGTCGTTCACTTTTCTGACTCTGGACACACCGAACTCCTGCTTTTTCTGTCTGAGAGCTGTGGCTCCCTGTAGAGCAGAAGTGGACCATGTTCCGGATCCAGCCTGGACCTTTGTGAACTCAATCGTGCACTGTCCCGCGATTGCTTTGGTGATCAAAGCAATGCCTCGATTAGTCAGAACGACTGAATTGAACTGTGCCATGTTTTAACCTCCTTTTTTTTCATATCTGGATTTTTTTATAAACAAGACATGCACCTCCCGCATGAGGACCGGCCGCGTCAACTCTGGACGAGAGATGCCGACCTTCCGCAACGGTCTGCAGTTTGATACTTCCAACCGCAGTGCCGATATATGCAGACCCGTCCTCCCGGTAACTCAACTGTGGGCTGTTGTTTACCGTGTAGAACCGGTTGGTCGCTTCCATAGCGCCAATATATAGTTTTCCTTGTGCCTTCTTGGAGAAGGTCAAGGCAATCAGATGAGACCTGACATTCTTAACTCGAGAGATGATGCGGGATATCTGTTCCGCTGTCTCCGGTGTAGACCGAGCATCAACAACGACTCTGAATTCATTTGGCTTGTAGCCGCCTTCATACCACTCAATGACGTCTCCAGTGCCGAAGATCGTCTGCAGCATTTCAGCCACAGCACCAGTGGTCCCGGCATGGGATCTCCATGAGAGTGCGTTCTTGACCAGCGTCCGCTTTGTGTCAATCGGAAGCGATTGGTCGTAGTACATGACTCTCAACTCGACTGCCATGTAGTCCAGAACTTTTTCATCCAGATCGTCGATATCGTAAGAAACACCGACCTTCGTTGAGAGAACGAGAAGGTGAGCGATCTGTAACTTGATCGCGTAGCTCAGAGCAAGGAACTCCGGCGATTTTTCATTCGGCCATAGGTCTTTCAGCTCGCCGTCATGAATATCAATCATCTTCAAGCCCTCCGTAGGTGATCGTCTTGGATCCGAGCTTTGCAAGATCGGTGTCTCCGATCTTGGTGAAAGCCGGAGCCTTGAGTTCCACTCGTTTTGCGCCAGCAAGAATGACCCGCTTCACCAGCTCGGACGGATTGATGTCTCTGCCGATCTTTGAACGCTGCCATGTGGCGTATTCGTCCACTGCCTTCTCGACTTCTGACTGGATTGTCGTTGCTGTGTTTCTGTCAGACGAGTTGATCCAGTAGGTGAAGGAGACATCATAGCTGACTTCCTTCGGCGCAGAAACGACGATCTTGTCATTCAGTGGCTTGATTGTCGGATCCTCCAGATACGCCTGCAGTGCTTTGACAACGGACTGGCTCGGCACTTCGTCATTCAGCAAGAAGCAGACATCCACTTCACCTGGAGCATTGCTGAAGACGCGCGCGTCTGTGATCTCCTGATTAAATGATCGGATCCAGAACTTGTATGCGTCCTCTGTCCCGGTTGTTGAGTGCCGATCCGGTGG
>NZ_OLMH01000003.1:0-398530 GCF_900290205.1 Anaerolactibacter massiliensis | reverse complement strand
CCGATCAGCTTCCCGATACGCTGAGAGTCAGATAGCCTATCAAAGATAATCCCCCGGCACATCTATGTCCGCCTTTTCAGACTTTGGTGTGCCGGGGTTAATACTATGCAGACCTATTGACGCTTACATTTAAGATAAGAAAAGAACCGTTCCTGTTCAGAACGATTCCTTGTCATCCGTTATATTAAGATTGTCACTGTCTGGCTGCTCATCGTTGTCGTCGAGCAGTTCTCCTGTTTCGCTGTCGAACGTATGGCCGTCAGCGGAATAAGCCTGGGCTGTGAGGTCATAACCATCGTTGGCTGTCTGCTCGTAATACTGCAGGCTGGACATGTTGTTCTCAGTAAGCACAGGGCCATCATAATCGGCAGAGCCTTCTCTGATTGCCTTCTCGATATTGACATTGCGGAGCAGAACCTTGGCACGCAGCGTATCAAACGAATACCCGCGTCCTCTGAGGTGTGTTTCCCTTGTCAGACGGTTGCTGCACTCGGTATAGCCGTTGGATATGGCAATGTCGCAGTCCCATATGGCAAATATCGGCTCGTAGAAGTTATGCACGGTTGCCGCAAGCTCACGGAACGGGGCATAAATGTCTTCTTCATGCTCATCTTCCGGTGCAGGCGGCAGATTTGCCTCCCAGTCCGCAAACGCCTGTTCTGCATTCTCCTTGGAAGCCTGGTTCTCATCGTAGATGTTAAAGAAGTCTTCCTTGATGTCATAAGCGGTTGCCAATGGGCTCAGGTCTGGGTCATCTCTCATCCACCTGATTGCGTCTGCCTCATCTGCGTCAAGGTCTTTCAGACGCTTTCTGAGCGTATATGCAGGGCCATGCTTGAACTTCGGCCCAGTCTTGCCAGGATACTTTGACTGAATATTCTTCCGTATCTCATCCACGGCAAGGTTGGCCTTCATCACCACATGGAAGTGGTCAATCGCCCATTTTGCGTTCGGCAGATATGCACCAATCGGTTTCTTGAACGGCCTGTACATGTCGCTGCACACCCACCGGACTTTCTCACGCTCTGATAACGGCAGTGATGCGAAATGATCTTCCAGGAAGTCCTGTGTGCGTTTTTCCAGCAGGTCGTACATGGTGTGTTTCTCAAGGTTGGTCATGACGGTGATGAACCTGCCATTGACCTTGATTTCATCAATGCCCAGGTATTCCGGCATACGGAACTGCATGATCTCCCCGTGGCTGCCTATGAAGTCCGAAAAGATATTCAGTATTGATACGCTTGTCATCGGGTAGTTGCGTCCGACTTCTTCAAAAGTGTTCCGAACGCACTGTTCTACAATTGAGCATTCTGCCCGTGTCGTGATCTTCCGTTTGCCATCAATACCTTCCATTTCCGCCTTCCAGATGTACCGGCAGTCAGGATTGCTGCAGCGCTTCCGGGGCACTGTCACATAGAGCCGTGTTGGTTTTCCGCCATTCGGTGTATCACTGACCGTAACAGTCCGGTTGTCGTGCTTAGACATCTTCGCTCCGCATTTCGGGCAGATATCCGGTACTTCTCCGGCATATGCCAGCTCAAATTCCCGGATTGTCTGCTCAACCGTTGTTTCCACCCCGTTTATCGTGCGAGTTCCGGTTTCATGGGCTTCATGAATAAACCGGGCATTTGCCGGATAAACGCCGAACAGCTCTTTGACTAATTCCGGGTCAGTGACAGTGATTTCACCGCTGCCTTTTGGTTTCCTTGGCATCCGCAAACCTCCTTCCCGGCTGTCGGTTACTTCTTCTTCCTGCTGTCTCTGTCAGCCTTCTGGACAGCTTCAACATCGAAACGCTGCTTGTTATTCACGAGATCGTAAATGATAGGCAGAAGGGCATTGAAGGACTGCGGGTCATTCAGAATCTTATTGACCATAGCCGTGAATTCCTCGCCCTTTAACTGCATGGCTGCCATTGTAACAATGCGTGCCAGCCTTCCATCCTGGATGATGGCATCCTTGGAATTGCTGCTGTTGCGGATCTGTGTGCGGGATACTTCGTCGGCAGACACCTTGTCTGCGATGGCGTTGAGGACTTCAGCGCCTTCCTCGGCAGGTGTATCCTCGCCCCAGATGAGGTTGATCTGACGGATGATGTCATCCAGCTCTTCCTGCTTGCCGCCGCTTGTCATGTGCCCGGCGGTCATCGGTCTCAGAGTGTGATGATCGTCCGGGTCATCCGGTACATCCAGCTTGTTGATGCGGTAGTCGGACATGACAAGACTGTTGATATCCACCTCAGAACCATCATCGCCGTTGATCCTGTGGCTCAGCAGTGTGCAGAAGCCGTAGAAGATTTCCAGCTCCGGGTCATCGAGATCCACAATCTGGCTGATGTAGGTATATGCCTTGCAGTACTTTCTGAGGTTCTTGCGGAAGGTAGAGAGAACGTCAATCTGCTTCTGTGCTTCGTCGATCTTGTCTTCCGCACGCTTCATCATGTCTGTGTTGCCTGCTTCCTTGGCCTTCAGATATGTTTCATGCCATGTGATGACGGCATTTCTCTGTGCCTTGTAGAGGTCTGACCATCTTTCTGCCGGAGCGGAAAGGCAGGCATACAGCTTCTTGCGGTTCTCATCATCCTTTGAGGCATCGCCCATGCTCAGAATGCTCTGATAGCGGACGTTCTTGTAGGTTGTGTATTCCATGGTGGAATAGATGCTGGAATCATCAAGGTTGGACTTGATCTCATACACGATATCCTTGTTCTGTGCAGACTCCATCTGTGCGCCTGTATCGTACTTCCTGAACGCATTGATTACGGTTTCAGGGTCATTTACGAAATCGACGATAAATACCTTATCCTTGCCGGAATGCGTCCTGTTGAGCCTGGAATACGTCTGTACAATTTCAATATCGTTCTGCATAGGCTTATCAACATACATGGCGCACAGCTTCGGCTGGTCAAAGCCTGTCTGGTACTTGTTTGCCACGATAAGCATGCGGTACTTCTTCTCATTGAAGGCACTCTCAATGGAGACATCAATGTTGTTCATGTTGTCTTCGGTGTAGTCGTAATCCTTCTTGATCATGGCAAACGGATTCTGCAGATAGTCCGCATCCGTCTCGAACTCACCGTCATCGGGATGAACTGCCTTTTCACCGTTCAGCTTGCCGGAGAAGGCAACCAATGGCTCACCAAGCACCTTGAAGCGCAGATTGCTCAGAACACGGTTCTGATTGTATTCAGGGTGAGCGTCAAGGTATGCGGAAATGGCGTATTTGTAGCGGACAACAGCGGCTCTTGAATCCGTGACAACCATGGCTTTGGCATCGCCGTCAAGCAGCGGGGCTACGTTCTTCACGAAGTGATCCACAATGAACTTTGCCTTCTGCTTCACGTTGGTAGGATGCAGAGACATCCACTGTGCGATGGTCTTCTTGGCCTTGCGGGAATCATAGAGCCTGTGGTCTTCAGCCTTATTGGTCTGGCTGATCTGATATGCTGTCTTGTAAGGCATGTATCCTTCTAGAACGTCCAGAATATAGCCTTCCTCAATGGCCTGGCGCATCGGATACTTGTGAAAGGATACAGGTACAGGTTCGCCTGTCTTCTCGTCAATCCTGTCGCTTGGCGTGCCGAACAGCGTCATGGTTTCAGCCTTTGGCGTGGCAGTGAAGGCAAAGAAGGACACATTCTCAGGGTTTGCACGTCCTGCCTGTTCCTGCTTGATATAGGCATTGATGATCTCTTCATCGGTGATTTCGCCATTCTCATCACCTTCGAGCTTCTTCTCATCATGTGCCAGCTTCAGCGCGCCTTTCAGCTTGGCAGCGTCGATGCCTGTCTGCGAGGAATGAGCTTCATCAATGATGACGGCATAGTGGGAGCCGATCAGCTCCTTGTCATTCGCAATCGCTTCAAAGGCATAAGGGAAAGTCTGCAGTGTGACTACGATGATTTCACGCTTGTCATGCAGTGCCTGCACCAGAGCCTTGTTCTTTGCGCCGTTGGTGCGCTTGTCTGCTGTACCGCCAATCATTTCAACGATTCCGGTGGTCTTTTCAACCTGACCGATAGTTCCCTTGATGTTGGTATCCAGGCTGTTGCGGTCAGAAATGATAACCACGGAATCAAACGTCTTATCACCATTCGGCTGCCTGAGGCGGATCAGCTGGTCTGCCAGCCATGAAATCGTATTGGTCTTTCCAGAACCTGCGCTGTGCTCCACAAGGTAGGGCTTGCCAACACCCTTGTCCTTCACGTCTGCGATGATCTTCGTTACACAGTCCCACTGATGGAAACGGGGGAAATACTGTGTGGTGACATCCTTGAGCCTGCCTGTAGCGTCTTCCTTCTTGTCTGTTCTGACAAAGATATAGTGCAGGAAGATTCTGAGCCAGTGGTCACGCTGGCAGATGTCATTCCAAAAGTAGCCTGTCGGATAATCCTTGTCCCCGGCCTTCATCGGCGGATTGCCTGCGTGGCCGTCTTCCGTACCACGGTTGAACGGCAGAAACTTCGGTTTTCTGCCTTCAAGGTTGGTGCACATCCAGATTTCATTCTCGGAAATGGCAAAATGAACAACTGCACCGCGCTTGAACATGAGCAGATAGTTCTTCCTGCCAGTCTTAGGCTCAATAGGCTTGCGCTCGTTCTGGTATTCCTCAATGGCATCACGGACGGTCTGCGTCATTTCGGTCTTGATTTCAGCCGTAGCCACAGGAATGCCGTTGATGAAGAACACGAGATCCAGGGACTTCTCTCCGGCAGTCTGGTAATGCACCTGACGCATGACACGCAGGATATTGGCCTTATAAGCCTCATCTGCGCCACGAATCAGCGGGTTGTCCGGGCATTCGGCACAGCAGGTAATCGTCTGGAATCCGGCATAAGGAAAGCCCTTGCGGAGCGTCTGAACCGTTCCGTTGGCTTCCAGGGAGGCAACCAGACGCTTTACGACGTTCAGCTCAAAGGTAGAGCCAAGCCGCTCCTGCATCTTTGCCAGCTTGTCCGGGGCGAGTCTGCGCTGGAACTCCACGAAATCGGGGAAGTAGAGGGCATGCTCACGGTCATAGCCTTCATCATTGTTACTTACCATCCATTCATCGCTGTCGCTGAGTCCTTTCAGCTTGCGGGTGATATACTTTTCAAACTCTGTTTCAAGATGTAATGTATCGTCCATGTTTATGCCTCCGCTGTGCAGTCAATCTTGCCCGTAACGGCATTGTAGATAAGGGACTGCTTGTATTCCTGCAGCTTTGAAATAAGCTGATTGTGCTTTTCAATGAGTGTGTCTATCATTTCGCATCTTTCATCAAGATATGCGGCTATTTCCGCCTGTTCATTCATTGGTGGCAGTGCAATGTGAGAATTTTTTACCTTATCAATGTTCAGGTTCTGAACAACACTTCCATCTGCTGTTGTTGTAAATTGGTGAGCAGTTGTTTCAGCCATAAGATAGTAATAGAGAAACATTGGATTGATGCCTTTGTAATCAGAGAAAGCAAGCCAGCCATCATGAATGCAACCGTCAATCTGCAGGAAATATGGATGCCCAAAGCTCATTGAGTTTGTAAGCAGAAGTGTTCCAGAATGGACAAGTCTTGTCTTGCTCAAGCCCTCCGGCTTTATTCTCTGCTTTGTTGATAAGATGTATTTACCACCGCCAGTCGCGTCTCCTATCTTAATCCAGTTATAGCCATCTTCTTTTTCACCAATGACGTATTGCTCTATTGGTCGCGGAGAACCGCCACGTACAACAGTTACAGAGAACTTTACCCTTGTCCAAAGCCAGTGGCTTGGAATCTCGTGAATGGTTTCATCGTCACTGTCCTTCATTTCCACATTCGGATTCAATCCCTTGGTTACAGCCTGCGTAATGACAGCCCTGCGGTATTCTTCCAGCTTTTCAATGATCTGCTGGTGCTTGGAAATGGCGGAATCAATAGAAGAACAGTGTTCTCTCAGATATATTGCAATATCTGCTTGCTTCTGAGTGCTTGGAGCAGGAACTGACATATTTGCAAAGCTCTGTGCTGAAATTTCAAGGAAAGTTGTTCCTTGCGCCAATGATTCCATGTTCCTCTGCATACAAGATAAGACGTAATAATAGAATTCCGAATTAACCCCAGCCTTTGGAACACACGTAAGACAGCCCTGGTTTGTGCATAGCTTTGTACCTGCTATTGCGACTGTTCCTACTGGCGCTCTCTTTGAAACCACAAGGGAACCTGCTGGAACAAGTGTTGTATTGCACGAAGCGTATCCTGCTTCTGTGAGTGTCTTTGCACCTTTACTCACATACTTATCATCTGTTTTGAAATCAGCCGGTGTCACCCAAACAACGTTGCCATTCCAGTATTCTTCGTTTTTACTATCTGGCGTTGATCCAGCATATATTTTGAACTGATTCTTCAGCCGCGTCATTTCAGGAACTCCTCTTCAAAGGAGCCAAGCCCTTTCTCCAACTCAACGATCTCCTTGGCGATATCGTCCGGCTTCCTTGGCTCTTCATAGTGATAGAAGTAACGGTTGAAGGAGATATTCGTGCCCACAACACCAATACCATGGTCGCTGAGATTGCCTGTATCTGTTACGGATTCATCAATCCATGCATCCTGTGCAAAAGGCAGGACTTCTTTTGCCATGTAGTCATTGAAATCCATACCCCATGGAATGTCTTCCGTGTCCTTCAGCTCTGGATCAGACACAACTTCACCGTTCTTATCAGTCACAGGCTCGTATGAGCTGTCCTTTACACCGAAGATGCTGATGATTTCCTTCTCAATGACGGATGCTGCCACATTCGGCTTCTCCATCTTCTTACGGATATTCTTGGCAAACTCACCAGCCCAGGAATACGGCTTCAGCTCGCTGCCATCCGCCTCTGTAAGGCCATTTACCAACACATTCATATTGTCGGCGGTCAGCTTGGCAATCTTTGGATCAGACTTGAACTCGTCCAGTTTGTCTGCACTGAGCCGGATCATTTCACGGAGCGGCCTCTGCGTGGTCACTCTGCGGAACATGAAGTCTGTATAAGGAACCATGACGGACTTGCCGCCGTTGTGCCCATCAACATAGGTCTTGACCACCCACGCAATGTCCTCATCATTCATTTCACGGTTCTTGTTACCAATATTGGAGCGCATGGAATGATAGTGTTCTGTTGCGTCAATCAGCTGCACAAAGCCCTTGCGTTCCTCCGGCTTCTTGTTCGTCAGCACCCAAAGATAGGTGTTGATGCCAGTACGGTAGAACTCTCCCGTGCTGAGCTTCACTACGCAGTCAAGGTAGTCATTCTGCAGAATCCATCTGCGGATGTTAGACGGGGCACTGCCGGGCTTGCCTGTAAAGAGAGGCGATGCCGACAGGATAATGCCGATCTTGCCGCCGCCTTCTTCTGCCGGACGCATCTTGGAGATTGCATTCTGCAGGAAAAGCATAGAGCCATCATCCACAGAAGGAACACCTGCGCCGAATCTGCCCATGTATCCGTATCTGTCATGTTCATCCATGACATCCTTGTATTCCACTTCAAACTTCTTGCCATAAGGAGGATTTGAGAGCTGGAAATCAAATGTCTGTCCTCCGAACTGGTCATCATTCAGTGTATCGCCCTTCAGAATATGCTCTGAGAGGTCTTTTGTCTGGTCGTAGATGTCATTATCGTCATTGGAAACATTACGCAGCAGGAGTGCAGCCTTGCCCATTGCCCATGTGGTATCGTTGATTTCCTGGCCATAAGGGACAATGACTGTCGGATGCTTCAGCTTGTTGGAAGTCTTCCATTCCTCAATCTGGTCAAGGGCATCAGATATGAAGCCGCATGTACCGCATGTCTGGTCATACAGCGTCCTGACATTGCCCTTGTCGGCTTCCAGAATGTCTTCCTCATTGGCAAAAAGCATATTGACGGAAAGCCTTACGATGTCACGAGGGGTCATGAAATCTTCGGCATCCTCCGCAATCTCATCGCCGAACTTCTGGATGAGGTGTTCATAGATGTTCGTCATGTCTCTGTCGGAAACAACATCTGTTCCAAGGTCAATGGCGCTGAACTTCTTGCATACTTCATAGAGCAGGTTCTTGTTGTCCAGCTTGGAGCAGACGCTTTCAAAGTCAAACGCCTGGAAGATTTCACGGACGTTCGGGCTGAAAGACTCCACATAGGTCTTCATGGCTGCCAGAGTCTGGTTGCCGATGGTCTTCAAGCGGATTGGCGAGATATTGTAGAAGGAGTAGCCTGAGACAGTGCAGTACTTGTCATCCTCATCGCCCCATTCGTTTTTCTTCTCTTCATACTTGGCAACCACCGCATCCCTGGTTGGCTCCAATGCACATTCCAGTCTTCTCAGAAGGGAGAACGGCAGTACAATCTTGTTGTAATCCTTGCGGTCAATTGCGTCTCTTGCGTAGTCCGCAATGTTCCATATCATGCTTTCAATCGTTGATGTTTCAGACATATCTACACCCCTCAGAATATACTTACCTACCTATATTATAGGTGCTCTTAGTGTCATTTCAACCAGTTATTTAATCAAGAACACATAAAGCTATGGAATATTTCATGTGAATGTATTATGCTCAGTACAGGATGGACAGACGATATGAAATTCAACGTTAAGCTGGCTGCCTCGGAGCAGGATTACCTTGAAAAGCAGTATAAGGAATACATTGAGAAGACTACCATGACTGATAAGGAACGGAATGCTCTGAAAGAATGGGTCATGGATGGCAACAGCCCTTATGACAATCCGATGGGACTATGGAAAGACAGTTTCCATCCGGTTGAGTTTCTGGAAGTGTATCGTGACGAGGAATACATCGAGGAACACACCAAAGGAATGGCGGCAGAAGACCGGAACAGATACGCTGCGGAATACTATGGATTCTCTACGTCTGAGGGACAGTAACAGACGCTCATAGGCCACACGGTTTGCAGTGATGCAGCCATGTGGCTTTTATTGTGCCAAATTGTCATTTCCGCCAGTCACTTGTTTTTGACTGGTCTCCATGCAACCATCAATTTCCACCAGTGGCACATTTTCATGTATCTGGCAGAGCAAAAGAAAAGAGCCTGGCTTTCCACCAGACTCCGATATTCGTCATAAAGGCATAGTTTCGGATTTCCACCGCTTATTTAGGATAGCCGAAATTCCAACGCGAAAACAGCCTCAACCCCCGAAAAACGGCAATCGTCCCTCGTCTCGCGTAGGAAATTGGCATGTTTCAGTCTGAAGCGCACCCTTGTATGCGGGCCGCACAAAAGAAAAAGCCCACATTGCTGCGAGCTTAATCATAGCCATCCGCCAGGTTCATGGAGGTGCGTTTTTCCGCCTTCGACAAACATTGCCTTCTCATCATCAGTCAGGTCGGGTACATGCTTGCCATGAGCTCTTGCATAGGCGATCATGCCACGATAATCTACATTGCATTTGAGAAGCGGAAACTCCTCCATTGGAATCGGTCCGCGCATGTTTTTTACTTCTTGGCGATAGGCGTCCCAGTCAAAATTCCGCAATGTCATACGTATATACCTCCTCAATACGGTCCATATCTTTTCCGCAAATCATGAATCGAAAGATGTCTTGATCTACCGTGCCAATCGGCTCTGCTCCGAGTGCTAAAACATAATGTCTCAGAAGTTTTTGGTTTGCCGCAGATCCATACACTGCGCCATCATCATGACCGTGAAGCCGGGAATACCGACCGGCAATTGCGAATAAATGTCCTCCGACGCCAGAGTACTTTTGGGGTTCGCCGTTTTGCAGCCTTACTTTCTGGTTTTGCGGAGCGGCAACCATCCATGCAATATATGCGGCGTTCATGCTTGGATCAGGATTGTCATGCAGTGTAATCAACCCTTGGAACTCCGACGTGCCTGCGACGGTCAATGCGAATACATCATTTTCATCGTACAACTTTTGCCAGTTTACATACCATCCAGTATCTTCTGTATACTCTGCGAGACGTGAGCGGCGCCGTATTGGCGCTACTTTTGTTGCAACCACGAGCCCCGTTTCCATATCTTTTAGACACGGCGTCAGCTCATCTATCCAAACGGTTATCATTTTCTTCCTCTCCTTTCTGTTTGGACAAAAAGCAGAGGATTCCCCCTGCTCAGTTTCCCTATGCAGGGGTTTCTAAAATGTGTGTGCTAAATACTCCAAAGAAATATTTGATATGTTTATATTATAGTCGATTTAATGCGATTTTCCAATTTGCACCAGAGCACGCCAGGCATCTGAAATTCCAACGCGAAAACAGCCTCGACCCAAAAAAACGGCAATCGACTATTGTTTCGCGTAGGAAATTGGTAAGCGTCAATAGGTCTGCATAGTATTAACCCCGGCACACCAAAGTCTGAAAAGGCGGACATAGATGTGCCGGGGGATTATCTTTGATAGGCTATCTGACTCTCAGCGTATCGGGAAGCTGATCGGAATAGGGCAGGATTCGTTCTATGGATTTAGGGCTCAGATCATGTTCAGTCAGTTCACGGAAGAGATATGCCAGATATTTCTCTGGATCCAGATGATTCAGCTTAGCAGAGATCAGAATCGAAAAATAATATGCACTGACTGTTGCGCCTCTCTCTGTATCCGCAAACAGGAAGTTCTTTCTGGCGAGAACGATCGGTTTCATTCCCTCGCGTTCCGCAAGATTGTTGGATAAGGCAGCCTCTCCGTCTTTCAGATAATTCATCAGGTATTCCCACTGATTGTTCAGATAAGTAACTGCCTCTCCAAGCTTGCCGGTCTGCAGATAAGTTACTTTCAGATAGTTGTTGTATTCCTGGATTTCCTCCATGATCGGTCTTGCCTTCTCATTGCGGACTTCTTTGATTCTTTCGGGATCCGCCTGTTCAGCTTTAAGGCTTCTCTCAATATCAAACAGCTTGTCCATCTTTGCGACCATCTTAAAAGTATCCGCAAATCTCGGATATTGTCTCAGTATCTTTTCTTTTTCGCCTTTCTGCTTCGCTTTTTTGAATGCACTGTAGGTTTCCTTGTCTGCAGTCATGGCATCAAAGAATTTTCGGCGAGCATGACTCATACATCCGACTTTCATCAGAGCGGGCAAGTAATTTGTATATGCCTGATACCCATCTGATTGAATAATTCCATGAAACTGTGTCCCCAGTATTTCGTAGAGGAAAGACTGTTCTCGAGTTTTGCTATAAAAGAACAGAGCCATCTGTTTCTTTTCAAACGGTCCTGTCAGCGCTCCCCAGATTCTGCACGCCTGCCGTCCCTCTTTCTGCAGCCATTCAAGTACTTCCAGTTCCGTTTCATCCATGTTCACAACATGGCACTGTCTGAGATCTGCAGTCATTCGATCAATGACTGCTTTCAGGTATTTCTCTCCGCAGTGAATCACCAGCTGGCAGATATATTGTTTAGAGAGTGGAATTCCGTTATTCGAAAGATGCTTCGCAATCCGGTCGAAAGGAAGACCGAGAATGTACTTCTCATACGCAAAATGTGCAGGGAGTTCCGGAGAAGCAGGAGAATTCTTAATCATCCGCTTCGGTTTCTTTTCCTTCGGCACTTCATGAATGATCGTTTTCTCTTCGCCTTCTTCAGTGATGAAGGTATAAGCAAAACGATGGCAGATGATTTCTTCCGTATAGTATTCCGCTCTCTGGTAATGAGAAATGCGGATTACCTCAGGCGCAATCTCCTTCATCTTATGACCATCCACTTCAGTGGATTCAGGGTAAAGATCGGTTCTCTTCTTTACAGGAAGCTCCTTCAGATGATCTTTACGAGACTTCTTCTGTTTCGTCTTTTTCGTTTCCAGTTTCTGCTGTGGCTCGGAAACCTCATCCGAAGAGTGATCCGCAACAAACTCAGCTTCATTAAAAAGAGACAGCTGTTCAACAGAAACATGTTCACTTTTTGAGCCGAACTTATCACGGCGAGCACTGTTGATTCTCTCTTTCAGAGAGCAGTTGGCCAGATACATCTGATACATTGCATCCAGCATCTGATCAGCAGTGAGTGAACTGTATTTCTGTTTGAATTCTGCCTCAGTCTCCTCGTAATTATTATACCGCAGAAACCTCAGAAAAGCTTATAAATAAGCCTTTTTCCGAGACTTCACGCACACTTTTTCGAGACTGCTTCTATAGACCTTTTCTGATCAATTTTCAGTCCCTGCATCAGCCATCCGTACTGCTCCTCGGTGATTGCGGCCGAATGATTTTCTTCATCACGAATCCATTTGAAATGGTTCCCTTTTTCAAGCCGTTTGTAGAATAGCCAGAACCCAGTAGAATCCCAGTACAGCATCTTCAGCTTGCTATGATCCTTGTTGCAGAACAGGAATATGGAATTATCAAAGACATTCATATGCAGTCTGTTCTGCACCACTGCAATATACCCGTCAATTCCCATCCGCATATCTACCGTTCCGGTAATCAGATACAGCCGGACGTCATCTCTTACCAGTTTCATAATCAGATCCCCAGAAGCCTGCGAAGGTCATCCGTACTTCCGCAGATGTTAACTCCATTGATCTCAACCCTGATGAACTCACTAGTGTGATCGGTTACTGCGACCGGAAGCACTTCATAACAATCAGAACCGCAATCATCGACGGCTTCTCTCTGCTCACGATGGAGGTGCCAGTAGAATGCATCATAATTGAACCCTTTCTCTTTGCAGTAATCCTTGATGGTTTTCCCGCTCTGCTGATACTCCGTCAGAAACGGAAGCCACCATTCATGAGTATGAATATCTTTTACCATAATCCTTCTCCTTAGCCTCTCTCCAGGATAGGGTCTTCGGCAGCCTCCAACAAGTTGCAGTCCTATTGACGCTTACGGAAATTGGCATGTCTCAGGTTCCCAGCGCCAAAAGAAAAGCCCGCATTGCTGCGAGCTTTGCCTCATACTAAACAAATACTGATTTACCTGGTAATTGCCGCAGACAGAATCATTTGATCAAACTGATCTGCCTTTAGTATGGGCCCGTATATAGCATTCTCTAGAGAATTCTCATACCCGGAAAGGCGCTTGTCTGTCTGAACAAAAATGCCGGAATGAACAGTTATCGTACTATTAAAACAAGATGTTTCGCAGTACCATGTCGAATTATAATCATCAATTGTTTCGCTTGTTTTCTGTATTCCATCTTCCCCAATTGAAAGTACGTATGACGGTGACGTAAGCAGAATTACGTCTTGTTTCTGATCGTAAATCATTGCATAATAGCGATCATTGAGCTTATATTTCTTTATAATTCCGCCGTCTTCATCCGCCGTAATCAGCAAAGAATCACTTCCAGACTGTGCAAGCACTAGGGTTTTCCACCCCTTTAGTTCTAAATAAGCCGGATCGTTTAACTTAGGCGTACTGAAATTAGGGCCTATATAATTCATAATTACAAGAATTATATTGCATACGATAGAAATAAATAGGATGATGATCTGTTTATAGTTTTTCATAAATTATCCCGACATGATACAAACTATCTGTCTTAATAACTCTGTGATGTAAACTAATGAGTTATTAGACTACCAAAGCCAAAAATTACTATTAAGTGTTTTCTGCCCTGATTGTTTCACATTCCAAACAGTTGAGATTTTAAAAGTACAGGAATTTGTCAGACTGACAACAAAGTATTTATTTGCACCTGTATATCGCGTCCCTAAACTTGTCCCTGATGTAGTCAAAGCTGACGGCTCGACATAACCTGTGTCCTGTGGATCGCCAACCGGCCCCCACGTTCC
The DNA here is from genome assembly GCF_900290205.1 of Anaerolactibacter massiliensis. Classification (NCBI taxonomy): domain Bacteria; kingdom Bacillati; phylum Bacillota; class Erysipelotrichia; order Erysipelotrichales; family Erysipelotrichaceae; genus Anaerolactibacter; species Anaerolactibacter massiliensis. Next base: position 384,849 of record NZ_OLMH01000003.1, on the reverse strand, counting down.
ATAAAAAGTCGCATTTGATGTCATCGTTGCAGGATTTCCAAGACCACTGTCAAACCATGTTATTTTCTGAGTATAATACACAGGTTTTCGAAATGTTAAATTTGAAGCATATCTGTTTTCAACAAAAACAATAAATTGTGCATTATATAGACCCTGTTGAAAAGTAGAGCCAATTGGATCATATGCATAAGTCGATAGATTTATCGTATATTGATCAACATTACCAGCTATATTACGCTTTTCAACAGATTGTGCAACAGCATAGTCTTCCTTATAGTCAATTCTCTCGGCGATAATATTCGATGACTGTAAACCAATTTCGTTAATTTCCAGAATCCTTTCTTCCACTTGACTAAAATCTTCGTTTTCTTCACCTTCAGCATTAACAGGAATTATTAATACAAATGCTAGTAATGAAGCAATGACTGTATTAAATATTTTTTTCATAATGATCCTTTCATTGAAGATCCCTAGACGTGAGACTATTAGTAAGCATACTGCACATCCAAAATTGCCACTACACTCGAAGTCAGCATTAAGATTTTTAAAATGTCCCATCTTGTTACAAGCATCGTTTCAGCAAAAGCGGCTTGTCTTCTCATCTTTCATCTCATCAAGCAGCCCCTGAAATTCCGTCTCATTATCCTCCGTGAAAAAGCCATCTCGTTTTCGGGTCCCGCCTTCATACCCGTGTAATGCTTCCCGTATCTCTCGATGTCAATTTTCTCAATAATGGTACCAACTTCAAGTGTTTTCAATCTCCGTTCTTATATCTTGCAACATTCATGTTCCCTCTCCCTATAGGCAATAAAGCTTCAAATTATTGAAAAGAAACTGTTCAAACTGGTCATTTATATTTTAACATAAATGATCATCAATTCATGTATTTATTCCCCACCAGAGCGAGCGTTATTTTTACGAGCTTGCAAAGAAAAAATAGCTTACGCTTGGGAACCAGAAGTTAGAAAAGATGTAACTGCACGCCTGATTCCCTTCCCATTTACAATAGAATCGGAAAAAGCAAAACTGCAAAAACAGGTTCTTCTGCTATTCATTTACTTTAGAGTTGGGAAAACTATTTGGTACGAATTGCATAATTATGCGGGAAAAGAGAGGTTGCATTTCGATTAGATTTGGAATCTGGCAGGCTTTATTTTTATAATTCTATTGCGAGCGAAGACTTTTCAATCTGTTGAATTCTCAATAATTCTGACACGAGCGAAACAAATTGCACAAAAAAGCTGCAGAACCAGTGCATACGTATGTATAAAGCACTGATTCATGCAGTATGATACGTTTTAGCGGTTTCCGAATACGCCGTCGGGTTCGGGCGCGTGTACACAAGTGAGTGCCCGGCGCTGGCGTGACTAATATACGCTATGCGCAGATGAGCCAGTGCATAAGAAAAGCACACCAGAGTGATCCAGTGTGCTGTTTTCGTATTTCCGTGGATGGCCGCTGCGCCAGTTGTACCTGTGCGGGTATATTCTGAGCGCTCACTTGCGCTTTTATACCCCGCGGCGCCACTTTTGCGCTAATCTCGCATGCGGCATTAGCACGCGCAGCTATTGCGCTTGGTCACGTGCGCCCCTGCGCTTGGCTTTCCTTAGCGCCGTGCGCTGGGGTGCCATAAGCGTGTGCGCTGAGCCAGACTCGTGCGCTGTTCTGCGCTATGCCCTGTCTTGCGCTGCGCAAGTGTCTGCTTGGCGCTCAGAAGCGCCGTGGTGTCGTGTGCGCCTTATGCGCTGGGGTTTTCCGTGCGCCCTGCGCTATGACATCTCAGGCGCATCATGCGCTGCGATCACAACCGCGCACCGCAGGCGCTGATATCAGCTTTGCGCATCAGCCCCAGCACCGCAGCCTTAATCGGCAGCAATCAGCGTGATCCGCGCATAACCGTTTCCGCTATGGCCGACCTCAGCGCCTCCATCAGGCGCAGGGAACGACTGATCGCCGGCGACAGTAGCGCCGTCAGTGACCATGGCGCCAATGTGACCGGAGCCGCCGGCACCGCTAACATACGTGTAGTCGCCTATGTCAATCGCAGCGCCTCCGCCATACCAGCCGCCACCACCGGCGCCTAGTTCTGAATTGTGGTATTTATGCTCTGCGCTGCCGCCTTGCCCAAATGCATATCCGGACGTTTGAGTGCTAGGCACAGCTAATTGCTGAGATGAAGACGCTACACCAGCGTTACCAGATTCTCCACCGCCAGTTGCGTAATATTGCGCCAAATAACCAGCGTCCTTAGAATAAACGCTACCAGCGCCACCGGCAACAATAAGCACATCTATATCTTTCTGAGCTTCATAGTTTTTTAGCTGTCCGTCGCCACGCAAAGTGAGCTGCATACTTGTCGCACCGCCACCGCCGGCTGCGGCTTCGCTGCTATTGTCCGACAGATCTCCGTCAGACCGATCCCAGTCACCATTTCCGCCGCCGTTCCAGCCGCCAGTTGCCTGCCCTATATATCCATCTTGCCCGCGACCGCCCACGGACACATAAATAGTTTCACCCTTCTTCAGCAAGATGTTTCCACAAGAATAGCCGCCATGCGAAACTGATGAAGCGTTAAGCTTTCCTTGCATCAATACTTGCCCGGATGACGCGCCCCAAACTTCCAGCTGATACGTTCCGCTTACCGGCGCAGTAAACGTCTGCACAGCGCCAGTGTAGTCGAAATCGTACGCCGTATCCGCCCACTGCGCACGGTGTGCCTTTTGCGCTGTGGTCCATGCGCTGTATCCATCTTCGCACTTAATAGTTGCGCATCCAACCATCTGCACTGAAGATTTTTTCCACGCGCGGCAATTTTCTTCATTAGCGCAATTCGCCCAGAAGCGCTCCTGCGCAGGACGATATCCTGTGCGCCTTGGACGATGCGCTGCTGGACATTTCTGTACCAATCCGCAATTTCGTTCATTAGCGCATATGAAAAAGCGCAAATCTGCGGAATTTCGCAGTTTTGAAACTTGAACTGCGGAAGCGCTCGGTTTTAGAAAATGAGTCGGTGTGCGCAAAAAATAAAAAGGGGCGCTAGGCCCCTAATCCAACTGTTTGCGAATATCTCTCCCGCTATACAGAATGCGGGAAACGAAAACGGTATCGTCTTCTGCGCTGACCGTGTAGAAAATCAGATATTTTCTGACAGGTAGGTAGCGAACGCCCCGACTGTGCCATGGCTCATCGCGATATAGAGGATTGCGCTCAGGCATGGAATCGAGCGTACTTACATTCCGCATGATTTCATTAATCAAATTTTCGGCGGCTTCCGGAGCAAACAGCGTATATGCAATATACGCATATATGTTCTTCAGATCCTGCCTTGCCTGAAAGGTATAAACGACCTTCATCGCCCAAGCATACTCCGCATTTCATCCTCAACATCCGCCGCAGAAACAATGCGCCCTGCAGAGATATCGTCCATGCCTTTCTGCATTTCAGTGTCAAATTGTTCCTTCGTTAATGCGCCGGCTGCGATTGGCTTGGCGGCAGGGAGCGTCATGTCGAAAGGAATGCCTCTGTGAAGAACAACCTGCTTCAAGAACATGCCAACGGCATTTGACATTGGTATTCCGAGCTGATTCAGAATCATCTCTGCCTGTGTTTTTGTTTCCGGATCTACGCGAGTATAAACGATTGATGTTTTGGAATTGGCTCTTGTCATAATTCGGTCCTCCTTATAATCAGTATATGCAAAATGCTCGCACTAAGCAATCTTAAAGCAATCTAATCGATTTGCATACCAAGCCAAGTAGGTCGGAAAAAGTGCGCAAAAAAGACCAGCATTACTGCTGATCTCGTTAAGCTCCAGAAAACAACGTTATCGAAATCTCGCTTTTTATCACATTCTTTTTGTACGAAGCCAGAGGGAAAGAGAGACTATTGCGAATTGATGCATTGATAGGAGATAACTTTCCACTCGCCATCTTCATTGCCGAAGTGAATTATATACTTACATCCATTCTCTACGCCATCGGCTGTTTGACCAGAAACTGCTACTGTTGTCTCATCAATTGTCTCCCAGGATGGGTTATCGCCATAAGAACTCAAGCCCATGACAGGTTGGCTTAAATATAATTTTCCATCTTTCTCTTCGAATGAAGCCAGTTTAAGAGACTCTTCAAAAATCTCTTCTGTCGTGTAAGAAAGAACAGAATTTTTCAATTCGTCAACATTTGTATAGTTTTCAACCAAATGATAGTCCCTATCTTCGTCAGAATAACTATCCTGATAATCGATAACGGAATTATAGTTATACAATAAGATCCCTCTGAACTTTATCAATAAGTCCCTAATAATTTCATCTGTCAATTTATTAGTATTAGGAACCTCAGCCTCCGGACTTTGTATCACTGGTGTGGAAGATGAAGGCATCTCAGATGAAGGAGCATTAGTTTCAGCAGGTGCTTGTTGGCTGCAAGCAGTGAGAAATACTAGCAAAATAGTCAAAATAATTTTCATTTATAATACACCATAATTCTTTCTACCGTCCATCCATCTCTCCGATATTCCTCCAAAGAAGTTTGATGACTAGCATTTCTTGGATCGGGATTAAAAATATAATGATATTCTCCACCATCAGAATAATGCTCATATCCATATACAACAACTGCGTGATATCCTGATGAGCCATGCATATATATAATTACAGGTCTATTAGAGAGCAAAGCGCCTTCAATATTATCATATGCTGTATTCCAATTACTGCTTGTAATATTCTGTATTTTTAAAGTGTTATATGGCGAAACCGTATTAACTGATGTCCAAGGGAAATTGCATCCGCTAGTAGTACCAGGTCCATCCGCATTTATGCGGTTTTTAACAGTCACAGGGGTTGCATAAATTCCAAATTTATTAACAACCATAGCGAATGAAGTAACAACACACCCATCTGAAGCAATTGTGTAAGCTGTACTTGTTTTAGGACATAAATAATCGCTATAATCAGTTTGATAATATCTCACGATTCCTGAGTTTGCCCACGCTTGGCTTGTGACTGAAGCATTTATTGCTCGTGCTCGAATCACCGAACCGGTCTTGAATGGATTTTTTAATGCTTGTTCGGAATTGTGCTCAGCCGCATGAGCCGCTTTATACTGATATTCAGCAATTGCTGTTTCGTCCGGAATATTAGGCTCCGTGTCAACAAAACATGATGGGCAATCATCCCCATTTCCGTCATCATAATCCCTTGCAAACGCCAATGTCATACAAGTACTTATTCCTATAAGAAGAGATAGGATAATTTCTAAAAACCTTTTCATTTTTTCTCCTTTTTATTTGTATTTATCAGTAGCCAACTTGATTACGAATTAAATACACAAAAACTTATGAACAAGTATTAGCTTATTTCAATGATAATTCATTAGATTTCTTTCGTATTTTTGCTCTAATTATTGAATGCCAAACAATCTGAGTTAATGAGCTAAATACTCAGATTGTAATTCCAATACAAGATGATATCCTCGGAAACATGAGGCATTATAGAAAAAGCCAAATGCCGCTCTATTTCAGCATTTTTTTCATTAAGACTACCATATTTCTGAAAATGGCAATGGGTACACTCCCAGAGTTGACCAGTAAGTGTCTTATTTGACAAATGCACCGAATTCATAATTATCTTCAATGTCCCGTCTAAATGACCTTATTTATTTATTAACATAATGTTTTGACAATGTCAATCCGCATAGCCAGATGATCAGCACTGAAGAGTTAAAATCTTCGCATATGCATTGAAGTAAGGTCATGCTGAAAAGCGTGTTCTGCGTGCAGGAATTTAAATAACCGGCTCATCTTATCTACCCTTCCTCACCAGCATCTTTACCGCTTCCGGGTGCGCTAGGATCACCCCCTGCCTCACTCTTTCCGCTACCGGCAGGCAATTTCCATACGCATATCTACAGTTCCGGTAATCAGATACAGCTTGACGTCATCTCTTATCAGTTTCATAATCAGATCCCCAGAAGCCTGCGGAAGTCATCCGTACTTCCGCAGATACTAACTCCATTGATCTCAACCCTGATGAACTCACGAGTACGTTCTATGACTGTGACCGGGAGCACTTCAGAATGATTACAACCGTAATCATTGATGGCTTCTCTCTGCTCGCGACGAAGGTGCCAGTAGAATGCATAATAATTGAAGCCATTCTCTTTGCAGTAATCCTTTATTGTTTTCCCGCTATGCTGATACTCCTTCAGAAACGGAAGCCGCCATTCATGAGTATGAATATCTTTTACCATGACCCTTCTCCTTAGCCTCTCTCTAGGATGGGGTCTTCGGCAGCCTCCAACAAGTTGCAGTCCTATTGACGCTTACGATTATACGGTAATCGGAAGTGAATTCTGCAGCTTCCTATCCAGTGTGATTACCTATCGCCTTCTCAATCGGCTCGAAAAAGAAGAATTGTTCGACATACTCACCTTCAAGAAGATCATGCATGTACTGACACGAGCAAAGAAGGTAAAAGCAGATACTTCAGAATGGCAGCTGTTCAAGATGAACCCTTCTCAGATTGACATCCTTCAGAAACTGGAGCTACTTGAATAACCTGCCCAGAAAAAACGAGGAAGGAAGCCTAAGAATCAGACGGTATAGTACTACTCATTGGGAAATTTGTAGTCAAATAAATTGGAAAAGTTCAAATTAATGAAGCATTTCGTTCGGTTTAGTTAAATTAATAAGGGTTGTACAGTTTTGTATTAGTGCTGGATCATGAGTGATTACAATAATTTTCCTGGATTTTGCAATCTCTTTTATTAATTCGATAAGTATTACTTTAATACGTTCATCAACAAAGTTAGTCGGCTCATCATATATTATCATTTCCTGATTGCAGCTAAAACTGCGGCATATTTCAATGATCTTCTTTTGCCCATTAGAAATATTGCTGCCATTTTGTTTCAAGTATTCATTTTCATTTAGCCCAACTAACGCAAGCAATGAATTCACTCTATCAGAAAGTTCTCCTTCAGAGAAAAAGAGAATGTTGTCCCTTATCGTACCTTCAAAGAAATAACTATCTGCAGGAACTAAAAGGATCCGGCTTTTTATATCCTGTTCAAGAATATCTTCATACTTTATATTGTTGTAATAAATATTCCCAGAAGTCGGAATAATACTTTTATTAATTAACTTAGCTAATGTGCTTTTTCCCGAACCGTTTGCTCCGATAATTCCAATGACTTCTGATTGACCAAAAGATATTGATGAAGAATAATTCGCAAAAATAAGTTGAGAATCAACTGCATAACTCATCTCTTCAAATCTGATGACTTTTAATGCTGGAAGCAATCTCGATTCTGAATTTGGCAAATTTTCTTTACCCGAGTATAAAATTTCATTTATTCTTTTCAAGGAAACATTAGCGATTATTGTTTTTTTAGGCAACGACATCATTGAATTGGCAATATCCCACAGTCTGTAGAAATACACAGTGTATGCAGTTAACATCCCAATTGTCATTCTTCCCAGAATAATATGATATCCGCCAATCCAATTAATCAGAATATCTGACACAGTTAAGACTGATGTCATCAGGCCAATATCATAAAGAGTTTCTATGATTGTATTTTCTTTATATGATTTATAAAGTCCGATTTTTCTGTCACTGAACCTATTGAGAAAATTTCTGCTTTTTTTATAATTGCGAATCGTCTCTTGCCCGCTAACATACTCCTCAAAGAAGCAATTCATGTTCTCATCGCTCTGAATAGTATTCGTCTGCTTTTTTTCGATTATGGGAAGCATTATTTTCTTGAGAATAAGGAAAAAGAAGATGAGGACTATAATAATCAGCGACAATTCCGGAGACATTTGAAACATTCTTAATAAGAGCAGTATCAAAAAAATAACATTACAGATTTCGGTAATCGCTTTCTCATAGAATAGGAAACGGCATTCCTCTATATCTTTCGTGAATCTCTGATAATAATAAGATATATTATGGTTTTTATGCTTATCAAAAGGCTGATCACGGATACTTTGAACAATTCTTTCTTTAATACTTAATGTCATTTCTTCCTGAGCCATGTCTAGCTGAAAGGAATAATAAGCTTGCAGCAGAATGTTTGTAACAGAGAAAATACACATTAACACTCCATAATAATTAAAAGTACTAACGTTCTTAGACACTGCAGAATCAATCATTCTTTCTAAACAATATGGAGTGAAGATGACAAGAATTTTGCTTAACATATTAAGCAAGATCAGAATAACAAGTTTAGATTTCTTCTCCATGGAGCTTTTTTTGAATGAGTTCATTGATCATTTTCACTTTTTCATATTCACAAAATATTGTTTGCATCGAACCATTATTAATTAAAGCTTGAAAAGGACACCCACAGTTACATGCAGGGATTAGTGGACATTGTCTGTTAAAGCAGTATTCATAGGAGCCATAATCCATATAAGAGCTTCCAGAATAGTCTTCAGAAAATATGGACGCAGAGGAAAACCGATTTCTGCCAATCAAGCTTACACATTTATAAATATTGCCATCTGCATTAATTGCTAAAGTGTAAGGATTCTTTGCCATACATAAACCGTCAGTAAAATAATAATCAAAAAGTTGAAAGCCCATTTGCTTTGCGTGCACAAAAATGTCGGCAAATTGGGAATAATGTTTTTCAGAAATTAGACAATTGTTTATATAATTAATATTTGTATCGTCATTTACTGTCTTTGTGATCAAGCCTAATGATAGATGAATTTTACTTATATCTAATTTGGTTTTTAAATATTCTAAGAGCTGCAACATGTTGTCACAGTTGTTTTCATCAATGTTTAAACGAATATTAACTTCGCTTAAATATTCTTTTTTAATAATATTATTAATATTCTCAATAATTTGGTTGAATGTTCCACTGCCATCCTTCAAATGTCTGCGAGAATTGTGAACCTTCTTTGTTCCATCTAATGTAATTTGAGCATTTACCCAATTATATTTTGAAAGAAAAGCTGCAGTTGAATCATCAAGCAGATAACCATTGGTTACAATACTTGTATCGTATTCTATTTTGTTGTTATAAAACATTTGTTTTAACTTTGGTAACAAGTATTTAATTGCTTTAAAATTCAAAGTTGGTTCTCCGCCATAAAAACTAATTAATACACGTTTTATCTTCGAATTAGCAAGCAGGTAATTTTCCAAATATTCCAATAGTTTTTCACATTTTTCCAATGAAAAAGAATGAGATCTCTCAATACCATCTTCATAGCAATAGGGACAATTAAAATTGCAACTGGTAGTAGTAATAATCATTAGAGGCATTTGGTCCATCTGCAGGTAATCAGCTTTTAATCTTTCTAAATAATCTTTCTTTTCATCAACATCACTGTCTATAATAAAATCTCCTGCCACTAGAGCGTTCCAGTCTTTTTTATACACCTCATTTAATTATTCAACATTTGAGAGAAAACGATTAATATTTTCAAGTTCCAGTTTAGGAATCTCAACCATACCATCATTAATAGTATTATATAAAATAGAAGAATTATTTAATTCTGTTTTCATTATAAACATTGACCATTTCATATCTGATTTTTCCTAATAAACAAAATCATTTTAACCTGTACTGATAGTGCTTGTCGCAAAGAGGATTCTCGTTTTTAACCATTGGAGGTCGGCATGCATTCCTTTGAATATCATTATTTTTCGACCATCTGCGTAAACAGTGCATTATTTCTGACTAAATCCAGTGTAAGAACTGTCCATCATAGCAAAAAATGAGGATCTGTTGTTGAAATGTATATGATAGCTTCACAATAGCAAATCAGAAAAATAGATAAATTTGATTGAAGAGTGAGGCATGATCACTCTCAATGGTTTAATTACCTATAATGTGCGCAGCAACTATCTTTGTGAACCATAAACCTAATAATGAAAATACTTCTCTTTTTTTCTGGCTTTCTGATCACAATCATGATGATTCCTCCTATCCAACTAGTCTTTAATAATTGATTGAATTTCACATGCCTTTTATTAATTCAAACAATTAAAAATCGCCTGTAGAATTATTTAGAGCTACAGATGTTAATTGCTAATCAATAGCACTTCATTCTTCACAGTTTTTCCACTTTGCAAGTAAAATTTGTACCGTCCAATTTCATGTGGAGCAGAAGCAAAGTCACTTCACACAAAACCATGAAATTGAACAATTACTTGTATTAGTAGCGCTAGATACCAAATTTCAAGCTTATGATATTAAAACTCACAGAAAAGAAAAGACTAATAAAATAATTAAAAAAAAGATAAAATAAAAGAATAGATATAAATGGCATCAATCATTTCTTCTAAAATTGTTACCGCTAAATCAAGATGTCCAGATTCTGATCTGATCAGCTGTCCGGAAACTGCTCATCTTGGTGTCTAATAATGAATTCCAAAATTGATTAAGCCACTTGACCTGGAGCTTTTCTGGATTTTCTCGGAAGCTGAATACAAACAAAGTCTGAAAAGCAAAAACCGCCTGTTTTCAGTCAATCATTCAAGGGCCATGATTTCTGACCGATTAAAGCATCCTAAATAACAGCTTTTTCCCTGTAAACGACAATGGTTCTTTAGCATGATACTTTGCAAAAAATAAGCACCCGCTTCATATTTTGAAACGAGTGTTCTTTGTTCAGAAGCCAATGCCGAGTAAGCTAACTTACTGACATTGGCATTGCTGCTGATCTCGTTGAGCTCTGGAAAATATCAGGCCGGCGTCGCCGCTCAGGCATCTCTTTTAGCCCAAGCAACTTTCAGCTTCGGATACTCTTCAAAAGAAACCGGGCCACGCATGCTCTTTACAAGCTGCCAATATTCTTTACTATCAAATTTCTGAGTCGTCATACGTGTCCTCCAGTCTACGAAATCAATAATTGTTGCCAAATGACGAGCTCAGCTTTTCACAATCCAAATAATCAAATGCATAACAATCGGTTGGCATGTATTTGCAGTTTCCGTCATTATAATCTGGGCAGTGTTCGTAGAATAATGAATCTCCCCTTTTACTATCATTCATGTAAATATGGTGATTACTGTCAAAAAACAAAAGAAAAAGCGTGTTATCCAGCTTATATGCGACTGCTCTTGCTGGCGAATGGGCATTAAGAGAGGCTTTAAACTCAAACACGTCGCCGCTTAATATTTGAGAGATATAAGGGCACGAGTAGCCATACTGCATCAATATCTTTTGCACTATTTCTTGATGCTTCTGATCAATCGCATGAAAATGCAATGTCCTACTCTCGTTATTTATGAGAGAAGTAAAAGGCTCTGTACATATCTTTGGAAGTACTTCCCCAAGAAAATTATATAAATCTCGCGAAGCCTCATCTCCATTTCGAAAATGGTTGTTAAAAACACCGTTAATTTTGATTGGCCTCGCCTTAAAAAAACTAAAATCAACACATACAGAATTTTTCTGCTTAACTATTGCCTTATTCCGTTCAGATATAAAGCTAACCCGATTATTAGTCCCTTTTGGAAGAGCGGGAATACGATTATTCATTTTGCAATTTGGAATAATAATTAAAGATTGCCAACGGACTAATTTTGTTGGTGCAGGCATCCCCAAAGCGAACACCCTTTCTTGCCTGATTCCATGGATCTTCCTGGTGCGTCAAATGTTCAAGCTGATCAGCGGAAAGAGACCCGTAAATATCCCAAACTTGATTAAGAAGATCTGTAACATCCTCATTAAATGCTGGTGCTTTCACTTCCGATGGAATATTTTCCCAACCATACTGCCTGTACTTGTTGTATAAGCGCCTGCATACAGGCCCATGAATCCATGCCTCAAAATAATCATCGCACAGCACCTTAATATCTTTTTCATTATTGATGGCTTCGGCATCATTAAAAAACACGATATACCAAGCATATGCGTAATAACACAGTTTTTGCAACTTTTTATCGCTCATTGGAGCTTTATTCAAAAACCAGTGAGCCACCTGGAAAATAACAGGAGTTGCAACGCTTGAAGGAGTAAGGCTGCTAATAGCATCATTAAATGAATCTGATGCTGCGCAGTAGCCACATCTGCTGATACTTTCTGCCGAAAAGTTTAAAATCTGTTTACTCGCATATCTGTCAGCAGAAAAAGATGTCTTACCCGGCGCCTGTGATTTACTCACTGGCATCAGTGTGTTCTTCACTAGAGTCATTTATACCCCTCCTGTTTTCAAGCTCTTCAATATTTTTGCTCAACCAGGCATTGATTGATTTGGCTGTTTCTAAATTCATCACAATGCCACTAGACACATACCTGATAACCGTTTTTTCAAAATCTTCCGGCTTGATTGCAATCGGCTCGCTCAGGGATCCATCAGCATTGATATTGTGATCAGTTTCCTTTGGAATGGGAGATCTTTCCAGATAAAAGTTTACCAGGATCTCATTTCTCGTTGAAATACCGCCGTATGCGCCATTTACGTATACGGGATTATAATCTTCCGCATACTTATACTTGAAATTGATTTTCAAATTATCCATGCGTTTTCCTCTCTCTTTGATCAAAGCTTCAATAATTTTGGTACATGATCGCATTTTTGAATGCTGAGCGGCATCATCGTGCAACATCTATATTATAACAAGGCAATGTGATATTCGCACTAATTGCAGATCCTTTTAAGATGCCGTTTTCCCTGCTGGCACCAGCACATTTACCGCTTCCGGGCGCGCCAGGATCACCCCCAGCCTCACTCTTTCCGCTGCCGACAGGCAATTTCCATACGCACGCAGATCCCTCCGCACAACCCGGAATGCTTCTCCTGTGCGCTCATCACGGCGCATTACATCATCGTAGCTTGTGTATCGGAACGCACAGTCCATCGCCATTTTCTTCAGCGCCTGCGTCGCCACCGCACAATCTCCGTTCCGTGCGGCGCTGTGCACCCGATGGCTTAGCGCCCGCGCTTCATCCAGCATCTCCCGCGGATTCGATGCGCTTGTGATCGATCCGGGCGTCTTGCGGTAGTAGTACAGAGGCGCTTTGACATGCGCTGCTGACTCGCAGTTGTGCAGCACGTCATAGATCGCATACTCGTCCTCGTGAATGCGCCCAGACGGGTACCAGACGCCCTCCAGCACCTTGCGGGCGTATACCCGATTGGAGCGCAGGACGCCGCTGATCGGATTGCGCTTCATGAACTCATACTTCTCATCTCCGCGCTGAATCTCGACATCCAGCGCCGCTTGCGCATTGCTCTCGATTGCGCCCTGAAGTTCGGACTCGTCCTCAAAGCGCAGGATATCGGACAGCGCCATGTCTGCGCCGGTGACTCTCAGCGCATCAAGCGCCAATTCCAGAAAACGCGGGTCGTATTCATCGTCCGCGTCCAGCATCGCGATATACGGCGCACCGGAAACGGAAACGCCGTAGTTTACAGCGCTCGACAGATCCCCACGCTGCAAATAGCGCACGGTGATCCGCGGATCTGCGCCAGCATACTTCCCCGCAATCCCCATCGTCGCATCGTAACCGCGCTGGTTAATAATCACGATTGCGCGCCAGTCCTCGAAACTTTGCGCAAGGATGGAATCAAGGCACGGTGCAAGCGTGGATGCGGCATGGTGCGCTGGAATGATAATATCTACCGCGCTCAGGCAGGCTGTGCGCCCGGAAGCGCCGGGGTTAATGCTGGAATCAGGCATGCGAATATCTCTCCTTCTCATATATGATACGCAGGAATGAGGCGGGAAATTTTGCGCGAGGAGCAGTGCACGAATATGGTGCAGACATTAAAAATTGCACGTAAAATCGTGCGGAAATTAATTGATGCACGGAAGCGCAAATGATGTGTTTTGCGCACCGTTTTCGGGATCTGGCGGGAATCTGTTTCGGAGTTCGGCGGGTATTTACTTCTGCGCTTGGTGCCCAAAACGCAAAATATGCGAAAATTTTCGGGTCTGCGCAGGGAATTCGGCGCTTCGATGGATATGGAAAAGGCAGAAGGGAGAAAGATATGCAGGATATTATCATCGCGCTGCTGGCCCTCTACGCTGTCTGGTGTGGAGCGCCCGCAAAATCACGCGCCTGAGCGCAGTGCTGCACATTCTCGTGCGGATGCTGGGAGAGATGCTGGAGGAGGAGCCGCAGGATTTGACGAACCATGCGAATAGGTTATACTAAGAATGCAGAAAGGATCACCGGCGACGGTTGACCCTACTTATTTACGAAAGTAGATCGCAAACTTTGGTAGAGCAGGCGGTCTACTTTTTTGATCCGAACTTGTAGCCGAGGGCAAGCGCCGTAAGAACAGCGCCGATGATGCCAAGCACCACCATAATCAGCTCATAATCATTCATGGCTCCGACCTCCATTCCGCACCCGCAGAGGATGCGGCTTCTATGACGCGAGAATTAAGGAGGGCGCGCCAAACCCTCCCGCAGGAGGGCCAACCGCCACCGTTTTGGTGATCCAGCGCACGGCTTTCACCGCGCAGGATAACTATACCATGCCGAGTGCGTCAGTAACACGCGCAAAAGAAAACCCCCGCGGGGTAGTGCGGGGGTGACGCGCAGATAGTTCGCACAGCTTCCTAGGTACTTGCCCGGAGGGGGCGGGAGTGATGCGGGTGCGCGTAAGAATATTATTACACGAAATCATTTTTAAAGATTCATCCGGTCGGGATAGCATGCTTGCTTATCCAGGCCTGCTTGTATCGCTCCAGCTTATCAGGAAAGGTGAATTTCACTTCTGGCTATTATGTGTTATGTTATTTCTCAAATCGGAAAGAATGTGCATGCACAGATCTTCCTTTGCGACTCTCAGCACCAGATAGTAGATCAGGATCCCGATCAGAATCTGCAACAAGGTGGAACCTGCATTCACCGACAGATAACAATTCGAAGAATACACTGTCGCAAACATCAGAGCAGCCCCGAGGATATAGATCCGATAGCTCCTGTTCCGGAAGCCGAAGTGCACTCTGCCCTGGATCATGTATGCCTCGGTGATGGTGACTGCTGTTTCAGCAGCGACCGAACCGATCACTGCACCGATTGCGCCAAACTTTGGAATCAGCAAGGAGTTGCAGACTAGGTTTACAGCAGAACCAGTGATAACTGCCCTGGTATATTCCTTATCGAGTCCAGTCGGAATCATGTACTGCGTGCCGATCACATTGGACATCGAGATCAGAACGATGATTGGACAGCCGAGCATCATCAGTTCTCCCAGAATCGGATAGCCGGGAATATACCAGGCCATGAAATGCTGTGAGATTGCGAAAACTCCAAGACAAACCGGCAAGGCCAGAAACATCGCAATCTTCATCGTCGTATTTACCAGCGCCTGCGCTTTCTCTTTTCCGTCTTTCTGGCTGTAATACAGATTCGATACTCTCGGCAGCACCACGGAACCGATCGAGGTGATGAAGGTCAGAATCGTGCGGATCGGATTCATCGCAGACTGATAGAACTGCACATGTTCCTCGGAATACAGATAGCCGATCATCGTCGTATCCAGCATGGTATATACCGAAGTCGCAATGGTCGGAACAAACAGGCGAAATGTGGCATGGAAGTGATGATGGTAGGCATCCCGGACAGACACTTTCCGGAAGCTGATATACTGAGGCAGCTGGAAAAACATGGCGATCTGGCCGGCCAGTTCCGTGCATACATTGATCAGGATATACAGCCATAGATCAGCAGAACTCTTCACGAGCAGGAAAATCAGCGCCACGCCGGTGCATCGGATGATGATATTGCGGATCGTGACATTCTTGAAATCCTCTACTCCGTAGAAGAACCAGGTGATATCGCACATCGAGGCAATCATCGTGAGTCCGGTCAGCTGGTAGTAGAAGAGATTCTCTGTAACCGTTGCCTGAATGAACAGATAGAATGCCACTATGGACATCAGCATGTCCAGCAACTGGACAGAGAAGATTTCACAGAAGGTCCGGCTGAGTTCTCCCCGATCATTCCGGACTCTTGCGATCTGCCGGTTTCCGTAGATATTGATGCCGAGAATTCCGAACAGGATGAACCAGTTCATGATGGAACCCGCAAACTGATAAATACCCAGTGATACCGGTCCGACATGGGCATACGTATACGGAGCCAGAATGAATGGGAGAGCAATACGGACGAACGTATAAAGGATGTTAAAAAAATAATTCCGAACCAAAGAACTGTCCATAATTGTCGAAGTTATGAAGCTAACATGAAATCAGAATCCATTTAATACAACAGGAGCAGATTTCTGCCGATTTCGAATATTTGCCATGAGAAGACAATTGAACCTGATGAATTTTCCCGGGGCAAGCCTCAAGCGTCCGCTGGGCGCTTGCCCGGAAGGCAAGCCTTCCAGCCGGGATATCTTCGTCTTGCGGCGATTAGAACTTGAAGAAAAGCTGTCTGTACGAATCTTGTATACCTTGATTTTTCACGTATTCCCGGACCGTGTTTTCGCTGGTATTCTTACCAACCGTTGAGACAAAATATCCGTCGTTCCAAAATTCTCCTCCCCATAATTGTTTCTTAACTTCGGGGTGTTCAGCAAATATGCGCATGGCAATCAAACTTTTTACGGTACAAATGATCTCGCTTGGACTATGATCTGGTGTCGACTGTATCAGAAAGTGCACATGATCTTTATCCGTCCCGATTTCCAGGAACTCGATCCATTCGTACCTGAGCTCGATACCCGCGCATATTTGCTTAATCGATTCATCGATACTTTTGTCTATTACGACGCGACGATATTTAGCCAGGCATACGAAATGGTACACAAGATTCGAAACATTATGAGTACAATGTAGATATTCACTTGAACTCATGCGAATCGCCGCCTCTCGCAGACATGATACGCCTCATTCTTCGGCGTATAGTTTTCCTGCCCAGCATAGCTGTGCAAGAAAAGTCCGCTCGAGCACCATCGCGGCAAGCCGCGGGGAATTCCCCATCCCACAACTCCTCCGCTTACGCTACGGAGTTGTCAAAAAATAATGCAACTAATCTAGAAGATAAATATTTCCTTTATAATAAGCAGTAACTATGTAAGACTCAGTATCATTTATATATTTAACGAGTGGAATCTTACCACCATATTTATGCCCATTATAAGATTTTGTAACATAAATATATCCAGGTAAAACCGTGAAGGCAGTCCCCACTCTATAGCCTTCTGCCTCAATGAATTGCGGAATTGGCACCTTGAGAATTTCTGATGGCATGTTCTTTGAAGCATCAGGGTTAGTTTCCTCAGCCAGAATCGCAGTTCCATTAACCGAAAACGATAGAATAATTGCCGCTAGAAATAAACTAATTTTTCTTGTCATAATTCTCTCCCAAAAAGTAAAAGACAAAATAATAAAACAAAAAGCAGATGCTAGAATCATACCAATATTATTTAGTTTCCATAAGTAACTTCCCCACCCCCAGCAAAAACCATATTTTTCTAAACATAATTATCGCCGCATCAGCTATATCGTCATTATCAGTTTAAATATTTAGTGCAGAAAAGCAATACGTAAGATGCAATGTCCTGGTTTTTCTTCACTTGTAGTAACTATTCACCGATTGGATAGGCAGCCAAATCATGACCACCCGTGAAACGGGTGGTTTGTTCTAAGGCTATAAGCCTATTGTGCTAGCCAGCGTCTCAAGACGCTGGCTTCTCCATATTTCAATATGTCTAAGCCACTATGCACTTTTAACTATTGCCGCCCATTAATGGGCTGTTCCTGAATTTTGCTTCTTCTTGTTGTCGTTTGGTTTCCGATATGCTTTATCCTCGTGGAAAGGATCTTCATATTCCTTCACACTCAGTTTGTCTTGAGCTATATCGTCTTTCTCCTGGTCCTGTATATACTTCCGCACTGTTGCCTCATTCAGCCCAACTGTGCTCACGTAATATCCGTCTGCCCAGAAATGTCGATTACCGAATTTGTATTTCAGGTTTGCATGGTACTCAAAGATCATCATTGCCGATTTCCCCTTCAGATACCCCATGAAACTCGATACGCTCATCTTCGGCGGAATTGCTACCAGCATATGAACATGATCTGACATCATATGCCCTTCAAGCAATTTCACCCCTTTGTATGCACACAATGTTTTCAGATAACCGGCGATGTCACTTCTCAATTGATTGTAGATTACTTTCCGTCTATACTTCGGTATGAATACAATGTGGTAAACACAATACCATTTTGTATGCGCCAAGCTGTAACTCTTATTGGCCGTAAACAGCACCTTGCCTTTCTAACTTTAGTGACTTAGACAACCACTATTTTAGCTAAGGCAGGGTGCTCTTTACTATAAGAGCACCCAATCATCCACCTGCCAAGCAGGTGGTTCTCCGGTTCGCACAATCTTTACACCCATAGCTAGTCAACTGTTTATCTTTGTGCTCACCAGTCCACTAGGACGAAAAAGAAACGCCCAGCATAAAACCGGGCGCTGTTTGTCTGCAGACCTTAAAGACAGCTGCCTGGTCTGGTCAGGCAGCCATGATTTTCTCGATCTCCTGGAGCACATTCTGATTCTTCATGGTCGCGGTCCTGATTACTGTCTGAAGTGCGAGGTAGTTATTCCCTGACTCCAGATTGATGAACTGCCCGGATATCTTCTTCTTCGACTTGAGGAACCGAATGCTGTTCTCAGCAGGATTATTGGTAAATGGTACCTCGAAGTCGGTCAGAAATCTGAGATGCTCGCTCTCATACTTCTTCATCCTCTTCAGTGTCCTGATGTAATCCGGCACATATTTCTTCGGGATGTTTGGATTTACCTGATCGAATGTCTTCAGTTCTTCATCGATGATGTGTTCGTACTCCACACTGATTTTCTGAAGTTCCTCTTCCTCCATACACGTTTTTCCTTCTGCGATCAGTTCTTTTTTCCGCTCAGTGGCTTTCAGAAGCAGTGTGATCATCTTCCCGCATGTGATGGAGTCACTGAAATCAATTCCTGCTTTCAGATATCTGCGGATGTGATCATTGCATTCGCAATGAATCGCATGCGGCAGATAAGTGTAATAAGGAATGAAGTGATCATGAATCAGATTGTGTGAATAGTCTTTCAGCAGATCCAGCGGTCCGTTCTCAGGATCTCCACGTTTCATTGTAAGCATGTAATAGGTGTCTTTCCCGTTCGTGATCGTCTGGCCCCAGCACTGCTTGCCGGATACTTTCAATCCGCTTTCGTCTACATGAACTGCATTGCTGGTCAGAATATTATCAAGAATCTGCTTCCGTACTTCCTCGCTTCTGGCTGAAAACTCATCCAGCCAGTTTACGACCGTGGATGGCTTAATGGATAATCTGCCTTCGCTCAGTGCATTCATCATTTCGCACTGACGATCAAATGCGATGATCCCCTTGCCGTTCAGATACAGCATCATCGACTTGGTATGGTCGGAATAGGAAACAGGATTGATCCGATACTTCTGCATCACTGATTGATCCACTTCTGTGCCATTCTCTTCATCAATCAGAAATCTGGTTTCCGTAATGCAGACCCGAAAGCTCGCATCAATTTCCTGGACGGCATAATAGCACTGTCCTTTGTCGTCGATCTTCTTTACAGCTCCGGATGGAGCTTTCTTTACCATCAGCGTAATGATCTTATCCGGTTTATCGTTCAGATCAGAACGATGTACCGGATGATTCTTCTGCCCGCCACGTTTCTTATCTGACTTCCTGCGGTTATTCGCATTGGCTTTGAAAACATCGAAAGAGGGCGGCATATTGGAGTTGGAGGAATCAGCACGTTTCTTCCGCTTGTTCTCATTCTTCTGATAGATCTGAAGCTCATCCTTCAGCCGCTGATTTTCCTTTTCCAGCTCGCTGTTCAGTTCCGCATACTTCTGAATATCTTTGCGCAGATCTTCCTGGATCTCTGAAACTTTCTTCAGAAGTTCTTCAATAGACATCTCTGCATCATCAGATTTTGTTCTGAGATTATAGATGATCGCTTCCTGGTCACGGATCTTGCGCTTCTGTGCTTCGATAATTCCTTTCTGACGATCAATTTTACGAAGGTATGCCTTCTCTGAAATGATCTTCTCGTCAATCTGTTTCTTCTGCCGTTCCAGAAGAGCGATCAGAGAATCCTCGAAATAATCCCGATGTTTCAGGAACACCTCTGCTGGAATATGTTTCGAATAATAGCCTTTCATAGCTTCTTTATACCAGAAAGGAAGCAGAATTCAACCCCCGTAGACATGTGGAAAACTCGATAACAAAGCCGTTTTTCAATATATATGCCATGCATGAAAAATATATGAAGAAGCAGCGCAGAAACAGCCCTCGCGAGGCGCTTCACCTGCGGGATGAAAACAAACAGGGTCGAAGAAATAAAGTACCTAATGTGCGCTGTATGGAGCTGATTCATTCAGAAAAGATGTGGAAAACTTTTTGCATATTTCCCAAATAAGCCGGGAAATAATCGCCTTGGTGAAGATTACTGGAATCTATCGGTGAATAGTTACAATATTCTTTGCTTTCAGACTCCCTGATGCTTCCATCCTGATCCTGTCAGCAAAGGAAAGCATTTCTTCTCCTATGAGGATGCGCTTTCCTGCCTCTTTTGATATTTCAGAAGAGTACAGGTGATCAATGCCAAGCTAATCACAAAGTGCATTTAACTGCCCTGCGGCATCAATTGCAGCATTATGGGTATAACTGCGTTTTTTATCTGCCCGTGCAAGATGATCATTCATTTTCTGAATATCGTCTTCATATCTGAGGCGTATCATCTGAAAGCTCTTTTCGCTTTCTTCAATTGCTCTTGGTTGACACTCCCACGGCTGAAGCACGTGGGATTCTTGAGAAGTCTGATTGCTTACGCAATCTTTATTCTCAAAGAGCTTGCCAACAGCCCTCTACACAGTCCCTCAAAGCTGAGGTTCTGCTTACCTTTCCTTGCGATGTTGCACGCTCCGTTGATGTCCGCGTTAACGAGCATGTTTTCTTTGGTACGGTACAGTCCGCGTTTAATGCGTTTGCCGGAGAATGTACCGGCATATGGATGTTTTGTGTCGTACACCGGAATCGCGTCACCGTCTAAGAACGATGCCTTTGACGTGTAGGATTCTTCCGTTTCGATGTACGCAATGCCGTATCGTTCGCACAGCGTTTTCAGATACGTGCGAAGCTGGTCAAACGGGATCTGAACAAACTTCTGATTGTTCGCTTTCCCAATGTTGACCGACTGTTTCTGGTCAACGTTGTGCCCGACAATGAGCGTGCCGATATCATTGGCAATGCAGTAATCAACGATATGGCGTGAAGCCTTGTGCATGCAGTCCGTCACTCGCCGGTTACACTTGTCTGTGATGCGGCTCATGCGGGCTGTAAAGTCTTTGATGTTCTGGCGGTCTCTGATCGATGCGTAGTGTGCAAGCTGCTTGTTGTACCACTGGTTGATTGATTTGAGCTTACGTCCGTCAACGATGAAGGACGTCCCAGTAGTTGTTACACACGACGCAAGATTGTCGATACCAACATCAATTGCTAATACATTGTCCGCATTCAGATTCTGCGGTTCTTCTTCCTGTTCGTAGCAGTACTGAATCTTCAGTGCCTTGCCATTCAGGACGGGCACGATGCGTACTTCAGCAATGTGCTTGTCTGAAATTCTGTCAGGCACCGGAACACGTATGGAATCCAGATCCGGATGCTGCTTTGAAAACGCACGGCTCATCGGAACGATCAGATTGCCGTTTTTGATGTTGATTGCGTTCGTTGACAGCACCAGCAGATACTTTCCGCCTTTCGTGCGATAGTGCGGAATACGCACTTTCTTGTCGTAGCTGCCGGACTTCTTTTTGCTAAGCAATGCAAAGAAAGACCTGAAGGCATGATCGCACGTCCGCAAGATCTGCTGAGAAATTCCAGCCTGCAGAAGCTTGTAATTCTCGTTATCTTTGCAAAGATGGTAGTTTTCTTCATACCGCAGATACTTGTTCGTTGCAAAGAAATACTGGCGGATCTGATACAGTCCGACATTGTACAGGTTGTTCGCATACGAGCACATCTCAAGGATCGCTTCGTACTGGTTCTTCGGCAGCTGCCGAATGTAGTTTGTCTGCGTCAGATACATGACGTCACCTCCTTTCTACTTAAATGATACGATCTCAGCAGCCTTTCATCCCATGGCTGAAGCTCATGGGTTTTCCCGGCCGTTTGCTATAATAATTACCTAAGCACCAAGACGATCAACACCCTCTGCGCAATTCTGAGCTGCCAGCCCGGAAACATCATGGAATACCGACCTGATTCCTCCGACCTCGACTCCGTTCAGAAAGCTGCCAGGAAAAACCGGTGACTCACTCCACCCATATTTGAGAAACAATATGGATGGAGCTTCTTAAGACGGCATTGTGCTCTCCGAACTGGAAGTTCTGCATTTCTGCAAAATGCCAATGCAGGGAACGTATCCTGTCAGGGGCCGTCACGAAGCCGCTATCCCTTTAACGGGACTACTTGTCTGCCGGCTGTTATGCCATGCAGTCGTGAAAGTCTTCGAATTTCACGACCCTGATATTCTGCAGGAAACTGAAATCCGTGATCCCTGCAAAGGCTAAGGGCATTGCCTTTCTTAAAATGTTGGCTGCACCGTTCAGATCGGCATTAATTTCAGTGCCGTTTTTCGAGCGATACAGTCCCCGTTTGATGCGATTGCCGCTGAAGGAGACACCAGCATCGTTTTTTCCGTACACAGGGATATCGTCCCTATCCAGAAAACTTGCTTTGGAAGTATAAGACTCTTCCTGTTCAATGACGACAATGCCGACGCGCTCCGCCTTATAACGAATCATGCGGATCAGACTGTACAGCGGAATCTGCACAAAGTTCTGGCTGGACTGCTTTGACATGTCCGTCTTCTGCTTCCAGAATTTGTTTCTTCCGATCACCAGATACCGGATATGCCGGATCCTGCATTGCCTGATGATTTCAGAGCTGATCTTATGCAGTTCATCACGCATCTGGAGTGTACGGTTTCTGCCAAGGCTCTGCATCATTTTGGTTGTCGGGTAGCGATATTCCTTCGGATCGTGTCCTTCCATGAGTGCGCTTCTGCAGACCGCCATTTGCTTGTTGCACCACTGATTCCTGGACTTCAGATAACCGCCCTTGTACAGAATGGATGGAGAACCATCATTACTTACGAAAGCTGCGATATTATCGATTCCAAGATCAGCAGCACCTGCATGGGTGCCCTGCGGAAGGCCTGTATTTGCGGGCTCTTCAAACGTGACAAAAATGCGGAACTTCTCATAAAACGGAACAACCTTAACCTCTTTCATCCTGCCTTGTGAAGGCACTCTGCCAAGCAGAACAACGGCATCCGTCATCGGCAGCTTCAGATAGGGAGTTCCGTCCTTATAGTTCAGCCGGCAGTCCTGATTGGTGAAGCATACCGTCGCCTTATCTCCTTTGATGTAGTGCGGCATTTTCGGCTTCCCGGTAAACAGCGCCGGGTTCTTTTTATAAGCCCTGCATGCGGCAGTCCAGCTGGAAAAGTCGCCAGTCCGCATTTTCAGAACATGCTGTGCCGCCTGCATAGGCAGCCCTCCAAAGAAGTCGGGATTCTGATTAACACGCATCAGCTTTTCCAGGAATGCATAACCAATCTGCCTTCCCGGTGCCGCCATTCCTGTCAAAGCAATTGTCCTGAGGATCTCTTTCTCTACGTCAAGCTGTGCGGACTGAAGATCGGCGTCTTCTTTGCCGTAAGCCGTATAGTGCTGACGCAGGCGGAACGTCGCTGCATTAGAAAGAAGTTTTGCTTTCCGGCACATGGTATCGCACCATGAAAAGAGATCTTTCTGGTCCATACTTATGACATACTGACTGACAGAATACATTTTTTCATATATGGATGTAATCTCATTTATGTTGCTTATATGTGCTACTTATATTATACTTTAAATGATATAGGTGTACAAGCGCTGAATACACAAAAAGGAGCTTGTTTATGCGCAAATTAACAAAGGATGGATACTACACGAACAATCACTCGTGCTTCTTACTGCAGTATCATATGATCTTTGTCACAAAGTTCAGGGCTCCCGCACTGACAGGGGCTGTCAAAGATCATGTGTACGGTACGATTCGCAAGACTCTGGCAGAAAAGAACGTCATTCTGAACGAACTGAACGGAGAACCGGACCATGTGCATCTGCTCATTACCTGCGGCCCGGAGCTGTCTCCGCTTGAGATTGCAAATGTGCTGAAAACAAGAAGTGCCCGCTTTGTATGGCGCGACCTTCCGGACGAAGTGGCAAAAACATTCCGGGACAAAGAAAAACACCTCTTCTGGTCTCGGAGCTACTTTGTCTCAACCGTAGGCGCTGCAGACGAAGAGGCGGTAAAGCGCTATATTCAAAGTCAGGGAAACTGATGTCTTCTGCATTGTCTTGCTGGCAAATTCATCGCCCGCACATGCGGAAAGAGTCTATATAGCTCCTATGGGCGGGGTCCTCTTTGCCTAAGAATAGCAGATTCATCCGCATCAGACCAACAGCCGATCAAACGCTTCGGCTGTTTTTTTTCGTTAAGGAGGAATTCTATGCACGATCGACGCACAATGGCTGCTGTAGTGATCATCCTGATCGAGAACACAGACCAGGACCACTGCATGCCCCGCCGAGAAATCGAACGGCGGCTTCTCGAGGATTACGAAATCAGCATCAGGCGAAAGACATTCGGGCTCATCATCAGAGACATCCAGGAGTTCGGCTTCACGGTTGTCTATGATTCACACCGCCGGGGATACTACCTCGAGCGCTTCTGCCTGGATCAGGGAGAGATCATCCTGCTCTGCTCCATGATCCACTGTCTTGGCTTCATTAACATTCCGGAAAGCGAGCAGCTGATTCAGAAGCTCATGCGTCTTACGAGCCGATACAAAAACAGTGAGATGAGGATGAACATCTTCCGGTCCAACGAAAGAAAAACGCTCCACCAGAATTTCATCATCCAGGTGGAGCTGCTCATGAATGCGATTGCGAAGAACAGGAAGGTCACGTTCGACTACTACCATTATGACTTCGACAAAGAGCTGCACCAGGCCAACACCACGATGATCATCGTGGAGCCGCGCTACATCACTTTTGCCAACTCAGAGTTTTATCTAGTCGTGACCGGGGGAAAACATCCAGGCCTCATGCATTATCGCTTGGACAGGATCGAAAGCCTGCGGATGCTGGACATCCCATGCTCGCAGTTTGACTACACGGAAGATGCTGCGGAATACGCTGGAAACCAGCTGTTCATGTTCTCAGGCGAAAGGATCAGTGTGACATTTCTCTGTGAAAAGCGGATGCTCGACTATGTGATCGACCAATTTGGAAAAGAAGTACCACTGTACAGGACGGATGATAATCATTTCGAATTCACCATTAGGGTTACGCGGATCGGGGCCATCCTTTTCTGTTCCAGGTTTCTGGATGAAATGACGATCATCTTTCCGGAGGATCTCAGAGATGAGATGCATGATCGCCTCATTGAGGCAGCAGAACGGTTCCTTCACGACGCTTCATCATCACAATAAGAATCTCTCCGTATTGAGAAGGAAAAAAGCGGAACTGCTTGCATTTTCATGCTGAACCTGTTCCGCTTCACTTAACTGCTTTCCTGCTTTGGAAACTATTCTGGGCACTTCAGTACCACTTCATACGATGGAAACATCGTATACAGTGCAGAAACCTGGAAATCTAGAATTGCATACAACGCATCAAATTTGATTATCCAGTTATATGTACTGGAGCAATCTTTTGCCCGAACAGCAACTTGAAGAGTTGTTGGTGTCACCCATGCATACGATGCGAATATTGGTTGCTGATAGGGTCTAGGAGGGTTCATGCTCATTGCATCAGCCGAGTAGAATGATGAATATCCGATAAGGGTATTTTTCCCTTCCTGCCATTTACCATTCATGGCAGAAAAAGCAAACAGCTTTCCTTTTTGGCGGATCTGAATATGAAGTGTATTCTTCCAAATCCGGACTTTTAAGGACTCCAGTCCTGCAGGATTCTCTAGCGCTGAATAGGTCCTATTAAACCAATCCTTTTCAAATGGAGAATTGGGTTTCCCTGACAGAGGAGGAATTCTGAAATATACCTTTTTCCCCGTTTCCGCCGGTTTATACATTGCCTTGAACAGATTGTTCAGAATAATCTGGCTTCCTGTTGTGGCATTTGACATCGCAATGACTAGCTCATTCTCCGGCTGGATGAAGCAAAGCTGGCCATGCAAACCGCTGCAGCGAACACCGTTATGCGTACACATCCAGAAGTAGAATCCGTATCCCTGCCTGTTTTCTGATCGAACAGGTGGGTAAGCATAATCATTTTCCACCTGCTTTGAAAGAGCAAGCTTTAGCCAATCCTCAGGGATTACTTTTTCCCCTTTCCAGATTCCATTGCATCTCAAGCATTCGCCGAACTTTGCTAGATCCTCTGTCTTCAAATGAAGACCGAATCCGCCCAGTTCATGCCCTGCGTGATCTTTTTCCCACCAATACTCATGAATTCCGAGCGGTTCAAACAGACGAGGCTTGAGCCATTCACTCAGCTGCTGGTGAGTTTCCTTTTCAACAAGCCTCCCGATCAGATATGAACACATGCTGTTATAGAAGAAATGCGTTCCTGGCAGATAAGCAAATTTTTTTTGAACATTGTTTAGTATCCAATCGTCATTTCCTTTTACCATTGCTTCACTGTCATGGCCCATGGTCATAGAAAGCAGGTTCCTCAATGTGACTTTCAAGAAGATCGGATCCGCAAGCTGCTCATATTCCGGGAAGAAAGAAATCCATGGTGTATCCAGCGAAATCTTCTTTTCTTTCCACAAATATCCAAATGCAATGGAAGTAAAAGATTTCGTTACGGAATAAACAGGGTGAACGGCATCTATTGAATATGGCGAAAAAGCTTTATTATATTTTTTCTTTCCATGCTGGTAGACAGTTATCGCATGAGTTTCAACCCCGCTTTCTTTCAGATTTGAAAGAAACCTCTGAAATACAGCTTCAGTGAATTCAATCATAGATATTCTTCCATTGCTTTTTTGACTTTCTGAACATCTGCACCGATAACAATCTGAAGATCTGTGTCAGTGAGCTTTACAATTCCCTTAACACCAGTCTGACGAATCTTATCATAATTCACTTTGCTTCCGTCCTTAACCTGAATTCTGAGACGGGTAATGCATGCATCGAGCGTCTGGATATTTTCTTTGCCGCCGAGATTCTGAACTAATTTTTTAGCAAGGTAGCTGAAATCAGTTGTAGCAAGTTTGAAATCTTTTTCGTCTTCCGTGATTTCAGCGGTGGTATTGTCATCATCTGCTCTTCCAGGCGTCATAACATTGTCATGAAGGATTACTGCTTTGAAGCTAAAGTAATACAGGAAGAAATATGCTATCCCAACTGGCAGGATCAGGATTGCTTTACTGCCGAGGTTGAAGTTCAGAATATAGTCGATGATGTCGACATTATAGGAGATACCTAAACGAGCACCCAGAAAATAGAAGATTACACCGCCTAAGCCACTGTAAATTGCATGAAGCAGATACAGTTTCGGGGATACGAATTCAAATGCAAATTCAGTCGGTTCAGTGATACCCGCAACAATATCCGTAAGCGCATTTGAAACCATCAAGGATTTAACTTCCTTCTGATGTTCTTTCTTTGCGCACTTATACATGGCGTAGCATGCTCCAGGCAGGCCAAACAGGAATACCGGATAAAGTCCAGTCATGAATACACCAGCAGTCGGATCTCCTGCAAGGAAACGAGGAATATCGCCAGTCACAGTTTCACCAGCCGCATTGACAAAGCTTCCCATCTGGAACCAGAGATAGGAATTGATCACATGATGTAAACCTACTGGAATCAGTGCACGGTTCAGGAAGCCGAACAGGAAGATTCCCAGCGCACCCGAACCTGCCATCCACATTGCTAGAACATCAAGTCCATTCTGAATTGGCGGCCAGATCAAGTAAAAAATCAATGCAAGAGGAATGGCGAAAATCGGAGCCAGAACGATGATAAATTTCTCACCCGTGAAGAATGAGAACATCTCCGGGGTATTCCATTTTCTGCTGTGATTATAAAGAATAGCTGACAGAACTCCAACGATAATACCGGCAAACACACCCATTCCGATATTCGGATCAAGAGCTGCCAGACATGCTTTAAAAGAGAACAGTCCGACGGCTGCACCAATCAACGCATAAGATTTGTCTTTGGAATCAGCAAATGCAAGCACTCCACCAAATGCAAACAGCATATCTAGATTGCCGGTAATTGCATTAGATGCTGTCTCCATCAGAGGGATGTTAAGCATGTCGCTTGCGCCGAGACGGCCAAGAATTCCGACTGCTGGCATAGCGACAATCGGAATCAGCATTGCACGACCAAGTTTCGAGAGATTGCGGATGAATTTTTTCCAGAACATAGTACAGAACTCCTTTCTTTTTACTGTATGTTCAAAAAAGATTCTTAACGCGCAAAACCCCTCATCCGTTTCCAGATAAGGGGTTTTGCCTGATCAAACAGTAACAAACCGATATATGTTTTAAAATCCAGGAATTACTTTAATTACTAATAACTGCAATACTAATTATACTCCAGCAAATTCATGATGCCTCTTGATTGACCTCCTGAAGCACTCTCTGCAGATGCAGAGTCAAGAACAGTTGTTCCTGATCGGAAAGCCGATAATTATTCTTTTCCTTAACTGTATGTGTGATCTTTTCCATGCATTTATCAAGATCAGAATAGGAATCCGACTTTTTCACATAAGATGATTCAATTTCTTTGGGATATTCTTTTCTTAGCACTCTATTTCCAAGAAAACGAAGATGCACCAGAAATCTCGAAACTGCATAACTTGTCATATGCGAGGCTACCTGAGGGTAATACGCATACACGCAGTCCAGGATCATTTTGATGAAATCCATTAATTCCTTCGGAGTGGATGATCCTGCATCTCCTTCAGCAAGAATCATATGAAATGCAATATATGATGCCTCTTCAGCAGGTAGCTGAACATTCAGCTTCTCTTCAGCAATCTTGACTGCCTGTAGTCCTACTTCATATTCGTTCGGATATGCGAGGTGGATCTCACTCCCCAGGAACATCTCACCCATATCTATATGATTCATTCGTTCCACTGCAAAAGAAATATGATCTGCCAAATCGAGAATCAATTGTTCATCAAGCGGCACGGCGAGGGCTTTACATGCATAATTGTAAATTTCTTTAGAAACATCAAAATACTCTGCAGGAATCTTCTGCAACAACTTTGCATATTTTTCAGTCATCGGGGCAACAGAATGATAAGACTTCTGGATTCTGAATTCATCAACAGGATCACCTTCCCGTTTTCCAAACCCAATTTGTTACGCCTCTAATATTATGTCTATTAGCAGCTCAGGTTGTTTGTCCATGGGCTGCTCTTTATAATGGCCTTAACTGAGAAAGGAAAAGTCCCAGAGCCACAATTTGCTTAGACAACAAAGACTCTGGGACCTGGTATCAAAACCATGGTCATTATAACAGATTTTGATATAGAAGTCGTTGCCGGAGAAGAAAGCCTTTTTAATCAGGAGTAATGAAACCTGCGTTTGTCCTGTATGTCAGTCAGATCTTCTGGTTCGTGATTCAGTAAGGCGTAAAGTGAAAGACACAAATGGAAGTGTTTCGACCTATATCATCAGGCGTCTTAAATGTTCAAATTCTTCGTGCAATCGTATCCATAGAGAATTGCCGGACTTCTGTATTCCTTTTCGAAGATATGAATCCATCATCATTGAAGAGGCAATTGATGAAGCCATACACTTTGGAGATTCTGATATAGGAGAATACCCCTGTGAGCGAACCTTCCAGCGCTGGAAAACATGGGAAGAAGAAAACAAACAGCAGATTGATGGAAACCTGAATTCCATCGTTTCACACTTTGACTCGTCCGGATCGAGCCTCCGGAATGGAGCCGTTTCATTACTCGAACACTTCAGGAAACGCAGTGGAGGATGGCTTTCAGAAATCTATCGTGCCATCATCAATTTCGGTTCTTCTCTGCCTAGGGGTGACACACCTGTTCTGTCAAGCTGTCTTTCGAGATCTGGGATATCCTCTTTTCAAAAGGAGGATCACAATGAGCAGCCAGAAAACCGAGGATTGGCAGGATGCAGAGGCACTGAGAAGGTTTCAGATGATTGCCCCTTTGATGGATCAGGCCCTGGACTCTGCCAAGAAAACAGCGACCCGTAGAACGATTGCCGATGATAATGGCGTATCCGTAAAGACAATCCGGCGATATGAATCAGCCTTTCGAAGTAAAGGCTTTTCGGGTCTGAAGCCAAAGTCACGAAAAGGATCATTAGATCGCCGTCTTCCGGAAAACTATCACGAGTTCGTGCAGGAGGCAATCATCCTGAAGAAGGAGGTGCCTACTAGATCTGTTAATCAGATCATTACCATTCTAGAGGGAGAAGAAAAAGCTCCGGAAGGAGTGCTGAAGAGATCCACTCTGCAGCGATATCTATATGCGGCAGGATTCGGAGAGAAGCAGATGAAGAAATACCGTGAAGATCAGAAAAGCCAGACTGCGGTAAAACGATTCTGCAAGCCGCATCGGATGATGCTTGCCCAGGCGGATATCAAATATGGAGTCGGCATCATATTCACTGCAGATGGATCAAAGAAGACCGCATATCTGTCATCAATCATAGATGATCATTCCAGATATATTCTCGCAAGTGAGTGGTATGAGAAGGAAGATGAGTATGCGGTAGTTGATGTTTTCCGGAAAGCAGTATTGAACCATGGAACTTTTGACAAATGCTACACAGATAATGGCAGTGTATATGTTTCAAAACAGCTGAGGATCAGCTGCGCAAAAATTGGGATTCATCTGATTCGTGCGAAGCCATATAGCGGGAAAAGCAAAGGCGTAATCGAACGCTTTCATCAGACCGTAGATCAATTCATTGCCGAGATCAAACTGAAGAAAATAGACAACCTGGCTGAGATCAATCGGCTATGGAAGATTTTTGTCGATGAATACTATCACAAAAGGCCGCATGAAGGCATCAGGGAATATTATCTTTCTCTGAATCGTCCGGTACCACCAGAAGGCATCACGCCACTTCAGGAATGGAATCGTGACTCCCGTCAGCTTGTCTTTATCGATAAAGATAAAGTTGGTGAAGCATTCCTGTTTCATGATAAACGAACCGTAAATCCGGGCGGACTGATCAGTGTCAAAGGCAGATCGTATGAAGTCGGGGCATCTCTGATCGGCGCAAAGATTGAGATCAGCTATGATCCGAAGAAAGATACTGATATCACAGTTCATTATAAGGATCTGGAACCTTTTATTGCCAAACCAGTTACCATTGGCCCATATTGTTCCAAAGATCCTGCACTTCCGGAATCCATGACAGATTCCGTGCCTGATACGTCACGATTCCTGGATGTAATCGAAAAGAAATATCAAGAGTCTCAGACTAAGCTTGCGGACGCAATTTCCTACAGCAGCTACAGAAAGGATGGCGACTGATCATGTATGAAGCATTCTATGAAATGAAGCAGACTCCGTTTGTCAGAAATATCCCTTCTGAAGAATTGTATGAATCTCCGGCAATGGCTGAAGCGTTCGCCAGGCTGAACTATGCGGCAGATCGGCAGCTGTTTGCAGTACTGACTTCCGATGCAGGATGCGGGAAATCAACTCTGATCCGCAGATTCAATGACAATCTCCCAAAAGACAAATACCTTCTTCTTTATGTTTCTGATTCCAAGCTGACACCGAAATGGCTGTACAAAAGTCTTCTGGATCAGCTTGGGCTTGAAGCAGGTTTTTACAGAGGAGACGCAAAGAGGCTGCTTCAGAAGCAGATTGAAATCATCCGTACAAAAGAGCACAGGAAAGTCGTCTGCGTTCTTGATGAAGCTCATCTGCTGGAGAAAGAGACGCTGGAAGAATTTCGGTTCCTCTTGAACTCTTCCTTTGATTCTGAGAGCCAGATGGCATTGATTCTTGTCGGTCAGAATGAACTATGGGATCAGAAGCTGCGATATAAGCGATATGCCGCAATACGGCAGAGAATCGATATTACCTGCATTCTTCCGCATCTGGATCTGTCTCAGACACAGATGTATATCGATTCCAATCTGCATTATGCAGGAGTCAATAATCCGCTGTTTACAGAAAAAGCTGTAGAAGAAATCTGCAAGTCCTCAACCGGAATCCCGAGGATCATTAACCGAGTCTGTGAAAAGTGTCTTACCTATGCAGGTCAGCAGCGGCAGCGTCTTATTGATGAGCACATTGTCCAGCACGTAATTCAGCATGAAATGCTAACTTTCGGAGAAAACCATGACTGAAACTATTGAATGCCACGGCATATGCGAATATTGCCCGGATACGAAAATCTGCAAAGAATACAACCGGGATAACATTATGTATCAGATGCTTATCGATGATCTGATTGATTCAATCAAAGACCAGAATCTGGAAATTGTAGCTCTGAGAAGATTATTAATGCGTTATATCAAGCCGGAGTACAGAGACGGGCTGAAGGATGATATTTTCAGAGCACTTTACCCACAGATCGTGCCGATCTCATATGACAGTTATGTCCGAGAATTCTACTGTGGAAATGATCCATTTGATGAAGCCGGATACATTCGAGAAATGAGGAAGTACGCTTCCGGAAAGATGACACGTGATCATCCGAATATTTATCGTGAAGCTATCAAGAAAAGATCCAGATAGAACAGTAAAGCCCGGAAAACCGGGTTTTATCAATTCTGAGATTCATTCAAAGTCACCAAGATGAGCAGTTTCCGGACATATGATCAGATCAGATTCTGGACATTTTGATTTAGCGGTAACACCCAATTCCTTTTCCTGTCAGTATTACATCCTCATTTCCCTGAAATACTAATACTGAATTGTTGTTGAACACCTTTTTGATGATCATTTTCCCACCCCTCATAGGAAAAGTATCAAAAGCTAAGCAACGATATGAATGATCTCCAAGGCTTTGCCTGATTCAACAGTAACAACCCTTTTGTCAAGACATTTCAATAACAATTCGGTCTCCCTCCTTGGAAAACAGGCTTAATCAGAAGTTTTCGTCTTGGATATCTTTCTTGATCAGGTGCTTTACCTTGTCATCCAGGCTTTCATTTCCGTCTTCTGCAAAGTACAGGCCGATTAGGAAATTAGTCCTGCCGAGCCTCATGGAAAGCATCGGTTGTTTCGACACTGCTTCAGGGGTTGCTCTGATCTCTTTTTCTTTAATTTCAGTCATATTGTTTTCTTCCTCCGTTTCATTTTGACTGGCAGAATGGCAGCCATGTGAGAACCATGAAATCTCTGCCACTCATGCCATGACTGCCATTCAAACTGTGTTTCATTCCATCCAGAAGACCTTTCTACGGCCTTCTCCGATCTTGCTTTTCAGGGCCTCGCCAAGCTCCTTCTTGGCATCACGGACCGTCCTGGAAGAGATCCCTTTTTCAAGGGCTGCCCGGTCGATCTCGTCAGAGAAGGCCTCCTTGCCTCCGGCCAGCATCCGGCAGATCAGTTCCTTTGCTTCGTGAGTTTTGGATTCTTTCTTCTTCTCAAAACCGGAGAGCAGCTCTTCAGCTGAGATATCGAAGTCACCGATCCAACGGAAGCCTTCCTCATCTCCCAAGATGAAAGCCAGGGATGTTCCTGCGGGAGCCAGCGAACTCTTGTCATGAGCCAAGACTCTGACGTTCGGATCATCCTTGCTCTTACCGATGACCAGCACGCTGCGGACTCCGGCAGTAAAGTCAATGGATCCCAGGCCACGGTATCCGCTCTGCTGCCCGGTCGCCTTGTTCAGATGACCGATCAGTACGATGGCGCATCCGGTCCTCTGGGCTACGTCACCGATCTTTCTGAGGATCGGCCTGACCTCGTTGGCGCGGTTCATATCGACGTTCGGACCGAGAAATGCCTGGATCGGGTCGATGATCAGCAGCCTGGCATCGTTCTGTCTGATCGCCTTCTCAATACGCTCATCAGCCAGCGTCAAAGGATCATCGTCACCCTCGTCGATGACCAGCACTTTTTCCAGGTCTGCACCCGCTTCTATGAGGCGCGGTTTGATGGTGTCGCCCAATCCGTCCTCTGCGGTCTGATAGATCACTTTGAACGGCTCATGAACTTCCATATGCGGAAGCTCGGACCTGTTGGTGCAGGCAGCGCAAAGCTGCATGGCCAGATACGTCTTTCCGTTTCCGGCATCACCGTGAAGGATCGTCAGCTTCCCGAAGGGAATATAAGGCTTCCAGAGAAAAGCCACTTCGGTCTGTTCCACGTCACTCATACGGATCATGGGAACAAACTCTCCGGCATCGTTCTTCTCTCTGAGATTCTGAAGCACGTACCAGTCCTTGCGGTCGAACTGTTCTTTCTGAAGAAGCAGCTCGTTCCAGTCTTTCACCGGAGGCTTCATGCGGTAGACGCTCTTATCCAAGGGGATCTCTTTGTTCAGGTGGATGCAGGCGGCTTCTCCGGCCTCATCGTTGTCCAGGCAAAGATAGATCGTGCGGATATCCTTGTGGTCCTCCATGAACTGCTGTAAAGCCTTGTAGGCTACGCCGCCAAGGGAGAGATAGCTGTGATCCTGCCAGTCTTTCGGAAACAGGTTGATGAAGGACAGAAGGTCGATTGGCGCTTCAAAGACGCACACCTTATCGCCCTTTCCCTGATGACTGAATCCGTATGCCTTATCCGATCCCTTAACATCAAGACGGAACTTATCCCTGGTCCCGCGACAGTGCGCGTATCGAGGCAAATTCTTCGGATCTCTGCCCACAAAGACCACGTTGTGATGATCGGCATCCTCATAGATGTCTCCGGTATTCATGAAGAGATCCACAAGGCCTTCATCGATTCCTCTTTCTGTGACCAGATACTTCCTGGCATTCGCGTTCGTCACGTTCCTCAACGGTAAGTGAAACTCAGGTGAGGGGGTGGGGACTGCGCCAGGCTGTCCTTCGCCCTTCTCACCGATCAGCATCTCCACGGCCTCCGGGAAGCTCTTGCCATAGAACTCCATCACGAAATCAATCGGATAGCCTCCGGTATCATTAGAGAAGCGGTGCCACTTGTTTCCTCTGACCTTCAGGGAATCATGGGCCTTCCACTCCATATCCTTACCACATCGCTTCAGGCTCTCGCCCTGGCTGCGGAGGAAGTCTTCCAAACTGACCGCATTGGCACGGTCGATCTGTTCCTGTGTGTAACTCATTATTCAATACTCCTTTCAACGTTCAGAAACGAAAAAAGCGCCTGCTTTCATCACGATGACAATTGCAGACGCTCAGCGTTCCCATTCTTTATTCTTTTGTTTTCTCTGAGGCTGCTGTATCTGCCTCTCGGCATTCTCGGCAGCAATTTCACGGCTTGCGGCGGCCAGTCGTTCTTTGACTGTCATGTTCTTCCATTCCTTGCGTTCCGGCGTCAGGTTCTCGCGTTCCGGTTCAAGCTCCGGGATCAGATCCTTCACAAGGTACTTGATGTCTTTCAGCATCTGCGTTTCTTCCTGATACGGCCTCAGTCTGGCGTTCAGTTCTTCCAGCTGGGCGTTCAGAGAAGAAAGCTCGGTGTTCACGGCATCGGCATTGTACGGCTGGTCCGGAAGATACTTTCTGAGGTAACGGTCAGCCTGACTCCAGGCTTCCAGTTCCTCTTTGTGTTCCTTCTGGAACTTCTCCTTGCGCCCCTTCCAATGGATCTTCAGATACTGGTCATGGACAGGAGAGAGCTTATCGCGGCGGTCTCCGTATTCCAGGAGCTTTCGCAGCGTATTGATCTTCGCGGTCACGGCCTTGATCTGATCTCGGGTCGGCTGGGCGTCAGCACTGATCTCTTCGATTCGGCTGTCCAGATCGGCAACACTGAGGATATTTTTCTCCCGCATATAGGCTGTAATGTCTGCAAAACGCTGAAGATCCTTGACCGATCCTCTCTGCTGGCCGTAGCTGCTGAAGGTCTCGCGGCGTTCATCTCTACGCTCATTGAAGCGCTGTATCAGAAGATCCACCAGCAGCACTTCCTTCGGCTGCATATCGATCTCAATGATCGCCTCTTTGACTTCCGTGATCCATTCTTTGATCTTGCTGATGGCTCTCTTGATGGCGGCAATCAGAGCATTGGTCTTCTTGATCTCACGGTTCAGATTTCCGATATTGGTCTCGATGCCTCTGCGCTCCATTGCAGTCACAGCAGGCCCCATGTGGACGGTGGGGATCTGGTCGATGCCCTGTCTTTCATAGGACTTCATGCTGATGCGTTCCGGACGTTCGGCTGCTTCAAGATATTGGTTCTGAATATCCTCCCAGGCCTGTCGCCACTTTTCAGCATTGTCGCGGTTATCCCAGTCAGTAGTGAAGACCTTTCGGAACTTCCACTTGCCGTTCTCGCCTTTGATCCTGTCGCCGTTCTCGTCGAGAACATACTCACGGTGACACTTGGGCAGCCAGTGTCCTTGTTCATCCAATGCCCTCATGGTCAGCATAACGTGAGCATGAGGATTGTGATTCGGAGGGGCGGGATCGTGGATCGCGATATCGGCTATCATGCCTTGCGATACGAACTGCTCCTGAACGTACTCACGGATCAGTTTCAGGTTGTCATCCATAGACAGCTCTCTTGGAAGAGTGATGTGGAGCTTCCTGGCCATCTGTGCGTTCCAGCTGGTCTCGGACCATTCGACAGCGTTCCAGAGAGTATTGCGGTCAGCGTACTCTCTCGGAGCGTTGTCTGGCAGCATGATCTCGGTATAGATCACGCCGCGCTTGTCATTGTAGTTCTTTGTCCGGTGGGTGCGGTCATCGTAGAGACGCTCACCGGACTGGTAGGCCGCCGAAGCCGTGGTCGGCGGTGACTTTGATCTCGTGGAGATCATGATTCTGTAATGAGGGCATGGCATCTCTTGGGCCTCCTTTCTCATGCGCTCAGGGCAGAAAAAAAGACCATAGTCATCTCTGCCCGGTAGAAGATGATACGGTCGTGGGCTTGCAGTCATGCTCCGGCTCCCCTGAAAGCCGGAGCATGACGCAAGGAGCAAAAGGGTAGCAGGCAAAGCCTGCGCAGGGAAAGCGGCAGCGTTCCCTGGGACGGAAGCCTGGCGCTCGGATGAGAGCCAAGCTGCAGTCGCCCATCCGGCGAGGATCGCAATTGCACACTCAGGGGTGTGTATAATTGCGCCCTTACACAGTAAGGGACTTAGTACGTTTCGCTCTGGCCTTCGGTCTGTCGCTTCACGCTTTTAAGCATCTCGATGGTCTCGGACCGTCTGAAGACAGCCTTCAGGATCCTGTCGATCTGCTCGTCCGTAAACTCGTCCGGAGAAATATACTGCTCCAGCATAGCTCCGTGGGTGCAGAGACGGTGAGTGCGCTGGCTGCGGGTCAGCTCAGCTTCCTTCTGTTTCAGCTTCTTCAGGTTTTCCTGACGCATCCGCAGATCCTGCTCGGCCTTCTCGCGTTCAGCTTGCAGCTCTTCAAGTGTCTTTTTGCGTGCCATGTGATCACCTCCTTCTTGGTTTCTGGGCATACTAAAAGCTCCCGACTTTTTACGGTCGAGAGCCTTTAGTATGCTCAGATATATGCTTTTGCTGTTTGCTGTTATATCTGCTGATCCGGAAGAGCATCTTCCTCAGCATCGTACATCAAATAGAGCGATTCAAGACAGCTTCGGATCTCTATAAAACGTCTTCCCAAGTTTTCTATGTCTATTACGATATTTTCATCCGCAGTAATATAAAAATGTGGTGTGCCATCAGCCTTGATAGGGTATCTTGCAAAATCAATTCCTAAAGAATCTTTCCCGTTTTCACCTGTTGTTTGTATTTTTGAATATAACTCATCAATGAATGTAGAAAGCGGAAGAAGGTGCTTCTGCAAGCCACTTGTCTTTACTTCTTTTTTTTTGATATGCCCCTTCAATGCATTGTATAGCTCTTTTATATCATGAGTTTTGAAATTTGACCGTACATCCCCAGTAATCATTTCAATTCTACGGATAATAGCTTTCAAATAGACCTCAATCGACTGATCTATGCAATACATTATCGGCATTATCAATGCATCCGCTTTCTTATCACGATTATCTTCAAGGATAACATTCACCAAAGAAACCGCACCATCGGCATAATCGGAGGCTAAAACATAAAGATTATGTGCCTGATCAACCTTGTCCGTTCTCCAATTCAGGTAAGCATTTCGAGACAAATCGATATTGTATGAAAAAATGTCTTTCATCTAGCATATTCCTCAATACTATGAATGGGCCGAAATAAACGGCCCATCCATTTTTTCTATTACCAGATTCTGTCCTCGTAAGGAGTATCCTGGACACCTTCTGCATTGAGGTTGGCAACCATACGATCCAGCTTACCCTTCCACATTTTTTTAAACCACTCTGTATGACCAAACCATCTAACCAAAGTCGGGCTGATGGCATAGTAAGTGCGAATAAATGCGCGGCCATACCAAGTCTCTGCTAATGTGAAATCACGGTAACGACGAAGTGTCCATACCTGCGGGCAATCATAAGAGCCGTATACAGCTGTTGCAACATAGCAACCATTACTTTGAGGAACTGGTCTAGAAGGGATTTCATAGCTAGGGTCAATTTCCTTTATCTTGCCATGCCACTCCATAATTTTATCTGTTCTGCTCTGCTTTGCCGCATCTGTAAGTGAGTACTCCTTACTCCAGCCAGCATCACCGTAATGATATGACCATGAATTGATGAGCTTATTTTGAACACCAATCATATTTTTATATCTAATCACATCAGACTCATCATCGTCATCGCATAAATCAATTGCTGTTTGCAACAGGGTAAGGACATAATCACCTTGCTGTATATACCTTTCCCATGCATACTTACTTGGGTGACCATCAGAGCCCATATAATCTGAATAAATGTTGTTGTTCCACGCATCCATAGCGGCATTATTAATACGTGTTGCAATATTCGTTTTAAAACCATCCGCGGAAACACCACACTTTGCCAAAAGCACTAAACTGTATAGCTGTGTGAGTCTCAAATTATTTAAAATAGAGGCTGCGTTGTCTTCAGAGGCAAACTTCGCAAAGTTATTACAGCACATCGTCATCAATGCTGTAGAAAGACTTTCGATCTCCTGAGAAGCTTCTTTTTTAACTCTATCCTTATCGTCTTCCGGGGCATTGTCAACCGCTTTTGTAAAACAATTGACAGACTCTTCAATTCTAATATTGGCCAATGTGGACTGCCATCCTGCTGCCTTTCCTTTTAGTAGCCAAGCCTTATAATTGTTGGGGTCAATCTCGATGATTTTATTGCAATAGTTTTCGGCTTCCTTCTGGTTACTAGATTCATAGGCGCTTTCAGCCATTTTATAGTAGTTCGCGATCGATGCAGAGTTATCAACCTTGACTGTACTGCCAGATACATCCACGGTCCCCTCAATCATCATCTTCTTGGCTTCTTCGACTGAGTACTTAGTACCGCAGCTCTGGCACACGTACATTCCGTCCTGTTTGACCAGGTCTGTGCTCCCGCACATTTCGCAAGTTAACTGTTTCATTACATTTCCTCCCTGTGTTTACTTAAGCGCCTTGCACTTGATATTTCGTTGTTTGATAAGACCACTAATTTCAGATATCACGTTCTTTTTGTTTTCTCCGGCTGCAGAAACAGATATCAATTTGTCGGAGATTTCTGCCTCAATATTGTCTAAAGCATTGTTGCTCATAGGATCGCTAAATCGGATTTCATCCGAAAGCTTTCTTAATTCATCCCTTACTTCGGAATCAGTTTCTTTTGAGAGAAGGATGTCAACATCTGCTTTCAAGCTTTTGATAAAAGAAGTCTTAGCTTGTATCTTTCCTTCTGTTTCTTCTATGGCGGTTCTTGCAACACCACCGGAAGTAACTAGAGCACAGCTGATTGCCAGGATAACCACATCAACGATGATAGCAATCCATAGCGGTATCCCCGGAACAGCCATCATGATTATTGAGACAATTAGTTGAATAATCATGTATGCAATTCCAATATGCAGCACCGGGAAGCCTAAGAATTTGCTTTTTAGTGTCTCGCCACTCAATGCTTTGTTCCAAAGAGGTATCTGGAAACAGATAGCCAAAAGGCCAAACACAAATGACACCCAAAAAACAGGCGTTTTTTCAAATGGAGCTACGAAGGCAACTACCGCAAATACAACCAAAATGATTGCAAGTATCAAATATCCAGAACGTTTCTTCATACTCACACCTCACGTTTTGCGCCACATTTCGGGCAGAACTTTCCGGGTTTTATAAACTTAAAACCACAATTAGTGCAAGTATCAGGAGATCCTAATGGCGCGCCACAGTTGTCACAGAAAAGTGCACCTGGCGTGACCTCCGCGCCACATTGATCACAGAATCTGTTCGCCTGAGACCCTGAGCCTTGTACATCGTGATTTGCAGTACCAAGTGCATCTCCAATAGCGCCGCCGACTAGGCCACCGACCGCGCCACCTACACCAGCCATCGTCCCAAGGCCGACACCCATATTGGTAAACTGACCAACCGCTTCGTTTTCGGCAACTTTCTCAGCAACATCAAAGCCGCGCTCCTGTTGATAGGTGTAACCCTCAATTTGACGCTTCTTTGCAATTCCCTGCGCTTCTATGACCATTCTTTGAGAGGCTGTCTGCTGATCTATTACACCAACCTGCTGTCGCAGTTTTGCATCCATAATATCAGCATACTGCCTGAAGTGAAGATCCTTAAACTTCTCGTACTGCGGATCACCTTCAGGTTTTACGATTGTAGTCACCAGGAAACGATCAAGATTAACACCGTACTCAGCAAAGTCCGGAATCAGTTTCTGATGAAGACTCTCAGAGAATTCTGTTAATTTTGCATCTACCTCAAAGATACTGATGGCATCAGTCTTCATCGTCTGAGCCATATAGGTCTTGACTCTTGTCATCAAGAATGCTCTGAAAAACTGAGTTAACTGTGCTTGACCAAGGATTGTTTCTGTCCCCACGAGCTTGACTAACAGTTTTCTGGAATCTCCGACACTCAAAGCCATCTCACCACTCGCACCTATTGCGATCGGAAAGCCATAAGTGGGTTCCATATACTGAACCTTGCTGTCGGTTCCCCAGCGTATAGCCATCTGCTCAGTCTTGTTAATAAAATAAACTTCGCAGTGGAATGGAGTCTGTCCGTTTGTTGGAATGTTCGTGATTCTGCGTAGAAGAGGGATGTTTTCCGTTTCTAACGTATATCTACCTGGGCCAAATAGATCCAGTGCCTGACCATTCATGAAGAAAACAGCCTCTTGGGATTCGTGAACAATCAGCTGTGTGCTTGTGTTGAAATCCTCTTTTGGATGCTTCCAGATGAATGTGGAGTTGTCTCCCTCGTATTTTATGATACTGGCTATCTCCACCGACTGTCCTCCCTTCGATTTTGGAAAGTGTACTTTTGAATCGTCGGTGACAACCGCAAATTTTTATTGTGAAATCACAAGAATCATATTGAATTTGCAAGCTTCTTCTGCTATAATAAATATGTGTCTTTAGGCGAACACTCATTTCGCAAAAGTACACTTTTCCAAATTATTAACGGGTTTTCTTTAACAGGAGTTTTCAAATTTTCTGGCCTTTCCATAGAAGGTTCCTTCAGGCATTCCACAGGCTTTAGCAGCCTGACGGAGTGTTATTTTTTTATTACGCCAGGCCTGATGCACTTCATGGAAGTTCTCCGGAAGAGGACGCGGCGGTCTGCCAAACTTCACGCCTTTTGCCTTCGCCGCCGCGATCCCTTCCTGCTGACGTTTCTTGATGTTCTCACGTTCTGACTGTGCCACAAATGATAAGATCTGTAGTACCAGATCCGCTATGAAGGTCCCCATCAGATCCTTGCCGTTTCTGGTGTCCAGAAGGGGCATATCCAGCACGCAGATGTCTATCCCGATTTCTTTTGTCAGGATACGCCATTGATTCTGGATCTCCTCATAGTTGCGGCCCAGACGGTCGATGCTGAGGATATAGAGCAGATCTCCCGGCTTCAGTTTTCTAACCATTTTTTTGTACTGCGGCCTGTTGAAGTCTTTTCCAGAGAGCTTATCCATATAGATGTTCCTTGCCGGAACATTCACTTTGTTCAGCGCTATCATCTGTCGATCCTCATTCTGATCCGTGCTGGATACTCTTACATATCCGTAAATCTTGTTATCCATAGTGCCTCCTCGTTT
The DNA here is from genome assembly GCF_900290205.1 of Anaerolactibacter massiliensis. NCBI lineage: Bacteria > Bacillati > Bacillota > Erysipelotrichia > Erysipelotrichales > Erysipelotrichaceae > Anaerolactibacter > Anaerolactibacter massiliensis. Next base: position 342,598 of record NZ_OLMH01000003.1, on the reverse strand, counting down.
TCTCATTAACGCAAAAATGACCGAAGCAACGGCACATCTCCGTCATTTCGGTCATCCTCAAAATTAGTGAAAGCGCCGACAATAACGCCGACGCTCTTATCACATTTCAATTATTCTGTTTTACAGTCCATTTTACAGTCCGCTTACAGTCCGGAATCTGTTATTCTTCTTTGTCTTCCCACTTTTCCAGTACGGCCTCAACCTGAGCTATCAGCTTCTCCTTTTCTGGGATCACATAGGTGTAGGTCGAAGCGAAAATGTTGTTAGAAAGGCCACCGAGAGCGTACTCTGCACTTACATTATCCTTGTCGGTACAAAGAATGATTCCGATCGGCGGGTTGTCTCCCGGCTCATTCACTTCCGCTGCATAGTAGTTCAGATACATATTGAGCTGACCGACGGCCTCCGGCATCAGCTTCACTGTCTTGAGTTCGATCAGGACATATGCGTGCAACTCCTTGTTGTAGAAGACCATGTCCACATAGTAATGCGTATTATTCAGCGTGACGCGCTGCTGCGTTCCTACGAACATGAAACCTCTGCCAAGTTCCAACATGAAATCTTCAATCTGTCTGACAAGTGCCTTTTCAAGATCGCTTTCCAGAACCGGCTTGCTCTCTGGAATGCCCAAGAACTCGAAGACATACGGATCTTTTACAATATCCTCCGGAACCGCCAGTTCTTGACCTTTGGTTGCGAGTTCATAGACCTTCTCTTTATTCGCCTTACCATCCGAGAGCAATAACCTCTCAAAGAGAGAAGTGGCAATCTGACGCTTCATTTCCCTGACAGACCACCCGGAGCGTTCACATTCTTTCTCATAGAAGCTGCGGCGATCAGGATCAGAGATAATAAGAAGCTCACAGTAATGCGACCAACTCAATTTGCCAGACAGTGTCTGGCAGTTTGGATATGCAAGATAGAACGCACGCATATTCTGGAGATTTGACCTTGAAAAACCTTTGCCGAACTCCTTGGTTAGTACTCTGGAGAGCTGCTTAAGTGTCTGCTTTCCATATTCCGCACGTTCACTATTGTCCTGTTCATGTTCAATAATAACTCGGCCAATATTCCAATATGCCAAAATCTGCTCATTATTGACTTCACGTGCAACATTGTACCGAGCTGTATTCATGATTTCTCTGATTTGTCCAATCAGGTCCTTTGGAATCATTACTTCGTTGTCCATATACAAAATCCTTTCTCGAATTTGCCAGACAGTGTCTGGCAAATCTTACTCCTCAGTTTTTGATGGATTTTCTGTCAACTCAATGACATCCGTGATATCGCATTGAAGGGCATCACAAATTTTCTCCAATGTCTCCATGCTGATACCTTTGTTCTTACCCATATTGGCAATCATATTCGTTGTCAGCCCGGCAGCGATCCTAAGATCCTCTTTTTTCATGTTTTTATTCAGAAGTGTGTGCCATAAGGGCATATAGCTGATGTGTCTCATAGATATCTCCACTTTCCAGAAAGCAAACCTCTTTTCAACACCTCCATCATATCACGAATCTTGCGATTTAGCAAGTTCTCCTTGTTGAATTTTGCCGATCGTGCTATGCTTTTTCGCATACTCACTGGCCGCCTTCCTCCTGGCCTCACTATACGGTGCTATCAGACGGATTGAGACTCGCGATTTCTGGATGGTATAGGACACGCTGCCCAATTCCTTGTTCTCTTCCTTCCGTTCGCAGAGATCTGGGTGCTGAGTCGCAAATTTGCGTAGTCTGTTCTTCAGCTCGGAATTGAATGTGTAGATATCCCAGGTGTCATCACCTTCGGATGTCAGCAGTATGGTTTCTCTTTCGTACTTGTTTAGGCGCTGCTTTGCCATTTTGGTTTCTCCCTTCATTTTTCCAAGTGAAAAGCCGTCCTTCTGCAATAGAGGGGCGGCTTTGGCATTCTGTATCGATGGACACAGTTCGTATTCAGTTTTGCGGTTCAAGACCTGATTAAATCAGATAACCCTTCCCGAAACACGGCAATTATCGCGATGATGCCCTGGCCGATAACTGGGATCATAAAGACAATGAATCCAGCCAGGACGGCTCTGAGTGCCTCCGGCCATGTTGCAACTCCAAAGATGAGTGACAGGACCGCAACCAGCAGGAAGAGTCCTGCCAGCAGATAGAAGATGATCGATGAGAAGCTGATCAGAAAGACGAACAGCCACTGGATAACCGTTACGACCAGCATGACCGGGAAGGCCAGTACCTTTCCTATGATTCTAAGCAGACGCATTTACAAGCTCCTTTCCGGCCTCCATGGTCTTTGTCCTGGCTTCAGCAGTCGCTTTCCTTGCAAGCTCGTTTTTGCGGATCCTGCGGTTAACGATTTTCTGCGCAGCGACCGGATCTGTCTTGGCCTGTTCTTTCAGATTTTCACGGTATCTTCGATTCTTGGCAGATACGGCAGCTTTCTCCGCTTCAATCGCTGCAGCAGCTTCGGAATCCGTATCGGCGCGGGCTTTCAGGTCATCCATCTTTGCCTTATGACTGGCATAGTCTTTCTTGGCCTTTTCTCGAAGGAACGCTTCACGTTCAGCTGCATATTCCGGGTCAACGGCGGCTCTGGCACGTTTTTCAGCGTTTCTTTTGTTCTGACTGGCGCGGTCTTTTGCACGCCTGGCCTCCAGTTCAGCTGCAGCCTCCGGATCGGTTTTGGCTCTTTCAATCAGAGCATCTCTTTTGGCTTTCTGCTGAACCTGATGCTTCTTATAGGAAGCTTGTTGTTTTGCTCTAACCTCTGCTGCATATTCAGGATCCACAGCCATCCTGGCTTCACGGCGTTCAATAACCTTCCTGTTCTTTTCAGCTGTTTTTTGTCTTCTGGTCTGAAGCACTTCTGCAGCTTCCGGGTCCGATTGTGCCAGTTCTTCAAGCTCGGCAATAGTTATCTTTCGAAGATATGCCAATTTCTCGCGGGCGGCCTTCTTGACTGCTTTTTCAGCTAACTGAGCATGATATGCCGGATCTGCCTCTTTCTTGGCCTTTTCTGCTTCACGGCGTTTTTTCCCGGCTTCCCGGCGGCGCTCTAGATAAGCCTCATATTCGGTGGCAGCCTCAGGATCAGTCTTGGCTTTTTTCTTCAGGGATGCCTGCCTTTCTTTCGCTCGCTTTTTCTGCCTTTGATTCTTGGCTTTCTTCTTTTCTTCATAGATCGCATCTATCTGAGCGATTCTTTCTTCCTCTGAAATAACTGCGCCGGCCGGCGTATAGTTTCCAATAAAGCTGAAGTAGATGTCGATCTGTTGCTGACGGTATCTTCCCATCCCTCCGGTCGGCGCATGAACAACGACCTTATCTATAAACTCATACAGCATAGCGTCAGTCAGCTCGGTGATATGCTGATATTTTCGAACAAGAGCTATGAATCGGTTAATATCGGCCTTCTTGGGAGCTATAATCTCATCCGGCTTTTCCAGCTCAGAAATACGGCTCTCGAGCTGTAATTGTTCCCCATCATATTGAGATATGAGCCTTTGTGCCTGCCTTTCCGGCAGCGTGCCCTTAACCTGGCTCTCGAAGAGACCCTGGATCAGATCATCAAGTTCTTTTAATCTTTTTTTGGCCTCAGCGAGTTCTTTCTTGTCATCGGCAGAAGACTGTTGCTGCTTCAGGTCCCATTGTTCCATCAGCTGATCCACAAAACCATCCTCATTTTCCAGAACATGCTCTGACACGGCTTGTACAGCTTTCAGAATGGCGGCTTCCAGATCGGATGCTTTGATATAGTGATTGAAACATTGGTGATATCGGTTTCTGTAATTGCTGCACTGATAATTGTGTTCAGAGTCTCTGTCGGTTCCTGCAACGATCTTGGCATATGGCGCTGCGGAAAAGCTCATCCTGCCGCCGCAATCAGCACAGAAGACAAGTCCGGACAAACGATGTGTAAATGTGCCGTTTGCGACTCGTTTTGGAGCTCTTTTTCGCTGCTTATTGGCCATATCCCACGTTTCCTGATCTATGATTGCCTCATGTGTATTGGGGAAAATCAGCCAATCCTCTGGTGAAAGCCATTTTCGTTTCTTGCTTTTGAAATTTTCCTGAACGGTTTTTCCAAGAACCGTATGGCCAAGATATTCCTGACGCTCCAGGATACGAATGATAGTACCGTTATTCCAGAGACAAGGATCCTGATATCGATGGTTACGTGACTCGGTTCCGTAAGCAATCTCCTGATGGGCTGCCGGATTCATCACTCGTTCTGCTGTCAGTGTTTCAGCAATCTTCGTGATCGGCACTGCGTCAGCAGCCATTCTGAAGATTCTGCGGATCACCTCAGCAGCCTCTTCATCCACGTAGAGCTGTTGTTTATCATCCGGCTTACGATAGTATCCGTAAGGAATAGCGCCGCTGCACCTCAGTCCGTTCTCCATACGGTTCCTGAATACAGCTTTGATCTTCTTACTGGTATCCCTGGCATACCATTCGTTCATGATGTTCAGGAAAGGGGTGAACTCGTTTTCCGTCGGATTGTCGCTGTCAATACTATTATTCACAGCGATAAATCTGACACCCTTTTCCGGGAACAGCATTTCCGTATAAAAGCCCACCTGAAGGTAATTTCGCCCCAAGCGGCTCATGTCCTTTATACAGAGGACAGCCACATTCCCGGCATTGATCTCATCCAGCAAGGCGTTGAAGCCAGGGCGGTTAAAGTTGGTTCCGGTATATCCATCGTCCGTAAAATGACGGATATTACGGAAACCCTTAGCCTTTGCGAAGTCCTCCAGATATTTCTTCTGGTTGACAATGCTGTTCGACTCGCCTTGCTGCTCGTCATCTCTCGACAACCTTTCATAAAGTGCGGTTATTTTTTCTTTCATAAAGGCTCTGGCCTCCTTTCCTGCATAGTTTATATAAAAAATGCGAAGCCCACGTTATACGTGTCTCTCCGCATTTAGTATTCCATATTGTGTTCCCTTATCCTACTTCATAATAGACTCACTTGAAAAAAAATCAAGATATGCTTGCATCCGAACCATTTCGTTTGTAGACCCAAAACGCAAATACGGCAGACACTTTCTTCGGCCAAAAAGCAGAGCTCTTGAATTATTGGCTTGCTGCAGGCAGCTTCAGAGTTGCTTATCATCTTCCCAATGCCTGATATCCTGATTCAGGGCTCTTCGTGATCATTTATTCTTCTTTGTAGCTCAGATCCGGAAATAAAACTTGCCGGTTTTGTTATTGGTACCATCGTGTTCTTCCTTTGTTGATCAAGTATCTATCGATTTCCTCAATCCCGCTTTGAAGAGGAGATACCGTTTCATCATAAACAGGCTTCCCCGTTTTTTCGACCGAATACTGATTGAATACATGTATCTCCTCAGTAAGATCTTTATCCACAGGCTTTTCGCAGTACGTATAAACAATCGTCAGATCATTATCCTTGCAGGCTCTTTCAACAACATCCAGCTTTCTGGAATTAAACAGCATGATCCACGCTTCCGATTCTGCAATATTCTTTGCTTTCAGACTCCCGGATGCTTCCATCCTGATCCTGTCAGCAAAGGAAAGCATTTCTTCTCCTATGAGGATGCGCTTTCCTGCCTCTTTTGATATTTCAGAAGAGAACAGATGATCAATGCCAAGCTGATCACAAAGTGCATTTAACTGCCCTGCCGCATCAATTGCAGCATTATGGGCATAACTGCGTTTTTTATCTGCCCGTGCAAGATGATCATTCATTTCCTGAATATCGTCTTCATATCTGAGGCGTATCATCTGAAAGCTCTTTTCACTTTCTTCAATTGCTCTTGGATAATTCATGATTTCTTTCGTAAAGATACGTGCCTCTGAAGGAAAACATGCACGCAGGACATCATGAATCTCAGCCTGCCGTTCTTTTCTTGCATCTGCAATCGAATGTGCCTTCCCAAACATTCGAAGCATGGTTTCTGTCTGATTACCTGTTTGTGTCATAACGTTTTCTTTCTGATTCTTCAGTTTTCTGGTGCTTAAGCATAGTCCATCATCAAATTTTTCAAACAGCAGAATCAGTCCCATTCCATTAAACAGAATGGTTCCAATCTTCTGAAATGCAAGATGCCTTTCTTGCTTTTATTTTATACTTATGCACCTTAACAACTGCATACAAAATAGCCTAACTCTGCCTGAAACCATCTGAAGTTCGAAATTCCTAAATGAGCTCTCTGATTTCCTGCATGATACGTTTCACATGGTCCAGCTTCTGCTGATTTTCTTCCTCCACCGTTTCTTTATCGTTCACGCAGGCTAAAGCCTTCTCATAGTCTGCTTCAAGCCGGATCAGCTTCTTCGTGTAGGTCTCCGCCAGCATCCCTGCAGTCTTCTTCTGCCGCTTCTTTCTTCTCGAATCTGAGCCGGACTGATATTTCCCCTCCAGCACATAGTCCTCAAACTGGTCTGTCCCGGCCGCTTCCACCGCATCTCTCTGCTCGTCTTCATTCAGCCAGGAGACAAGCTGTGCATCCCGGACCGCAATAGTCCCCATGACGGTCGCTGCTCGAAGCTCTGGCCCGCACCGGTCCAGGAACGCGAGGTAGTTCCGGATCGTCTTCTCCGAGATGTCCAGCTCCGGCTCCGATTCCAGCAGGATCAGGTGGATGAGCTTTGAGACTTCTCTGCGCGACGGGCGGATCTTCTCTACCGGCTTTTTCCCTGAGAGCCGGCGGTACTCGTCCTGCCACTTTTCTTCCCGTAAGTCGATCGCTTCTGGATCCAGCCGCACGATCCGCTCGAAGTTCGTCAGCTGGCGGGCGTAGTCGTTGCTGTCGCGATAGATCCTGGTCTCTTCTTCTTCGCTCAGATCTCCGCGGACAATTGCTGAGATCGTGCTGTAGATCTTTGCGCGCACACGGTCACAGCTCTTCTCATAGCGATCATGCAGCTCCTTCATTGCCCGAAAGCGCCGTTCCCCGTCCACAATGCGGAACAGTTCTCCCTCCGGCTGCAGGATGATCGGATGGATCAGACCGGTCCGCTCGATGGATCCGGCAAGTGCGTCAATGCCGCCGATCGAGTAGCCGTTCTCTTTCCGGACGCGGATCACATCCAGCGGGATCGAATAGACCCGCGTGTTTTCTTCATAGGTTTCCATGCGTTCCGTCTTCTCCTTTCCTTCAGACGCTGAGCTCCCGGAAGAATCTCCGGTAGGCAATCGGGCAGTGTTCTGTGATCCGCTTCAGATAGACGCGATAGCGTCGCCCATCAAACACTCCGGTCTCAAGATATTTCTTCCGCACTTCATCCAGGATCGCGTAGGTCTCATCATAAAAATTCCTGGTGACCGGATCCTCCCGGCTGCGCAGATCGTAGTCCCGCTCACCGGATGCATCCGAAAAATCATGATCGTATTTTGTGTCGATGAACTCCTTCACTGCCGCATTGCTGATATCCGCCAGAATGAAGTATCTAGGTCGTTCAAACATTCCGGTTTCAACGGAGTGAAGTGAAAAGAGCGTCAGAAAAACCGCAAGGCATAATTCGCCCTGCTCATCCCTGCGCAGCACCGGTCTCGACATTCCCTTGAAGAGTTCCTGCTGGCCGAACAACTGTTCTTCGATCACCTGCTGTACATATACACTCTCAAGCATAAGAAATTCCGCATCAGAATCATACCACAGTTTAATGATGCACGGTATTATATATTTTTGTTCTACGTGGAACAAAATCGGCCATTTTCCCAGATTCTGAACTTTCGTTTTTTCTCTCTGCTGAAACAGAGGGACCATTTCATTTCTGCCCACGGCGTGGGCAACTAAAAAGCAGGGCTGCGCTACTCTTCCCTGCTTTTCTGATGGTTATTCGTTTTTTGCGATGATTTTTCCGAGCGAATCGTAGATTTTCTTAAGCTCGTTTACTTCAGCAGCGGAATATTCCCGTTTCTCCGCCTCAAGGAAGAACTCCTTGGATGCCCTTCTGAACGGAGCAATCTTGTTTGACTTGCGGCCGGCATTGCGCTCATTCTTCCGCTTTTCATTGATCGTCTCATAGGCGCTCTTCACGGACAGCGTTCCGTTTTCAATCTGGTCCAGAAGATCCTGTCTTCCGGCGTTGTATACCGCAATGTAATACTTGATCTTCGTCTTCTTCCAGCCCTGGATGTTCATGGAGGCAAGTACCGTCTCGGCAAGCTTCCAGGTGTTCACCCGGTCAAGAGAGATCTTCTCCCCGCGCTTTTCCGCCTGGCGGGCAATGTTCTGAACATATTCCTTATCACTGAACTTCGAGCAGATGTATCTCATGTTGCGGGCACCGTCACGCTCGGTCAGCTGACGGGTCAGGAGGTTGGATTCCTCATAGATCGCCTCCTCCTGTTCCTTCGTGATGTATTCCCGTCTGAGCTTCAGCTTCTCCGGGTCATCGGTGATCACATAGACCCGGCAGTCGATCGTCGTGTAGAGCGGGTTCTCCGGATCCTCCTCATGGAGCTTCTTCATTGCAGCAAATCTGCGGTGGCCGGCGGAGATCGTGTAGGTCTTATCCCCTTCCTTCATCGTCACTGCAAGCGGATTGATGACGCCGTACTGCCGGATGCTCTCGATCAGCTGATCATCCGGAACCTCTGAGAAGAAGTTCTCTTCACGTTCTTTAATCAGGTCGAGGCGGATCGCTTCCGTCTGCATCTCCGGGACTTCGTTGACCGGTCTGTCCGAATTGCCGTAGAGCATTTTCTCCGTTGTCTCGGAGGCATATTTCCGCGTTCCCGGAATCTGGCGGCTCAGCTGATTCAGCGCCGAAAAACTATTCTTCGCCATTCTGTGCTGCCTCCTTTGCGTTTCCGATCACGGCATTGGGGTCTTCGACGATCGTCATGATCTCCTTCGTGAGGTCGTCATAGGCGGTCTTGGCTTTCTTCGACACCTGGGCGAACAGGCGGTTGTTGACGTTGGCTTTCTTCGCGTCAGCACTGTCCGGGATGTGAGAGGAGAACGTCGGGATCGGGAGGAACTTCTTGATCCAGTCGTCGATGCTGCGGTCCACGACTCTGCGGTCGCTGTAGAGCGAGAGAATGATGCCGATGATGCCGCGGTGGTCTTCCTCGGTGCCGGCCGCCTGCTTTGCGGATTCAATGAACGGACCGATTCCGCGTAAGGCCATGATATCCATGTTCGTGCTGATCAGGATGCCGTCCTTTGCCGCAGCCATTCCGTTCACGGACAGCGGACCGAGAGAGGGCGGAGTGTCGATCACGATGTAGTCGTAGTCCATGTGCTCCTTGATCAGGTTCACCACATCGAGCATGTAGGAGGACTTGATGATGCCACGGAAATACTTGCCGCCGATGATGCTCATCTCCATCTCAACCACGGAAAGATTCAGGGCCGAAGGAATGACATCAAAGCCGAACGGAGCATCATAGGGGACCCACTCCATGCCGTTCTGCTTCACGGAAGAAAATGTCGGAGTGACGATTGCCGGAGCAATGTCGTCCCAGGTAAGCTGACGTTCCTGACGGACCACATACGGTTCAAGAACCTTGTTGATCGTGTAGAGATCCGAGTCGATGATGTCGAGACCCAGGTTCAGCGATGCAGAGCCCTGCGGGTCAAAATCAATCAGAAGCGTCTTCTTCCCATAGGTGTTTGCCAGGGAATAGCAGATGTTCAGGCTGTTGGTGGTCTTGCCTACGCCGCCCTTCTGATTTCCGATTGCGATCACTCTAGTTGTCATGATGCTCTCCTTCTTCCGCCTTTGCGGAAATGTAATGGTTTGCTGCAAGGTCCTGCTCAATCAGGCTTGAGATGTAATCATTCAGCGAGCTGTAGCCGCCGTTGCGTACTCTTATGTCCAGAAGATCTGAGAACTGGGCTGAGGTGAACTCTCCGAAGCGCGCAGGATTCAGGCGGAGCTGGGGCTGATAATACTGCGTGCCGCTGAAGCCGTAGCGTTTCAGCTGTGCTCTTGAATACTGCAGGACATCCGCCAGGTCTGCATCCTGGATCGTGAAATTGAATGCTGAGAGGATGCTTTTGGCTGTCGTGAAGCTTGGAACTCTGGTGAATTTGGTATATTTGGTCAGTGCAGCGTAAGAGATATTCACTCCCTTGCCGCGGATGACTTTATAAGCATCTGAAACATTGAACCCGGTTGCGGTGAGAATGGAATCGAATATGTTCTGAAATGTAGTATCCCGATATTGAACTGCCATTCTTGAATTTTCTCCCTGTTTTCTCGAAATATGGCTTATTTATGCGGTTTTTCGATGCCAGGCCACCGGTGGCCTGGAGGAAAAGAGTGAATGAAGCCGATACCATATTCCCTTCATTACCAATTTAATCAGTGTTTCGAAGCAGAGTCAATAAAAATGTACAAGTGTACAATCTGAATGTGCTTGGACTTAATAAAAATGAAGCCTGATTTTTACTTAGGATTCTTATTTTTCCCGCATAACTATGCGGAAATTGTGAGTCAGGCCACCGGTGGCCTGGGAATAGCGCTATTTATACTGATGCATTCTATGCCCTAATTTTTGACCTGAAAGAACATTTAAAAGATCTATGTAGGTGAATCTTTCCTAATAGAAAATTGAGGACAACAATCAGATATCCAGATAAATATCATTTCCTCCTATTTCAGGTGTTCCTTTTTGAATCTAAAATTTATAAAAGAGGCTTGATTTAACTTCCCGGAAAATATCATTGAAGATGCTTCTCTCTGCAAAACCGGTTTTCTATCACCTGCAACCTGTCTGGCAGTAGAATTATGAGAGCGAACCCCTGCGTTCATACGTCAACTACCCCGCCTAAGTCCTAGCGGACTATAGACGGGGCTTGGAAAGGCTACTACAGCTTTTCGAGCCTGGTTGATTAGCCTAAGTGCTTCGAGCACTACGTTGCTGCTGTGCTACGTCTGGATGCTCCACAAGTCCAGACCTCTTGGGATCTGCTGCTAAAAACCTCTGAGAGGTAGGAGGCGTACAGCAGATGCATTCGACCAGCGGACAACATTGGCGAAGTGGACCACCGTTACTGCGATCTTCGTGATCGTAAGTGCGAGATGCTGCATGTCTTCAGGAATGCAGAAAGCGTAAGCGCCCCTAACGGGGCAAAAGAAAGCGGCTGAGCCGCAGAAAGGAGGCATCAGCACATGTCTGTTGCAGTATTATCCAGCACCGGCAGAAAGCTGATGCCGACTTCAAACTACAGAGCACGGAAACTCTTGAAGAGCGGACGTGCCGCAATTGAATGCTATCGTCCGATTTTCACAATCCGGTTAACCGACCGGAAGGAAGGAGAAACACAGCCGATTGAGTATGCCTGCGATACAGGCTATCAGCATGTCGGCGTATCCATCAAGTCAGAAAAACATGAGTTCGTCCATGCTCAGTATGACACGCTGAGCAATGAAACAGAGCGGCATAACGACCGCCGCAAATATCGTCGCAAAAGACGGAATCGCAAGCGGTATCGCAAGCCTCGGTTTAACAACCGGTCCAGAAAGAACCAGGAGATGGCGCCTTCCCTGCGGCATCGCAGGGAGAACCAGATCAACCTGTTCGAATCGTTCTGCAAGGTCATGCCGATTACCTCGGCGACCTTTGAGATGGGTAAGTTTGATACTCAGCTCTTGCAGGCAATCGCAGATGGTAAGCCGCTCCCGGAAGGGAAGGACTATCAGCAGGGATTAAAATATCTGTTTCAGACCGAACGGGAAGCAGTGTTCAGCAGGGATCACTACACCTGTCAGGTGTGCGGTAAATCTGTCAAAGATGGCGTGATTCTGCATACGCATCACATCGGATTCTGGAAAGGGTATCGGCCAAATCGGATCAGCAATTTACTTACGGTCTGTGAGCATTGCCATACGGCAAAGAACCACAAGCCGGGCGGTGCACTCTGGGGTCTGGAGCCGAAGAGCACCAATCTGGCCGCAGCAACCTATATGAGCACCGTGCGCTGGGCGATATATCGTGAACTGGTTCTGAAGTACCCAGAGATTGATATCCATATCCAGTATGGTGCAAAGACATCTGTAACCAGAAAGTCGCTGCATCTTGCAAAGACGCATGCGAACGATGCTTACTGCATTGGATCTCTGCATCCAAGGCATCGGACAACAGAGCTTGTCTATCAGAAGAAGCGCCGCAACAACCGGATTCTTGCGAAGTTCTACGATGCAAAATACATCGATATCCGGGATGGCGCCAAGAAGTCCGGCGCTGTGCTCTCATGTGGACGGACAAATCGCAGGGAAAGCAGGCGCTCGGACAAGAATCAGCGCATCTACCGGGGAAATAAGTGCTCTTCTGGCCGCACATCAGTTCGGAAGAATCGTTATGCCTATCAGCCCGGCGATACGATTGTGTTTCACTCTCAGAGGTTCGTTGTCAATGGCTCCCATTGCAAAGGGGCTCGCGTAATTCTAGGCACAGGGAAATCAGTCAAGGCGACTGATCTGACATGCATTAAAAAGGAAGGAGGATGGCGCTTCCTCCCCGCCCAAGCTTAACAGCTATGGACGGGGTATCCGCGCCTATAACATGAAATAGAAGACTTTGGAGTAAAGCCGTTCCTCCAGAAAGAAATGTTTAACAGATTGGTTTTGATTGAAATCAAATTCATTAATAACCCTTCGTAAGCAATTCTTACTAGTGCTCCTTTTTGGATGAGACCCCATGAAAACAAGTAGTAGAAAGTCTGGACCTCTTTGTTTAGAAAATGGAATTCTCGATCCTTGTTGTACGAATGACAGGATTTCTTAAAACATATGTTGCGAGCACGTTAACCGGAAGTTTATATTTCAATGGCAATGGCTGATTATCGTGATGGACTGAACGAATACAATTGTCGATGGAAATGGGTCACTGGAAACAATGAAAAGAGAGAAGACAAAAGGCCTAGTTGTGAATTGCAAAATTAATACAAGTGTCCAATTATTTTCGAAATTAGTACACCAAAAAATAATTTAAGAAATTAGGCCTAAGCAATATTATCTGTAAAAAATATCTTTGGATTCCAAGAACGGTTAAGGCTGATTGAATCGGAAAGCAAAGATAGAAATGATGGCTTTTAGATTCAGAAAAGCCGAATATGCAATATAGAAGGTAAAAATAATGAATTCATTCAATTTTCTAGCTAAAAGTTAAAAAATAGGCTTAAATATGCAGAAATTTTAAACCAGGCCACTGGTGGCCTGGAAGAATTCTTTAAAATAGAAAAGCTTAATAAAGGTAAGTACAAGTTCGAATTAATAAAAGCTGATAATTAATTTCGGAAATAGTACACCATTAAATTCTGAGTAAATTAGGGCGGAAAACTGAACCCCAAAAATAACATTTTGAAGCCAGACGAACAGTGGTGGCATTTTCTTTATAGGAAAATATTTCAAATATTTAAAAAGACTATTAGAAACTTTAAGTGCCCGAAAAAAGCTGAGAATATGCGAAAAAATCAGAAGATCGGTGTACAAGTTTCTTACTAACGGTGTACGGATTCAGGAAGAACGGTGTACCAGGATAGGAAAATAGGTGTACAGACTTAGGAAAGAAAGGTGTACAGATCCAGGAAGGCTCCAAAAGGTGTACAGAAATAGGAAGAAAACATAATGGTGTACAAATTTAGGAAATACCTTTGTTTATCCTGCACCATTCTTTATAATTTTTTAGGATAAGAATTCCCGGGAGAAATCAGAATGAAAAAAACGGTGAAATATCAGAATAACTTCAATCTGGTTTCTCTATCTTCTCTGACAGAAACTGAGAACAATTTACTGATGACCATTGTGGCGCAGCTTCAGTACCAGGGGACCAATCGGGTTGTGCTGGAAGATCTCGAAGTGGCAAAGCTGATTGCTCCGACTTATCACATGACAAGAAAACAGATCATCGACATGGAGATCTCTCTCTGGGATAAGATCAGCGAGTTCAAGATTGAAGCAGGCGATCGTTATTCTGCAGATGGCGGATATACCCGTTTCAATTTTCTGTCATCTTACCGGCGTGAAGATGGCAATCATTTCTCAGTTTCGGTTGCCGAAGAATTTGTGCCGCTGTTCAATGACTACCTCAGACAGAATGGTTTTACATTATTCCAGCTGAAAGAATATCTTTCTCTGTCCGGCACCTACTGCAAGCAGCTCTATCGTTCCCTGAAGCAGTGGAGACAGGTCGGACGTTATTTTGTCACGATTGCTGACTTCAGGAAGATCTATGGAGTTCCGGACAGCTATCAGACAAAAGAACTGACGAGAAGGGTAATCGATCCGGCTGTCAATTATCTGGCAGAACATATCCCGGAATTCTCATCTCTGACCTGGATGTATGCAAAAACAATCACTGAAGGATTTGAGCCGGTTCCGATCGGAAGGGGAAGGGCTGCCAAGCCAAATTATGTGTACTTCCAGTGGACTCCGGAAATCGTAGAAGCAGATGCGAAGGAAAGAGAGATCAAGAAAATGCTGGACAAGACTCTTGGCAAAGATTCACTCGTCCAGAAATTCGTGACTTATGACGGAGAGTCTCCTGACCAGATCCGGGAAAGAAAGATCAAGGAATACCGGAAGCCGGCGCTTGAGAGACAGCTCGAGAAAGCAAAACAGGAAGCAGACCAAAGTCTGGATTTTCGAAAAGATTCCGGAGAGGAATAGCATGAACAAGGGTCAACTACCCCGCCTAAGTCCTAGCGGACTATAGACGGGGCTTGGAAAGGCTACTACAGCTTTTCGAGCCTGGTTGATTAGCCTAAGTGCTTCGGGCACTACGTTGCTGCTGTGCTACGTCTGGATGCTCCACAAGTCCAGACCTCTTGGGATCTGCTGCTAAAAGCCTCTGAGAGGTAGGAGGCGTACAGCAGATGTATTCGACCAGCGGACAACATTGGCGAAGTGGACCACCGTTACTGCGATCTTCGTGATCGTAAGTGCGAGATGCTGCAGGTCTTCAGGACTGCAGAAAGCGTAAGCGCCCCTAACGGGGCAAAAAGAAAGGAGGCATCAGCACATGTCTGTTGCGGTTATCAGCAACACCGGCATCCGTCTGATGCCGACAAGTGAGTATCGGGCACGGCATCTTCTCAAAGCGGGTAAAGCTGTCATTGAGCAATACCGTCCGATCTTCACGATCCGGTTAACCGACCGGGAGAAGGGGAAAATACAGCCGATTGAGTATGCCTGTGATACAGGCTATCAGCATGTCGGCGTATCCATCAAGTCTGAAAAGCACGAATTTGTCCATGCACAGTACGACATGCTGAGCAATGAGACAGAGCGGCATAACGATCGCCGCAAGTATCGTCGTACAAGACGGAATCGCAAGCGGTACCGGAAGCCTCGGTTTGACAACCGGTCCAGAAAGAACCAGGAGATGGCGCCTTCCCTGCGGCATCGCAGGGAGAACCAGATCAACCTGTTCGAATCGTTCTGCAAAGTTATGCCGATCACCTCAGCGACATTCGAGATGGGCAAGTTCGACACCCAGCTTCTGCAGGCAATTGCAGACGGTAAGCCGCTCCCGGAAGGGAAGGACTATCAGCAGGGATCGAAATATCTGTTTCAGACCGAACGGGAAGCAGTGTTCAGCAGGGATCACTACACCTGTCAGGTGTGCGGCAAATCCATCAAAGACGGTGTAATTCTGCATACGCATCACATTGGGTACTGGAAGGGATATCGATCCAATCGGATCAGCAATTTACTTACGGTCTGTGAGCATTGCCATACAGCAAAGAACCACAAGCCGATCGGTGCACTCTGGGGTCTGGAGCCGCAGAGCACCAATCTGGCCGCGGCAACCTATATGAGCACCGTGCGCTGGGCGATATATCGGGAACTGGTGCTGAAGTACCCAGAGATTGATATCCATATCCAGTATGGTGCAAAGACATCTGTAACCAGAAAGTCGCTTCATCTTGCAAAGACGCATGCGAACGATGCTTACTGCGTGGGTTCTCTGCATCCAAGGCATCGGACAGCAGAGCTTATCTATCAGAAGAAGCGCCGCAACAACCGGATTCTTGAAAAGTTCTACGATGCAAAATACATCGACATCAGAGACGGGAAGAAAAAATCTGGTTCGTTGCTCTCATGTGGACGAACAAACCGCAGGGAGAGCCGAAGATCGGACAAGAATCAGCGCATCTACCGGGGAAAGAAGTGCTCTTCTGGCCGCACATCAGTTCGGAAGAATCGTTATGCCTATCAACCCGGCGATACGATTGTGTTTCACTCTCAGACGTTCGTTGTCAATGGCTCCCATTGCAAAGGGGCTCGCGTAATTCTAGGCACAGGGAAATCAGTTAAGGCGACTGATCTGACATGCATTAAAAAGGAAGGAGGATGGCACTTCCTCCCCGCCCAAGCTTAACAGCTATGGACGGGGTATCCGCGCCTATAACATGAAAAGGGAAATTGCTGTATTATTCACATAATACAGCGTTAAAAAGAAAATACCTGCCTGTATTATTCAAATAATATATTATTAATAACTAGTGGAGGAACACATGAAAAAAGCCTGCCACGTGCTAAAATGTTTCATAGTAAATGTCTCCTAGTCAAAGACATTCTACAAAAAAAGGGCTCCGGGTTTGATCCCCGAGCCCTTTTTAAGCCACTTTTTAACATCAGCCAATAATAAAAGGAGCTGTATTACTTCCAATTTTTTATCGGAGGTTTTTAACAGCCCCTTCCGGGGAAACTTTTTCTTTTCAATTTCGTGATTAAGTAAGGTTTCGGGTTGATTCTCTTTCAATCAGACTAACTGGAAGAACCGATTGAAGAGGGATGAAGGAATTAGGATCAAAATCAATAATTGTATTAACGGCAATCTTACTCATCTGTTCAATAGGCTGATGAATGGTGGTTAGCTGAGGGTGCACCCAGGTGGCCATAGAGATGTCATCAAAACCGACAACCTGAATTTCATCAGGGACCCGAATGCCACATTTTTGACAAGCAGTTATGAACTGAATGGCCGCAACATCACCAGGAATAAAGAACCCGTCGATGCCTTTCTGTTTTTTCAGAATTTCCATGGAAAAATCTTGAAATCTCATGCTCTGAAATTGAGACTCTGTTGCTTGGAAAATCTTAAATTCAATTCCGTTTGCTTTGCAGGTATCGCGAAAAGCATCAATCCGTTTGTCTGCTGACATGGGGACTCCTGACTTGATCTGAAAAGCAGCAAGATGTTTACAGCCGCAATGGAGAAGATGCTCTGTCGCAAGTTTTCCACCTTCATAGTTGTCACAGGTTACCGCTGCGGTTGTTTCATTAATGATTCTTTCAAAAGAAACTACAGGGAGACGATCGGTGAGGTATTTCCCTATATCTTCTGTTCTGCTGGAAATGATGATTCCTGCGACTCTGTTTTCTTGAAGAAGGGACAGATATTCCTTTTCTTTGTATTCTTCATGGTAAGAATTGCAAAGCTCTATGTGATAACCTTTAGAAAACGCGTAGGCTTCCAGATGATTCACTAGCTCTGAGAAGAAAGGGTTGGCAATACTTGGAACAATCACGCCAATAACATTGGTTCTCTTTTTCCCGAGCGATCGAGCAGCTTCATTAGGACGATAATCTAATTTATTAATTGCGTCATACACTTTTCTGCGTGTCTTTTCACTGATAGGCCCTCGATTATTTAGAACTCTCGAAACAGTTGTGACTGTAACTCCTGCCTCAGCAGCGACATCCTTTAAAGTTGCTTTCATATTCTATCCAACCATTATTTAGAATATTATATCAAACATTCAAAAGTGCCAAAACATTTACATCCGATTATCATAAAATAACGGCTAAAAATAAAGAAAGTTATAAGATTAATAAGAAATCACTGTCAAACGATTGACATTTTGACAGATTGATAATATCTTATGTTTACCAAGTGAAGCCGAATTAGTTCGGTGGGAGGATTTAACTATAAGGAAGTCAAGTAGAAATTGACAGAAAGTGAGATTTAAGACGAAATCCAGCAGAATCTCACAAGTGATCTTTGAAATCGTGAATAAAGTACAGTTAAAACAACTACATTTGTAGCTTTGACTATGATGTGGATTATGTTTATCAGAATGAATCAATGGTTAGTGTACTAAGGCAGAATCGTAGACTGTATCGGTGGAGAGAAGCTTGTATATCACTCTCAGGAGCTTGCGGACGCAGTGTCCTTGAGCACAACGGTAAGTCTTTCCCTGATCTCGTTTCTTAGTATAATAATCATTGAAGACCTGGCAGTATTTACAGACTGTGAAGACAGCTTGATACAGGGCCTTGCGCAGATACCTGGATCCATGTTTGGAAATAGGCATGTGTGCAGCGTCATATTTGCCTGACTGGTGCACAAGAGGCTCCATACCGGCATAGGATATCAACTTCGCTGCTTCAGGAAAGTCGTTGATATCGCCGATCTCCGCAAGAATAGTCATTCCTGTTATGTAAGAGATGCCGGGAATGGAAGTTATAGGAGAGTTTAGCTGGTGACTGAATTCTTCTATTTTCTTATCCAGAGTGTCAATCTGTTCAGCTCTAGTATTGATCAGAGCAATCATAGACTGAACTTCAAGCGCAACGGCTGTGTTGTCATCACCCACTGAATTACGTGCAGCTTCTTTGATCTCTTCGGCAGTCACCTTAGAGCGTCTGCCGCGTCCGTTTACCTCAAGGGCTTTACGAAGGTTTCTGATATCTTCAGAAGCGATAGAAGCAGCACTTGGATATTCGGACAGGAACTGCATATAGGACTGAGAATATCTTGTCCAGGAGAGAGTATTTACTTCTGGGAAGACAATATCGAGAGCACGTTGAAGGCGGTTCATATCCTGATTCTGCTGCTCCTTCAGCTGGTGATAAAGACGAGTCAGCTCACGCAGCTTATCTGTTTGCATGGTCACAGCGGAGACAGAACGCCAGAACTTCTTCTCGCTGAGCATTTCAGCTATAAGCAGAGCATCCTTACGGTCATTCTTGGCCGACATACCAAGCTCTTTGCGACGCAGAGCAGTGGATCTTGGATTGATATATTTGACGGTGAACTTCTTCTCCAGAAGAAATTTCGTCAGATTGATCATATAGTGCCCGGTATCTTCCATGCCTACAGCATGTTTACGATGAAGAAACTGCTTTGTTTTGGAATAAAACAGATCAAGCCCTTTCTGATCATTCGTGAAAAAGAAAGACTTGATAAGAACTTCGCCGGTTTTGTCATCCATCACTGCAGCACAGTGCTTGAACTTACCGACATCAATGCCAATGCAAATCATAGTAATAACTCCTTTTAAAGATTGAATGTGACGAATACCTGTGCCACCGCCTCAAAAAGTATCAGAGAGTATGGTTCAAAATGTGAACTCACTTCAAGAAAAGAGAAGGGCTCATCTAACTAATCACAGTTACCTATACAACGAAGCGGCCAGATAATCCTCCACGTAGTCAAAGCTACAACAATGAAAAGTACAGGTACGCATTCACGATCTCAATTCTACACGGTTACCGGACCGATACTAAACCCGGTAGAGAAAGGAGACGCATACAAGTTATGCTTGGCTGGATGAGCCTAATTTGTATATACCAAATATGAATAAAATAGTATCTGTTTCTCTTGCGTGCATGCTTGCACTGAATGCAGCTGCATGCGGCTCATCATCATCTTCTTCTGCAACGTCTGCTTCTCAGACAGCTGCTTCAACTTCCGGAAGCAATTCTGAAGCAGTTAACATCTCTTTCTATACGACGCAGACAGGACAAGATGATATGTATCTTGATCTGATTAAGGATTTTGAAAGTAAGAATCCAGGAATTACGGTTGAATATATTGCCGCTGGTGACGATCAGCTGCAGAAATGGATGTCATTATATGCATCCAATGAAGGTCCAACAGTTTCCTATATGGATCCGATCAATATTTATGAAAATCAGGAACGGATGCTGGACCTCACTGGAAATGAACTTCTGGACAACATCAACAAGGATGCATTGAGTACTTATACCTTTGATGGAAAAGTGTATGGTGTTCCTGGAACTGCAGCGGGTATTGGAATTATTTATAACCAGGAACTGTGCGATAAGGCAGTCGGAGGGACGTTTGATCCTGCAACCATCAAGTCGCGTTCAGATCTGGAAGACCTGTTTAACAAGATCGAACAGAATACAGATGCTTCAGGCACTATGTTCACTGGTGTTAACTGGTCTCTTGGATCTCATTATCTTGGTTTATCTTATGGCGCTGAGGTAGGTGATGTAAGCGCAAGAGAAAAGAAAGTTGCTGATCTGAAGGCAGGAACAACAAGCCTTGTAGATGATCCTGTGTTTAATGGCTACATGGATACCTTTGACTTGATGGCTGCACATAACTACAACAAAGAAGATCCGCTTGTTGGAAACATCAACATGGATGCACAGGCACTTGTGGATGGAAAAGCGGCAACATGGTTCATGGGAGACTGGGCATGGACATATCTTGCTCCCATTATTCAGGATGGTCAGACTTTTGGATTGATGCCGGTTCCTGCAAATGATGATGCGAATGATCCTGTCAATCAAACACTTGCAACTTCTTTCGCAAAGGGAATGTGCATTGATATCTCTCAGAATACAGAGGAACAGCAGCAGGCTGGAATTAAGTTCATCAAATATCTTACTTCTGATGATTACGCTGAGGAACAGCTGGCAAAAGTGAACGGACAAGCGCTGCCTTATCTGAACTACAAGGGAACGATTGATAGCCCATTAGGACAGTCCACTGCAAAATATATCTCTTCTGGAATGAATTATGATTTCTACGGAACTCCAAACCTGCTTCCATCAGACTTTTGGGACGCAAATGGTGCTACGATGTGCCAGTATCTTGCAGGAGATATTTCCAGAGAAGACGCTGCAAAAGCAATGGATTCTTACTGGCAGAGCCAGAAATAATTCGATCCAATGTGAATTAATCGGGCAGAACTATCATTTCTGCCCGATTTTAGAGGAAATTCAATGAAAAGAAATACTAACAAAAGGCAATCGCATAAAGAGGTTCTTCGTTTCTGCGGCTTTGCTCTTCCTTCCACATTTATCTGGACAACAGTTGTTTTAATCCCATTTATATACGGAATCATTATCACATTTACTGACTGGAATGGCTTAGCCCAGAATCTTCATTTCGTTGGTCTGGAAAACTATCGTGCAGTTCTGTCAGATGCTTCATTTCAAGATTCGTTTTTTAAGACGGTAAAATATGTTTTTTTCACTGTAATTGGAAGTAATCTGGTCGGTCTGCTGCTAGCACTTGCGCTAACAGATGGGATTAAGTGGCAGAAGATTTTTAGAACAGGATTTTTCACGCCGAATGTAATCGGAGGAATTATCCTCGGCTACATCTGGAATTTTATTTTCTCTTATGCCTTAACAGGTCTTGGAAAACAATTTGGAATTTCCTGGCTTTCTAAGTCCTGGCTGACTAGTCCGAATACTGCGCTTGCAGCCTTGATCATTGTCAGCATCTGGCAGCTGTCAGGATATCTGATGGTAATTTACATTGCAGGCCTTACAAATGTTCCATCCGAATTAATTGAAGCAGCAAAAATTGATGGAGCCAATGATCAGCAGGTGATTCGAAATGTAAAAATTCCTCTTATTCGAAATTCTGTCACGATCTGTATATTTCTGGCAATTGCGAGAACGTTCATGTCATTTGACATTAATCTTTCTCTTACTTCAGGAGGGCCATACAAATCAACAGAACTGATTGCATATAAGATCTATCAGACAGCGTTTGGAAGCATGAAGTTTGGCGCTGGTCAGGCAGAGGCGGTTGTTCTGTTCCTGATTGTTGCAACGGTTTCGTTATTGCAGGTTTATTTTACAAGAAGAGGAGGTGAACACTGATGCAGAGAAAAAAGAAGAGAAAAGTATTTATTCTGGTCTTATTGGTTTTTATACTATATGTGATTCCATTCTATATCCTGGTTCTCAATACTTTTAAGACTACCCAGGAGTTTACAATTACTCCTTTTGCCTGGCCGCATAGTTTAAGCTTTGATAATTATAAAGAGGCAATACAGAAGATGAACTTCTGGAATTCTTTCAAAAATACTGCCATTATCACAGTCACTGCTTCCATTCTGAATACTTTGATTGCTTCGATGACGGGTTACTATTTTTCAAGAAAAAAATACCGGATTAATAAAATCATCTTTGCTGCATTCCTAACTTCTATGGTTGCACCGTTTCAGGTATACATGATCCCGCTGGTAAAAATTTTCGGAGGCTATCTTGGCTTATCAAATAATCTTTTTCTGGTAGCTTATGTTGCAGCTGGACTGAATATTCCATTTGCTGTTTTCCTTTACCACGGGTTTATTGAATCTATTCCTAAGGAATTGGACGAAGCGGCAATGATTGATGGCTGTTCGTTTACACGTACTTTCTTTTCAATTATTCTTCCGCTCCTGCGTCCCATTGTGATCACAGTGGTTGTCTTTGTGGCATTGGGAGTATGGAATGACTATCTGATGTCCAGTCTTTTCCTCACGAAAATGGAAACACGAACTTTATCGATTGCTGCGTTCACATTCCTGAGTAATCATACTGCAGACTACTCTCCGATGATGGCTGGATTGGTTCTAGGAATAATCCCAGTTCTCACATTCTATATGCTTGGCCAGAAATATATCATTGATGGCGTAGTCCAAGGAAGCGTTAAGGGATGATTCTATGTTTGAAAACAATATTGAATTTCTGAAGCATGCGGTAGAAAATCGTGACTTTATCCTTCCGGTATCAGAACATCATCTGCCTGACGGCAGTATGAATCGGTCGCTGAATGAAAGTGTCTGGGAAGATGCTATGCGCCCATTTGAAAAAATAGATCTGTGGGATGATCACTCTGCTTATTTTGTGCTCATTCCTTCCGAACTGAAAGAAACCAAAATGCCAACTATCGTGATTGCTCATGGAGGAGGATTTAATTGGAGGACGGGATGTGAAGCAGGAAATATTGCGTGGTATTTCCATCAGAAAGGATTCAATACTGCAATTCTTTCATATAGACTGGCTCCTTACTCCAGAATGGATAGCCTTAAGGACATGCAGAAGACTATTCGGATGATACGCTGCCGAAAAAAAGAACTCAATGTCAGCGAGCGTATTGCGGTGATGGGATTTTCTGCAGGAGCAATGCTATGTGGAAATTGCGCAACTCTTTATGAACTTGACGATCTGAATGCATGTAATGAAGAGAAAAAAGAGTCTGCACGTCCTGACGCCGCAGTGATAGGATATGGTGCATTATCTACTGTTTCATTTCCTAGACCATTTTTGGGGAAAAAATATACAGAAGAAGAAAAAATATTATTTGGGAGAGACAAAAAGGAGAGATTCTTTTTGGCTCCTGAAAAGCACGTAACTCCTGATACACCTCCAATGTTTATCTGGCAGACAATTTCTGATGATGGAAGATTTTCAATGTCTTTAGCAAAGGCTCTGGAAGAGGCTTCTGTCCCGTATGAACTTCATATTTTTGGATCAGGTTCGCATGGGACCGCTCTTGCTGACGGCGAAAATGATATTTCTGAAACGGACATGCATGTTGGACATTGGGCTGATTTATGCACAGAATGGCTGAAAGAAATATTGTTATGAGAAAAAACTACGCATTGGATTTACCGCAGATCCGCCAGCTTGGGAGAACTGTGTCTGCTCAGAATCGGAAAAGCATTATCTTTGACTGGACTGATTCGGGATTTGAATTTGAATTCGATGGTTCTTTGCTTCTTGCAGAAATTATTACTTCTCCATACATATGGAGCGAAAGCATCATCAATGATGTTACACAGCGGAGTGAAACGATTAAGCAAACAGATTGGCCTTGGGTAATTGTTCTGCTGGATGAAGATGAAAAGCCTTATCGGAAATTTCAGCTGAATGCGGAGAAAGAAGAATATCTTCTCTTTTCTTCAAATGCTCCTGAACATCATAGAATACGATTGATCCGATTAAATGAAGCTGCATTCTATCGCACGGAACTTCAGATTCTTCGATATGATGGGACTATTTCAAGATCAACACATTCTTATAATGGAAGAATCGAATTCATCGGAGATTCAATTACATGCGGATTTGGAATTGCCACTAATAACTATAATCGGCTATTTTATGGGATTGATGAAGACGGGTGGGAAACCTACGCTTCTCTTACTGCCAGAAAATTGAACTATGAACCTCAGATGGTCTGCGTTTCGGGCATTACCTTAAGCAGTGGTTTTCAGTGGATGCCTTATGTTTTTGGAATGAAAGAAATTTATCCGTATGCTGATTGGTTTAATTCATTCTCGAGTAGTAAGCAACGGTGGGATTTTTCTTCTCATCATGCAGATATTGTTGTGGTCAATCTTGGAACCAATGATGCAACAGGGATAGCCAAAAGTGATAATCCAGAAGAAGCAGAACAGAAGTTTGCCCGTGAATATCGTGACTTTCTTTCTTACCTCAGAGAGAAATATGGGTCGGAAACTATTATTATCTGTGCTCTAGGGACAATGGATTATTATCTCTTTGACCATATCAAATCTATTTCTGATGAGTTACGCGCAGATGGCGATCAAAGGATTTACAGTTTTAAGTTCCAGAAGATGATGCCTGATTCCTCGGATGTAGGGGCGCTTGGGCATCCGACTTATATTCGTCACAAAAAAATGAGTGAAGAACTATGCAGATTCATTCAGCAGATTGAACATCAGTTAACATGAGTGTATTTTCGGTAAAAATGATTTGTGATGGCACCTGGCAGATAACTGAAGGAACTGGTTCTGAAGCAGTATATATGTATCTTTTTGAAGGAAAGGAAAGATGTATGCTTCTGGATACAGGATATGGTGAGATTCCACTTCCGGAAATTATCCAGAACATCTCCAGAAAACCACTTACTGTAGTTTTGTCACATGGTCATTTTGATCATATCGGGGGATCATTTCATTTTCCGGAGGTTTTTATCTCAGAAAGCGATATTGAGACTTATCGAATCAATTCTGAGATTCTGAAACTTGATCATATTCCTGTTTCGACTCGGGTAAAAAAACTCCCTGTTTCTCCTGGTGGGAAAATTGTTCCGATTAATCTTGGAATGCGGCAGATCTCGTTCATCCCTGTTCCTGGACACACTGTTGGTTCAATCTGCTGTTTTGATTCGGTTACCAGAAATTTGTTCACGGCTGATACATGCTGTAAGGGTGATGTCTTGCTGTGCATGCGAACTTCCACTTCACTCGAAACGTATTCTGAATCTATCAATAAGCTGCTTACCTTGGAAAGCAATGTTCATGAAACTTGGCCAGCACATCATGAGACTCCTTTAGGAACAATGATTTTTCATGAGTATAGGGAAGCTTTGGATATCATGTTTTCTGGAAAAGCAAAACTGGAAAATACAGTCTGTTTTGGAAATGAAGCACTGCGTTTTAAATATCAGGATATAGGGATCGTGATAAAGAAAGGGGCCTATGAACATGGCTACTGGAAGAATGGAATTCTATGCAGATAGCATACAGGCACATACGAATTTCAGCTTTGTCCTCCCAAATGATCTTACAGAGCAGGATTTTTTGGGAAATCGAAACTATAAAAGAAAAACGAAGACAATGATTCTTCTTCATGGCTTTACAGGTACAGATACAGACTGGATCTTTGGTGGAATGGGTCAGCAGATAGCGTTGGATTATAATCTTGCGGTAATCACACCAACAACAGGAAATAATTTCTATTTGAATCGTGATTGGAGAGGCGGGAAATATGCGGATTATATTGCTCTGGAATTGCCAGAGTATCTGCACAAGTCTTTTAATCTCAATATTGATCCGGATGATCTTCTGATAGGCGGATTTTCCATGGGAGGCTTCGGAGCAATCCATTCGATTTTAGCATATCCGAATAGGTTCTCTGGAGCTATTGCTCTTTCAAGTGCATTGATTTTTGATGATGTCCGGAAGATGAAAGAAGGAGACCGCAATTTTCTGGCGGACTATGGATATTATTGCGAAGTCTTTGGAGATGTTGCTCATATTGAAGAGTCAGATCTGAACTTAAAGAATCTGCTCGAAAGAAAAATTGAGGAAGGTAAAACAATTCCATCTCTTTATATGGCGATCGGAACAGAAGATGCTTTACTGGAAGAAAATCGTGCATATCGAGATTTTTTCGAAAGGAAGCTGTCCTCTTTTAAGTATGAAGAGGGTCCCGGAAAACATAACTGGGCATTTTGGAATAATTATATTTTCAGAGGCACAGAATGGATTCTGCGCAATAGGGAAAAGGAGTAATGAAACGGTCAAAAAATCATAAAATGAACAATTTGGATGCAAACAGTGGAACGTTAAGAACCTCTATTCTAACTTTCCTGCTGTAAGAACATTGAGACCATATTTTCACAATACTAAGGCGAGGAAGCCCGTCACTTCAGTGATCGGGAAGAATCGCCTTTTTTGATCAATACAGCGTCAAACTAATTAGATAAACAACGTATATCTAATGTTAATGTGATATAATTTTGGTATGAGAATGCACGATATGAATGATTCCTATACGCATAAAAAAGGACTGGTTTATAAAAATCAGTTTCATATTATCTTCTGCACGAAATATAGAAGGCCTGTACTGGTTGATGGTGTAGATGAACGACTGAAAGAGATTCTTTATTCTGTTGCTTCAGATTTTGATGCATCTATTAAAGCCATGGAAGTAATGCCGGATCATGTCCATCTCTTTGTGGAAATAGATCCTCGTGTTCCTCTGCACCAGTTCATCAAATCTTTGAAAGGAAGATCATCAAGAATCCTGCGTGAAGAATTTCCTTGGCTGAAAAGCCGTATTCCTTCTCTTTGGACAAGAAGTTACTTCTGCTGCACGATCGGCCATATTTCGGAAGATACTATCCGGCGGTATATCGAGGACCAAAAACATGTCTAGATATGAACGCACGGATTCCTTTATCCTGACGCTTGAGGCAGATATTCCAGACCGCACATTTATCGAGAAATATTTTCGTGTTATGGATCAGATCTACAATGGCTGCCTGGATGTGGCGCTGAAGCGGCTCCATAAGCTTCAGATGGATCCGGAATATCAGGACCTTGTAAGGGATAAAACAATCAAGGACCGCAGTAAGAAGATCCGCCAGAAACAGCTTGAATATGGCTATACAGAATATCAGCTTCATGAGAAAGCGGCAGAGATGAAACACCATTTCTCAGATATCGTCGGAATCGATGAGTGCCAGAAACAGGCTACGAAAGCATTTCGCGCAGCTGAGAAACTTCGGTTCCATGAAGCAGACCATGTCAGGCATCATTCCAGATACGATGACACTTCTGTAGAAGGTAAATCCAGGAACTCTGCTTTAAACTATCGGAACGGGCTTATGTACATAGGCAGAAACCACAAATACGAGGTCATCATGAAACCGAATGATAGATATGCGATGGAGGCGATCCGAAATAACCGACTAAAGTATGTCAGACTCCTTCGAAAAACAGTCCGAGGCAAGACAAGGTACTTTGTCCAGCTGGTACTCAGAGGCAAGCCGCCGAAGAAACATGAATATGGTTCGGATACTGTTGTGACCGGGCTTGATATCGGAGTTTCGACAGTTGCGGAGGTATCCAGAAGGCACGTACAGCTTCATGAACTGGCGCCGGATATTCCAGCAATTGATGCCGAGATTCGTAAGATAAGCCGATCTATGGATCGAAGCAGACGGACTACGAATCCGTCCAATTACAACCCCAATGGCACGATTCGCAAGGGGATCAAGCTTCAATGGACATATTCATCAAGATATGACCGATTGCGAAAAAAGCGGAAAGAACTGTACCGGAAACGAGCAGTGCTTATGAGGATGTCGCATGAGATGCTTGCCAATGAGATCCTTGAGCGCAGCACGACCGTTATCTGCGAGACGATGAATTACCGCGCTCTCCAAAAACGTTCAAAGGACATGACAAGAAACGCAAAGAATGGCAGGATTAATCGAAAATCAAGATTTGGAAAAGCTCTCGCAAACCATGCACCATCAATGTTTGAACGCATACTGGATCAGAAACTTCATTACATCGGTAAAGAACTGATCCATACGGATACCGCAAAGATTCGGGCATCACAGATCAATCATGTGACTGGCGAGATGATCAAAAAGGATCTTAGCGTACGATCATTTGAGATTGACGGAAACACCGTACAGCGGGATCTCTATTCTGCGTTTATTACCGGGCACACCTTGTATTCCTCGGAAGACTCTATGAAGCCGGATACGGTCGATTATGAGTCTTGTGCAAATGATTTTGAAAGCTTCATCTTTCTTCAGAACAAAGAACTGGAACGACTGACATCCGAAAAGAAACTCAGCTGGTACATCAGTTGAGCAGCACCATGAGTTGATCTCTCAATAAATGGATCCGGCTGATTGACTGTGCAGCCGTTAAGCGGAAGCGAAAATGTACAGCAGGTCATGATATGGCCGGGCTGAAGCGGCATCCTTCGTACGAAGCAGCTCCGCAACAGATCAGGAAAACTGTCAGTGCCTGAGCTAACATGCGGTCAATTCTATTGGCTGTGATGAACTTAGGAAAAGCAGTATTAGCCCTGAGAACCCCGCGACTTCAGTCGTCGGGAGCAGTCAGAGCAGATATAAGCATTACCTGAATTGCAGATTCCGATTCACGATCATAGCTCCAGGCTGTTTTCATCCAGAAGGAATGTGAACAGGTCCATCGTGGTAATTCCCTTTTCATCCCTTGTCACGGGCATACCGTTTTTTGTCACAACAATCTTCTTAAATGAATCATCAATTGCATACAGGGATCTTTTTTCCTGGTATTCCTTTTCTTCATCTGCAATGGAAAGAGCAGACTGAATATAGTATTTCCGACTGCCCAAGGTTGCAACGAAATCAATTTCTAATGCCTTCCTGGCATAAATTGTTTTTCCATTGGCGTCTGTTCGGACGGTTGGAACATTTACATCCATTTCACCTACATCTACATTAAATCCACGTGCACGCAGCTCATTATAGATGACGTTCTCCATCAGATGTGTTTCCTCGATCTGTCTGAAGTTCAGTCTGGCATTACGTACACCGGTGTCTTCAAAATACAGCTTGAAAGGCTGATCGATGTATTTCTTTCCCTTGATGCTGTATTTCTTCGCTTTAGAAATCAGATATGCGTTTTCCATAAGTTCTTCAAATTTGGCCAGTGTTCCAGCATTGATTTCCTTATGGTGCATGGAGTGAAATGTATTAGCAAGCTTCAGCATATTGACTGGTGAGCCGATCATTGATGCGAACATATCAAACGTATCAGATAATTCCTGCGTTTTACGTATGTCATTGCGGTTAACAATATCTTTCAGATAGGTTTCGCTGCACAGATTCTTCAGATAGGTAGTTTTTTCCGTTTCTGTCTGCATCTGAGCCACAATCGGGATTCCCCCATAGATCAGATATGTACCCCATGCGCTCTGTACCCGATCCGCAGGAACGTTCTCACAGTATTCTCTGAATGTCAGAGGCAGCATATGGATCTCCGATCCTCTTCCTCTGAATTCCGTCGCAATGTCTGTGGAAAGAAAATGTGAATTGGAGCCTGTCACATAAAGATCAAAATTTTTGAGCCTGAGATAACTGTTCAGTGTCCCGGTAAAGTTTTCCAGCAGCTGCACTTCATCCAGAAGCAGATAAAACTGATTGGTATCATTTGTATGATCGCGGATGTATGCTCTGAATTTTGCCGCATTTACAACATAGACATTTTTCTTTGTATAGATCTTGGTTTCCTGTTCGGGATAATACGGGCTCAGCAGATCGATATCCTCGTCTGAATCAAACGAAAACCGAATGATATGATCTGCCGGGACGCCATCACTGCGAAGGCTTTGATAGAAAAGTTCATTCATCAGATAGGACTTTCCCACTCTTCTTGCCCCGGTCACAATTTTGACAAGACCATTCCATTTTCTTTCTATCAGCATATTCAGATATTTCTGTCTAGCATATTCCATAGAATTACCTCCCTATTAAGAATGGTTCAAAGACTTTGACTAATTCCTATTATACATATCCTATCAAGAATTGGCCACAGTTCTTTGGGTTATTCACAATAGCCAGTCAGACAGATCCTGGGTTCCGCATTGATTTTCCTGTCGTTGATGAAATGTTTATGAAAGTAAACCATGCATGTACCCGTTGGACGTGTTTTGTATGCGGCGAAGTAAACAACAGGCCCTGCTGAAGATATTATGGCTGGCTGAAGGTCCGTGAATGGACACGCCCGGCATGCGGAGCACATCACGAAAGAGGAGCTAATGCGGCAAAGAAGAATCTGATAAGTATAGTTGCAACATAAGATAATATGAATCACAACCGTCCGTAACGGGGACGTGGTCAATAGCCTGCTCTCTGGATGCAGAATTCTGACAGCGCAAACGCTCATTTTCAAAACCAAGGCTGCAGTGCTTCTGATCTGAGCAGTTCATCAATGAGTCAATCTATTCTTTAAACATCTTACTGGAGTATTTCACCACTTGATCATGCTGATCCTCGGAGTCTTTGACATAATGCTTCGACGTCGTCTCGATGGATTTGTGGTGCAGCGTTGATGCTACCAGTCTGATGTCTCCTGAGTTTGCGTACAGCTGCGTCCCGTAGGTCGCCCGCAGCTTATGCGGAGTGATCCGGTCAGCGTTTGCGATCCCGGCACGCTCAGTGTAATCCTTGACGAGCAGCTCGACCGCACGCACGGTCATCCGCTGATGGCGGACAGACAGAAACAGTGCATCATCATTCACGGCAGGTTTCAAAAGAGGCCTGCCGTTTTCGATGTAGTCCCGCAATGCGGCTTCGACTTCGGGTCCGAAGAACGAGTGTCCGTCATTCCCACCCTTGAGCGTGACTGTGATCATGCCATTGCGGAAGTCGATGGATTTTGTGTCAAGGCCGACAAGCTCTGACACGCGGATGCCTGTGCCGAGCAGCGTCACCAGAATTGCAATGTCGCGCTTTTCGGTTTTCCTGCGCCGGAGAATCTGCTTCTTCGTCAGGCCTTCTGTTCCTCTTGCCGTCTTCAGGATCAGATCGACATCCGCAGGATCCAGGGCGATGATTTCATGGCTTGCAATTTTCGGCATGGAAATGAACATCGCGGGGTTCTGCCTGATCGCGCCGATCGTGTAATAGAACTTCATGAACGACCTGAGCGCTGAGAGCCGACGCGCTAGAGTGGTGTTCTCGGCGAGAAGAGGACGGCCGCGCTGATCAGTCCGCGAGGAATACTCCATTGTGGACTTGTACTCCTCAAAGTCTTCAAACGTGAGCTGCTCCAGGATGGAAGGGGAGGCGGTGCGCAGATTCACATCACGGAATCCTGCCGTCGTCTGCAGCCAGTCGAAGAAATGCTTCAGGTCACGCGCATAGCCAAGCCTGGTGCGCGGGAGCTTGGAACGGCGGGCATCGTCAAAGTAGAGCTTGGCGAACTGGGGAAGCTCCTGGAGAATTTCGCTGAGTCTGCGCTCGTTTTCAGCGTCAATCTGTTTGCTGTAGTCTGACATACAAGGATAATAAAGCTTCGTAAAATATCGCTGATTGAATCAATCAATGTTAGGATTTTCAGCTTGTTTTTCCTGGTTCTGCAGAATCAGGTAAAGTGCATCTGCAGCAGGAGAAAAACGATGATGCATGCTTCGGAAGATATAAAGTCTCTGAGATAGTTCGGGCTTTAAAGGAATGAATCTGAAGCCTTTATTCTGAGGCATCAAGCCTTCCAGCAGAAGCAAAGATCCCATTCCCTCTTCTGCCATCTGAATTCCGTTATATACCATGGAATAATCTGCTCGGATATCCAGTTCTTCTGCTGGCTTTCCCAACCACTCAGAAAGTGCCTGTTCATGCAGAGACTGACCTGAAGTAATCAATGGTTCTTGAAAAAGATCTTCTCTCCTAATGAAAGTGTTAGCCGACAAGCGACTGTTCTTTTGCACACAAAGTCCCCAGCGTGCTTTCTGCTTCAGAGCTTTGTATTCATATCTACTCGCATCTGGGATCCCGATTGTAAAGCCGAAATCATCTGATCCATTCCTTAAGCGTTCTTCCAGGATCTGGTAGGAACCTGTATATACATGAATTCTGACTCTGGAATTCGCTTTCTGAAATTCAGAGATTACACGATAGATTTCGGACATGAATGGGAATTCTCCATTTCCGATTCTGATGTCTCCGGAAAGAAAGCTGACAGGGGATTTCAACTCTTTTTCTGTGTAATCAAGCAGACTGGTAATCTCCAAAGCTCTCTCTTTCAGCAGCATGCCGTTTTCAGTCAGTACTGCATGATGACCGCTATATGTGAACAGTCTGCATTCCAGTTCATCTTCCAGTTGGTGGAGTGTCTTAGAAAGCGCCGGTTGAGAAATATGAAGCTGCTCAGATGCCTTGGTCATGCTGCCAGCATCTGCAATTGCAAGAAAGTATTTCAGCTGTCTGACATCCATTGGGTTTCCTCCTTTAAACTATAACAAAATTTTATGAAAAAGTATTAAATATAACTATTTATATTAATAGTTTTTTCACAATAAACTGATTCTGCAAAATTAGGGAGGAAATGATATGTCAGTCACAAAGAAACTGTTCAGTTCTTGTGCTTTCTTTGTTAGCAGGCTGCAGTACATCATCTGCATCCGCAGTTGCTTCCGAAAGCACCGGAAAGTACACGCCGGGGACCTATGAAGGAACTGGAACCGGAATGGGAAGCATTACTGCTTCAGTCACTGTAGATGCAAATCAGATCACTTCGATCGACTTGGATCTCTCTGGTGAAACAGAGTCTATAGGCCAGAAAGCGGGAAATACGCTTGTACAGCAGATTCTAGATGCACAGAGTACCGATATTGATGGAGTCTCTGGTGCAACAGTCACTTCGAAAGGAGTGGAGGACGCTGTTCAGAAAGCCCTGGATCAGGCATCTGGGGCCGTTGCTTCTGCAGGTGCAATCGCAGATGGAACTTATACCGGAACTGCACATGGATCAAGAAGTGAGATCACTGTGCAGGTTACAGTAGAAAACAATGAAATCAAAAATATTTCAGTTACCGATGAAGCAGACAGTCCTTATATCAGTGATGCTGCGTTCAATGCAATGCCGAAGCGGATCATCGATGCTCAGAGTGTGGCTGTCGATAATGTAACTGGTGCAACTCTGACTTCTACTGGAATCAGAAATGCAGTAGATGCTGCATTGAAATCTTCCGGGGCAGATGTATCTTCCTTCGAACAGGCACCGGCAAAAGAGGAAAAACAGCTGGATGATGTCACTACGAATGTTCTGGTAGTGGGCGGCGGAGCTTCCGGTCTTGTTGCTGCACTTGCCGCAAAAACAGACGATCAGCTTTCTGACACCGACAGCGGCCTGGATGTGATGATTGTGGAATCAAATGGATATGCAGGAGGGAATCTGGCTCTCTGCGGCGGATATGTAGCTTCCTATTTCGGAACGGAGCTCAATGATGCGACAGGAAACACCTGGGATCCGAACGACCTGGTAGATGCGCTCGAAGCGGCACATCAGGATTTTTCAGATATCGTGAATGATTCTCTGATGCGGAGCATTGCTTCCGAGAATGCAGATGTAATCAATGGACTGATCAATCGCGGATTCTATCTGAATGCTGGCGATGCTTATGAGGGAACCACTACATCCCTGACTGCAGACGGATCCCCGGAAACCTATACGACTTCAAGCGTTGTCGCAGATGATGAAGGAGATCGTTCCGGCGACAATGGCTATGATATCTACGGTGGTGCGGCAAGACTTGCAGAATCTCTCAGCAATTTAGTTACAGAAGCAGGGGTTGATCTGCGTCTGGAAACAACTGTTGAAGAACTCATCACTGATGATAATGGCGCAGTGACTGGAGTGAAAGTCCATTCCCGTGAGGGCGATTATACGATTCATGCAGACAAAGTCATTCTGTGCAGCGGCTATGCTGGACTTGATCAGGATACTGTTGATGAATTTCTGCCTGCAGAATACAGCAATGTGATCAATGCGCAGAATGCGTCAAATCAGTCCTTTGCTCAGAAGACGATTGCGACAATGGGAGGAGACACTGTATCATTGCTGCAGATGGGTTATATTGTTCCTGGCTACAATACTGTTCTTGCACACTATGGAGAAGAAGGCCTTCTGTATCGTTCTATGAATGCGCTCTGGGTCAATGCTAATGGAGAAAGATTCTTCGATGAATCAGTACCAGAAGGCGGACGAGGTTTAGCTGCTGGTGCGGAGCTTTTGAAACAGCCGGATGGCAGAGCATGGATCATCTTTGATTCGAATCATGAAGGTGTGAAATACTATGACTTCTTAGCAGAACAGGGACTTGCATGGAAAGCGGATACCATCGAAGAACTTGCCAATAAAGCAGGGCTCCCAGCTGATGCGCTTGCTGCAACGATTGAGAAATACAATAGTGCTGCAGCATCCGGAACCGATACGGAATTCAATACTCCTGCAGAGAATATGGTTCCTGTAGAAACAGGGCCGTTCTATGCAGTGAAAGTCGGTGCATCTTCTCCGGCAGGAATAGATGTGAGCGTGTATTGCAATGATCAGATGCAGATTCTGCTGCATAAAGGCGGCGAACCGATCGGAAATCTATATGGAGCAGGCGGCGTGGTTTCCAATGCCTTCATCACAATGGCTGCTATCGGCCTAGGCACGCATGTAAATGCGTCACTTCTCTCCGGTGCATATGCAGGAGACTGCGTTCGCAGAGAACTAATCGGCAGATAATATAGCAATATATGAATGATTTACTAATTGGTAAATCATTGCAGAATAAATCAGAAAGGTTCCTATACAGGAGCCAAATGGCATCATCTTTACGAGAATATAATTCTCTAGGGCTGATGCCTTTCTTTTTCTCTCTGAATGAGGGCTATTATTATGAAAAGAATCAATTACAGGAATAATAAGGGCCGGCGATACGTTAAGACAGAATGATTGGTTTGCATCAGCTGGAGAAGGAACTACATTCATTGTTACTTTTCCGGTGGTGACTGATTAGTGCATGATTCATTATTTTAAGAATTGTACTCAGGAAGAAAAATTTCCGTCACATAAGCTATTTCTGTAGCTGGAATTTTGATGCCGAAACTGTCTTCAGCGTATTCCAAATTGTGCTCAACAACATGCATGATATAGGAATTATCATTAGAAAATGAATTGATTTTTTGGTAATTCCAGGTTTCTTTGCTAATGACACGTTCCAGCATGTTTGTACAATGGCATATATACTTTACTGCAATTGCATCAGAATATGGAATATCCAGCTCTTTTAAGGTATTTCTTAAACATGTTTCCAGAATAGATACTGCTTTATGTGTGTCAAGAAAAGACACGGTTTTCGCAATAATATTGTCTCGGACTTGATCCAGAAAAGAAGAATTGTCCTTGTCTATTGAATTGAAGGAAGAGGATGCAAAACGAGCCTCAAGAGAATCTAGATCATTAAATGTTTTAGAAACTGCAGCAACAATATTAATTAAAGTAGGAAGACTTATATTTCGGATTGTTCGGGTTGGAATATGCATTTTTTTCAGTATTACATCTCCTACAGACGTGAGTGGCTCCATATCACAACATATCAGAATACCTGCCCCTTTATTGAGCTCTCCTGCTTTTATTAGCGATAATTCTAATAGATCATTTAGTTGCATGTGTTCATGAAAGTCGATATAGTCCAAAGAATAGTTTCCTTGATAATTGTTTCGGATATAAGATGCCATTTCGGTTGCGACAGATTTTCCGTGACAAATCAGCAAAATAGAAACCGCCGCATGCATTGACCAGCGTTTCGCAATGGCTAGATATGAAGTGATAAAATCGATTTCTCGCTCAGTGGGATTAAAATTATAAAAGGACCCAATTGATCGATAAATATTCTCAGCGACTTTATATTCTTCCACATAAATTTGCTTTGTAACAGATTCCTTATGTTCTGATGCAACATCACCATTTTCAACCCTCTTAAGGTAGTTTGAAATGTGAATCAAAGCACCGAAAAGAAGCTGGGGATTATTTAGCAATTCCAAATATTCATGATGTTTATTGAGCTCTTTGATAGTTATTTGATAGACAAAAGGGTTTATCTTTTTCCGAAGTGCTTCTAATTGTGCTGGAGGGCAATTTTTTAATACATTAATATTTTCGCTGACATAACCATCAATATTATTTAAATCTTCTGTATTTACATCGAATTCATCAACAAATTGATCCACCCGATGATCATTGAAGACGTCCGGTGCTTGGTGAAAAATCGTTAAATCTTGTGAGAAGCCATCTGCTTCAAAACGTAGATATTCTGATGGAATGCATGAGAGGAGGCTAATTACATTTGCTGTGTTGACTGAGTGTGCTTCGCTCTGATTTATTAGTTCTTGAGTAAGGTGCTGAAGGGTAACATAGACCGTTTTTATTTCTTTCCCAGGGCTTTCAAAATATGCTCGGCTGCAAATGTTCTGAATTTCATTTCTCATCTCGGAAATGTTATTTCTATATTTTCTGGCGGATAAAGCTGCAATAACATCCTTATGTACACGTATTGCAACATGAATGCGTAAAGCTTCCCTGGAAAAATTGCTGAGAACTAGTTCGATTTTCTCATATACAGCGCGATCATCTATATCAAGCAGATGAAGGTGGACAGGCAGACTATTCTTTATGGAGTCAATTTGTTCATCGTCATACTTATGACGAGTCGTGCAAATAATCATGGTAT
The DNA here is from genome assembly GCF_900290205.1 of Anaerolactibacter massiliensis. Taxonomy (NCBI): domain Bacteria; kingdom Bacillati; phylum Bacillota; class Erysipelotrichia; order Erysipelotrichales; family Erysipelotrichaceae; genus Anaerolactibacter; species Anaerolactibacter massiliensis. Next base: position 305,885 of record NZ_OLMH01000003.1, on the reverse strand, counting down.
TGAGCGGCACAGGAATGTTGCTCCCTGCAGGCAAGAATTTTTCATCTTGAAGAAGAGAAATCACAAATTTCTGCTCTTGTATGTTTAAACTTCCAACCTCATCTAATATTAAAATTCCATAGTCAAGTTTTTTGAGCAGTCCTTCTTTAACTTTATTCCCACCAACTCGTTTGCCGAGCAGCGTATCTTGAAAGAGCCCTGTATTATTTTGAAATTCTTGGCAATATACTGTTTCGTATGGAACCTTTTTCCCACGTTCTTTCTCAGCGAATTTAATCATGCATCCAGCTAGCTCTGTTTTTCCCACCCCTGGGCGTCCATAAATCAAGCAATGAATTCCATAAGGGGGATAAGTAACTGCTGCTTTGGCACGAAGAATAACATCTGATAATGAACCTGTTGCTCCGATAATCTGATCAATAGAATCAAGAGGAACATTGGATTGCTTGACAGATTTTTCGGATTTTCCGATAAAATCAGAAAGCTGTTCATCTTTTGATATTACTGTAGGGAAAAAAGCATCAGGATAATGAGAAGAAAGTTCTTCATAGTCAAGATAATATACTGGCTTACCTTGAATTTTTATTAACTTTCCATTTTTCCACAGCCGGTTTAGCTCTCGTGAAACATTTGAACGATCAATCTTTAGATCCAAGCCAATATTTAGAGCATCTGTGTTGTCTGCCTTCATCCCGTCTTGAAGAAAACGAATGGTTTTCTCTTTGATGTTTAAGTAAATCTTATCCGCTCTCGAGTTTTCCATATCAATTAAATAAAAAGTGTGTCAAATTCTTTCACATCAGTGTCAAACACGAATGACAAATCCAAAGAAATCAATAAATGGATGTCAATTTCTACACGAATATTAACACACATGATATAGAAATCAAGACGATATCTTATCTTGCAAAATCCCGAAAAGAAATATTATGGCAATCGCTTGAAAAACTAATATCTTTCGGCTTGAATTTCAAGAACACACATATAATCTGTGTCAAAAAATCGGATGATTTTGTTCACTTTTTCGGCTTTTTTTATAATGCATGTGTAGCAATAGAAACGGAGAAACGTAATGACAACTCTTCTTATTCTAAGTCATGCGGACCTTTCTGAAACTCTATATAAAACTGTTTCATTGATTATGGGACGCCCTAAAGACAATGTTCACTACATCACTCTTCCTTATGGAAAAAATCTAGAACAGTATCAATCCGAAATAGAAAAAGTAATAGAGGATTCTGGCTCAAAGGGGACTCTTATTTTAACAGACCTCATGGGAGGGTCACCTTTCATGATTACTGCCAGAGTATATAGCAAATTAAAAAATGAGTATCCTCTTGAAATGATTACAGGTGTGAATATGCCGATGTTAATGGAAGTTATTTCGAATTTGGAAGGCCATTCTCTTGAAGAATTGAAAAAAATAGCTCTTGAATCAGGCAAGTCCGGAATTGTCGATTTCAAAGAAGCGATTGAAAGGAGAGAGCCGGAAAGAGAGGGAGAAAGATGAGTATAGTTATGATTCGCATCGATGATCGCTTAATTCACGGTCAAATTGTAACAGCTTGGGCAAAAAACAAGAATGCTGGAAAAATTTGGGTTGTTGACACTGCAACGGCAAAGGATGACTTCCTTTCAGGAGTAATGAAAATGGTTGCTCCTAGTGATAGAGAATTAGTCATTTCATCTGAAGACCAAATCAATGAGTTGGTCCCTAAATTTGATGCGGAACCAGAAAATGTTTTGATTTTAATGAAAACGCCAGAAGTGGCAAAAAAAATATTCGAAGCAGGGGTAAAGCTTACAGAACTCAATATTGGTGGCATGGGAGCTAACCCAGAAAGGAAGAAATTATTTAAGAACATCTCTGCAAGTCCATCAGAAGTGCAAACATTGAAGGAAATTCAAAATTCAGGAGTCTTTGTATATTTTCAAGTAACACCTGATGAGAAAAAAACAGAATTTAACTTTTAAAAAGGAAAGAGAAAAATATGTTAATAAAAGCAATATTGATCGGAATTCTTGCCACCATGTGTGGGAATGTCTTCAGTGAATATCTGGTTTGGATTTTCCGTAATCCGCTGGTAGAAGGAACACTTGTTGGTCTTATTCTTGGTGATGTGAAAACAGGTGCTATTATTGGCGGAACGATTCAATTAATTTATATGGGGCAGATTACAGTCGGCGGTATCTCGTCTTTTGATAAATGCTATGCCGGAGTTATGGCAACTGCTGTAACAATGCTTGCAAATCAGACGCCAGAGGTTGGCGTAACACTTGCCGTCACTTTAGGCACTCTTGGGTTGCTGGCATCAAATGCAATTATGACTGTGAATGTCATCTTCGTTCATATGGCAGATAAGTATGTTGAGTCTGGGGAAACGAAGAAAATTTGGGTCTATAACTGGTTGCTTCCAAATCTATTCTGCATTCTGGTTTATGGCCTACCAGCCTTCTTTATTGTCATGTATGGTGCCTCTGCATTTGAGTCATTTATGAATGCTATGCCTGCATTTGTTTCTAATGCGTTAAATACAGTAGGAGCAGTCCTTCCTGCGCTTGGAATTGGAATGATGCTGAAAGCAGTTTATAAGAAGAGATTCGTAGCGTTCGTAATTATTGGATTTGTTCTCTGCGCATATCTGCACCTTGATATTATTGCCTGCACATTAATTGGCTTAGCTGCAGCAATGCTTTATTGGTCTTTAGGAATAGATAAACTGAAGGAAGGAGATGCAGCATAATGAATGAGAATAATGTTATGGAAGCTCAAGAGAAACCTGTAGCACGCAGGCTGACAAAAAAAGATCTTATCCATTGCTTTGTCATTTGGGAAACAACATCCGAATCCTGCCTCTCTTATGAACGTTTAATGTCGCTGGGATTCTGCCATGCAATGTCCCCAATTATCAATCGTCTTTATCCTGATAACAAGGAAGAACGTGTAAAAGCTTTGAAACGCCACTTGGTCTTCTTTAATACAGAGAATAACTGGGGAGCATTTATACCGGGCCTCGTTTGCTCCATGGAAGAAGACATGGCAAATGGCGGAAACGTTGATCCTGATATGATCACAAGCGTGAAAGTTGGCTTGATGGGACCTCTGGCGGGAATTGGAGACACCATTACTCAAGGCTTGGTGAAAACGGTAGCACTGGCTATTGGTGTAGACATGGCTACCAAAGGAAATGTCTTTGGCACAATTCTGTTTATTCTGCTGTATGGTGCTTACTTGATGGCAATGGGAATCTTCATGTTTAAGCAAGGATATACAGTGGGCAGAAACATTCTTAGTAAAATCACAGATAAAAAGATAATGGGGAAGATCACAGATATCCTCAGCATTATCGGATCAACTATTGCTGGAGCAATGATTTACAATAATGTGAATATCACCACTCCTCTCCAGTTTACAGTGGCTGAATCAACGGTTGTCGTTCAAGATCTGTTCAATGCAATTGTTCCGGGTTTATTAAGTGTTTTTGCTGTATTCCTGGTATTTAAAAACCTCAGTAAAGGGACAAGCGTATTCAAGATCATGCTCTGGATGTTCGTTGTTGCAATTGTCTGCAGTTTACTGGGAATTCTGTAATCAAATATCGTATTAGAAATCATTTCTAACTTTACTTTATTGCATGAGTGAACTTTCACCATGAATAACTAAAGCGTTCAAATAGTATTGATGACTAGAACCCAAAATTGGATGAATAGAAAGGAAGGAGGTAGTCCTGAGGCTGCGGGTTGAAACTGTCTCCTTGGGATTGCCAATTATTGCTTAATTAAGCAAAACGGATAAAACAAATGCATAAAACTTGGTTAACTGATGTAATAGGAACTGAAAAAGCTGCTATTGGAGTTGTTCATTTTAAGGCATTTCCTTCAGATCCAATGTTTTGTCAGGAAAAAGGGATGGATTATGTTATTGAAAGCGCAAGGAAAGATCTGCTTGCACTTGAAAATGGCGGAATTGATGCGGTACTGTTTTCAAATGAATTCAGCTTTCCTTATGTGACAAATCCCTCGGAAGAAGTTATTTCTGGAATGGCGTATGCAATCGGCTGCTTGAAAAATGATATTCATGTTCCCTTTGGAGCCAATGTAATTTCAAATACTCATGCGAGCATTGCATTAAATGCAGCTATCGGAGGAGTGATCATGCGTGGAACATTCTCAGGTGCTTTCTCCGGGAATATGGGACTTGTGGATGCTCACCCTGGCGATTTATTACGCCATAGACATAATTTGGGCTTAGATAAGAAATTAAAGATGGTTCAATATGTTGTCCCTGAATCGAGTGGAGACATTGGCGGAAGAGACAAGATGACAATCGCTAAATCAACCGTTTTTTCTGACCTTCCTGATGCATTAGGATTCTGCGGAGAGTCGGCTGGAAAACCTATTGATCTTGAGTTCATGAAACAATGCAGGCTGATGTGGCCAGATATGGTAATGTTTGCATCAACCGGAGTTAAGCTCGAAACGATTGAATCTATTTATTCAGTAGCAGATGCAGCCTTTATCGCGACATATTTCAAAAAGGATGGCATTTTTGAGAATGAAGTCGATGAAGAGCGAGTAAAGAAGTTCATGGCCAAATTGAAAAAATATAGAGCAAATTTAGAGTGAAGATCAAAGGAATTATTTTCGACTGTGACGGAGTGTTAGTTGATAGCGAAGTCTACTATTTAGAAAGCCTTCTGAGTTATCTCTGTTCGAAAAATATTCAAGCTAGGTTAGAAGATGTCGTTGGTGTTCTTGGAATGTCCTCTCCAAATATCATCAGATATTTGCGTGAAAAATTTCCTTTAGAGCAATATTCGGATGAAGAACTGTTGGAAGGGCCACGCAAAAAAATGTCCTCCAAAATGCAGAAAGTTCCTCTCCAGCCGATGCCGTTTCTGAAACAATTTATGATGGATTGCTGGAACAGGGAACTGAAAATCGCTGTTGCTTCTTCCTCAAGAAAAAGCTATGTAAATGCAATTATTCATCAAATTGGTATTGCTGAATTGATAAACACGGTGATTACTGGAGACTCAGTTATATGTGGGAAGCCAGCACCAGATATTTATCTACTAGCATGTAAGAGATTAGAAGTAAAACCTGAAGAGGCAATTGCGATCGAAGACTCTCCAAATGGTATCAAATCAGCAAAGAGAGCAGGATTATTTACAGTTGGCTATAAAGGCTCAAGAATTATCCAATGCACTGATGAAGCCGACATGGTAATTAAATCTTATGATATAAGTGTTCTGGCAATGCTATCAGTGGCAGAAAATTACGGAACGTAAAACTATGCTCAACGAAAACATATAGTAGATCAATAACCGAAACAGTTGACATGCATTGAAGAGGCTGCTAATAACAACGATGGAAATTCATTGTGTATTGACAGCTTCTTTTAATTTTTTGGGTCTCGTCAAAAGTAAGCGTCAATAAGACTGCAACTTGTTGGAGGCTGCCGAAGACCATATCCTGGAGAGAGGCTAAGGAGAAGGATTATGGTAAAAGATATTCATACTCATGAATGGTGGCTTCCGTTTCTGACGGAGTATCAGCAGAGCGGGAAAACCATCAAGGATTACTGCAAAGAGAAAGGGTTCAATTATGATGCATTCTACTGGCACCTCCATCGTGAGCAGAGAGAAGCCGTCGATGATTGCGGTTCTGATTGTTATGAAGTGCTTCCGGTCGCAGTAACCGATCACACTAGTGAGTTCATCAGGGTTGAGATCAATGGAGTTAACATCTGCGGAAGTACGGATGACCTTCGCAGGCTTCTGGGGATCTGATTATGAAACTGGTAAGAGATGACGTCCGGCTGTATCTGATTACCGGAACGGTAGATATGCGGATGGGAATTGACGGGTATATTGCAGTGGTGCAGAACAGACTGCATATGAATGTCTTTGATAATTCCATATTCCTGTTCTGCAACAAGGATCATAGCAAGCTGAAGATGCTGTACTGGGATTCTACTGGGTTCTGGCTATTCTACAAACGGCTTGAAAAAGGGAACCATTTCAAATGGATTCGTGATGAAGAAAATCATTCGGCCGCAATCACCGAGGAGCAGTACGGATGGCTGATGCAGGGACTGAAAATTGATCAGAAAAGGTCTATAGAAGCAGTCTCGAAAAAGTGTGCGTGAAGTCTCGGAAAAAGGCTTATTTATAAGCTTTTCTGAGGTTTCTGCGGTATAATAATTACGTGGAAACTGAGGCAGAATTCAAACAGAAATACAGTTCACTCACTGCTGATCAGATGCTTGATGCAATGTATCAGATGTATCTGGCCAACTGCTCTCTGAAAGAGAGAATCAACAGTGCTCGCCGTGATAAGTTCGGCTCAAAAAGTGAACATGTTTCTGTTGAACAGCTGTCTCTTTTTAATGAAGCTGAGTTTGTTGCGGATCACTCTTCGGATGAGGTTTCCGAGCCACAGCAGAAACTGGAAACGAAAAAGACGAAACAGAAGAAGTCTCGTAAAGATCATCTGAAGGAGCTTCCTGTAAAGAAGAGAACCGATCTTTACCCTGAATCCACTGAAGTGGATGGTCATAAGATGAAGGAGATTGCGCCTGAGGTAATCCGCATTTCTCATTACCAGAGAGCGGAATACTATACGGAAGAAATCATCTGCCATCGTTTTGCTTATACCTTCATCACTGAAGAAGGCGAAGAGAAAACGATCATTCATGAAGTGCCGAAGGAAAAGAAACCGAAGCGGATGATTAAGAATTCTCCTGCTTCTCCGGAACTCCCTGCACATTTTGCGTATGAGAAGTACATTCTCGGTCTTCCTTTCGACCGGATTGCGAAGCATCTTTCGAATAACGGAATTCCACTCTCTAAACAATATATCTGCCAGCTGGTGATTCACTGCGGAGAGAAATACCTGAAAGCAGTCATTGATCGAATGACTGCAGATCTCAGACAGTGCCATGTTGTGAACATGGATGAAACGGAACTGGAAGTACTTGAATGGCTGCAGAAAGAGGGACGGCAGGCGTGCAGAATCTGGGGAGCGCTGACAGGACCGTTTGAAAAGAAACAGATGGCTCTGTTCTTTTATAGCAAAACTCGAGAACAGTCTTTCCTCTACGAAATACTGGGGACACAGTTTCATGGAATTATTCAATCAGATGGGTATCAGGCATATACAAATTACTTGCCCGCTCTGATGAAAGTCGGATGTATGAGTCATGCTCGCCGAAAATTCTTTGATGCCATGACTGCAGACAAGGAAACCTACAGTGCATTCAAAAAAGCGAAGCAGAAAGGCGAAAAAGAAAAGATACTGAGACAATATCCGAGATTTGCGGATACTTTTAAGATGGTCGCAAAGATGGACAAGCTGTTTGATATTGAGAGAAGCCTTAAAGCTGAACAGGCGGATCCCGAAAGAATCAAAGAAGTCCGCAATGAGAAGGCAAGACCGATCATGGAGGAAATCCATGAATACAATAACTATCTGAAAGTAACTTATCTGCAGACCGGCAAGCTTGGAGAGGCAGTTACTTATCTGAACAATCAGTGGGAATACCTGATGAATTATCTGAAAGACGGAGAGGCTGCCTTATCCAACAATCTTGCGGAACGCGAGGGAATGAAACCGATCGTTCTCGCCAGAAAGAACTTCCTGTTTGCGGATACAGAGAGAGGCGCAACAGTCAGTGCATATTATTTTTCGATTCTGATCTCTGCTAAGCTGAATCATCTGGATCCAGAGAAATATCTAGCATATGTCTTCCGTGAACTGACTGAACATGATCTGAGCCCTGAATCCATAGAACGAATCCTGCCCTATTCCGATCAGCTTCCCGATACGCTGAGAGTCAGATAGCCTATCAAAGATAATCCCCCGGCACATCTATGTCCGCCTTTTCAGACTTTGGTGTGCCGGAGTTAATACTATGCAGACCTATTGACGCTTACCGTCAAAAGTTATTAGAGCGCAATAATATGGCGAATAAAAAAACTTCGTACAATAACAATTTTACGAAGTAATATTGAACGTGTGCAAATTTTAAGAATCCATCCGAGAATTCTCCCTTACTTGTATGGGAGATGAATCGTGCATATTTGATACTATGTGCAATTGGGAATAATGGCTCTATATAAAGACTTGGATTCATCTATTTGATATACTATATGTATGAGTGATAACTACATTCATGCAAGGACCTGTGTATACAACGTCCATTACCATATTGTTTGGTGTCAAATACCGTCGTAAAGTACTGACTCCGGAAATTGAGACCACTTTGCAAGAATTGCTGAAGTCTGTCGGCGAAGAAAATGGCTTTTCTGTCGATCAATGCGAAGTTGGCGAAGCAGATCATGTACATTGTTTTGTGTCTGCACCGCCGAAGCTCTCAATTACATTTATTGTCAAGCACTTGAAAGGTGTTTCCGGGCTTCGCTTGTTTCGTGAATACCCGGAGCTGAGACAGTCTTTATGGCACGGTCAGTTGTGGAACGGGTCTTATTTTGTCGAAACAATTGGCTCTATCAGCGAAGAAAACGTACGCCGCTACATTGACCGGCAGAAAAATGTTTAGAGGTAATTCCCATGTCTCTCAGAAGGACAAAACACACCTCCAAAACAAAAGACCGCGTTGCTTATAAGTTCCGTCTGGGGGCTCTTTCGCCTGCACAGGAAGAATACTTTGCCAAGACATTCGGTGCAGTGCGCTGGCTTTATAATCGCATGCTGGCTGACAAAATCAATGCGTGGCAGAATTTTAGAGAGAATCTTCAGCTTACGCCCGCATGGTATAAAGGATTGTCCTGCTGCCCATGGCTCAAAGAAGTTGACAGCCTGGCACTTGCGAATGCACAGATCAATCTGGATCAGTCTTTTCATCGCTTCTTCAATCATGAGAGCGGACATCCGAAGTTCAAGAAGAAAGCAGACCATCACGATTCCTATACAACAAATCATGCGTCCGTGCATTGGGAAAATGGAAAGCTGTATCTTTCTCTTCCAAAGATGGAAGAAGAAGTGCGCGTCATTAACCATCGCTCCATCAAGAGAGGCGGTGTGCTGAAGAGCGCAGCGATTTCCCGCGATCCCAGCGGGAAATACTATGTTTCTCTGCTCTATGAGTATGCAAAAGAACCTGTCGTGCATGACATTGATCCTGACAATGCAATCGGACTGGATATGTCAATGCATGGACTGTATGTTGACTCAGAACAGCGTCATATCGATGAACCGGAATGGTATCGCAAAGCAGAAGCACGGTTAGCCAGAGAGCAGCGAAAGCTGTCGCACATGAAGAAGGGATCTTCCAATTATCAGAAGCAGCGGCGGAAGGTCGCAAAGCTGTATTCGAAAACCAAGAATCAGCGGACTGACTTTCTGCATAAGCTGTCAAATGATCTGACGAATGTGTATGACATCATCGGAATTGAGGATCTGAATATGCGCGCGATGGCACAGTCGCTGAACTACGGCAAATCGGTTGGCGACAAGGGATGGGGAGCTTTCACAGCGATGCTCGCATACAAAGCGGAGCGGAAAGGCAAAAAGCTGATCCGTGTTGACAAGTGGTTCCCCAGCTCCCAGATGTGTCATGAATGCGGAAGCCTCTATAAGAAGACAAGGGATCTTTCCATTCGCGACTGGACATGCCCCGTCTGCGGGCATCGTCATGATCGTGATGAAAACGCGGCACTGAATATCAAAACCGAAGCGGTACGGGTCTACTGCACCTGCTGAACATGGCATTACAGAACCTCCGGGCCGGAGGGGTTAGCTCGAAATCACTATGCAAGCAAAAGTGCAAGGCTGCATAGAATAACTCCAGCGTGATGGAACGGCATATCCTTCGTGGATCTGCAGCGCATCCCTGACAGTCTGGCAACACGAGAAAAGAGAGGAGCGGATGCTCCGAAGCTCGGTTACTTGTAGCCGAGTAGGTCACTACATGCACTATTCTGCTTTTTGCATGAATAAAATATCTTCTAGATTGGTGCCTGCTCAAGTTTTACATAGCTTCAAAATCTACGATCTTTTTCGTCGTAGCAGTTTGAACGCTTTCTGTTCATAAAACAGCTTTATCCATACTTTAATCATCTTATCCGATGTTTAACAATCGCATAAACTCGATCAAACCAAAATTTCTCTTATTGCTGTTTATCACTCTGCTTTTTATCTACGGCTTTGGCAGCAGCTTCCTGTACCGCACCTTTGGCCTTACCGGCTACATCATCGGGAGATTTTTGTTTGCTCTTGCGTGCTATTTCTGGTTTATCCACTTTCACAAAGGAAAACACCTCTTAACAGAAGCACATCCTTTCTTCCAGGCACCTGCTTTCTCACTCATATTCCTGCTCATCTTCGTCGTCCTGTACATGGTCCATTTATTCGATGCACCGGGAAATATCACCGCACTGCTGAAACAAGACATCTCTTCCATCCTTTGTGACACCTTCATTGCCCTAACTGCTGGCATCTTTGAAGAAACAATATTCCGCGGTATCGGTGCAGATACCTTCTGCGCCTGGTACAAAGAGACAAACCACCCTCTCTGCCACAGTGCTATCTGGACGTCCCTCATCTTTGGACTGTCGCATTTGTCCAACATGAACGGCACAGATAGCAGCCAGGTATGGATCTAGGTATTCTCATTATTCGGTATGATAAACCTGTTTATTGCTGATAACGTTGTGAAAAGGCCTGATCCGCTTTCTGCAGCTTTAAAACATATTCATCATAAGCAGGACTAAGTTTTCTCATTGCAGGAATGAAAACGCTGTTATATCCCTGCTCTTGATTGAACCTCTTTAACACTTCCTTAAGCTTAGCTCCATCTGAATTTCGGTATTCTTCAGTACCCTGAAACTTAAGATACCGCTCGATGATTTCTTTATGATTTACCAGCCAGTTTTCTGGATTATCTATGACATCTGATAGAGCATCCCTTGTATTCAAGAAGATTTCCTGACTGTCCAGAGTATTCAAGGAATCCAGATAGTCTTCTAATTCATCAGGGATTTCCATATGTACGCTATCAAGATAATCACAGATTTCATGATAGGCATTCTCCTGTTCTTCGGTTTCGATCGGATTCATTAAAAATTCGCGGAAATGGAGCGATAAATAATTTCCCCAGAATCCCGGAAAGGCGATCATCAAGCGGTCTATTACAGATTCCCGGCATTCCGCCGCGGCTGCTTTAAGCTTCACTGCATTCCAGTCCAAAGATGACGCCAGCTCTTTCAGAAGATCGTTCTGTTCTTTTCTTCTCTGCAGGTCACGCCGCTGAGTATCAATGATTTTCCAAAAATCCAAACTATCACCTTTATTAACCAGTTTCGGGATATTAGCAACAGATACACCAAGACTTCGCAGAAGCGAAATCTTTTTCAGCTTTTCAACATCTTCCGCAGAGAAGGATTTGTACCCATTCTCTGATATCGCAGGATCAAGCAATCCTTTCTGACAATAGTATTCAATCGCTTTTTTCGTTGTTCCAGATAATTTTGCGGCTTCATTGATATACATAAGCATCACCTCCAGCTAAACCATAAGCTGCCCCCTGAGGGAGCAGTCAAGAATTTTTTGAAAGCAGCGTATTGCCTGAAAACTGCACTGGCAAAATCAACTTCCTATCCTACTTGTATTTGATGTTTGCTAAAGTTAGTTGAGTTTTCTTCTCAGATTATTGAATTATGTCATCGGATAATTGGCTTTTACTTTTCTCAATTTCACGACATCATAGTGCATCTAATAAGATAGCCCATGAAAGTTAATTTGCAGCAAGATCTCCATTCACCACCTCATATTCCTCGCCCAGCTTCAACTTCATCTGTCGATTAAGGTACTTCTCAATGTCAAACAGGTTCTTCTTGTCGCAATGCTAATGGATCACCGGCGCGAGCCGCTTTGATTACGTCCATCGGCAAAAGCACCCTGCCGCTAAAAGTTGCCTGTTTCATATCAATTTCGTACTCCTTCGGCTTCCAAGTTTTTTTGCAGTTTATTTAATGCCTTTGTCCTGTGGCGCTGGACGGCGCTGCGGGACATCCCTACAAAATTGCCCACTTCTTTGTCTGGAAGTTCCAACACACAATACAGGATCAAAATAGTTTGTTCCGGCTCCGGCAGACCGGAAAAAGCGTCAGCCACCATTTCTTCACGAAGGTACAGTACATAACCAAACGCTGAAAATACAAACTTCTCGCTGGGGTATTCATCAACTGCATAGAGTTTGCCTTATTCAGACTGCGATAAGGCGCTAAACTGAGCTATATGTTTCCCTTGGCGGTTCAACTTTCGAAAATAATTTGTGGCTTCATGACGTAGAACAGTTTTACAAAAAGCATCGAATCGGTGTCGTTCTCCATGCTCATCAAAGACGTACGTCATCTTTTACCTCCAATCTGCGTGCGAACGAGATAACTGATTTCATACAAATCTAGTGTCAGCGATTTGGTATCAAAAACTTATGAAACCTGGTGCTTTGCAAATACGCAGCAGGAGAAAACGGCGCCAACTCCCAAAAAGAGCAGTGCTGCCGGGATGGCCCATATCGCATACAGCATACCGTTATTCATTTGCTCCACCGACAGAAGTGAAATGACCAGTACATGATAGATTGGAAGAAGTCCAACCAATCGGAACAATGGATTTACTTCGGTGATCGGCAGCAAAACGGGAAAAAGAAAAATTGCCATAGACGCAACGAAAGCTACAATCTGATTTTTACTGATTGCAGATATAAGTAGCGTAATTCCCGTTACGCTGAGAGTACAGGTAAACGCCAAAAGGATTTGGTATTTTAGCAACGTCCCACAAGTGATATTGAAAGGAATGAACCCCTCTACATAGTCGCTGGGAGCGAATAGGATACTACAATCCAGCCCTTCCGTTCCATATAAGATAAGAGCAAGAAGCAAGTTAAAAGCCGCAACCAGCGCGGTAGTGAGAATGGCGGTAAGAATACCTGCTGCTACCTTTGCAGTAGCGCATTTGGTTTTGCCGTATTTGCTTGTCAATATGATATTGTCAACGCCTTCATACTCGCCGGAGAAAATCGGAGCAAGCATGATGATAACCGCAAGAGCAAGTACGATAAAAACCCGCACCATGTTTTTACTTGTTGAAAGCCAACCATCTACATAGCCAATTTTGATTTCTTCATTACCGAACACATCCGAAACACTTAATCCGTTCCAATTTCCCTCTTTATCAGAAAATCGGGAAAAGGCGGCGGATTGTGTAGCGTTTTGATACAGGTACATCGCATTGAGACCATGCAGATCATGGGTCGGCGCAAAGTCATTCATCATTTGCTGTACTTTTTCGTCGGTCAATATTCCCTCGTATTTCGCGGCAATTTCCTTGTCGATTTCTACTGCCGTTTTTCCTGAACCTTCCGCACTTACACCGTCAAAAGCAAATTTGTTTTGATAGGTAGAAAAGGAAATCAAGACAGAAAACAGAAGTATTCCAACCAGAACAATCAAAGATAAACGCTTTGAAAATATTTTTCGCAGTTCAAAAAGAATTAGTTTTTTCATTCTTCACAACCCCCTTTGAAATAGAACAGGTACAAATCTTCCAAAGTAGGCTGCACCCTTACCACATTTTCCATAGGCGGGCGATCTCCAATAACCCGTAAGATTGTCTGATTTCCGCTGATGTTACGCAGATTGCTTGTATTGTAGGCAGCCGCGTATTTTTCCGCATAGGCAGTCGGAACCGTACATTCCCATACTTGACCGTCGATTTCAGAAGTAATCTCCTGCGGATTTCCAAAATGAATGATCTGACCGGATTTCATCATAATGATTTCCTCTGCAATAAACTCCACATCGGAAACAATATGCGTAGACAGAATTACAATGCGGTCTTTGGAAAAGGCGCTGATCAAATTGCGGAAACGGACGCGCTCTTTTGGGTCAAGTCCCGCTGTCGGCTCATCCAAAATCAAAATGCGGGGGTCATTGAGCATGGCTTGTGCAATCCCTAAACGCTGTTTCATGCCCCCGGAAAAGGTTTTGATTTTGTGCTTACTTTCCCTCGATAATTCTACTGCTTCCAGCAGCTCCTTTGACTTCTTACGCGCCGTCTTCTCATCCAACCCTTTTAGGGCAGAAACATAGAGCAGAAAGTCAAACGCTGAAAAATCCGGGTAATATCCGAAGTGCTGGGGCAAGTAACCCAAAAGATTGCGATAGCGTTCACCAAGCCCAGAAATGTTTTTTCCGTTCAGCAGAATTTTCCCGGAAGTAGGATTTTGGATATTGCAGAGTAGACGCATAAGCGTTGTTTTCCCTGCGCCATTTGCGCCCAGTAAGCCGTAAACGCCATTTGTCAAGGTGATGTTCAAGGCGTTCACAGCCGTTTTAGAGCCGAACTTTTTTGTCAGACCGATTGTCTTTAATTCCATAAAAAACGCTCCTTTCTCCATAGGGAGCAATAATAATACTCTCCATGTGTTTTCATGGAGAGTATAGAGAGGAGATATCTACTTTTTATCTACAAGGCTGGAGATTTGAAGTAGGCGGATACCTTTGCCCCGGTTGTAGTATTTTCGATCTTCAAATAGCCGTTGTGGTGTTCACAAAGCAGCTTACAAATATACAGTCCAAGTCCAAAATGCTCGGAATGGTTGCTTTCCTCTGTGTAATATGGGCTGGTAGCTTTTTGCAGACCGCTTTTGTCAAACCCTTTTCCATCATCTGATACGGAAAGCAGCAGACCATTGTCACGCAAGGCAAAAGAGATTGTTACCGAAGTCCGGGCATACCGAACTGCATTAGAGATCAGATTATTACACACTTGTGAAACAAAGGACCCATCAAGGGATAACCGCGAAACAGGTATGTCATTTTGTAAAATTAATTTTTTTCCGTTTTTCGCACATACGATTTTTGCGCTGTCATACAAAGAAGATGCCACTGTCCGCAAGTCTATCAACTTGTACTCTGGCTGTGTATCTTCCATACGCCTAAGATTGCTCATGCTGCTCACATAACTTTCCATACGAGAGATATGCTTTCCCATTGTGGCGGCGGTTTCCCTCGTTTGGGAATTGTCGCTGGCTTGCAGCATTTCGTTATATCCTTTTAATACTGTTAGAGGAGTACGCAGATCGTGAGCAAAAGCGGTGTTGAGTGCTTTTCGTTCTTCAACTTGCCGCCACATTTTAGAGAAATTGTCCGCAAGGGTTGTCCGCATGATTTCAAAAGACGCGCAAAGCTGTCCCAATTCATCGTTGTTATCATAGTCGATTGAAAAGTCCAAGTCATTGTTCGCTATTTTTTCAGAAGCAGTCCGCAGTTCCGCAAGCGGCTTTTTCAGCCTGTTTCTGTAAAACAGCAGCGCAGCGGCGATAATACAGAATGCAGAATAGATAGGAGTTGCAACAATGGGAAGTTTCTCCAGTAGCGCAATTGTACGCTCGTCCTCTTTAGACATCGGGACGGGCACTATCCCGATGTAAGCGCCGTCACCCAACTGTTCCCCCTGCTCATTCGTCAAATAATATTTTTCGCCGGATGGGGGATAAGATGCTCTGATACCTTCGGCAGCACTACCACAGATCGAAAAAGTCGTTACGGATAGAAAGACTGCGAGTACAACAAAGGCAATTACATAGAGAACAAGGCTTTTTTGGAGAGATAAATAGTGCTTGCGGCAATTTACTTGACCCATTTGTATCCACACCCCCAAACCGTTTCAACATATATATGGTCGGTATATGCAGCAATTTTAGTACGTATCCTGCGGATATGCTCTGCCACAACGCTGCTGTCGCCCTCGCTGTCATAACCCCAAATACGCTCATAAATCCGTTCTTTATCAAAGACCTGTCCTGGATTTTGAGAAAGCAGTTCCACAATATCAAATTCCTTTTTTGCAAGATCGACACGCTTATCGCCAAAGAACACGCAACGTTCTGAATAGTCAATCGTTAAATCACCGGAAAACTTGACTTGTGCTTCAAAATTGTGTCGTGCTTCCCGACGCAGATGAGCGCGCACCCGTGCTTCAAGCTCTACGAGGGAAAAGGGCTTCACAATATAATCATCACCGCCAACGGCAAAGCCTTTTACCTTGTCTGCATCTTCAATCCGAGCAGTCAGAAAAAGGATCGGGCAGGATATGTGATCGCGGATACGCTTGCAAACTTCTAACCCGTCTGTTCCGGGCATATTGATGTCAAGCAAAATAATATCCGGCTGCTTTTCCACTTGCTTTAGTGCTTCCGCGCCATTGAAAGCGGGCAGTACACGAAAGCCCTTGCTCTCAAAAAAACTACCAAGCATGGAAACAATATCGCTTTCATCGTCAGCAATCAGTATCTTTGCATTCATTATGCTCACCTCCTAACAGCAAATATAGCAATCATTTTTCAATTATTTATCTGTTTTCCGAAAGTCTTTGAGTCTTCTGCAGTGAAGGTGGGTGAACAAAGCTGGTAGCTCCAAAGTAAGCGTCAATAGGTCTGCATAGTATTAACCCCGGCATACCAAAGTCTGAAAAGGCGGACATAGATGTGACGGGAGGATTATCTTTGATAGGTTATCTGACTCTCAGCGTGTTGGGAAGCTGATCGGAATCCAGCATTACCTGCTGATTTCTGACGATATAAATCATTCGTCGGATTTCGCTCTCGCTCTTTATGACAGCCAAGTCGACAGCTTTCTCGGATTTAATTTTGCTCATTACCTGTCCTTCTTAAAACTTGAGGTCGCAATTTGCGACCTCAAGTGGTTGCGACCTCAAGGTGACATTACAATAAAAAACTTTGATAACAACCTTTTGATCAGAACATCGGTCTGGTGTCAATCTGAATTGCCAGCTTTCCTTCTGCGACGATTTCTTTATCCATAGTGCCCTCATGCATCTTAAGGTGCCCATCTGGCACCTTAAGATTTGCCATTAACAATGCACAGACGATTTGCTGCAAGATCTCCGTTCACCACCTCGTATTTCTCGTCCGGCTTCAGTTTCATTTGCCGGTTCAGGAACTTCTCGATGTCGAACAGGTTCTTCTTGTCGCAGTCCCCAGTCAGGTAATAGTTCGGATGCTTCGTCAGGTCATACTTGGATGACAGGAATGGCCGGACACCTCTGAGCTGCAAAATGCACTTGGATCCATCCAGCACCGCGAGTTCATCAACGAACAGAAGATCATGTCCCAGCTTCTGATAGTTCAGGCTGTGCGACAGCTCCCGTCCCCGGTTCTCTCCGGTGTTGTAGGTATCGATCGTCTCCTTGCCGAGTGCCTGATTCAGCTCCTTCAGCGTTGTTGGTTCCGTGCCGCCAAGGAAGATCCGCGAATCCATGTTGCCGATGATCGTATCTGCGTTGTCCTTGTAGATCGCCTTGAGCTGCGACTGCGCCTGCAGCACCAGACAGGCAGAGATCTCACGGCTGCGGATCGTTGCCACAAGCTTTTCCAGATTTGGGATCTGACCGATGTTGGCAGCCTCATCAATGAGACACCGCACATGCACCGGCAGGCGTCCTCCGTAGACATCATCCGCCTTCTCACAGAGCAGGTTGAACATCTGCGTATAGATCATAGCGATCAAAAAGTTAAATGTGGCATCGGTATCCGACATGATCAGGAAAAGCGCTGTTTTCCTGTCTCCCAGCGTATCAAGCTCCAGTTCATCGTACATGGTGATATCCCGGACTTCCTGAATATCAAATGGAGCAAGTCTTGCGCCGCAGCTGACAAGTATACTTTTCAGGGTCTTGCCGGCAGCCATCTTGAACTTCACATATTGTCTTACTGCAAAATGATTTGGGTTCTTCTCTTTCAGCCGCTCAAAAAGGATATCCACCGGGTTCTGGCACTCTTCATCATCTTCCCGGACATCCATCGAATTGAGCATCTCCAGAAGTGTCGCAAAGTTCTGCTCTTCTTCCGGTGTCTCGTAATGAATGTATCCGATCAGCGGCTTAATAACCTCTTTTTGAAGACCCCGGAGCACCATACGAGCAATTCATTGAAGTTGTTTGCCCGGATCAAAAAAATGAAAGAAAGGCTGCCCTTTTCTAGACAGCCCGCAGTTATACAGAGATCAGAACATTCCTTGGCCGTAATACTCTTCAGGGTCATAATCATCCGATTCAGGAATAATCTGCCCATTAAGTATGTCTCGTGCGGCAAAGGATTTCGTGAACCTCCCCGCCTAAGTGCTAACGCACTATAGACGGGGCTTCCAAGGGCTTGTGTGCCCTCAGATTTCCGTCTGCACAAACGATACGGTATCAGCACAGCACACAAGCCGAAGCTTATGCACCCATCTGTACTAACGTTTCTCAGACTTATGTCGGGATGGTCAGACTGTCGCAGAAAGCAGAGGGCACAAGACCCTGCTGATCTTCCATAGGTCAGCTAACGTCCTTTGGGTTCCACTCCCGATCCCAGAGACTTTTGTCATAAGATCGGGTGATTCCATTAACAGCCCGCGGATAAAATAACGGGCACCGATGTTGTAGCTGGCGGAAAGGTCGCAATTGTAGATCTTTCCGCTTTTGAATACACAGACGTCATATGGAGTATCTTCTGATACTTCTCTCCCGCGCTTGACACGTCCGGTTCCGTCATACGCAAGACGGCTGGTTCCATATGCATTGACATGGGAAATGCGAAATCCATAATGATGGGCAAGACTTTCTACGGTTTTCTGAATGTCAGCGTGCTTCCACATGGCTAGCTTCTGCTTCTTACTGCCGCGCTTTCTGCCTTTCGTATCAAGATGCTCCATGACAATGACATCGCACTCATTCGCAA
This sequence comes from Anaerolactibacter massiliensis, assembly GCF_900290205.1. Lineage (NCBI taxonomy): Bacteria > Bacillati > Bacillota > Erysipelotrichia > Erysipelotrichales > Erysipelotrichaceae > Anaerolactibacter > Anaerolactibacter massiliensis. Next base: position 287,116 of record NZ_OLMH01000003.1, on the reverse strand, counting down.
TGGCAAAGTTCACAATCTCTCGTGCAATCTGATGTGCAAGATTCCTGTTTCTTCGCTTTGCGATATTCCAGAGCCGTCCGGAGTCATGTGATCCATGCAGAGACTGGAATACAGACACCCGATGCAGCGCATTGCTTAAAGAGTCTTTTTCTCTTCCGCGCATAATGAACTTATGCGCCAGGACAGTACCCTTAGAGTCCATGACACTGCATACCGCATCTGTATTTACGCCTAAATCGACAGCACATATCTTCTGCTCCGATACAGGTTTTGCGGACAATTCTACAGTTTCCGTTACTGCAAATCTCAGCTTCCAGCAGCCGTGCTTCTTCTCCAGTACGGGAGCAGAGATATCTCCGCTTCTGCCTCTCTTGTCAAGATAATCAATATCAGTCTTAGAGAGACGAACGGTATCCCATACCCAGTCATGATTGCGGAACACCTTGATCTTTGCCGCATAAGGCATCACTTCGCCAGTCTGTTCATCGATCACAGGCTTATAAGTATTACCGCGATACAGTGCAGGCATTCGGTGCTTACAGGAATCCAATTTCGGGGCCTCTCCCTTACTGCCGTTTGCCTTCCAGTTCTTCAGAGCTGACTGATAGGCAGAAACGATACCAAGTGCCTGCATAATAGCGGCTCTGCGATAATAGGACGGGAACTTCGGAAACTTATGATCGAAGGAATCAGGTGATACAAAGCCATCAGAGGAATGAATGATGCACTCCATCATCCGCAGGCGCGCAAACGAACTGTCTGTATCAGAAAGATTGTTCCAGTTCGAAAGAGCGGTATGCACCAGATGTGAGACGGCATCCGAAAAGAGATCTGCTGTTCGTTTCAGTGCCTCATGGTCATCACGGACATGTACGCTATAGCTGCCGACAACCTGCATTTTCTTCCTCCTATATATAGTTTAACACTTTTAGTGGTATGATTAAATAGAAGGAGGTGTAGATATGGACTATTACTCTGAATATCATAGGAACAGGCATTCTATTTATAAGCTTCAGTATCATTTGGTTGTAGTTACAAAATACATACATCCGGTGCTTACTGGGGAGCTCGCCAACAGGCTGATTCAGATCAGCCGCGAAGTGGTAGAAGGCGATTGGAAATGCCGAATCCTGGAAATTAATACAGACAGGGATCATGTGCATCTTCTTTTTGAAGCCTCTCCACAGACGCAGCTTTCTAAATTGGTGAATAGTTATAAAACCGTTACTTCCCGTCTGTTACGAAAAGAGTTTTCTTCTGCATTGAAAAAGTATTACTGGAAAGACCTTTTCTGGTCTGACAGCTACTTCCTAAGCACCGTATCTGAAACCACCGAAGAGGCTGTCAGAATCTATATCCAGGAACAGGGAAAACGCGATAACGAAGGCTATCGCCGCCCTGCGGGCAGAAGAAGGGCGGCTAACCCCGCCTAAACAGCTTGCGCTGCTATAGACGGGGAATGCGCCGCTACTAATTCAAACACAACGGTACGAAAAGAGAATTCCGTCTATCGGAATTCTCCATCATGGTAAAGATTGCAGCCACGGAAAAATCGAAGGGTGCTGCAGGAGACAGACGATTACTCTTTGTTTTCCCAATTCCAGCGGTACTTTGTATAACGACCGTCACCGAGTTTAATGATTTTATTTTCCTTCTGAAGCTTGGCGAGAGTTCTTTGTATCGTTGCCTGACCAATATTCGGGAATTCCTCTTGTATCTCGGTCTTTGTAAAAGTCCCTAGTTTTTTCTGCAGCATCTCCTCAATACGTTCTGGCTTTGAAACTTTTCGCTCTTCCACAAGCGCAGTGCGTTCCATAAACTCGCGGTACGCAGCCGTTATGATACCCAGCATATACACGACAAATGGCGAATAATCATTTTCCCCTTCATGCCATCCTGCTGAGCTTGCCTGCAGTGCATCGTAATATTGATCTTTTGTTGTTTCTATAAGTTTCTCTATACTGATATATCTCCCAACGTAATATCCGTTCTTATAGAGCAAGAGAAGCGTAAGAAGTCTGCTCATTCTGCCGTTCCCATCGAGAAATGGATGGATGCACAGGAAGTCAAGAATGAACATTGGGATCACAAGCAGTGGATCAACCTGAGCGTCTGAAAGTATTTCTTGATATGCTTTGCATAACTGTTCCATTGCTTCTGGTGTCTCAAATGCTGAAACAGGCTGAAATCTCACTTTTCGATTTCCGTCTTTATCCACTTCTTCAATTCTGTTGTCAGAGGATTTCCAGCTGCCGCCGATTCTCGTCTCTTCAAATTTATACATATCTCGATGGAGCTGTAATAACAGTGACGGTTTGATAGGAATGTATTCATAGCTTTCATGGATCGTATTCAACACATCCCGATATCCGGCAATCTCGCATTCGTCTCTGGAATGAGGCGTCGTTTTATCCATAACAATTTTCTTCAATCGTTCGTCCGAAGTGTAAATACCTTCAATTTTGTTCGAACTTTCTGTGCTTTGGATTCTAGCAATTTCAACAAGATTCTGCAGAACATCTGCATGCCTGGTTGCGATCAGCTCCTGTTTTCCCTTATATTCATGAATTGCAGTCAGATAATTTACGATTTTTGGTGTAAGCAGTTTTTTCCACTCATTTTGATAAGAGAAATCACGCATATTTCAGCCCTTCTATTTGATCATTTTGCATTATTTGATACAGTTAATTTAACAAATGATATGGTTGAAGACAAGACTTAATTTGATCATATAATAAAAAATGATCAAGTTAAAAAACTAATGATCAAATTGCAAAGGGAGACTGTTATTAAGTACCAGAGAAAGTCGAGAAATTATTAAAAAAATCGTCATTTGCAGCAGGGTGGTGACTGTCGGCTTATTCAGCGGAGATTTTTGATATTGCACCTCTATATTTCACAACACTAAGGCGAGGAAGCCCGTCACTTCAGTGATCGGGAGGAATCGCCTTAGTGTTGTGAGGTGGAATCTGAAAGAAGGTAAGCGTCTAATAGAAGGTGAATTTTTCTTACTGCCATAATTGATTTCTCCTCGCATCATTGAATCTATTCAGATCCGCTGCCATGCTCGCACCTTCATCCAGAAGATTCATCCTACCAACTTTCGGCTGTCTTACAAATCAGAAGATCGTTTCTTTGCCAAGCAGGAAATCCAGTACATTGATATGACGAATGCCGTTTTCATCCGTAAATGACGCCGGAATATCCCGACGCATGACGATTTTCTCAAAAAAATCATTCGTCAGTCGCAGAGAGTCCAGTTCACTAGTTGTCTTTTCCGTGTGAGACATTTCATAGGCTGATTGGATATATACCTTTTTGTCTCCTTGATTGACAACAAAATCAATTTCTTTTTGCACCTTCTGATCTCTTCGCCTGTCGAGGACGACACCAACATCAACGGAATATCCCTGCATAATCAGTTCATTGTACAGGATGTTTTCCATGATATGACCAGGATCAAATTGCCGGAAATTGACTCGCGCATTACGGAGTCCGATATCTGTGTAATAATATTTGTTCGGATACTGAAAATATCGTTTCCCCTTGATATCCCAGCGTTTTGCTTCGCTGATCAGGAAAGCATTCTTCAGGTATTCCAGGTAACTTGAAACAGTTTTTGGGGTGATGTTTGCTTTTTTTGTACTGTTCAGTGTGTTTGCAATATTGGTGGGATTTGTCAGGGAACTGACAGATGACGCAAGAAAGTCCAGGATATCAGAAAGTACATCAGGACGTTCAATTCCCTCGCGCTCAACAATATCCTTGATATATACCTCATTAAACAGCTGTGCCAGATAGTCTTTTTGCTGTCGGTCTTCCTTCAGATTCAGAAGGTAAGGCATCCCACCAAAAAGCATATAGCGGTCAAATGCATCTCTTTTATCTCCACCCACAGCGGCAAAAAATTCCCTAAAAGAAAGAGGATATACATGGATCTGCGAAGAGCGGCCGCGAAATTCTGTCACGATGTCGCTTGACAGCATCCTTGAATTGCTTCCTGTGACATACACATCAAGATTTTTGTATCCTCGCAGCTCATTCAGCATGTCATAGATCGTTACCTTTTCGCCCGGCAGATCCGGATCCGGAACGGAAACAGACAGCTGAATTTCATCAATAAAGAGATAGTACTCTTGTGCACTGTTTTGTATCTTTGCCTCGACCATACTGCTGAGTGCAATCGGACTGCGGTATTTTACATCTTTGCGTTTATCAAGTTCGATTGTAATGATGTTCTCAGCACTCGTCCCCTGTGACAGCAGATAGTCACGAAACAGTTCGAATAAAAGAACGGACTTTCCGCACCGCCGGATCCCGGTAATCACTTTGATCTGGCCATCCCACATATAGGAAACAAGTTGGTGAAGATAAAGTTCACGTTGTATCATCGGCACCTCCTGATATTACGTACTTAGGACGTAAGCGGCTTAAATACGTAATTCAAGTATAGCCCGTTGAGCTCTGTAGTTCAACGTGAAAATACGTACTTGGGACGTAAGCGGCATAAGTATTCCATAACTATTTACCAATAGATTCCAATAATCTTCGCCAAGGTGATCATTTCTCTGCTAAATGGAAAATATGCAAAAAATCGTCATTTGCAGCAGGGTGGTGACTGCAGGCTTACTCAGCGGAGATTTTAGACATTGCACCTCTATATTTCACCACATGTGGCGAAACTATGGCCTGTCTTATAAAAAGAGCAACCATCTCATATCGATTGTTCCAGGAGAATCTGAGTGCCAATATAGCATGATTCTTTCTGATTATTGCACAATATGCCACTATGAATTGTGAAAATATATACGAGAGTATTTGACTTCGTATTGTCCTCTCTCTGTGATAAAAAAGAAAAGTATGAACTCTAAAATTCAGACGCTGACATTATCGGCAATGTTTCTTGCACTTGGCCAGGTTCTTCCCTTCCTTGTACTGCAGATTCCGACCATCGGTGCGACACTTCTGCCGATGCACTGGCCGATCTTTCTGGCGGCATATACCTGCGGGCCAGAAGCTGCTGCCCTGATCGGTTTCCTGTGTCCGCTGCTGCGCATTGTCCTCTTCGGCATGCCTGCAATGTATCCAAATGCGATTGCGATGGCTTTCGAGCTTGCCGCATACGGTGCCGTTACGGGACTGCTCTACAGTCGGGCGAAAAAGAAAGATCTCAAGGCAATCTATGTTTCCCTTCTCTGCGGCATGCTGGCGGGGCGGATTATATGGGGAATTGCTGAGACACTGCTGCTCAGCACAGGAGAGAATCACTTTACCTTTCAGGCGTTTCTTTCCGGGGGATTCATCAACGCTTTGCCCGGTATCATTCTGCAGCTGATTCTTCTTCCATTGCTGGTGAATCGTCTGCGAAAAGCCGGCCATTTTCACTAATGCTGGCAGTAGAACAAAAGGCCATGCAGGCACAGAAGTTATCTGTGTCCGCATGGCCTTGTTTGTTAATGATGTCAGTTAATCTCGGTTGCCAGCTGTGCCAGCGAATTATTGATGTGCGCCATCGTCTGAATGTAATAGTCATCTTCCTCCGGCGTCAGTTCGCTTTCATCCACCGCATCCAGCTTGTTCATCGCATCTGCGTACTTGCTCATGAACTCGGCATACTTTACCGCCATCGTCAGGTCAGATTTGTCATAGCTGCGCATGAAGTCACAGTATGAATCGAAGAACGCCGCATAGCTGTCCATCGCCTCCTTGAACTCCGGGCGGATGCCGGAGGCTGCTGTTGCCGTGGCTTCCGGTGTCGGCGTCGCTTCCACCGTCGGGGCGGGCGTTGATGTTGGAGTGGGGGCAGCTTCTTCCGTCGCTTCGACAGCAGGTGTTTCTTCTGCCTGCACGTCGATTTCCATCACATTTCCCATTTCCCCTCGTATGTAAACTCTAACGCCATCGGTTGAAGATCCGCTGAAGTAATCATCATCGTTTCTGTAATCCTGATCAAAGCCGGCATCCTTTACCGCTGCCGCATAGGCCTTGAAGGCATCTTCGTCCATATCTGGAACAGTCATGATCAGATGGTCGGATGTATCGATCTGGATATTACCGCGGGTCACAGGAGGTTCCGGAAGCTTAGCCGCAAGATCACTGATCGGCCACGTGAACTCTTCATAGTCAGCCGGTGCCGTAAGCTCAATCTCAACGGTGGAATCGGAACTCTGCGTAACATTAAGAATGTATCCATCCTGGTCCGCCGCCGCATAGGAATCAGTATCATTTTCTGCATCGACCGTGAATCCCTTGTCTTTGCAGGCACGGACATAAGCCTGATACTGTTCACCATCGAATTTCTGAACAACGACATCCAGCTCCTCATCGTCACTGGTAATTACATACCCATACTTCGAATCCGGCTGCGGAAGACGGGCGGAAAGCTCCGTATCGGGCCAGACAAGCTTCTCCTGCTTTTCTGCTTTTACTGTGGTGGCATACGGAACCGCAAGAACCAGAGCCAGAACGATGAAGATCACTTCCGGAACCTTGGCAAGTGCCGGGACGCGATCCTCTCCCGAAAGCAGTCCCAGCACCAGCAGCGCGATCTGGGCAATCGCGATCACAAGTGCCAGCGTCTTTCCGGTGAATAATGCGGCGGCGCCGCCGATGATGGCAAGAATCATGAGGAAAATGATTGCCTTGTATCCTTTGGTGTGACGGAAGGCACGGACAGCCTCCTTCTTCTTCTCTTCCAGGCTGTCCTGGTACTGTTGCTGTTTGAGGCTGGCTTCCTGAAGCTTCGCCTCATCTTTCACGGTAACGATTGTTTCCTTCTTTTCGTCGTCGACCGCGACGTTCTTGCCGCAGTACGGACATGTCGCAATCTTCTTTCCCTCTTCGACCTGCAGCTCTGCGCCGCAGTACGGGCATTCCATCTTGATAAGCTTCATAAATTTTCCCCCTCTTTCTTCTGAATGAGCTGATCCAGTTTCATTACCTGCGTGTCGATTCTGTTTCTGGAACGGATGAGACGGTTTCTGGCGCCCCGAAGGACAGCTGCCTCATCCGCCTGCTCTTCATTGATCAGAGTCCTGATTTCCTTCAGCGTCAGACCCGCCTCCTGATAGGTGAGTATCAGTTTCAGCAGTTCAAGGGAACTGTCGGTATACATCTTTTCCTGCTGTTTTCCCTTACGTGCCGCCGGCTTCAGCAGATCGATTTTGTCGTAGAAATACAGTCTCTTTCTCGTGATGCCGAAAGCGGCGCATACTTCATGAACACTCATCATCTGTTCGCATTCTCTGCTATTGACCTTACCCCCGTTCCCTTGGGGAACTGTCAAGCCGTGTTCGTCGCAATCTGTCATGGATTTCATGTATTTTTCCCTCCATAACAGGACCTGTTTATTTCGCGAACCCTAAAAGCCATGCAGGAAAATGCGACGCACAAAAGAAAACCCCTGCACCAGCTGGGCTGGTTCAGAGGTCACAAACACAATGGAAATCAGATTAATCAGGAAAGCTCAACGGCACCGGTATAAAGCCCGTAGTACATGCCCTTTTTGGCCATGAGCTTCTCATGGCTGCCACGCTCGATGATTCTTCCATGATCAAGAACCATGATGACATCGGCATTGCCAACCGTAGACAGGCGGTGGGCAATGCCGAATACCGCTCTGCCCTTCATCAGATTGTCCATACCGTCCTGAACAATCTTTTCGGTACGCGTATCAATCGATGAAGTTGCTTCATCAAGGATCATGACGGGCGGATCGCTGATCGCAGCTTTGGCAATGGAAAGCAGCTGACGCTGTCCCTGCGACAGACCGCTGCCGTCGCCTATGAGCACCGTATCATACTTCTGCGGCAGCATCTGGATGAAGCTGTCCGCATTGACAAGCTTCCCCGCCGCAATGCACTGCTCATCCGTCGCCTGAGGAGTGCCGAAGCGGATATTGTCCATCACGGTGCCGGTGAAGAGGTTGGCCTCCTTAGCGACAAAAGGAGAATTTACTTCACTCCTTTGGAATACTCTTGTTCCATCTGCAGCAGATATTTCTTGGCCTCGATGCCCGCCGCATATCCGCTCAGACTTCCATCTGCACCGATCACGCGGTGACATGGAATCAGAATCAGAATCGGATTGCAGTGATTCGCCATTCCGACAGCGCACGAAGCCTTCTTATTTCCTGTCATTTCTGCCAGCTCGCCATAGGTTCGCGTCACACCATAGGGAATATCGCAAAGATGTTCCCATACATTTTTCTGAAACCCGGTTCCTTCCGGGCGAACCGGCAGATCAAAGCTGCGCCGTTTCCCTGAAAAATACTCGTTCAGCTGCGCCTCGGTGTCCATCACGAGACTGCCCGAAGTATGATCCGCAAGAATCCGGTCCGCCGGGATCTGATCAGCTTCCGCCCCGGCCTCCCTGCGTTCACGGGATGCCTGCTCCACACAGAAGACAGCATCCTTTGAACGCAGAGTTTTACTTCTTCGCGGTGACTTTCTTCCTTCGCCGATCAACTTTCTCGCTGCCTTCAGCAGAAAGCTTCCCAGCCTTCTTAGCTTCTTTCCTTGCTTCCCGGAGAGCAACCTTGCGAAGGGTTTCTCCGACGTCATCTTGTGTTTTCAGCCATGTCAGAATCTCCTTATCTTCCTGGGCCCTGCGCTGGTCTGATTTGCTGGAATGCTGTGCGCGGACAATCTTTCGAATGGATTCGGAGATGTTCTTCTGCTTGTTCAGCCAATCAATGACATCAGCATCTTCGTCATATCTGAAGCGGATCATGAATGCGCGGTAATGTTCATCAACGTATTGTTTCTGATACTGTTTTCTGAGTTCTTCTGAATTCTTTCTCTTCGGTCTAGACATCTCAACTGCCACCCTTAACTGAAACTGACCCTATTCTATCATGGCTCTATCGTTCCTGAAACATTCCCGAAGAAGGTGCGAAGCATGCCTTCACTTGTAAAAGTTAACGCAACCCCAGTATTGCATTAAGTATGTCTGAACAAGAAGTTATAAAGGGCTTGCATTAAGTAGATCTGAAACGGTTCTTCCTTTAACATTTAGATATCAGCCAGATTACTGCCATCTAACGATAGAACTGGAGGAACTGTCTATGGCAGCTTATCGTCGTTTTGATCTGGATAAGCGTATTACGCTTCAGAAGAATCTCTCTGATGGTCTTTCCTTTGCAAAAATAGCTGATGAACTCGGAATGTCTGCTTCTTCTGTTGGCAGAGAAGTAAAGCAGTATCGCACGCTCGTAAACACTTACGGAGTCGGACATACCAACAGATGTATTCATCGCCGGGATTGTTCAATATCCGGAATCTGTCCTGGTCAGTCAGGTATCTGCAGAGACAAGAAATGCAATCATTGCAGAAAACAGAACTGCAATCAGGCATGCAGCAGCTACGGAGAAGAAGTCTGCAGGAAGCTGGATTCACCGCCATATGTATGCAATCAGTGCATAAAGAAGAAGTACTGTCCTCTGAAAAAGTACATGTATTATGCCGATCAAGCGGACAAGAAAGCCAGAGAAATCCGCAAGGAGTCTCGTTCTGGTCTCACATTGACCGAGGACGAGGTGAAGGAGATTGATACTCTTCTATCAGATCGTCTGAAAATGGGGCAGTCAGTCCATCATATCTTTGTCGATGAGCCGGACGTTTTCACCATCAGCGAAAAGCAGGCCTACAATCTGATCAATCAGGGTCTGATCTCCGCAAGACCGATTGATCTTCCCCGTGCCGTGCGCATGAAGCCTCGCAGTAAAAAGGCACAGATCGTCAAAGTTGACAAGAAGTGCCGGATCGGAAGAACCTATGAAGACTATCTGAAATTCATGGAAGAACACCCGGATTTTTCTGTTCTGCAGGGTGACAGCGTAGAAGGAAAAAAGGGAGGAAAATGCATTCTGACACTTACATGGGCGAACTGGGACTTCCAGATTGCCTTTCTCAGAGACCATAACAATTCGGCATCTGTTACATCAATTGTCAATCATCTGTATGAATCTCTTGGTGCGGAACTATTCCAGAAAGTGATGCCAGCTGTATGGCTTCTGGATAATGGATCAGAATTTTCCAATCCGTCAGAAATTGAGAAGTTCGGTGTCTATGTGTTCTACTGCGATCCTGGTGCTCCATACCAGAAGCCTAACTGTGAGAATACGCATTCCGTCTTCCGCAGAATCATTCCGAAGGGACATTCATTCAATGATCTGGACCAGGATTTCTTCGATCTTGCGTTCAGTCATACAAATTCGCTGCGCAGGAAGAAGCTGAATGACCACACTCCCTATGAAATGTTCTCGTTTGCCTATGGCGATGACATTGCGGAAAAGTGTTTCCGCATTCATCAGATCCAGGGAAAGGATGTAATTCTGGACCCTTCCCTTGTCAGAATTTATCGTGACTCCAGAAGAAAGGAAGGCATCGAGTAATGAAATACACCGTAAGCCTTCCTGAGATCACCAAAGTCATAATGACGAATGCTCCGCAGGAATTGCCTGGAGACGAGAAGGAATCTCCTGTCAGCGTCTACATCCAGGACTGCACCGCTCATATCGACTTTTACATCATGAGCTGGCACAGAGAGAGCGGCTGCTTTTTCGCTCTTGTAGATCCTCTTCCTGATCCGCAGGTTCTCGATCTCGAATACGTCAGCTTCTCGTTTCTCAGGGATCATGATCTCTTCTACTCCGTTTATCCAAAGAAGAAACGTCCTCGGTACAAGAAGATTTATAACCGTATTCTACCGATGAAGTATGAGATTCCCTCATAATCATCTGACCGGCACCACCAATCACTAAGCACTGAAATCATGGCAGGTTCTGGCTGAGCATCCGTCATTATTCCCCGTTGCGCTGACCGTGTCTGAATTTTATCGGCACAGCAGGGCAGGTTTTACTGCGCTTAAATTGTAACGTATTTGAACACTTTTCCTATCATTTCAGGCAGAAAATCCATAATCGAGTAGGAGGAATCCCATCCAGATGATGAGAATTCCGACCTCTCACACCACCGTACGTGCCGTTCGGCATACGGCGGTTCAAAACTTAACAACATGCGATATGCACTGACGCATACTGGTCTGCTAGCGATAGCAGACCCTTTTTGGCTAGTATGGGCTTCGTAACTGTGCGTGCCATGATTGGGCTTGACGCGACGCGCGCGTATCCCTTGCGGCTGTTCGACCACATATAGGCCCTCTCTTCCGGCACTCCCAGCTTCCTTAGACCCCAGCGTCTTCTCTGTGGCGTCTTCCATTGTTTCCATATGCAGATTCTTATTCGCATCCGCAGCCATCCGTCGACAGTCTCCATCCAGTTCTTCATGTCAGCTATCCGGAAGTAATTGACCCATCCACGTATGATCGGATTGATCTTTCTAATTCTCTCCTCCATCGACATTGGCTCGCTTCTGCTTGTTGCTGCTTTTAGTTTCTGCTTCAGCTTTTCGATCGACTTCAGGTGTGGTTTCGGTTTCCAGCCATTCTTGTTGTAGAAACTATAGCCGAGATATTTCATCTCATTCGGCCGGCATACCTTTGTTTTTGTTGCGTTCACCTGCACCTTCAGGTGTTTCTCAAGCCAGTTGACAACCGATTTCATCACCCGGTTAGCGGCCACTTCACTATGCACGCAGATAATGACATCGTCCGCATACCTCGTGTATCGCAGTCCGCGTCTTTCCAGTTCCTTATCGAACTGGTTCAAGTAGATGTTTGCGAGCAGTGGGCTAAGGTTGCCTCCCTGCGGAGTTCCCCTGTCGGTTGCCTGAAAGACTCCCTCCACCATTACTCCACTCTGCAGTATTTTCCGTATGAGCGATTCTGTGTCCGGATCGTGGATTACATGATGTACCAAAATCATCAGTATGTCCTGGTTGACGTTATCGAAAAACTTGGAAAGGTCCATATCAACGATCCAGTCATAGCCATCGTTCATGTACTCAAGCGCTTTGATGATTGCGTTTTCACACCGTCTTCCCGGTCTGAACCCGTAACTTGTCTCCGAGAATTCTTTCTCGAAGATCGGGCTCAGCACCTGATAGACCGCCTGTTGAATCCAGCGATCTTTCACACTTGGAATTCCAAGGTCCCGTTTACTTCCGTCCGGTTTCGGTATCTGGACTCTTCGGACCGGGAGTGGTTTGTACTTTCTGTTTCTTATTTTGTCACAGATTTCCTTCCCGGACTCCTGAATGAATTCGTCCAGTTCCTCCACCTTCATTCCGTCAACTCCGCAGGATCCTCTGTTTCTCTTGACCGCTTTTCGGGCCGCATCAAGATTTTCTTCACTTAGGATTTCCTCCATGAGCTTCGTTGCCATGTTGTGACTTTCCTCCTTCCTTTCGCGCATCGGATTTCCATCCTTAAGAGCCTTTTTAGCTCAACACGGGATGTTATGAGATTTCCGACTACGACAATGAAAACTTGTAAGTCTCGTTTTGTTCAGCCCTTCGGCGTTTCCACCTACTATGGCTTCTGCTGACTTCTCATAATTCGTTGTTACTACGCTTTCGCTGCGCGGCGTTCTCCGCCTCACGTATGCGTTCATGAGACCTCCCGGGGTAAGACCCGCATCCTTCCCTCCATACATCTGCCGCATTTACATCCTTCAGTTTCTTCCCGCCAAGCTATTGGGTTTATGTTGTTTCGCACACTCGCCCTACTTCGGACTGCCTCATGCGATTCGTGTTCCTCAGACCGGAGGTTTGCCTATGCCTTCTTTCAGATTCCACCTCACGATGGACACCCTTGGCGTTCGGCTAGTGGTTGGCGTTGGCAGACATCGCCCCCACAGTGGACTTTCACCACCAAGATACGTGCCATGCCCGGCACACGAAAAGAGACCGGAATTACTTCAGAACCGGTCTCTCACTATTCCTTGTCACACACAGCTTGCGATAACTTCGTAAAACTTGCGTTCAGTTTTTCAATTCACCGTGCGAAGCATGCAGTTGCCCTTTGCTGAAGCAGCATTCATCATTTTTCCTATGTTCTGCTTTCGCAATCTTCCTGTCTTCTCGTCATTCTTCCCTGGTACTTGGAAACCGTCTCCCCTTTGCAAGCGAAAGCTGCCGCTTGCTTGCCGCAATGTCGCGCACGGCCTCATTCTTCCGCTTCTCATCCGCCTGAACTCCATTCACCGCAAGATGCTGGAGGTATCCGGTCACTGGCATGTGGATGTATCCTGCGACGGACTTTGCCCGCTCGTAGTCCTTCGGCGAAAGCCAGATGTACACCTTCTTTCCTGTGCCCTTTGCGTCGGAGGAAGGATGCCTGATCCAGCTGTCACTCCCAGCGCGGCTTCCATGCCAGCCATAGGTCGGAATGCTGACAGGTTCCCTGCGGAGCTGGTCCTCCTCTGTCTCCTCATGGTCAAACCGATGCGCATCCTTTGCGGCTTCATGAATCTTTTGCTGTTCGATGCGGCAGGCTTCAATGATCCGCTCCACTTCATTCAGATCATCGATCTTCCCTGCATCCAGCATTGAAAGCTCGCGGAAGGAGAACCGGAATTCTCCTGTTCCCCCGCGCTTTTCCCATGCCTGCTTCAGTGCAGAAACCTTGCGCAGTTCTTCTTTGCTCAAAGCAACCGGGATGTTTGCGGATCCTTTTTCGCGGAAGATCCAGCGGCAGTGCTCCGGATCGAGAGGAGCGTCCAGGGAAAGGAAGCGGCATTTCTTCCGGATCGCATGCGCAGCCGCATCCGCCATCCAGTCATGGCAGAGGATCACGTAATCCCCGGCGCCATGTTCCTGGACTGCATAGATCTGGGCAAGCTGGCGGACTTCAAAGAACGGCATATAGATCACCGGCGAAGGGTGAGCATAGCTTCCTTCTCCGACCATCATCTGGCCATAGGAACCAAGAAGTCCATAGGTCGGCCCGCTGACCCCGAGTTTCGCAAGCACTTCTTTTGAAGCCGCCTGATAGCCGGAGTGGCCGACTGCAAGGATGTCCTTCAGGGTGTCCACGCCGGGGTGAGAGGTCGGCACGACATAGACGCGGGTGAAGAGATCCGTGCTTGCGGTCAGAAGCGACTTCGTGATGCTGCGGGTGTTCTCGGATTTTGCCCGGGCTTTCTCCACCAGACCTTCATCGATCACCCCGTTCTCCAGAATGCGGGCTTCGTTCACCTTCACGGTTCCGTTCGTCACGCCCATCGTCATCGCGTAGGCCATCGCTTCTGTGTCGGAAAGATACACCGCGGAAACCTTGTCCTTTGCGCCAGGATCATGGGCGAAGAACAGGCGTGCCAGCTGATCCTTCAGGACGTTCTCGAAACCGAGCTTTCCGGAAAGCGTGAGGAACCGGTTGTCACCCGGCGTTCCCATATAGAACATCACGACCGCTTCAGGAGAAATGTAGACGCCAAGGCATCGCGTTCCGCGAAAGGTGTCGGAACCGGTCATCGCAAAATCATGATCGGGGTCATCATGCATGGAGTTTCTTGCAAAGCCGTCCGAGGGGATCGCATAGACCCCGGAAGCAACCTGATCCACAAAGCGTGCGACTTCCCGTGTGGAGTAGAAGAACCCGGAGAGGTCATTCCGTGTGTTTTCCCACGGATGCTTCTTCCAGAGTGCTTCGCCATCTTCCCTGCTCCAGCCGTCATAGCGGAGATTCTGCGGGTGATCGCTGTCATAGCCGTTTGCGGAAGCGTGAACCCAGGGAAGACATCCCCAGAGATCATAGAGCTCAGGCTTGTCAAACGGGAAGACATGCACGCCTGTGACAAGCATGACCGCCTCCAGACGGGAGAGCTTCAGCTGGCGGACGTAGGCATCAAACCCGGAGCGGGAGAAGCGGTGCTCCTTTTCGCGATAGAAGTTCTGATAGTATTCCTCACCCGGCGGCATGAGGGAAAGATCCTGGAACCTGCCGGTGTTTTCAATCAGCCAGACGAGGCCTTTCCGGGTAAAATGCGCCACGAGATAAGGATTGCGGACGTCGGAAGGATCGGCCGGAGCGATCCAGTTGCGCATGCTGGCACGGTCGGGCTCTGAGGGATCCGCCGGGGTGAGCAGTTCCAGAAGCCCATCCTTCAGGAGATTCCGATAGGTTTTGCTGACATCCTGACGATGAACGGAAAGCGTGCTCCCAACCAGGCGGAGATCTTTCACCCAGCAGCGATTCACTTCAAAAAGATAATGCATCATCAGGAATGCACGTGCACCTAAGTGCGCACGCGAATATGCCTGCTTCTCTGACTCTGACTTCAAACGGGACATGTCGTATGTTCCTCCTTCCTTACTGACGGTCTGCAGAACTAGCTGCTTTAATGCTTGCTGACGCTGTATGTTATTCCTGACGTATTTTAATTCTGCGCTTATATCCTCCAGGGTACCCCGAAGACTAGGAAAGTATTAGGTGCAATGCTTCCGTTTTAAATATTGCTTTCCATAGCATTCTCCTGCTTTTTATGCGTAGTATATGCATAATATGCGCATAACATATTGATTTTGCGCACATTTATGATATATTTATTCTGTCAAGGAGGCGAATAATATGGCTAAAGTAAGCACAAATATCAGTCTCGATGAAAATTTGAAGAAGGCCAGTCAGGCGCTTTACTCTGACCTTGGAATGGATCTTTCTACTGCTGTAACGATTTTTTTGAAGCAGTCGCTGCGCGTTCAGGGTATTCCTTTTCCGGTTACAAGAGAAAATCCCAATGCAGAAACAATGGCTGCAATGAATGAGTATTACGAAATGAAGGCGCATCCCGAGAAATATAAGCGCTATTCTTCTTTTCGCGATGCAATGGAAGAAACCCTAGATTCTGACACTCCCACAGCTAATAATCCTAAGATTCATTAGAAGAATGATTGCTTATGTGATCTTTATTTACGTTTTCTTGCAGTATTGCACGCTTGTTAATGTGAGCATTAACCAGCGTGCAATTTCTATATGTTCAGCCTGACGTATTTCGATTCTGCTCTTATATGCGTTCATACTGCCCTTCCCTTAGAAACACTGCTCCATCCTCCGATTTCATGCTTTCTCATTACCTGGCAGACCGGCGATTCATAAAAAGCCTTATTACTTCCGGAATTTTCAGATTGAGACAGGGACATGCGAGCAGTTTGTACCTGTTCTCCTCAGATGTCCCCTTTTCCTGCATGGTCCCAGCGGGCTCAGATCCAGGTCATGGAC
Source organism: Anaerolactibacter massiliensis (assembly GCF_900290205.1). Taxonomy (NCBI): domain Bacteria; kingdom Bacillati; phylum Bacillota; class Erysipelotrichia; order Erysipelotrichales; family Erysipelotrichaceae; genus Anaerolactibacter; species Anaerolactibacter massiliensis. The sequence continues at coordinate 271,000 of NZ_OLMH01000003.1, read as the reverse complement.
TGGAACTGCTCAGAGGGAATCATCTGAAACTCCGTGCCGATCCGTCCGCCCGCAGGTGCCTCAAGCGTTCGGACGCCGAAGAACACCAGGCACTTCACGTTGTCCGTTCGGATGATCGTGCGCATGATGGCGTTGATCACGGCGCCGTCCTCATTGCAGTTATCCATGACAGTCCGGGTGATCTTCCTGACCCAGCGGGTCTCGATCAGAGCAAAGCGGTGAGGAGCTTCTGAGGCAAGATCGATCTGATTTTCATATTCATAGGCAAGGATTGCAGAGCTCACTGCTTCAGCTGCGTTTGTCCCATTTCGTGCTGTCGTCATCGGCGTGAACACAGAAAGGATCCCGTCCTCGTAATCGACGTCAACCTTGATCCCGTGGCTGCTCAGGACAGCGGGCTCAGCCATGGAAGAATCGTGATCTGCTCTCCAGCACTCCCGCAGAAGATCGTTCATCCGTTCCGTGCGGGTGATTGCCCGGGATAGCACGCTCTGAGTCAGTGCACCTTCCGGCAGGCTTTCGCTTCTTCTTACATCATGAGCGATCGCATCCGAAAGCTTCTGCACCTCCCGCAGTGCACCTTCGCAAAGGTCTGCCATTCTCTCTTCAGAATCCATAATCCTTCCACATCTCCTCTTCACTTCGTTTTTCAAGAATCCGATAGCCGCTTTCTGATTTCTCATTCAGCATGCAGATGTAGCGGAAGCCGATGAACGGCACCTGGGACACGCAGCGGGGATCCTCGATCACTGCGATCCGGCGGATATGAGAAGCGGTCTCTTCCTTCTCAACGCATGGGATATTCTTCAGCAGCTGCGCCATCGTAAACTCCTCCCCTTTCGGAATCTTCGTGATCTGAAAGAGCAGAGACGGCTGATTCTCTTTCGGCGGCATGATGAACTGGATGTACCAGTGCCCGGCGGAAATCTCGAAGTCTCGGCTCAGCGGCATCATGTCTGCGGCAATCACCATGCAGTCAGCGATGGCCCGATCCCGCTCGTCTTCTATCTCCAGGACACCGGCAGGAATCCGTTCCTTTGAGCCGGAGCGAAGAAGCGAGAACTCCCGGTCTCCGGTGATGCGCTTGTAGCATCCTTTGGTGATCAGCCAGCCATCTTCTGAGATGAGAACGCCGCCATGGTACTGGAGTGCCTCGATCATCATGTCGGCGTAATGCCCTGACATTTCCTCAAACGTGCGGCAGAGACTGATTCGCATCGATGCTCTGCGCAGTACTCCGGTCCGATAGAGAATCCGCTGTTCAAAGTCCAGATATGGTTCAATATCGCTCAGCATGCTGTCCTCCTTTCCAGGCACTGAGACTTGCTTGAGCTTTTTTGATTCAGATGGTTCAGAGTCTCTTTCTCTTCTGATTTGAACAGAGATTCCGCAGCGTCTTCTTCGAGAGTCATCTCGGCTTCCTCAAAGACCGGAATATCCCGGATGCTTTCCATGCTGTCTGCCAGCTCTTCTTTTCGAAGAAGCAGCGGAATCTCGTCTGCTGAGAACAGCGGAATCCATTTCTGTTCCTGCCTTTCAGCTGACGCGGAAGCTCTCTGTTCTCTTTCCTGCATTTCTTTTTCCGCGAGGATCATCCGGAGATCGTCCTGCGCATTGGTGATCAGGAAATGTTCCGTCCGCGAAGCCTGGAAGCGGATCTGCAGGCGGATCCCTCCGGTCAGAAGCAGCGCATTTCCGCGCTCCAGCCCGGTGATCAGACGTGTATCTTCTGCGGAGAGGTTCAGAAGCTCCTGAACCGTGATGCTGTCGGAAGGCTCCGTGCGCATCAGAATCTTCGTCGCGCAGTTTCCGATCAGGGCCATGCCGTACTTTCCGTTTTCAACTGCAAGGATGTCCCGCAGCTGCTGGGTGGAGACGACATAGGAGCCGTGGTACGATCGGATGGTCTTCGAGATCTTCATCGCGTATTCCGCACACACCGGATCCTGCAGAAGAGTCCATGCTTCATCCATCATCAGCGCACAGTCCTGGAACCGATCTTCCCTCACCTTTGCCCAGGCGAAATCCAGGGCGATGTAAAGACCGACCTTCAGGAGCTCAGCCTTCATCTTTTCCAGGCCGAACACAATGAATTCGTTCTGAAGGTCAACATTGGTTTCGCCATTGAAGCTCCTGCCTGAGCCGGTCGTGAAGAACGAGAGAATCCCTGCCATGCGGCGCGTGTCCGGGGACTCTTTCAGCACTCTGACAAGATCTCCGACGATCGGCATCCGGCGGAATCGCTTCCTCTCAGGATCCTCAGGATCAATCAGCGATCGATTGTCCTCGGTGATTCCGAATGATGCGTAGACTTTCATCAGTGCGTTATCCAGAAGCTGGCGTTCCTCGATTGTCATGTCGGTGATCAGAAGCGAGAAGAAATTCTTCAGCGTGTCGATTTTCTCAGCAAGCCTGGATCCTTCCGCCTCCGCAGAACCGTTCACGATTCCGGAACTGATTTCTGCACGCTCATCCTTCGGCCGGATTTCCATGATGTTGATCCGATCTTTGGACCCGGGAGCGAGCTGAATGAACTGCCCTCCGACTCCGCTGCACATCCTCCGGAACTCATCTTCCTTTTCCGGGGCAAGCAGATAGACCGGAATATGATCTGCTCTGAGACGGATTGCAAGCAGGGAGAGCGCATAGCTTTTCCCGGCGCCGGAGGTGCCTTCAATGAAGAGGTTGTAATTCGTCAGACGCTTTTCATCGAAGAGATCCGCAATCACAAGACCACCTGTATCAAGATCATCGCCAAGATAGATTCCGCCGGGATCGTGAAGTTCGAATGCGGTAAACGGATAGGTGCTTGCCGCTCCTTCCGTAAGCACATTTCGCTTTGTTTTCTCAAAAAGAGCAGGATCCGGACGAGCAAGCGGAAGACCGGAGAAGAATGCCTGCTCCTCTTCAAACTCACAGGAGCGAAGCTTCAGACCGGACTGCTTTGCACGCGTGCAGAGTTCATCTGCTCTTCTTGCCGTTTCTTCCGGATTCTTCCCGTTTACGGAAAAGAGAACCATCAGATAGCAGAAGTCCTGGCCTGCAAGCATCCCGTCCCGGATATAGGACGTACTCGCAAATGCATCCGAGGACACATCCATCGCTTCGGAGGCGTAGGAAACGCTTGCCATATCTGTTTCTGCGTAAGTCATGTTGCGGCGGATGGAGTTCATCACTTCCTGGGGCTCTTTCCGCTCAATAAAGAGATTCAGGTCAATGCCCGGAGATGCACTGAAGAAAGGCGTCAGCCAGCCTGCCTGCACAAGGGGGTTATAGCCGTCAGAGGCAATGCAGTAATAGGTGCTGAAATTTTCTCCGCACCTTACGAATCTCTGATCCATGAAGGAAAGAAGATCCGGTGCAAGGATATCAGTGATCGGAACGGGAATCGGGTTTCCTTCAGAAGAGGTGGAAGCATACCGCTCCTTCACTTCCGCAAGTCGCGTTTCAAAAGGCTTTTCACGATATTCCGCACGATGAAGAATCGTGTACAGAATCTTGGCCGATGCAGCATCTGCTTCCTTCAGGGAAGGCTCTATCACCTCATTGCCGCAGTTGCGAAGGGCGGCAGTCAGCACGGCCGCAGTACGCTCCAGTTCAAAAGCAATTTCCTCCAGCGTTTCCTTCTGAAAAAGAGCACTGCGATTGCGCTCGTATTCAAAGCTCAGGAAAAATCTTCTGGAAAGACCATACTGCTCGGATTCGCTCATCCGCTTCCGGTATTCTTCGTCCACCATCCGGCATTCCGGAGAGGCTTCTTTTTTCATCGCTTCTGAAAGCCGTGCCTTTTCTTCGGAGAGATCAGCAGAAAGGGTCATCACCGTGATCTGCAGATGGTGAGGGGCACTTTTCAGCACCGTCTCAAAGTGGAGTGCCGTATCGGTCTGCTCTTCTGATGAGAGAAGCAGAAACGGCACGGGGAGTACTTCCAGGATTTTTACGTACCGGTCATCCTTTGTGATGACGATGCCGCGGTAGAGTCCTCTGATCGGAAGATTCTGCTGAGTGCTCTGCAGAGGTTTCCGAAACCTTCGCTTTTCTTTCCTTTTTCCTGCCACGCTGTGCCTCCTTTCTCCTGCGACGTTCTTCCTTGGTCTTTCGGCGCTCTTCCTTCTTCAGATTCTTCCGGTAGGTGCGGTATTCCTTCGGATTCATATATTCCACCGGCGTCTTTACGATCCCGATATCCTCTTCAAAGAAAAGTTCTCCAGGTTCAGCAGCTTCAGAAAGAGTATCTGCCGGGTCGGATGCTGCACGATGAACAGAAGTTCTATGAAAGCCGGATAAGAATTTCTTCAGCTTTTCCCGGGGAAGCTCCTGCTCTTTACCCGCAGCTTTCTTTTCTTCTGCCACTTCAATCCGTACGCGCGGATTGTAATATGCGGTGCGGCGCGAGCGATAGAACCGGAATACTGCCTTCAGAAACTGCAGAAATGTTCCCCCTTTCACGCCATGAATCCCGGCATATCCAAACAGCGTTGAAAACATCAGCACGGTTCCGATCGAGTCAGAAACTGAAAGTACCATGCCGAATGCCGGAAGAATCCAGTAGGCAGCCGCGACCGGAAGCAGAGCAAAGACCACTCCCTGCACCAGGAAAGAAGCCGGATAGGAATGCGTGCCGATTGAGATGCCGTTCTGGAAATTTTTCGGAAGGAAGAACGATCGTGTGCGTTCTTCACTCTGCTCCATGGTTCCTCCTTACTGCCTCTGCTATGACTGCTGCAGAAGAGCGGAATGAGGCATTCAGCGCATCCGCCATTTCCTCATAGTCCACCTCTTCCGATGCCGGGAGAATCATCAGCTGCATTTCCAGCCGGTTATCCTTCCGCATCCGATAAAATCCCAGCGCATCTCCGGAATCGTTGATTTCTTTCACGCATTCCTCTGCACTCTGCCGTTCATCTCTGTTCCGCGCAATCGGCTTTTCGGAGCGAAGGCGGATACAGGAAGCAGAGCTGAACGGAGATTTCTGAAGGAGAGCGCTCGCTTTATGAATGGAGCCTGTCATATCAGTACTTCATCGCGACGCCGGTCACGGTCTCGTCATACTTGACCTTTACTTCCACGGTGACGCGGTCTCCAGGATTCAGCATGATTCTTCCGACTACCGCGGCAGGGTTGATGAATGCGGTGACGCCGTTCTTCAGAATCACGATGTAGCGGCCGGCCTTTGACATGTGCGATACCGTTCCGAAATAGATGCCTCCGACCTGCACTTCTGCAAACGCCTTGGCGTCAAAGCGGATCTCCGCTCTTCTTGCGGAAGCAAAGAGATTCACGATTGCTCGATCCTTTTCGGATGCATCCTTCACCACGCTGTGCCGGATTCCGGTGACCATCACACGAACCTGATCTCCTGGATGATATTTCTCCTGGCAGTCTTCGAGGTATTCCTTTCCGCCTGCATCATACAGATGCATGGTCGTTTCCACTCCGAAGAGCTCGACCGTTACGGAGTCCTCGCGCACCGAGAGCACTTCTGCACGCTCAAAGATGTCGCCTTTGCGGATCTCCCGATCAGCAAGCTCCGGATGCTTTGCGAGGTCCGGGTGAAACCAGTGTTCCTGCAGCATCAGCATCGCATCCACTCTTGAACCGAGCAGGCCGCTGCGATGATAGGTGTATTCAGAGCCGTCGGAGTATTTTGCATGGACGGTGTCGCGCTCTGCTCGTGTGATGATGACCGGGATCGTGGATCCGATCCGCCTGCGGGCAGCATCCTTTCTCGTCTGGAACTTCACTGCCTCATCCTTCTCAGCGTAATGGGATCCGAACGTCGTATCCGGCATCCAGAACAGCGCTTCCGGGATTGCAATCCGCTCGCCATGGACCCGGGCGGTGAAGAGCAGAGATTTTGATTTTCTCCCAGTCTCCTCAATTCCATCCACGGAGGTCCAGACAATACCCTTCGTCCTTGCCAGCCGGGTGATCAGCCGCCATTCCGATTCTTCCCGTTCGGCTTCACTTGTCTCGCTTTCGGCAATGATGTCGCCGGGGCGCCGGTCTCCGATTCGATCATCCGCGATCGTCCGATGCTTCCCCTGCCGCCGCTCCGCTTCGGTGAGCTTCACTTCCTCCTCCGGGTGCACGGGCTCTTCGGAAGCCTCTTCCGCCGGTTCATTGTCCGAAGGCACGACAATGTCGGAAGCGATCACTTCCTCTGACTGCAGCGCTGCATCCGGCTCCTCATGCTCCGGATGATCGGGCTGAAGCTCTTCCGGAACTTCCGGTTCTGTGGATTCTTCGGTTCTGTTCTTTGGTTCTTCCATGACGTTTTCCTCCTTTGTTCTCTTATTCATAAAGCCGTGACGATGAACGGCTTCTGATCCGCGGCTGTCTTCGTTCTGCCTGACGGTCCGCCTGTCTTCTGCGTCTGCTCCCGACGCCTGCCTTGGGAGAAGTCCGGATTCCTTCCGCCTCGGTTTTCTGAACCGCTTCTTCTTTCAGGACTTCCGGGTTTACTGCCCAAGAGCCTTCCGCTTCACCGGTTTCTTTCGAATCTGCACCGCTTCCTTCCAGCAGGTCTGCTTCCTCAAGCAGGGTGTCTTCGACAGGCTCCTCTGACCGGTTCTTTTCTGCATCCTCTGCTTTTGGAAACGTGCATGGATTTTCTGCCGGTATCAGTGTGTCGATCTTCTCAAGAATCTCCGGCCACTCCGGACGCGGTTTCTGCCGCATTCTTCGGGCGCTCAGCGGTTCCAGGTCCTCCAGGGCGGCTTTGCGGGCAGTTACTTCCGCATAGAACGGATGTTCGGTGTAATCGAACCGCTTCAGCTTCAGCGGCCGCTCTCCTGCCTTCATCACGAGAACGCCTCGCTCCTTCTTGAACCGCGAGACTTCATCCGGAGTCATCACGAATCTTCCGGTCTGTCCGGACCGGTAATCCTGCCCCTGCACCGCGTCCATGAATCCTGCCGCACTGTTATGAGATTCGTTCTGCACGGTGCCGACGCCGGTCATTGCCGAGATGTTCTCGCTGGTCTCGGGATCATTTGAAGCAAGCAGGATCGTCACGTCGATGCAGGACTGGGTGATCGTCACGGCGTTTTCCTTCCCGTAGAGCGCCGGAACCTGGGTCATGTTCTGCACGATGATACAGGTATGCAGGTGGCGCTTGCGGGAGTTGGCCATGAAGGTTGCAAACACGGATGGCGAGGAACCGATCACTCCGAGCGTATTGAACTCGTCCAGCATGACCGTGAGATCGAGAATCGGATTCTTCGTTCCATGCGCAAACGCATCGTTCTCTGCCCGGTCATAGTTCGCCTGCGCTTTCTTCAGAAGAAAGCTGAAGAAGAGACCGGTGATCGAACGCAGGTCCGGCGTATCTTCGGACGGGATCAGGAAGTAGGCGCATGGATGCTGGTTTACCTCCGAAAGCCGGATGCCCTTTTCTGAAAGGATGTATGACAGCCTCTGATCCGTAAGGAGAGTGAGCTTGCCGAGCGTTCCGGTAATCGCGGAAGTCAGAATCGTGCTTTTCCCTTTCTGCTCCGCGGATTCCTGATGCGCAGACAGATACGCGATCATTCCCATGTTGTTTGAGGGGATTGCAGACTTTCCGCTCAGGGGATGGTAGGCTTTTTCGATCTCGTCGTAATGGAGCAGAAGCCGGTGCACTTCCGCGATATGAAACGGCGGTGCGGAAGCGTCAATTTCTTCGAAAAGAGCGCGGATCCCAGACTCGGAATAGCCGGTCCTTTTCGCAGCATCGAGAATGATCTTCTGAAGAGCACGGATGCTTGGGGCAGTGTTCTCAAACAGCTGCGCGTTTTCGGAATATTCAGGAAGCGATTCTGCCGTTTTTCGGTACAGCATGGAAAGATCTGAGATCACACGTGTCTCATGGTTCCATGCGGCAAGCGCACATGCCTGCTCCAGATAGAGAATCGTCATCGTGTACCAGAAGTCATCCATCTTCTGACCGTCTGAGGTCATGTTGCAGACATAGGTCGTGACGAATTCCATCATGCTCTGGCCATCCATCCTGCCGGTCTCCGGGTCCACGGTTTCGGCCAGGCAGTCCCAGCAGTCGCTGTGTTCAAAGTCCTTCAGGTTCAGAACCTTCACATCGACTCCGCGGCTGCGGCACCATTCCGCCAGCGTCGCATACAGTTCGCCGGCCGGATCCGTCGCAATGAAGCTGTCTCCGCGGAGAATGGAATTGATCAGTTCCGTGCGCACATAGCACCGGGACTTTCCGGAGCCCGGAGAGCCGACGATGAACACGTTCTGCAGCTCATCCGCATAGTTCGACCGGCGGTAGGAGACCGTCTTTTCGCCATGCTCGGAAAGCTGGCCGTAGATCGTCGTGAAGTCCGTGGTCTTCCGGATGTCCTCGACGCGGAAAACCTGTTCCGCTTCCTGTTCGCTCATCCATCTCGAGGTTCCGAACGTTCCATTTGCAAGCCAGTTCACGCCGCGCTCATCCTTCTGCACGACGTAATTGCGCGGATCATTCCGAAGAACAGCCGCCAGAAAGATTCCGGCAAGAATCAGAAACAGGATCGCCGTGAGCCCTTTTCCTTCGCTGAGTGCATAATGGAAAATTCCTTTCGGATCATTCCCTGCAAGCAGGTGCATTCCTCGCAGGAGCGTTCCGGACGCAACCACTGCCGCAAGCAGCGCAGTCGCACAGGAAACAATCACCGTTTTCATCCGTTTCTGCTTCATGATCTTTTCCTCCTTTTACTGCTTCGGATTGCAGAAGATGTACTTTCCGCCATACCAGCTGCTGAATTCCGCCAGCGCCCATTTCCGGTTGATGCGGATGCCGTTTGCTGAACCGCCCCAGGAGGTATTTCCGTCGCAGGTCCAGATCGTGTCTCCCTCTACCCGGACGACGAATCCGACATGGTTGGTCGTATATCCGCCCCAGGCAGAGAACAGCGCTCCGGGGGCCGGATACCTGGAGAGCTCGAATTCGTCCGGATATTTTGCTGCAGTGTTTTCCGCCATCTCAAGCCCGTTTCCGCCTCCGCAGTCTTTCCCGTACCAGTTCCAGAACATCCAGTGCGCAAAGTCGGTGCACCAGCGTCCCCAGCCCGTGAGTGCAAAGTGGCCGGCGGCGTCCTTACGGATTGCTGCCCAGAGCTCTGTGTGCGCGTTCGGATCGTTCTCCGCAAAGCCTGCAAGCAGGCCGCCGCCTGAAAAGCCGGAACTGATGTTTTTCAAGAGAAGATCTTCGTAATGCTGGTCCAGATAAGCACCGTAGCGTCTTCCGGCAGGAAGATCGCGGGTGCCGGTGCGGTCTTCATAAAGATTCAGAATCGTGTCGAGGATCATGTCGGAGCATTCCTCCAGACTGTACTCAGAGAAGACTTCCTGCTCATGAAGCCATTCGGACGCGTCCGCTATATCTCTTGCCCGATAGCCTGAGATGTCATAATTCACCGCCAGATAGATCGTTCCGGTCTCATGCTGAACCGTTTTTGTCCGGATCCTTCCGTCTTCTTCTCTGACCTGTTCTCCAGTCAGCGGATCAAGGACCGGTTCCTCATAGGGTTCCGGATGGATGCCGACTCCGTTTTCATCCTTTGCTTCGCTGACCGGGGTCAGAAACAGTGCTCCGTCCGAGGAAAACAGAGAGGTTTCCGCATATTCGCGCACGCCATCCTGATACGCATTCGGATCCGTGAATGCCGTCGCGTCGTCCGGCTCCAGAAAGTCTCCGATTCCGCCGTGCGATGTGCTCAGATACTGGATTCCGCCATGAACCGCAAGGATATACGGCGTGATCGTCTCGGCAATCGCATGCGGAGAATCCATATAGATGGAGATCGAAATGTGAGAATGGTCCTCAGGATAGTGCTCCTTAAGCCAGTCATCCGCAGCCTTCTCAGCTTCCGCACGGGCGGTTTCATAAGATGACTGAATCGCTTCCTCAGTCAGGGAAACCATGCGCGCATAGGCCGCTTCATAGGCATCCCGGTCCACGAGTGCCGCTGCATCCAGCAGGACTCCATCCGAAGAGCTGTAGACGTCAGAACGGTCGGAATCCGTTGTCGGAAGATCAGAGTCTACAGTTCGAAACAGATTGTTCGGATAGACTGAAATCAGAATCACGATGGCAAGGACTAGGATGATCACGACGAATGCCATCGGACCGGCACTGCTAAGCGCAGTTCCGATTCCCTCTGCGGCTTTCTCAACTGCCCTGCCTGCTGCTCTTCCCGCTTTCTGAATTCCTTTGGAAACGGGCTTTGAGGAAGAAAGGCGGACAAGGTTCCGGACGGATTCTCCGGTCAGGTGCTCTGCCCGATTTACACCGCTCTCGAATGTTTCAGCAGAGCGGTCATGCGTTTCCATGAGGCTGATCCTCCTTCGGATCCTCTGCTGCAGAGGTCTGCTCAGAAGAATCTATGCGATCATTCAGGTCATCTGCATCAGCGTCCTCCTCCATCGAAAACGAATCCGGATCAACGAATTCCTCTTCAACAGCTTCCTCAGGCTGATCAAGACTTGCCTCTGACTCATCAAGACTTGCCTCGATCGCATCATGTTCCTCTTTCTTCTGCCGGACGCGTTCCTCTTCATTCCATTCCGCCTGCTCCTTCGGGGCATCAGAGTGCTCGGGTGCAGGCGGTTCTGCACCGCTTCCGTCATGTTCCTCGAAGCTGAACTCCGAGCCGTATCCGAATGCCTTCATCTCCCTTTCTGCCTGTTCGGAAGATCCTTCATTCAGCGTTTCGCCGAAGGACTTGTACGGATCGTCCGCGTCAAATCTTGTCGGATGGACTTCATAGGCGTAGAGGGAATCGCTGACCTCCTTCATGACCGGGGCATGAGCTGAAGTCTCTACAAATGTGAACGCCTCATGTTCCGGATCATTGCCGATCTGATATGACACCTGATGCCGTTCATTTCCATGCCGGTCGGTGCCTACGGTTTCATGCTTTGCCGACTGCATCAGCTCTTCTGTTCCGATTGCATAGGTCTTCGGAACCGAAGTTCCGTCTGTTCTTCTCTCAAGGCCTGAGATCATCACCGCATCCCCGCCGTCTTTTCCGCGGATGTACTGCGCATTTCCGCGTGATACCGCAAAGTTCGGAATTGCCTGATCCAGATGCAGCGCTTTTGAAACGTCCTCAGAGGTCAGAGAACCGCTTTTTCCCCTGGAGTCCACCCAGGCGTTATAGCGGCTCTGCGCGGCGGAGCGCTCCTGCCAGGCGTTCTGATAGCCTTCCGCATACCGCTTCTGATCCGAACGGGAAAGCGAACTGTTCAGCATCGTGCCGGACATCGACCGCATCCCTGCTTCCCGGCCGGTGCGCGCAATCCCGTCTTCCCTGGCCGCACGGGACACCACGCGCTCAGAAGACATGGAATCCGGTACCACCTTCAGCGGGTTCTTCGGATCCGAATGAGATGCATTCCGCAGCGATTCCCCGCGGGCACCAAGCGTGCTCATCCCTTCCTTCCGGCTCATTCCTCTGACCGACGCCCGGGCTTCCGCAGATAGCGAAGTTCCGGAAGAAGCGGAAGCTGCATTTGCCCGCAGCGTTCTGAGATCGCTTCCGGCGGCAATCCCGGTGCGGACCGCACTTCCGGTCATCCGTACCGCAGAACCTGCAAGCGCAGCCGCAGTTCCGATTCCTCCGAGAAAGCTTCTTGCGGCATCTGCGGTCGGCATCGTGCGGATGTTATACATGCTGAGAATCTTTTCCAGATTCTTCGCCAGAGTGAACAGTGCAAGCGACACGGCCAGACCGAGCACGTTCAGCGTCCCGTCATAACCGGTAAACGACGTATTCAGGGAGGACATCGCCATGAAGATCATCGCGTAGGTCGACGCAAGCATCAGAACCTGCGTGAGGACGCCGACCAGCCACTGCCGGAAGGATTCCATCGTCCGCGGGGAAACGATGAATGCCGCCGCAATCGGAAACGTATAGAGATAAAGACAGAATGATAGAAACCGCTCCACGTAAGTGATCGCGGCCTGGGCCTCCGCAAAGGCGATGGAGCCGACGAGCGCAAAGCGGGCAAACTTGTTGATGAAGTGCCATCCGGACCAGGACCAGTTCAGCTTCACGGTCTCCACTCCGGAAACAAGGTTCTTCATCCGCTGAAACACGTAAATGTCGGAGTAATTCAGAAGGAGCGTGAAGATCTCCTTCCGGTATCTGAGAAGCACTGCGGCCAGCGCAATTTTCAGCACTGTCTTCAGCGGATCCTCCTCAGAGCCGGTGAACGGTCCTGCAATGATGCGGATCAGCGCGCTGTAGGCAAGCATTACGAGCACGATCCAGCCGACGACGTTCAGGATGCTGATGAATCCGGAAAAGTAAGGGATCACGGAATCCAGCGACTGCGGATCTGCACCGGAACGCAGTGCGGTTTCAAAATCTGTGCTCATGATCGCTTCGAACATGAGATTGGCAAAATCAACCAGCCAGCCGCCGAGCGAATCAAAGATGATGTCCAGCATAAAAGATCACATCCCGCTTACGGTCCGGATCAGTGAAGGGATCAGATAGAACAGCGCGACTGCCGCAAGCACCCGGAAGATGCGGGAGCGCTCTTTGTCGGCGAGCATCGGATCCGGTGTCGTCATGATCACGTAGAGACTCCAGGAAACAGAGGCTGCGGCAAGCGGGACAATGACCGGGCTCAGGCGGGACTGCCAGGTGGAAGCCTGGAGCCTTCCTGCTGCTTCTCCGCTGTAGCGCTCCGCCTCAGCAAGATTCGGGTCGTTCAGGGATTCATTCGATCCGGATGCCGTCCCGGAACAGCCGGCAAGCGATGGGAGGAGGAGCATCGGCAGCATCCAGACGAGGTATTTCAGATATTCCTTCAGGGAGGGCTTCTGCATCAGGCGGATTTCCCTGAAGGATAACGGTTTCTTCATGCATACTCCTTTCAGAAAGGTCAAAGAAAAGCAGGAGCACATTCAGCACCCTGCAGACAGGAAAATGACAGATTTTGCGATGGATCAGCTTCCGGCCGCGGCAGTCTTTGCGGCTTCTGCGATCGTGTTGATCAGAACCGGCGCGAAATAGAACAGGACGACGGCGACAAGGATGCCGATCAGCCATTTCTTCGCGGATCCGACTTCGTTCTGATTGGAAGCGATCAGGATCTTAAACGCGCAGATGGCAACACACACGATGGCGACGGGAAGAAAGATGTTGCCGAATCCGGTCCGGAATTCCGTGACGATCTTTCCTAAGGCCGTGAAGAAGTCGCCGACGCTGTTTGTCTGTGCAGCCGCTCCGCTTTCCCCTTCCCCTTCCATCAGGATGCCGATCCCAGGAGACAGAAGATTCTGAGCCGCAAGCCATAAGTATTCTGAGGTCATAAATTTCTCCTTTCCTTCTGATCCCTCTCTTCTGGAAAAACAAAAAAGCATCCCGCCCTGCAGAGTAATGGGGGATAGTCTGCAGAACGGGAGATGCTTCAAGAGGAGGTGATACAGTTAAGGCTTTTCTATACTTTGGTACGCTAACATCTTAGATTGCAAAGCTGTTCCTGTCAATATAAAAATGAACTGAAAAACGCAGAAAATACTTATAAACATAGGATAATAAGAATACGATACAAAAATACATATTTGTATAGCAATCATAAATGCAGGTTATGAAAATTGAGCAGGAGTCCATGAACCATCAGTCATTCACGTTCAAGGCGCGGATACCCCGTCCATAGCCGTCAGGCTTGGGCGGGGAGGAAGCACCATCCTCCTTCCATTTTAATGCAGGTCAAATCTGCCATCTTGACTGATTTTCCGGTATTTAGAATTACGCGGGTTCCATTGCAATGAGCACCATTGACAGTGAAACGCTGAGACCGAAACAGAATCGCATCCCCAGGCTGATATGAATAACGCTTCTTCCGAACCGAAGTGCGCCCTGAAGAACACTTCTTCCCGCGATAGATGCGCTGATTCTTATCAGAGCGCCTGCTTTCCCTGCGGTTGGTTCTCCCGCATGAGAGTGCGGAACCGGACTTCTTTTCGCCATCCCGGATGTCGATGTACTTTGCATCGTAGAACTTTGCAAGAATCCGGTTATTGCGGCGCTTTTTCTGATAGACAAGCTCTGCTGTTCGATGCTTCGGATGCAGAGACCCAATGCAGTAAGCATCGTTTGCATGTGTCTTTTCAAGATGCAGCGACTTTCTGGTTACAGCAGTCTTTGCACCATACTGGAAATAAATATCGAGCTCCGGATGCGTCAGCACCAGATCGCGATACATTGCCCAGCGCACGGTACTCATATACGTCGCCGGAGCCAGATTTGTGCTTTTCGGCTCCAGTCCCCAGAGCTTTCCTCCGGGCTGGTGATTCTTTGCCGTATGGCAGTGCTCACATACTGTCAGAAGATTGCTGATTCGGTTGGAGCGGTATCCTTTCCAGAACCCGATATGGTGCGTATGCAGAATCACGCCGTCTTTGACGGATTTACCGCATACCTGGCAGGTATAGTGATCTCTGCCGAAAACGGCTTCCCGTTCGGTCTGATACAGGTACTTCGATCCCCGCTGGTAGTCCTTCCCTTTCGGGAGAGGCTTCTTGTCTGCAATTGCCTGCAGAAGCTGAGTGTCGAACTTCCCCATCTCGAATGCCGCCGATGTGATCGGCATGACTTTGCAGAACGATTCGAACAAGCGGATCTGGTTCTCCTTGCGGTGCCGCAGGGAAGGCGTCATCTCCTTGTTCTTCTTCGAACGGTTGTCGAATCTCGGTTTACGGTACCGCAGTCTGTTTCGCCTGGTTCTGCGGCACTTGCGGCAGTCATTGTGCCGCTCTGTCTCATCGCTCAGCATGTCATACTGCGCATGGACGAACTCATGTTTTTCGGACTTGATTGATACGCCGACATGCTGGTATCCCGTATCGCAGGCATACTCAATCGGCTGTGTGTTTCCCTCCTCCCGGTCGGTTAACCGGATTGTAAAAATCGGACGATAGCATTCAATGACAGCACGTTTGCTTTTTAAGAGCTTCCGTGCTCTGTAGTTCGAAGTCGGCATCAGCTTTCTGCCGGTGCTGGATAGTACTGCCACAGACATCTTCTGATGCCTCCTTTCTGCCTGCCCCGTTAAGGGCGCTTACGCTTTCTGCATTCCTGAAGACATGCAGCATCTCGCACTTACGGTTCCGAAGAACCGCAGCCGCGGTGGTCCACTTCGCCAATGTTATCCGTGGGTTGAATACTACAGATGCACGTCCCTTACCCTAGGGGATTTTTAGCATCTGCACCCAAGAGGTACGAACTAGTGGAGCATTCGTACGTAGCTCACGGCAACGGAGTCCGCCACTTCAGAGTCCGAAGGCTCTTACGCAGACTGAGGCTTATCAACCGGGCTTGAAGAGCTGTAATAGCCTCTCCAAGCCCCGTCTATAGTCCGTTAGGACTTAGGCGGGGTTGTTGACGATTTCTCTGGCGGAATATCCCCATAAAAGGCTGGAAAGAACTCGTATGCCTTCCTCATACCTGGCGTGAATATACTTTCTGGACTTGCCGATGATCCGCGCACATTCTGCTTCTGAATTCCCCTGGGAGCGAAGAATCAGAACATTCTGAATGGCATCTCCTTCAAAAGGATATGTTCCGACTGCACTGAGGCATGCATGGATTGCATGATCGACAAGTTCAAAATCAATCTGATTTCCTTTTACTCTTCCTGCATTTCTTCGGACCAGCGGAGCAATCTGCACGAGATATTCCGTGTTATGAAAAGCAGTCTTCATATCCCGATCCAGCATTGCAGAGGCATTCTCCATTTTCTGATCGAGCTTTCGGAAGTCTTCTCCATATTCCTGAATGATTTCTCTGACGGAAGCTTCATAGTTAATATCGATGCAGTATTTGGATACATCTTCTTTCATGGATCCATGAACAGCATTCAGTGTCTTCAGCGCTTTCAGATTCAGAGAGCATCTGCTTTCTCCGTTCAGGATTTCTTCAGTCAGATGAAGCATACGGGCCGAATCAGTCAGTGTTTCCTTCTGAAGATTCAGCCTGGAATACCGTACGATTCCGCAGTAGCTTTCCTGCTTTTCCTCGAGGAATTTCTGCAGTGAGAAAAGATCAAGATCCAGGCTATTCCGCATATGATCTGCCCATGACTGAACCGGGTAGGCACACAGGGAAATGATCAGAGGACAGCTGCCCGGATCCTCGATCAGAATCTGATTCAGAATGACACGGCAGTGATGTTCATGCCTGCTTGCGGTAGGAATGCGTGAGATGATCGGCTCTGCTTCTGCTTCCTCAAGGAGAAGTTCTGCAAGCGTTCGGTATGCGCTCATAGATGCTGCACCCTTCCTGACTCAATGCGTACGATTCCATTCAGAACAGAGTCGGTTTCAGCAATTCTCAGTTCCATTCGGCAATCCGCACACACTTCTGATATTTCGTTCCAGAGGTCAAGATCTTCAGTGGAAGCGGAAAATGCATGATCCTGCAGATATTCCTGATTCCATTCAAAGGCAATCTTCCGGTTGGCACAGTAATAAGTCACGAGCAGAGGTTCTTTCGGAGGCTTGCTTTCAGCCAGATTTTTCAACGCAATAAGAAGAGCATAGACGATGATATAGTGCACGTTTAGCGTTCGCCCATTTGTTAGCGATATTTCAACGGTTGGAAGCTGAAAAATATGATTCATTGCATTCTGGAAACTTAGTGTAAAGCAACCTCTATTCTTAAATTTGTGAGATATCGAATATCCTGCAAATACGTCAACTCGTTTCATTTACAATAAGTATTATTGCATAATAAATAAAAATGATACATATTTTCAAGCACGTTTTTAAGAATTAAGCCGAGAATTCTCCCTTACTTGTATGGGAGATGAATCGGCATTTTTGCATCACAAATCAATGCTTATAAATATGCATAATTGTGCTTATATGCTTTGCTATGTGTATGAATGATGAGTATGTACATGCAAGAACCTGCGTTTATAACGTTCACTACTACATTGTATGGTGCGCAAATACCGCAGGAAGGTTCTTACGCCTGAGATTGAAGCCACTTTGCAGGAAGTGCTGAAACAGATAGGCATGGAGAATGGGTTCTCTGTTGATCAGTGCGAAGTTGGAGAAGCAGATCATGTGCATTGTTTTGTGTCTGCTCCCCCGAAGTTGTCAATCACGTTTATCGTCAAGCATTTGAAAGGTGTTTCGGGGCTTCGTTTGTATCATCAGTATCCGAAGCTCAGAGAAAAGCTGTGGCGCGGAGAACTGTGGAATGGTTCTTATTTCGTTGAAACTATCGGCTCCACAAGCGAAGAAAATGTACGACGTTATATCGACCGTCAGAAAAACGTCCAGAGGTAGAATATGCCGCTTCGCAGAACAAAACATACATCAGCAGACAGAGAGCGCATTGCATATAAATTCCGGGATCCTTTTTCTCTTTTCGTCATTCATTCAGATGAGCGGCGGCATATCGGATAGAACTATTTTCGCGTAAGCTCCGTTCTTTTTATCTTCCGGATGAGGTTCCAGCCCGACAATAGTGATGGACTGCTGATCTGGCCCATACACCCAGTACATCCGCATGGCACGGCTTGTCTTGTTTTCAAGGTAAGACTGCCAAATGCGCTCTCCGTAACGATCTGTCAATTCTCTAATTTCGTGCGTCTGTAATCCAGGATGTCTTGGGTTCTCAGATAAAAGTTTCAACGCCTTTCCCCATTTTTTATAAAGCACGGCGTCCGCCTTGCTGATTGTTCCGGCACGATATTCGCCTTGCAGCCTTGACCATAAGGCTTCCATTTCCGGCACGCCCATTCGAATAATGAACCTCATTCGAACGCCTCAGAAATCAGAAAGATCAATCGGATCTGATACTTGTCCAAATTTGAAGTTGCGGATTGCCTGATCCATGCTTGCGAGTGTCTTGGCTGATATTTCCTTTGGCGTGATTAGTTCACGCGGTTCCAGCATAATGCAGCCATTTTCATATTCTCTGACATTATAATACTGATATTTTGCGCCACGGAGAGTTATCCGCTTTTTGCTATCGATATGCACATCGTAATCTTTCACTGTCTCCACGATCATCACCTCTTTTTAGTGTGGGAAATCCCACTAACAGCATAGCATTTTTCGGCAAACCGTCAACCCTTTTAGTTGCGCGCTCGCTCATGTTCCGCAAAGATTTGCGCATTCCCGCATGCGGGAACAATATACAAAGCGCCGTACTACAATATTCGATTGCGCTTGCTGACAAACGGATGCGCCAGCGCTGAAATCCCCTTTGCACAGGTTCGCATCATATAAGGGAAGGAGGACAGCATGCGCATTTCATCACTATCAAGGGAAAAACGAATTCTTGCGCTGATTATCGGCGCAATTCTCATCTGCGCTATCGGGAGCGCTGCATATCTCCGTGCGCATAAGGAATATACCGCCACCATCAGTCTGGCGTATCAGAACGCATCCAGCGGGCTGTACCCTGACGGTATGCGCTTCGACCCATATCTCGCCACAAGCGATGACGTACGTGAACTACTCGGTTACAAGTAACCGAGTAGTTCACATTCTTATGCTTTGCGGATTTCAATATATTACATAAATTGTAGCGAAGGCTGTCTTCTCCTATTAGAAAAGACGGCTGTCTCGATCTCAGCATTTTATGACGCTGAACATCAGACATGAGCCGCCTTTGAATTAATAGCTGTCTCTAATTTTTCAGATGCATTATTCAGCTTCATGCAATCCTGGCTTTAACCTTTTGACTAACCCTGTCAGATTGCTGGCCTCTGTGATCCGTCCTCTATTTCTGCATTCCAGAAGCCAGTCATCAATGCCTTTATAATTCCTGTCCCAACTCCATGCAGCAAACTCAAGACCTGAAAGAGTCACCTTCTCCTCGATACCTTTCAAAGCTGAGGCAACATGTGCATTTTCATAAAGATCCATATCTACAAACACGGATATTCTCTTTGTCCCATGATCCTTCAGGTAGCCAAGCACAGATGGAAGCTGTTCCTGATTCCCGACACCGATAAGCGCAATGAATGGCTTTCCGGAAATTGCCGATGCTACATCTGCCTTCAGGGCGCCTTCCGTCAGTCCGACTGTCTCCGGAGTCTGTTCCTCCTCAGATGAGAACCCTGCAAAATGGATCTGCGAGATTCCCCTCACGGAACAGCCCTGCTTCCACCTGGCGGAAGAAAACCATGCATACCGATGATAGCGATCCTTCTCTTCTTCTGGAGCGTTTTCAGGAAGCGGATCAAACCGGATCTGCATTCCTGTGATCCTCCCAAGACAGTCCTTCACCGGAATGAAGTATCCCTGATCCGGTCTCACCGCGGCAATCCTTCCACTGTCAGAAAGATAGAATCCCGGGATGACCGAACCTTTCTCACGGAAGATCTCTGCCCACTTTTCCAGACATTCTTCCTGATCCTCAATCTGGAGCGCTCCGCTTTTCATCAGAGCGTTCTCTGCATAGGTACAGAAGCCGACGCGCGGAACACTGCGGAATCCGGCTTCAGCAATCTGAGCTTCCGTTAATCCTCTTCGAAGTAAATCTCTGTGGTGAGTGTCCTTCAGCTTCAGCTCATCCAGAAATGCGCGATAGACGAGGTCGAGCACATCTGCCGGAGCGGGATGCCCTTCGACGTGTGCCAGCTCATCGTCCTCTCTGCATGCATGAAATTCGTTCTTCTGCTTTTCGCTTAAGCTTTCATACTCCGCCAATAGATCGCGGTAAGCAGCGGAGCGTGCCTCCCTGGTGGCGTATGGCAGTCCTTTCAGCATGCAGTGCAGCTGAATCAGGCCGCCCTGCGCGTGGTTCTCTTCGTGACAGACATTGCAGCGGAAGGCATTCTTCGTGAAGTCGAGATGGAGCTTCCGCTTTCCGCCGCAGAACGGACAGTCATAGTCTGCCGAAGTTCCGGTCTTCTGATAGCGCCGGATGTCCGGCCGGTCTAGCTCCATCACCGCATCAATCCCAAACGGGAATCGTGTTTCCATTCTTCTCCTCCTGAAGAGCAGAGGAGAGTCATGCTCTGACTCCCCCTGCGCTGTCAAATTTCATTGGTGCGGAAATGAGCTCTCGATTCAGCTCTGGGTTCCGATGAACTGCAGCTCCTTCCGCTCAAGAGCGCCCATCATGATTCTTGCCGCCTCGGCTTCCTCCGAATGGCCGGCATTGTTCACAAAGCACTGCAGGAAGACAGTCCCCAGATTTTCCTCAAAGCCGAGGATCTCTCCCATCGTCTTCCCGGCGAGCTTGCCATAGCTGATTTTCCAGCTCATGGCCTGCTTGAGATTCATCCGGGCCGGCTGAGCGTTTCTTCTCACCGGAAGTTCCACCTGATCCGCTGCGTTTGGAATTCCGTTTCTCGGACGCGCTGGCGAAGCAGCAGGCATGGGAGCCGACGACATCAAGGGCGATGCTGGAGTGCTGCTTCTCTGGTTCATGGGTGTGCAAAGCTGTGATGATGGCACCTGCATCTGAGGCTCTGCTGCAGGAGCTTTTGCGCGCGGTGAAGATGACTGCGTTTGTTTTGCCGGCTGACGGGGTGCTGCCTGGATCGGCTCTCTGAAATCATCCGCTTCAGCCTCGGAATAGACGCCGCTGTAGCCAAGGCGCGACTTCTTCAGCACGACCCGGTCAAAGCAGCGCTTGTACGCCATGCTCAGGGGATATGCGTTCCTGCAGTTTGCTGCAGAAACCTCGCCAACTTCGCAGATCTCGTCATCCATGTAGTCATACACGATCATCTCACCGAACGTCTTCGACTCCACGATGGACCGCTGGAAGCAGGAGCATCTGACGCGGCTCTCCTTCGGAAGGTGATCATTGATCTTCAGGCATCCGCTGTGCGAGATGATCAGGCCGCTGAAGACCACTGCTCCGCTTTTAGATCGATTCTGCAGGATCCAGAAATCGGTGTCTTCCAGGCCAAACTTTCCGGATTCAATCATTTCCACGGCTTTTGCCCGGCTCGTCTGGTACTTTGCGGTGCAGATCGGCCGAATGCCGTCATTCCGCACCTCACCTTCAAAAACATGCTGTCTGTGTTCGATTGATGTCATGATTTATCCTCCTCTCAGCCATTCAGGCATCAAAAAAGACATACCCATCTGCCCGCTGCTTTTGCGTAAGCATTCCGCAGAAGTTCAGCCGATTCACGGCGTTCTGATCACACACGCAGAGAAATGGTTGCGTGCGGAACTTCAATGGAATGACCTGCAATGCAGGGCTTCAAAGTATGTCTTTATCGAGTTAATGATAGCATGGTTCAACAGATGATGGGAAAATCACTCAGGCGAGGAATCTGTTTTGGTGATTCTCCTTCCGGTTTAAGGCCTCTATATCTGAATATTGCAGCTTGCGTTTTGCCTAGTATTCTCTGCTCTCCTGTTCATCTAATTATTTGGAGTGACGTTTTCAGTGGCATTTGTTTTATTTGGTGATATTGCACCTATCGTATTTCTGCGCGGAAAGGCAAAGTTTACTTGAAAAAGTAAATGTTTAAGCTAAGATCTCAGTATACAGGAGGAGATATGGCGACAGTAAAAGACATCGCGGATGAAGTCGGAATCTCCAAGGCGGCAGTATCCCGCATTCTGAATCATAAAGGGAACTTCTCTCAGGAAACGATTCTGAAGGTAGAGCGCGCAGCAAAACGGCTGAACTATGTCAGCCGAAGCAGCATTGAAGACGAAGAAACAGGAAAAGTTCTTGCAGTGGTATTTCCGAAAAGAGGAATATATTTTTCGATTATGACCACCTTGCTGGAAGAAGCCTGCTATAACTACGGCTATAATCTGATGCTCTGCTCTAGCGTTTACAATGATTTGAGCGTTTCTGAGTTTGCAGAATTGCTTAGAAAAAAGCATATTGCCGGAATTCTGTTCGGAAGTATCAGCAATGATCCTCAGCAGCTGTCTGATATCGGAATCCCGATTGTCTCAATCGGCCATCGCATGAACAGCAGCATTCCATATATTCATGCCGACAACAGGGCTGCAGGAATAATTGCCGCAAAACATCTTCTCGCCAGAGGCTCATCTGAGTTCCTGTATATCTCCAACTTTCCAGATGGATTGCAGAGTGATGACAGATATCTCGGCTTCTGCGAAGAGCTGGAAAAATCTGGGAAGATTCCATGGCCATATATTCTTGCAAACAACAATGCGGTAGATGACAGCAATCCATCGGAAGTAATCACCGGAATGATTCTTGAACACCCAGAAGCTGATGGATTGTTTGCGGAATCTCATACCCTGGCAATGGAAAGCGTTCAGGTTTATCGCAGCCTGGGGTATTCCATCCCTTCTCAGGTACGAATCATCGGTTATGGAAATGCATATCAGAATACATATACGATGCCTAAGCTGACACTCATTCAGGAAAACATGAAGCAGATTGCAAATGCGGCGGTTTCAGCCTTAGCAGACTTGATCGAGAAAGGAAAAACCAGGGATATGGAAATCATTATTCCTGTCTCAATTGAACAGAATCAGACTACCTGATGCCCGAAAGGGCATTTTTAGTCTTATAAGAATTTCAATTCGGTTTGAAAAAACGAATAAGGTGACCGTAAGGTCATCTAAAATGAGATGGCACGACAAAAACATCTTCAGGATTGATCTGTCTTTGTCAGCGGTGATTGTGATTTCTGAAATGATAAGAATCTTTGCGGTACATGTCGCTTAAGCAGAACGGGCATAGAAGATGGTCTTCACAATGCTCAGGGTCTTTATCAACTGAACGCAGGAGATCGAGATCTTTCTGCGGTACTTCTTCTTCGTAACCGCATCTCTCGCATTTCATCAATACAGTTTTCTCGGTATTGTCTGTCATTGGATATTCCTTCCAGCGGATTATAAGTTTCCGCATATAACATGATCTCGCCGCATCTGCAGCGGAGAACATCGCGATTATAAGAATCAAGGCACATCGTACGGAAACGAAGCTTATGAAGACGGGAGGTCAGCTGCTTTTTCCGCTGTTCCTTAGTCCTGGCATCATTTCGTTTCTGATTGATCAATGTATAGATTATTTCCAGATGGTCCTTTGATCTGGAACTGTAAAAGCCATAGTAGCGTACGGTCCTGAAGTTTTCATCCTGGATATGGATGATCATCTTCTTGAGAAGATCGAGACCGGTTTCGTGAACGGTGATTCTCTTGCCGGTCTTGTGGTCATCATAGAACCATACCACTTCATCGGTTTCTTTGTTATAGACAATATGTAAAAGCCCTCCATTAACTTGTGTGTTCGAGGATCATCCCGCATACTTGTTATTGGATCAATAAAGAGATGGGGGAAGTTGCCTCATCCAAGAAAGGAAGCTTGATTCTTGGCTTATTCGGATCGTAATTCAGATGGTCAGAATCAAAGGCACCGTAGAAGGGATAATCTGAATAAAGCTTTTCGTCCAGCATAACTACATTATAAAACGTGCAGGAATTTCAGCTCCTGCACAATGTGTTTCTAGTGGTCACTGAAGGTGACCTTTTTTTAATTCTTCTCGTCAGTAATAATTAAACTGTTGACTTATTTTAGTAAACTGTTTACTATATCAACGTAAATTTCAGATCAGTATGATCGTGGAGGAAAATATGCCAGGTAAAAATTATTCGTTGATTGCAGAACAGGTTGTTGAAAAAGTCGGCGGAAAAGAGAACATTTCTCATTCGCTGCATTGCGCAACCCGACTGAGATTTAATCTGATTGATTATTCAGCAGCTGATATTGATGCAGTAAAGAAAATCAATGGAGTTCTTGGTGCTCAGAAAGTCGGTGAACAGCTTCAGGTAATCATTGGGCCGGATGTAGACAAAGTTTTTGACGAAGTGCTGAAGATCACAGGTGGAAGCGCTGAAGTAGTTAACGAGAATCTCGATGCGCCGAAACAAAAGAAGGACTGGAAGAGCATCGGAGGAGCAATTCTTGACGCACTGTCAGGATGTCTCGGGCCGGCAATTCCAGCAATTGTCGCAAGTGCATTCTTCAAAGGATTTCTTGCTCTGCTTGGACCTGATATCCTTGGGGTAATCTCCGCAGATAGTAATCTTTATACACTCCTGACATTTGTCGGGGATGCAGGCTTCTATTTCTTTCCGGTTATCATTGGATACACCGCAGCTAAAAAATTCAATGTAACACCAGTGCTTGGGATCCTCCTGGGTGGCATCATGCTTCACCCGACTTTCACGCAGATGGCTGCTGACTCAGTTACAGACTTTACTGTATTCGGAATTCCATGCAATGTGCAGAACTACGGTTCTACAGTGCTTCCAATCATTCTTTCAATCTGGGTAATGAGCTACGTGGAGAAGTTCTTCAATAGTAAGCTTCCTTCTTCTCTGCGAGGAGTATTTGCGCCAGCATTCACGATCTGTGTCATGCTCCCGATCACCCTTTGTGTACTTGGCCCGGCAGGAGCATATCTTGGAAATTACATCACAACCGGTCTCATGGCGTTCGGACGTGCTACAGGTTTCATCGGACTTGCTGTCATCTCTGCTCTTTATCCGCTTCTGGTTATGACCGGCATGCATATGGTGCTGATCACCGCATTGTTCCAGGTATTCGCAACGGTTGGATCTGATGGAGCGATCGCACCAGCACTTACTATTTCTGCATTTGCCATCATGGGCGTCGGAATCGGTGCTTCCCTTCGCCTGAAGAATCAGGAACAAAAGGGACAGGCAGCAGAATTTGCGATAACTGCAATTCTTGCAGGCACTTCGGAGCCTACGCTTTACGGCATCTGCATGAGATATAAAAAGCCGTTTATCGGATTACTGGGCGGAGGATTTATCGGTGGTCTGTATTGTGGAATCACCAGTGCCATTTCTGCAACTCTTGTTCCTGCCACGAATTTCACTTCGATTCTCTGCTTTACCGGTGCTTCCACTGCAAATATCGTAAACGGCTCAATTTCCTGCCTGATTGCACTTGTCTCTTCGGCACTGCTTGTCTATTTCTTCGGCTTTGACAAAGATGAGCAAGGATTAATGAAATAAGGTGTCTATATGCTTACGGAATCAATCAAGCTGGATACCGGTGCCATTCTGGAGGCATATATACGCGATCCGTCCGTTTCATTTCGCGATGAAAGGAAACGCCCTGCAATCATCATCTGCCCTGGTGGAGCCTATCTGATTCATGCAATAAAAGAAGGTGAACCGGTGGCACTGGATTTCCTTGCCAGGGGATATCACTGTTTTGTCCTGAAGTATTCAGTCGGCATTGACCGGTACCATCCCGAAAAAGGAGAAAACCTTGCAGCTCGCTATCCGATCCAGGCTCTGGAACTCATGGAGGCAATCCACATCATTCATCAAAACGCAGGAAGATGGTATGTGAATGATGAATGTCTCTTCCTACTAGGTTTCAGTGCCGGCGGCCATGTATGCGCTACGGTCGGAACCCGTTGGAATGACCCTGCACTTACAGAAAAACTATCCTTTGTTCCTAAACAGGATGAACTCAGATGCAGAGGTATGGTTCTAGGCTACCCGATGTTAGCTGATAATCCGGAAAGCTTCAAAGGGTCAGAATTCAGGAATCTCGATCCCGAGCGAATCAGAATAATGAATCATGTTTTCTATGGAAAAGACACTCCCTCGGAAGCAGATATCAGTAAATTTGATCTGCGGTCTTATATCAGTAAGAAAACGATCCCAGCGCTGATATGGAATACTGCTGATGATCCGGTTGTAGATCCAGGTGTCGGTGCATCATTTGCGCAGATGCTCGCTTCCGAAGGCATTAATTGTGAATATCATATGTTCTCCAGCGGAGGCCATGGTATGGGGCTTGCATGCAGTTTATGTGCAGATGATCAGACTGAAACAGATAAAACAGTGACGATCTGGAGAACTCTTGCACAAAATTGGATGCAGGAAATCATGCGCAGGAAGGAAAAATGAAAAAAGAAGATCTATCGATATTTGATTATCGAAAGGAAAAGGAAATCCTGTTCTCGGATCTCTGTAAAGCAGAGAGAATGCAGAACGATTATATTCGCTCCAGTGTGTATACGAAAAGTGCCGGATGGGTGGACTTTGCAGTTTATCGTCCGGAGAATGAAGATGCAGATAAAGACCTTCCTGCAGTATTCGTATTTCATGGAGGCGGATTCGTATTAGGCTACTATGAGCAGGAGGGAAGAATCTGCAGGCAGTTAGCTGATCAGACCAAATGCGTTCTGATAAACATGGATTATGCTCTTGCTCCTGAGAACAAATATCCTATTCCGGTTATATCTTCTTATGAAGCGATGAAACAGATTCTTAAAGATGCAGAAAAGTATCATCTGGATTCTGAACGAGTTATGGTTCTTGGAAACAGTTCCGGTGGCTGTATTGCCACTGATATATGCCTTCTCAACCGTGATCGGAAAGAAATGAATATTGTTGGACAGGTTTTGAATTACCCACCTCTGAGTCAACAGGAAGATCAGTCTACCAGGACCTCTGCAGATCCTTCTAAAGGAGTTTCAGAATCACGGGCAATTCAGTATATTCACTGGTATTTCAATTCCTCAGAGGAAATGAACGAACCGCTTGCTTCTCCCGCCGACTATGCAGATGTAACTGGCCTTCCTGAAATGCTGATGATTTCTGCAGAGTTAGATACTTTGCGTGCAGAAGAAAAACGGTATGCTGATCGCTGCCTCGCCTCAGGAAACAAGGTTACTTATCAAATCGTTCCTGGAGTCGGTCACGGCTTCACCCATTCAGCCTTTAATACCTTTGACGCAGAAAAAGCTTCAGAAACTTGGATTGAGATTGCACATTTCATCAGAAAATGTACAAAGCCCAGCCAAGTTAAGCACAAAAGTTAAAATCTTGAGTTTCAACCCCTGAATCCGTTTCATGGATGCAGGGGTTTCCTTTTCTGCAGAAACAATAGGATACGAAGCGCCCAAAGAAAAAAGAGAACAGAGATCATCCCTGTTCCCGCATGTGAATCACTTTTGATGTCTGCTGAATTTGAGAACATGCTTTCATGGTTTCCTGCCGAACTTCTTTTGATAGCGAAACCTCAGCCGTTCCTTCAGCAGTGTGTTCCTCCTTCCCTTCTCAGAGTTCCGGATGCATTCATCAATCGCCTCCCGTTCTCCGATCAGCGTCACTTTCTGGTATGCCCTGGTCACGCCGGTATACAGCAGATTCCTTCGCAGCATGTATCGCTGGCTTTCCAGCACCGGAATGATCACGCTCGGAGTCTCTGAGCTCCAGATCTTAGTATAGAACAAAAAAATGCGGAAATCCGCAAAAAATTAACGTATATAGTTGACAGCAATGCAGAAGAGACGGTAACATTTAGATGAAAAAAATGCGGAAATCCGCAAAATTTTAACGAGGTGTATCCGGATGTATCAGAGAGAACAGTATTTGAACAAGCTGATTTCAAAAAAAGATAACGGGCGGGTCAAGATAATTATGGGACTCAGAAGAAGTGGAAAGTCGGTTCTCCTATTTCAATTATATCGAGACTGGCTTCTTCGCGAAGGCGTCCGAAAAGATCAAATCATAGAACTTGCGCTTGATATTTTGCAGAATGCCAAGTACCGGAATCCTTTAGAACTGGATAAATATATTCGAGAGCGGATGGTTGACCCGGGTACGAACTATTACATTTTTATTGATGAAATTCAATTCGTTTCAGAGATACAGAATCCTTATGTGGATAATCCAGATTCGAAGATTACCTTTGTCGATGTTGTGCTTGGCTTTATGCAGATGAAGAATGCGGATGTTTATATCACTGGGAGCAATTCCAAAATGCTTTCTTCTGATATTCTGACTCAATTCAGAGACAGAGGAGATGAAATCCATGTATTTCCGCTTTCGTTTTCCGAGTTCTATGCTTCATATGAAGAGGACAAACGAGGCGCATTGCAGGATTATTACACTTATGGCGGCATGCCCTTTGTAACAACACTGAAAACGCATGAAGAAAAAAGCAGCTATCTGAAAGACCTTTTTGAGAGAACATATATCAAAGACATTCTTGAACGTCACAAAATCACCAACGATCGAGAGGTGCTGGACATACTACTTGATGTTCTAGCCTCTGATATAGGATCGCTAACAAACCCGAGCAAGCTTGCAGATACTTTCAAAAGTACACGTGGAATTTCTATTGGATCTGCAACTATAGCAAAATATATACAGTATTTTGAAGATTCATTTCTGATAGAAGAAGCAGCACGGTATGATGTGAAAGGAAGAAAATACATTAGCACCCCTTTAAAGTATTACTATACCGACCTTGGCTTAAGAAACGCCAGGCTCGGATTCAGACAGCTGGAAGAACCGCATATTATGGAGAATGTTCTCTATAATGATCTTATCCGGCGAGGATTGGATACCGATGTTGGTGTGGTTGAATATAATACCAAGAATCAGCAAGGCAGGAACATTCGAAAGCAACTGGAAATCGATTTTGTAGTGAACAAAGGAGATAAACGGTATTATATTCAATCAGCATTATCCATAGCAGATCCTGAAAAAAGAGCTCAGGAAATTGCATCACTCATAAGGGTACCGGATTCGTTTGAAAAAATAGTGGTTGTAAAAGATTATTTGAAACCGTGGCGTGATGAGAATGGAATCCTGTATATCGGAATAGAGCAATTCCTGCTGGATGAAAATGTTTTGAGCTGACATATCCAAAAGGCACCAATATTGTCATCACAATATCTCTAAAAATCAGAAGGCTGTGAATACGGTAATGGCACTGATGCTGGCGGTATGTGCGGTCAGTATTGTCGTATCATGACAATGAAAAGGGCACTTACCGTGCAAAAACTATACTTTCTGTAGTTCTGAAATGTGTAAAATCATTACTTTTGGCTGAATTTAACTATGCAAAATATATATTTTTCATAATTTATGAGGCTGTAATAACTGTATTTTTTATAATTTTTTAAGTTGTAAAAACGGTAATTTTATCCTTTTTTATATTGGGAAAGCTATACTTTTATATTATTCTGTAGGTAGATGAAAAGATTTCTGAAGGAGTGGGCAGATGAAGTTTAAAAGGAAAGTATATGATCAGCTGCTGGAATGGAAAAATACATGGCATGGACAATATGCTGTGCTTCTGGAAGGTGCGCGTCGTGTGGGCAAAACTACGATTGCAGAAGAGTTTGCGAAGAAGGAGTATCAGTCGTATATTCTTGTGGATTTTTCAACTGCCAGCAGCGAATTAATGGATGTTTTTTCTGATCTGAATGACCTGGATATGTTTTTTATACGTCTTCAGGCCGTTACACATGTCACTCTTATCGAAAGAAACTCTGTTATTATCTTTGACGAAGTGCAGCTCTATCCCAAAGCGCGTCAGGCGATCAAGCATCTTGTTAAAGATGGAAGATATGATTACATCGAAACTGGCTCTTTGATTTCAATCCGAAAAAATGTGAAAGATATCCTTCTTCCTTCAGAAGAGATGAAGATCAATGTTTATCCGATGGACTATGAAGAATTTATGTGGGCCGAAGGAAGAACTGCAGATGTTCTGAGACAAATGGCAGGAATGAAAAAGCCAATTGGTGATAGTACCAATCGAAAACTGATGCGGGATTTCCATGTATATATGGCTGTAGGCGGAATGCCGCAGGCTGTCGAAGCATATTTAAATGCCAAAAATATGGAAGTTGTTGACAGGGTAAAGAGAGAAATTATTCGTCTGTACGAAGATGACATCAAGAAAATTGACCCGTCAGGCAGGATGTCTGCGATGTATAGAAGTATTCCTTCTCAGCTGGCTTTAAAGAAAAAGCGTTTTGTAATTACATCTGCTACAGGAAAACAGAAGACAAATAGAGATTCGGAAAGAATATTTGACCTGATTGATTCTAAAACAGTTCTTCCGTGCTGGCATGCGGATAACCCTGGTGAATCTCTCACTTTATCAAAGGATCAGGATTGTTTTAAACTTTATCTTTCAGACACTGGTTTGTTTACAACGCTTCTTTTTGATGGAGGCCATGGCGTAAGCAGTGATATTTATATTAAATTGCTGAGTGACAAAATAGATACTGATCTAGGCTATCTGTATGAAAATGTTATGGCTCAGATGCTTACGGCACGCGGCTACGATCTTTATTACCATACATGGAAAAAAGAGAAAGGACGTGGGTATTACGAAATCGATTTTCTTCTTTCCGCGGGGATTAAAATAATCCCGTTTGAAGTAAAATCTGCCAGTATAAAAAATCATTCTTCAACTGATGCTTTTTGTAAGAAATATTCACATTTTATTGCAGATCGATATCTGATATCACAGAAAGATATCGGCAATGCGGAAATGCCGAAACTGAGACCGTTTTTTCTTGTGCCATTTCTGACGCTCTGAGAAGCCGGATCGCTACCTTATCTTTAATTTCAGGCTCTATTCTCGCTGTAACATTCGCACTCGTAATAGCCATAGTATTACCACCTTTCTACCAAAAAAGTATCGTATTATATGCCGTTAAGCGATACAAAAGCGTGCTTTCCGAGTAAAAAGGAAGCTGTGCAATAGCTGAATAATCTATCAATACGGGAAAAGGCGGAAACAGGATATCCAACGTCCCATTTCCGCCTTTCATGATTCTGAAGATTGCTGTAAGTCATGCCAGCGTTCTATGACCTGCAGGTAATCTTCTGATACTGGAATCTTAGCCGCTCACTGAGCAGAGTGGTTCTTCTGCCCTTTTCAGAATTCTGTATGCATACATCAATCGCATCTCTTTCTCCGATCAGCGTCACTTTCTGCGATGCTCGCGTCACACCGGTGTACAGCAGGTTCCGATGTAGCATGTAACGCTGGCTGTTCAGCACCGGAATGATCACGCTCGGCACTTCTGCACCCTGCGACTTGTGGATCGTCAGCGCATATGCAAGCTCCACGCTTACCATGTCTTCACGCATGTATTCCGTCTCAGCGCCATTCTCCCAGCGGATCGTGAACACCGTTTCGTTTTCTCCGTCCGCATTCTTCTCAAAGCGGATGTCTGTCAGCACGCCGATGTCGCCGTTGCTCGCCTGAGCGGTGTTCTTCATCTGCACCACGCGGTCGCGGATCCGGAATTCCGTTCCATTCACTGTTACGACCGGTTCACCGCTCACCCTGGGGTTCACAATGTCCTGCAGCCGCGGGTTCAGCGAGTCCACGGACACGGTGCACTTCGACCTCCTCGGACAGAGCACGACCGCATTTCCAGGTCCCCAGCGCTCAAGCTCCTTCTGGTAGACTTCCTGGATCGCATGCATCGCTGCTTCCTCATCAGAGGCCGGAATGAACTCGAACCGGTCATTCACATAGAGCTCCGTGTTCCCTTTATTGATCCGCGCGGCATTGTCGCGGATGATCTCCGCATCTCTGCCCTGGCGGAATACTTCCGTGAGCTTCACGGTGGGAATCACGCCTGAGGCAATGCACTCAGACAGAACATCCCCTGCGGCCACCGAAGGCAGCTGATCCGCATCGCCGACTAACACGAGGTGGCTTTCGCGGACGTTCCGGATGCATGCCATCATCTTTGCCATCACGAACTGATCGACCATGGACATCTCATCCACGATGATCAGCCCTTCCGGTAGCGTGACGCACTCTCCGGCCTTCAGATCGCTCTGATACAGATGAATCGCGGAATGAATCGTGCTTGCCGGAATTCCGGTCTGCTCGCTCATGCGCCGTGCAGCTTTGCCGGTCGGGGCAAGCAGCGTTACCTGGCCATGCGTAACCTTCTGATAGACCTGAATGATCGCCGAAAGCACGGTGGTCTTTCCGGTCCCCGGTCCGCCGGTCAGGATCGACACGCGGTGCGTGAGACTGTTCATCACTCCTTTCTTCTGTCCTTCGGCAAGGTGAAAGCTCTCCTGCTTCAGAAGAACGTGCTCCAGCGCTTCTGCATAGGTTTCTTCTGATGCTTCAGGAGATACCGCAAGCAGCTTCAGCAGCTTTTCAGCAGTGACATGCTCCGCCCCATCATTCTCCTTCAGGAACACCGCACATCCGCCATGACGGACGAGCTCCCCTGCATCCTCTGCATGAATCAGCTCGTCTTCCACCATTGCTTCATTCACGGCGTGATTTCCGAAGCTTTCATTCAGCATCTCCTCCGTGCGCTTCTTCAGTTCGCGAAGATCCATCCAGAGATTGCCTTCGGCCGTATCCTGTGCAAGCACCGCAAGGATCCCCGCCCGGATGCGCTCCCTGGAATCTTCGGGAAACTGCAGCTCATGCGCGATGAGATCAGCGTCGGAAAAGCTGATCCCGCTGATCTCCGTCAGCGCATAAGGGTTCTTCCGGATCCTTGCTTCCGCAGACTGTCCCCAGCATTCGTAGATCTTTGCGATGCGGTCGCTGCGGATGCGGAATGCTCCGAGAAATGCAGCAAGCTCTCCATAGGCTTCCGTTTCATGAAAGCTCTTCAGAAGCGATGCAAGCCTGGAGCGTGTCACACCTCTTACTTCCAGCAGCTGCTCCGGTGTATTGCGGATCACCTCCAGCGTTTCAAGCCCGAAGCGGTCCACGATTGCACGTGCCGACGCCTTCCCGATTCCATGAAACCGTGAGGAAGCAAGATATGCAGCAATTCCCGACCGGGTATCCGGAGGGATCTCACGGCAGGACTTTGCCTCAAACTGCAGGCCGTATTTCGGGCTCATCACCCAGGAGCCGTAATAGCGGTATTTCAGCTCCTTTACGGTCGGAAGGTTGTATCCGGTCACGGTGAAGATGAACCCGTGTGCAAACTTCCCCTGGTTCTGAACTGCCGGAGGAAGCTCTTTCCCGTTCTGACAGGTCACAAGATTCACGAAGAAGTCACTGCCTTCCTGATTCCTGCGGCGGAAGAAGCGTCCTTCCACTGATGCAGATTCTCTCTCCGTCATGCTTTCTTCCTCTTTGCGGCCTTGAGCTTCACGGAAAAGCGCCGGGAATCCGAAACCGTCCGGACTTCCTGGAAGATTTCCGGATGCAGCGTCTTCAGCTTTGAGAGATCCGCTCCTTCTCTTGTGACGAGCGGATTGCTTACGACATATTCCTTCCCTGGCTCGCTTCTGGAAGGAAGATAGCCTTCTGCCGCTCCCCCGAGCTCTTCCTCCAGGTGCAGCCGCAGCGCATTCTGCCGCTCTTCGATCTCCTTCTTCTGCCTGTCAAGATCCGACTTCTGATCAGAAAGGCGGATGAACTCCTCAAGCATGTTCAGGTCGCTTTCCGCAAGCAGCTTCCGCTCTGCACTTTTATCAGGCTTAGGAAGAGCAAGTCCTTCCCGCAGTTCCTGATACTCATTCTTCTCAAACGTCGGATCTTCCGGAACCATCCCCGTCAGGACATAGTTCTTCCAGACGTTCTCCTCGGCGCTGATCAGCTCCTGCTCTGCATGCATGTCCCGGTCGACCCGGATCATCACCACATTGTCGGCATTGTTGTCGAACATGATGACGAGATACCACCGGAAGAGGTTCGTGACCGCCATGTAATGCCGGATCTGCCAGATGTATTCCTGCCGGTAGACCGTCGCATCTTCGCCGTAAACGCCGGAATGCCAGCGGCTCAGAAACATGGGATTTGCCGTCTTCAGCTCGATGCCGCACTGGTAGCCTTCCGCATCGATGCAGAACGCATCCACGTCCCCGCCCATCCAGGGATGCTGCGGGTGAGCAAACATCCGGTTATCCCGGAAGACCTCAAACCCGGTCACCCTGCCGAAGTGGCGTGCGGATACGGTTTCTGCCGCATGCCCCCAGTCAAAGATGAACTGGAGCTTCCGATCTGCCGGCGGTGCGTTCCACTTTCCTTGCTTTTCAAGAACCAGACGGGTGAGAGAACGCGAGCTGACTCCCATCACGGTTCCTGCATCGGAACCGCCGATCATCTCTCTGCGCTTCTCACGCCATTCATCAATGGACAGTGTGCTGATGTCCTCCAGAAGAACGGAAGGACTGTAAGACAGATCCATGCCGAAGCTTCCTGCGGTCTGCATGCATTCCTCGATCACCTCTGAAACCGAACGGTCAGATGCTTGAACAGTGTTTTCTGCCATGATCAGAGCCCCTCTCTTTCACTGTTGACGGACACACACTCCACAAGATGCCGTGTGAAGATCGTGACGGTTCCGAAATCGTCCGAGATTGCATAAGTGAAAGAATACTTCGTGTAGCCTTCGCCATCCTCCGCGGTTTCAGAAGTGAGCTTCCCATCCACGGCCACGGCATCCGGATCATGCACGCTCCCCCAGGCTTCTGCCATCTTCATAGCTGCTTCCTCATCACGGCTTAAAGGTGCATCTGCCTGCATGAACGTCCAGCTTGACGTGTCTGGAGGCGTCATCCGGCCTAGAAAACGGCCGTACTCATCCTTCAGAAATGCACCGATCCCCCTCAGATCTGCCGCGAAACTCATGATTCCCATTGCTCTAGTCATAATGCTGTCTCCTCTCTGCCATCAAGGCATAAAAAAGACACGCTTTCTGCGAGTCCCTGCTGCATGAACGGAACATCCTGAAGTTCAGCTCCGGATGGAGCGATCAGATCACGCGATCACGGTTTTCTGTGATGCGGAACTTCAATTGGATGCCCTGCTCTGCAGGACTGCGAAAGTGTGTCTTTATCTTCCTAATAATATCACTCGGTTTGCTGAGTTAACCCATATATATTTATTAGAAAAAATCCCTTTTTGCACAGTGTTGGTAAATCTGAGATCACAACCGCTTAATCATGCGGTTTTGTGGAGTAGTAATCCCGATATCTGAGTGTTTCTGGGATATATAGTGAACTCACCAGCAGGACTTTGACCTTTTCCAGCGGTTCTGCAGGCGGATTCATCAGGAATGTAAACAGGTCCAGATACCCCTGCAGTTCATCACGATCAAATCCGGAATGTGATCTCAGGAAAGCTTTCAGCAGAGCACATGCATGGTTCACTTCTCTGAGAGGATTGTCCTTATCGTCCAGTCTGATCAGATCTCGTGAATTATATTTCTGTTCTTTAAGGTTCAGATCCGATACCAGAATTGAATGTGAACGCTCACTGTCATGGATCAGTACGGAACCTTCCTGAATATGCTGGCTGAAGGCGTTCCAGGTACTCTCTTTTGTAGGCTTTCCTCGATGATTTTCGTAGATTGCAATTGTCTGCGTGCCATCAGTTCCAATTGCGATACACATCTTGTTTCTGGATATGCCTCTGTATTGTTTGCCGTCAATCAGCTGCCTGTCCTTTTTGCCCAGATCCCAGTATGTTTCATCGATCTGAACATTTCTGAACAGCACAATGTTTTCCTGGCAGTTATCCAGGATTCTGAATAGCTTTGCGTCCCAGTACTTCGTTGTTGTGAAGGAATTACGGCCATTCTTTGAGGCAAGACTCATACTTTCATAACCGATAATTCTCAGAAGCTGCTCAACCCATTCTGTGTACGGTATTTTATGATCTTCAAAAATGGTCCCGGTTGTGATGGTGAATGTCCTTCCACAATCTTTGCAAAGATACCTGTTTACGCCATTTGAAGTATGACCGTACTTGATGAAGTTTTCTGATCCGCAATGCCTGCATTGAAAGACCTGAAATGCATTCAGAAACTCTGCTTCTCCGGATTCTATCAGGCTCTGATGCCTGCGATCAAAGACTTCCACATACTGATCCTTAATGAACTGCTCGTACGGCGAAAGACTCTCCTTATAATCCCAGGGCGTACGTCGCCTGGAGGAGGTAAGCGATTGATTATACATCGGTGGTAGACCTCAATGCTTAAGTAAGCAGTCATGAGGAGGCCTACCACAGCTAACTCAGAACCACTTACCAAAGCGTTTTAGCTTTCTAGCCCCGTCGGGCTATCTGAATTATAGGTTTTTCACCAACACTGTGCAAAAAGGGATTTTTTCTTTTTCTTTCAGTTCGGCAAGGTTTGCTTCAGCAGTCTCTGCAAGTGTCACGGAGTTCTCATAATCTCCCAGCTCCTTGAATGCCTTCAGCGCTTTTTCAACGCCTGCAAACATTCCTTTGCTGAGATCGTTCATTGCTTCTTCATATCTCTGCCTTTTCTGCCGTTCTATGCTTTTCTCCTCTTTCCTCTGCTCCGCCAGCTCATCGATCACATCATTATCCAAAAGACCATAGGCTTCTTCAACTGATAATTTTCGGAGCGATTCATCATCTTCAGGCAAGCCTCGTTCCTTAAGTGCTTCGCGCAAGAATTCGGTTACCTCAACGGGTCCTCCGCTTCCGTCATGGTCATCCGCCCTGCCTTAGTCTTCGTCCCACTCCGGATCCGAATGCCAAAGACCTGACTGAACCTTACCGCTTTCCAGTTCGGGCAGAAAAGAAATCAGTTTTTCATACATGATCTCATCCTCCAGTTTTATTATCATTGCCGGGGATGACGTTTTTCACGCCAGCGGGTCCATCTGTACCCCGATAACTCTATGCAAATTTTTATGTTTGAACTAAATAACAATACTTAGTTTGAAAATGGCGAAAATAAATGTTTACAGTTCTCCTAACAGATCTCCGAGATCCTCTGAGTCACTGACTGTTTCGATTGACAGTTTATAAGCTTTTTCCACTTCCTGAGTATACATAGCTGCTCTTCCTGACGGATAACCCCTTCAATCTTTCAAGATATTTCAGCCCATACTCTATTGACCGGTCAAAGAACTCACTAAAATCCAGTATTGATTCTTCCGAACTGTCAAAGAACTTTAACAGTTCTTCCCGCGTCATAGTCCTTGCTCCAGATTTCCATTCTGTACTATTGGAGTTGCACAAAGAAGCATACATCTCATCAATGTCCTGTTTGACAAAAAAGTCCAGAAGTTCCTCCCAAGTATTAGCTACAGGATTATCTTTGATATTCTCTGTTTCGGGATCAACTCCATACAATCGTATTACAGAATATAACTGTGCTTTTCCCATTTCTGAGATTTTCTTCAGAATTGGCGGCATATCCCTCTTGCAATCATCAACCGTTCGGACCTCTGGATCCTCCGAATTCCAGACCTGAATCTTGCCGTTTTTAGTTCTTATATATTCTATGTAATAATACCCAGGCCCTTGGAATTCCATGTCTCCTTCAATTATTGCTTCAGGATATGTTTTCCTAATCATCTCGGCAATATGCAGCAGCGATGAATCGTCTTGTCCGAAATTATCACTGTACGAATTCTCTCCCATCAGCACATCAGCCAATACAAAAGCCGTATCATCTGCACTTAATGTCTGCAGTATGACCTTATCCTTTTGTTTTTCCGTCTTACACAAGTCTTTTTCGACAATTGCATGCCGTGCTTCAGTAAATCTTTTGCTTTCATGGGATAACGGTACGTATTCCACATTCCACGGATTTGGTCCGGTTTCTATTTCTTCGTTACCGATACCCATACCGTTTAATATCATTTCCGTATACGCGCACATCAGGAGATCTGCCAGATCCTTTTTATCTGCATCCGGACACTTGACTGAGATCATGTTGCTTGGTTCATCTTCATCTTTCTCAATGTAGTTTTCTCCAAACATATCAAGAAACTGTTTCTCTGTAATAATCTGAATATTGAGTTCTTTAGCCTTCTTGTTTTTTCCAGATTGAGATTCAAAATCATTATTGATCAGATAATTTGTTTTGGAGGTCACGCTGGATCCGACAACTCCTCCCTCTGATTCAATATAGTCAATCAATTCTTCACGATTAGCAAATACTTTCAGCTTTCCTGTTACTACAAATTTCAATCCTTCACATGATGTATATTCTGTCTTTGACATATGGTTATATCCTCCTCGTATATCTAAATGATTACAGAACATCATACTATTTTGCCTGTCGGATGACTGCCCGTTTATAGTTGGTAGATAACCGGCAGAGTTCTTTCGTTATCTGTCTACCCTCTTCAGCAAGATCGATCAGTTCCTGTGTTGTTGTATTCTTCTTGATCAATGCATGGATCAACCCGTTTCTCTTATTCTTCCATGTACGGATCTGCTCCATAAATTCAATAGTGAAATTCTTTCTTGCCAGGCCTTTCTTGTTTTCAGCAATCTTCTCTATCTTGGTAATCTTTCTATCAATTGACACAAAACCATTGCTGTTAATTGTATTGCCTTCATAACGAAGAATGGATTCCGTCCTGTCTTCCATGATTGCATATTCAATGAATACGGCTTCCAGATAAAATTCATTTTGTAGTGCTTTGGTCAGTCTTTTATTCTGCTCTTTATAGTTTTCATATTTGAGCATGTTATCTGGCATTGCTTCTGTCATGATTGTTCTCCCAACTCTTTGAGTTTAAAGAATACATCCACATTCACCTGTGCATCATTGTAGGCTCTGTGATGTGCATTGTCTTCGACACCAAACTGACCGGCAAGATATTCAAGTTTTACATTATCCCAGCTCTCCTGTTCTTTGAATTTCTTGGCATATACATATGTATCAAAGAATTCGTTTTCGAATGCAATGCCATTCTTTCTGCCGGCAGCAGAGATATACGGCAGATCAACTGATTTGATGTTATGTCCTACCAGGACAAAATCTCCGCAGTATTCTTTAAATGCCTTGATCACTTCTGAAACCGGAGGTTTATCCTTGACCATTTCATTTGTGATATGGGTCAGTCTTTCATTCTGTGGTGTGATCTTCCTACCAGGGTTTGCCAACATATCAAAATGATCCACAACCTTCCCATTTACAACTTTGACCGCACCGATTTCCGTAATTTCCGGTGGAACATCTCCATTAGCAGCTCCGAATGTTCCGGAATGCTCAATATCAAATGCCACAAAAGAATCAAAATCAGGAGTATGCAATTCCGTGAAATCCTGCGGCATTCCGTCTTCGATTTCTTCCACATCAATACCCAGGAGTTCCATCTGATCCATGATCTGTGTAATCTGACTCCTTGTTCCCGAAATCTTTAATACTTTATAGCCAACGACCTTGTCGTCTTCTTCGCTCCTGAAAACAGTATTTCCAGCAATAGAAGCAGCATCTTCCAGTTCCTTCTGATACTTTTTAACTTCTTTGATATCCAATGTCTCAAAGTACCTTGTAAGCAGAGCTGCAGTATTCATCCCGCCGGTGGCCTGAATGGAAGAAATGTCTTTTTCTGATTGAATGACTTTTGCTTTTACTTCATCCTGCCATGTTTTAACCTCTGTGGATTTATTGTCCCATTTTGATTCATAGAAACATGGTGATTCCAGCAATCTATCTGCCATTTCATTCAGATTCACTGAATGCTGTCTGTAATATGCAACTACCTGATCATGTCTTTCTGCTTTTTCGGCATTATCAACTGTCATCAGAAATTCGTTGATCAATCTGATCGGTTCATCAATTAAACTGACCAATTCTTTAATCTTGGCTTCAGTTTCCAGATAAGGTGCCATATAGACTGATTTGATTTCTTTACGCTTTGTATCTATTGCCCTCTTAAGCTTTGTCAACTCAGTCTTATCTTTCTTTGCTTCCTTGTAATTATCAGGTGTATATACGATTGTTTTATACTTTGTAAGATTCTGCTTCAACTGACTTTTCAATTCATCAAAGTTTTCTACTGATGAAACACCTGGCTTCTCTACCGTAATTAGTTCCAAATCATTCATTAATTTCGCCTCACATTTATTAGGTCTGCACTATATAAGGGATGTTGTTTCCTATTGCGAACTCAATTGCATATGAGTTAATTGGAGCAATAATCGTTGCTTTGCATCCGATGAAAGCATCTTTCGCAATAAAGGAAATGCTTTTAGGAATATGAATTGTTTCAAATGAAGAACTGTAGAAAAAGGCACGCGTATTAATTCTTTTTCTACCCCCTCAGATATCTCTAGGGATTTTATAGTTCGTTGATATGCTAGCGATTCTACTCCAATTTGATTTACCAAAAGGTAATTTTTGCAGTTTATCAGTTAATTCCAAGCCACTAAATAAGTCATATATCATTGTCGTTCCCCCCTAGCTACATATATTCACAAATCGATTGATTGTTTGCTTTTTCCACAAAAGTTATTGCTATGAATATTATAAATCTTTATAAACGAGAATTCTTGCTCTTAATCAGCATTGATTTCATCCAACTTCCCCTCAATTATTGCACAGATCTTCATGAGATATGTGTTGTTCATGTTATAAATCGTCTCCGGAGAAGGCATAATGAGATACTCAGTGCCTAAGACTTCGTTGTACTCATATCTGAGAAGCTCTTCCATTATTCCCCTACGGATCTAGTAGCATTCTTCCAGCGTCTTGTTCTCATTAGCCGATTTGAACGCTTCTGGAGAAAGCAGCATTCATCATCTTCCTCCTCCCTTTCTTCAGCAAGTTCAGCAATTAGGTGATCTTCTGAGGTGACTCACTCCACCCATATTTGAGAAACAATATGGATGGAGCTTCTTAAGACGGTGCTGCCCTCTCTGAACTGGAAGTTTTGTATTTCTACAAAATACCAATGCAGGGAATGCCTCCTATCAGGGGTCGTCACGAACCCGCCATCCCTTTGACGGGACTACTTGTCTGCTGGCTGTTATGCCATGCAGTCATGAAAATCCTTGAAATTCATGACCCTGATATTCTGCAGGAAGCTGAAATCGGTAATTCCTGCAAAGGCAAAGGGCATTGCCTTTCTTAGAATATTGGCTGCGCCGTTCAGATCGGCATTGATGACAGTGCCGTTTTTTGAACGATACAGTCCTCGCTTGATACGTTCTCCGCTGAAGGACACATTGGCATCATTCTTCCCATATACAGGAATATCGTCCTTATCCAGAAAGCTCGCTTTGGAAGTATAGGATTCCTCCTGTTCAATGACGACAATGCCCGC
The DNA here is from genome assembly GCF_900290205.1 of Anaerolactibacter massiliensis. NCBI lineage: Bacteria > Bacillati > Bacillota > Erysipelotrichia > Erysipelotrichales > Erysipelotrichaceae > Anaerolactibacter > Anaerolactibacter massiliensis. Next base: position 230,250 of record NZ_OLMH01000003.1, on the reverse strand, counting down.
CCGTTCCGCTTTATACCGAATCATGCGGATCAGACTGTACAGCGGAATCTGTACAAAGTTCTGGTTGGACTGCTTTGACATGTCGGTTTTCTGCTTCCAGAGTTTGTTTCTCCCGATCACCAGATACCGGATATGCCGAATCCTGCAGTGCCTGATGATGTCAGAGCTGACCTTATGAAGTTCATCACGCATCTGAAGCGCACGGTTTCTGCCAAGGCTCTGCATCATTTTGGTTGTCGGGCATCGATAGGCTTTCGGATCGTGGCCTCCCATAAGAGTGCTCCTGCAGGCTCCCATCTGCTTGTTGTACCACTGATTCCTGGATTTCAGATAACCGCCCTTGTACAGAATCGATGGCGAACCATCATTACTTACGAAAGCTGCGATATTATCGATTCCAAGATCAACAGCACCAGCATGTGTGCCCTGCGGGAGACTCATATTTACGGTTTCTTCAAACGTAACCAAAATACGGAACTTCTCATAAAACGGAACAACTTTAACCTCTTTCATTCTGCCTTGCGAAGGTACTCTGCCCAGCAGAACAACGGCATCCGTCATCGGTAGCTTCAGATACGGAGTTCCATCCTTATAGTGCATCCGGCAGTCCTGGTTTGTGAAGCATACTGTTGTCAGATCCCCCTTGACATAATGCGGCATCTTCGGTCTCCCAGTAAACAGAGACGGATTCTTCTGATAAGACCTGCATGCAGCAGCCCAGCTTGCAAAGTCACCAGTCCGCATTTTCAGCACATGCTGTGCCGCCTGCATAGGCAGACCGCCAAAGAAGTCGGGATTCTGGTTGACACGCATCAGCTTTTCCAGGAAGGCATAACCAATCTGTCTTCCCGGTGCCGTCATTCCCGTTGAGGCAATTGTTCTGCGGATCTCTTCCTCTACTTCAAGCTGTGCGGGTTGAAGATCAGCCTCTTCTTTGCCATAGGCCGTATAGTGCTGCCGCAGACGAAACGTCGCAGCATTAGAAAGAAGCTTTGCTTTCCGGCACATGATATCGCACCATGAAAAGAGATCTTTCTGATCATCACTTATGACATACGTAAGCGTCTAATACAAGGTGAACTGAAATGAAGAGCACCTCTGGGTAGACTGATTGTGATTATCAATCAGAAACCTGGAGGTGATTTTCATGAAAGGATTGACGCGTCAGGAAAATGAAGAATACTGGCGGAAGCTTGTGGAGGAATGGAAACGGCGCAGCCCGGAGATCAAGACCAGAACCTGGTGTAAGGAACACGGAATAAAGGAACGCAGATTCTACTATTGGGCGAAGCGGATCAGAGAGCAGGAATCGAGCAGCTGTGATGTTGTGGATATCACAGAATATCTGGAAAGCCCGGCATTGCCTGCTGCGATTTCTGATGCAGAATCTGCTCCGGTTCAGATTGAAGTGAACGGCTGTAAAGTGACAGTGAATCATCCTTCAAGCGAGAGCACGCTCCGCATGGTGCTTCGGGTGCTGAAAGATGCTTAAAGACGGAACTGGATTCTCGCGGGTCATTATCTGCTGCGGCCGGGTTGATCTTCGGCGCGGAATGGATGGACTGGCAGCCTACGTGAGACTTAACTATGAACTGGATCCATTCGAAAAAGGAGTCCTCTATCTCTTCTGCGGAAACCAGTGCGATCGGATTCGCGGGATCTGCTTTGAAGGGATCGGAATGGGAATGTATACCCTTCGGCTTTCCAAAGGCAACCGATTCCAGTGGCCGCGGAATAGTGATGAAGCCAGACTGATCACTCCTGAGCAGTATCAGAGACTGATGGCCGGAATCGCCATTGAGGGAACGATCAGAGAGACATTTCCGAACCGTAACAGAACTCCAGAAAATAATGATAAGAGTGAGACAAAGTGACATTTATATTCTACAATGTCACTTTTTGTTCTTGACACGTGTCATAACAAGTGATATATTATTATTGCAATGTAACTTGGAGGGCTTATGGCACAGATCAGGCAGTATCACAAGGACACCGATACCACTTACGTTTACGAATCGGAAAGCTACTGGGATCCGGAGAAGAAACAGTCACGCTCCAGAAGAAGAGTGATCGGAAAGATTGATCCGGCAACCGGTGAGATTATTCCTACTGGAAAGCGCGGGAGAAAGCCAAAAGAAGTTCCTGCTGTGACTGCCGCTTCAGCAGATCAGGAAGAACTGAAAAAGCAGTATGAGGAAAAATGCAGAGAGAATAAAGAACTGCAGCTGCAGCTGGCAGAGTGCGAGGAGAAACTGCGCAGCCTGCAGAAAACAAATGATCGGCTTTTATATGCACTGAAGCAGACTGACAGTCTGGCAGAACGGATCAGAACAGCCAGCAGTGATCTTCTGAAATAATCCCGGAGAACTGCAGCTATGGTGATGACTTCTTCTGAGCTGAATGAGCTGAATCGGAAACTTCCGGAACTGAAAAAGCCGGAGCTGAATTGCGCTCTCAGGAATGTCATCGCTTCTCATCTTGAAGTTCTTGCGATTCTTGACGGTCATGAAGAAGCCGAGAAAAACATGACCCGGGATTATCAGACAATGAAGGAATTGTCAGAAACCCTTAAGCGTGAGAATGAACGGCTGAGCGGCTTACTTCAGAAGTGCACGGAGCAGCTTCAGATGCGGAATAACGATCTGTTCGGTCGCGGAACAGAAAAGCTGTCAGAGATTGCACAGGAAGAAGAAATCGCAGAGGATCCGCTGGCAGAAGAAGCGGAAGAATCTCCGAAAGCACCGGTTATTACTTCAAGATCTGCGTTTTCTGATCATAAAGGTCATGGCATACGGAAGAAAGGACAGCGGGAGAAGGATCTGTCCGGTCTTCCGGTCCGAAACATTTACCAGATCAATCCTGATCAGCTGAACGAACAGTATGGAACCAGCTGGTATATCTTTTCCTGGAAGAAATACAGGACCGTTGAATGCGTTCCGAGCCGTCATTATGTTCAGTGCGTCTATGTTCCTGTCATTTCGCATGGAACGTGCTGCAGAGAGATTGAATATACCCCTTATGAAGGAAAGCCTCTTCCAGGTTCTATTGTTTCATCATCGCTGCTTGCCGATATTCTGTATTCCCGATTCTGTCTGTATGTGCCGTACTACCGGATGGAAAAAGACATGGCCGCAGAAGGTTTCCGGCTGACCAGAGGAACGATGTCAGTATGGATCATGACATTCACTGATCAGTGCTTTCTCCCGGTATGGCAGTACATGGCTGATCTTCTGAAACAGCAGGACCACCAGCAGGCAGATGAAACCTTCGGACGTGTGATCAATGACGGAAGGTCCGCAGGGTCAACAAGCTATTACTGGCTTCATACTTCCAGCGAGTTCTATACCGGCAATAAGATTATCTGTTTCTGCTTTGAGCTGACCCGCAGCACGGATCATCTCAGAGAATTCTACGGAGATGATTTCAAAGGAAAGATCACCTCTGATGCCTATGCGGCATATTCGCTTTACGCCTCCGAGAGAAATGGGTCTGTCATCAACACATTATGCTGGATGCACTGCCGCAGAGAATTCATCCGTGCAGCACGTCTTCTGAATTCATCAAAGCTCAGAGAAGAAGAACTGGAGACCTTTCCGGAATTCAAAGCGATAGAACTGATCCGCAGAATTTATGTGGAAGAGAACAAGCTGAAGGATCTGTCAGATGGAGAAAGACTCAAAGGACGCCAGAAACTGGTTAAGCCGGAAGTCGATGCCTTCTTCGGATACATGCATTCCCTGGATTCAGAGGATCCTGCTTTCAGCGAGCATCTTTCCTCTGCAATCAGATATGCCCTGAACCACGAAGAAGGACTGCGGGAGTTTCTTGATGATCCGCAGGTACCGCTGGACAATGGTTTTTCCTTATGCCCAGCTTTTTCTTATGCCCATGATTTATTAATTTCCGCATAGATGGCTGCGCTGTAGCTCCAATGATGTGGATAACATAATACAGTTCTGCATAATGAAAGTACCAATAGAAGGAGGTACACCATTATGAAGAAGTACGACGAGTGCGTAAACACAGTGATGCAGTTCCTTACATCGAATCACTATGGCAGCACTGCAATCTATGAGCATCAGAACAGCTATAAGAGGATTAAGGAATGGCTGATATCCTCTGGTGCCTCATGCACACCAGAGGCACTGAATGCTTGCTTTGAAGAACACAGCGGGGAATTAATACCATCAAAACAGCGGCAGCTTAAGCATGCCCTTGTTCAGCTGATAGATGTCTATGAAACTGGCAGCATCCGTGATCAGCATGTCGGTTTCCAGATCTGCCCGTATGATCAGCTTACTTCTGTATTGAAACAGGAAGTAGACGAGTTTGTTTCGCATTGTCTTTCTGAAGGAAAACGTGCGTCATACGTAAAATCTCTTCAGGGAAAATGTTCGGATTTTATTCTTTTCCTGCAGAATCATGGTGTGACGACTATCCGCCAGGTTACATTTGATTTAATTCTCCTATACCAGAGTCAGAATAATTCCAAATCCAGGTGCACACGTGCGTCAAAGGAAAGTGCCGCACGTATGATGCTGGATTTCTTCGCTGAGCGCGGTAAATGCCTGCACGGGCACGCAGAAGCAATGACTATTCTCACGCGTAATCAGATTGTATTGGACACATATTTCATTCCAGCGGATTCCATGCGCCCTGCTGACCATTCTCTCTGGGAAACTGCCTCTTCTTTTCAAAGTGCGCTCAAGAAGAATCGGTACTCAAAATCTGTATACAATTATTATTATCGCAGCGTAGTTCTGCTGTTGATTTTTCTAGAGAAAAACGATCTTGCCCTCACTAAAGAAATTGCGGAACTCTGGTTTGAACACGCAAAACCATTGTCTGGAAAATCCTGGAAATCAATGCGGCGTGCATTGTATCAATTTCTTCATTTTGCGGATACCGGCGAGATCATTCCGTGCCAGACTACTTCACCTAAGCCAGTAAAGATGATTGATACCATACCTGCATGGTGCAGAGTCGAATGGGAAGACTTTCTAGCCGTTCTACAGAGAGAAAACCGTGCCCAATCTACCATTGAGATGTATCGGAGTTCAATCAGCAGATTTTGTCTATATTTCGATAAAGTTGGAATAACCGGGTTTGATCAGCTTACGCCAGAGATCCTAATTGGCTTCAATGCACAGGATAAACATGAAACCGCAGAAGGGAAAGCTGCTTATAACAGCCGAATCAGAAACTTCATCTGCTATCTCGAAGATAAAGGCATCATCAGCAACCAGTGGCTGCATACTGCGATTTCTTCCATTCATGCCCCGAAAACCAGAATTATTGATACTCTCCCAGAAGAAGCAGTTGAGAATTTCTGGAAAGTCGATCAGGAAGCCTTCACTCCTATGGAACGCCGGGATTATGCGATTTCATGTCTTGGACTTGGAATGGGTATACGGTCTTCGGACATCGTGTCGCTGAAGATAGCAGATATCGATTGGAAAAAACAGCAAATCAGTTTTACTCAGATGAAGACTGGAGTCTCTGCAGTGCTCCCCATGCCGGTACATGTAGGCAATGCAATCTACAGATATCTGCAGATAAGACCACAAAGCAGCAGTGAGAATCTCTTTATTCCTTTCAGAAGTCCTTACGATAAGGTCGGCCGCTGCGTTTGTCAGAAAGCACTGGAACGATTCATTGGTGAAAACAAAGGTTTTCATATCACACGAAGGACATTTGCGACTGCTCTTCTGAGAGGCCAAACAAAAGCTGCAGTTATTTCAGATTCTCTGGGACATCGTTCAGAAGATACTGTATTCAAATACCTGCACCTCGATGAGCAGCGTACCAGACAATGTGCCATTTCGCTGAACCAGCTTGGAATTTTCTGGCCAAAAGAAGGTGCATTTTATGGATAAGCACTATCAATGCGCCAGTGTCTTTGCGCCGTATATCAATGAATTTATTACACAGAAAAGAGCACAGGGCTATTCATATGACGATTGTGATTATTACCTGAAACGCTTCGATGGATTCTGTGTTGAACATCACATCAGCGAGCCAGTCATCACGAGGCAGCTCTTTGAAGCATGGATTGAAAAAGGAGCATCTTCTGCTGAAGGCAAATCCGGCAGGCACAAACGCGAGACAATATTCCGGGCCTTTTCGATCTATATGAACATCCTTGAAACGGAATGTTATATCCCTCATCACATCTGCCATCTTCCTAAGGTAATGCAATACCTGATGAGTGACAGCGATATTCAGGAATTCTTCAGTGTTCTTGATGGTGGAAGATGCAGAAATAATGATCCTGATCACATCCGCATGTATTCTGAGTATCGCGTCATGTTCAGGATGATCTGCTGCTGTGGTCTTCGCAATTCCGAAGCATGTGAATTGCGCCGCAGCAACATAGATCTTGAAAAAGGAATTATCACGATCATTCATTCAAAGGGAGACAAAGACCGTCTTGTCTACATGGCGGATGACCTGACCGAGCTCTGTCAATCCTACTGGCTCTGGATGACATCAGAACAAGGGATTCAGTCGGATTGGTTCTATCCTAGTAAAGATACCAGCAAACACATCATAAAACATTCAGTATGCCGCAAGTTCAATGAGATCTGGACTCAGACTGCAGCTTCCAAGCTCTGCGATAAAAAGCCTACCGTTCATAGTTTTCGGCATTATTTCGTGACTAAGCGCATGAATCTGTGGATGGAACAGGGCGTCGATTTAAATGCAATGATGCCATTTCTCAGCAATTACCTGGGACATGCCGGCGTTCTAAACACGCACTATTACTATCACGCTGTTGAAGACTCAATCAAGATAATCCGTAGCAAGGACAAGGTTTCTTCTGCTGTAATTCCGGAGGTAATTACTGATGAATAAGAAAGATTTCAGTACACTATTCTTCTCGAAAACGCGTGACTTCCTGGATAAGTATGAGGCACAGCAGCTAAGGCGAAGTGAAAATACGATTGAATCCTATCGCGACGGTCTCACTTCTTTCCGGCGCTTTATCACTAATGAGAAAAAGAAATCTATGCTTACTTTTACATTCAGCGACTGTACTAACGAGCTTGTTCTGGACTACATGGAATATCTGCAGAACCGCGGCTATGCCAAAACAACCTGCAACCATAGGCTGTCAGCATTGCATGCATATCTATGGTATGCCTCAGACTGTGACGTCAAGGTCCTGCCTGTTGCGCTGGCAGTATCGCATCTCCCGTTTCTTCGGGAAAGTGAAGTCGTCCGCGACGTGATCAGCAGCGAATGCATGGCCGCTTTACTCGCTGCTCCAGGGAATTCCAGGAAAATTCTGATCCGGGATACCACGATCATGGTAATTCTGTATGACAGCGCAATTCGTCTGAGTGAACTTCTCGATCTGAGAAAAAGCGATGTGAACCTATCCCGAAAAGATCCATATATCCGGATTCACGGCAAGGGAGATAAAGAACGCATTGTTCCTATTACAGATAAGACGGTTAATCACCTAAATCGGTATTACCAGCATTACCATAATGAGGGTTCACCACCTACAGACCTGCTGTTCTATACTGTCATTCACCGGAGAGTCAACCGGATGTCTCCTCAGAATGTACAGCGATTCATCAAAAAGTATGCAGAGAAGATCAGACCGGAGCATCCTGATCTTCCTCAAAGAGTCCATCCTCATATGTTTCGCAGAACCCGTGCAACAGAACTGTATCAAAACGGTGTCGATCTTGAATTGATTTCACGATTGCTTGGCCATTCAGCCTTAGAAACCACGAAAATCTACGCAAAGCCCTCTGTAGAGATGATGAAGAAGGCAATGGATCATAGCTTCTGTGGTTACGAAATGGAGCAGGAGCCAATCTGGGACTTGAAAGATGAAGAGGAAATTGCCAGGAATTTCGGACTGCGCTAAGAAAGATTATGCCTACATTTTTCTTATAAAAATCAGTAAAACTGGGCTTCTGCAAGGAAACTAATGATAAATAGAAGCTGGGCATAAGGCAGCTTATACCTACATTAACATAATTTTCCGAACGAAGTGTCAGAAGTATCTGCCAGCTCAGGATGAACTCTCTATTCAGCTATTCCATCACCGGAGCAGAAGATAATGCGATCATCGAATCCCTGGCAGAAACGGCAAAGGCAAACCATGCCAATCCGAGAATCTACTTTCAGTATCTGATCGATCGCATGATGGACAGAAACAGATCTGCCCGCATTACAGAATCGTTTCTGAAAGAACTGATGCCCTGGAGCGATTCCTATCATGAATATGAAGCCGGTAAGAAGCGAGAGATCGTTGATTACATGGGAACCGGTCCAGACAAGCCTCCGAAGGTCCGGGTTGTGGATGGAAAGAAGAAATTGATACAGCCATCTGCGTAAATCAGATTCGCCATCAAAAGGCGATCGAGCTTTACTGACCCAGCACTGGGTTCTTTAAAGTCCGGTCGCCTTCGCGCTCATTATATTGTCCTGCTCTTATGAAATAAGTTCACCCTGTATTAGGCGCTTACCTTATGTTAAATTGATGAATGATAAATTCCAGTTTAAGAGTTATTTAAAAAAGTGTATCGGTTCCGGTGACATCGTTCCTTTAGGACAGAAGATTTTGGCTTAATTTGCAGGTTGGTGATCTAGCCTAATAGGCAAATAGGTCAGTAGCCTTCATATCGCAGATCCTGAAGAAGTCTGAAACGCCGTTGAGCACTGTTTTGACCTTCAGCAGTACCTCATCGGCATGCATTCCTGCATACTTTCTTACCATTACCAGCAGTGCAGCATATCTATTGATGTACTTCGTTGCCACTCCTCTGTACCCACGGTTCCATTCATCAATCTTGGAATGGAAGGAGTTAACATTGTTCAGGTGGTCGATGGAAGTATAGGACTTGTGATCACCGAGAACTCGGAATTCGCAGTTCTTCCAAGCAAGGACTTTCTGATAGGCAGTCTTGCCATCAATCCAGACAAAGCTATGCTCTGCGAAGTTCGGACCAATCTTAGCAATGTCCTCTGCTTTCGGAGTAGCCATGTTGGTAGCTCTCAGTACTGCGTCTCCTTCTCTCTGGACTGCAGTGACGAGGCATACCTGTTCATCGGAAAGGCCACGCTTTGAGGCTTTCTCTCCTCTGTGGCGCGGCTTAACATCTTCTCGTTTCTCGCCCTTATGGCTGTTCAGAATATACTTCTCGTCCATCTCTATCTCGTTTGAAACCACAGTTTCGCTGGCAATAGATTCCAGAGCGTGCAAGAACTTCATCCGCATTCTCCAGACAGTATAGGTACTGATGCCAAGATTCTGAGCGGTCGTATGAATCGGAACCTGCTGAAGAGTATCCTTGATCAGCTGATCCCATTTGGAACGATCCTGCTGGGAATAGTAGGTAAGCTGTCCATAGTCGACCACAGTTCTGTGATTGCAGGAATGACATAGAAGCATCTGCTTTCCAGAGTTGGCTCTGCCTCCTCTGGTCCAGTTCGGAGTCTCAGAACCGCACTTAGGGCATACCTTGATGCAGTAACTCTGAGAAGTCTTATTCAGGATGGCACAATTCTCCAGATCAGACAGGAGCTTATCCTTCTGATACTGGTACAGACTGGAAAACATACTGGTAATTTTCTGAAGATCTTCGATATCTGACATGGTTTTCTACCTCTTTATACAGGTAGTCTAAGCTGATATCCCATAATCACTGTACCTCATCAGGTACAGTGCTCAAGAAAATCACCAAGTCGCTAATTAAGCTAAGATTTTTGAAAAAATATCAGAAGATCCCGGCAGAAGTCATCTTGAAGGATTGATGTGGTATCTGGAAACTTATTATAAAAAGCTATCTGATGATTATGTAAAAGATGCATACAAATTAATAACAAAACATGATACAGATGGCTCATTAAAGAAACGCTTTAATGAAAACAGGGCATTGAAAGAAAAATTTTATAGTGAAGAAGAACTTAAGGGACAGACCAATATAGTTGAAAATATGGTTCTTGATCGAATGAAGTCAGAAAAGATCGATCTGGAAAAACTTGGTAAAAAGCTTTATTCAAAATTCCTGTTAAGACCTTCTGATCTGCCTGAGCTATATGACAGCAAAGGGAATAAGCTTGATTATTATGTGCTGGAATGGCTTTTATGTACTGATCGGAGTGCCAGCTCAGTTATAAAGCTTCTGGATCATGAATGTTTCCACAAGGCCCTGAATGATCTGGCTGATAAATATATCTGCAATGGATTCGCAGGAATCAAGCAGTGCTAGCTGGCTTATCCGCTTTGCAGGTATGCTGATGAGGATCTGATGAAAAAAATGTGCGCTGCCGCTCCAAAGCTTGCGACTCACTCCAGCGGAAGAAATTCCCGTGCGATGATTGTATTCCGTGAAGCAGTGCGTGAGAGCGATACACGTTCTGCAATTATGTTTGCGGATAAATACAATGAACTTGATAAATATGCAGAAGCCAGGAATAAAAGTGTTGATGAGCTGCGCGATATGATATCGGATACAGGCTTGAATGTGGATGATCGCAAAGAGTACGATCTTGGCAATCAGAAAGTTGTCGCATTCCTGCAGAATGATTTAAGTTTCATTATAGAACTTCCGAATGGCAAAACCGTTAAATCACTCCCCAAAAAAGGTGCAGATTCACAGAAATATGCTGATGCAGCAGCTGATTTTGCAAAATTAAAGAAAGCAGTAAAAGATATATATAAGTACAGGTCTGATGCACTTTTCAAGGATTTTCTCAGTGGAAGCGAAAGAACACCAGAAAGCTGGGCTAAAACATATCTTGACAATCCTGTTTTGAATCACTTAGCACGTTTAATCGTATGGAAACAGAGTGAAGCAACGTTTACAGTAACTGATCATGGTGCTGTAACTTCTGGCGAAAAATCTTATGAAATTGCGGAAGAGCCTGTCGCTGTAGCTTATCCAACTGAGATGAAGCCAGTTGATCTGAATGCATGGAAAACTTATTTTACCTCTCATCAGTTAAAGCAGCCATTCCTTCAGATCTGGGAGCCTGTATGTGATCCTTCAGTGATTAAAGCAGATCGCTACTCAGATTTATCAATTCCATATTATCGATTTGCTAATCAGGAAAAAAATGGCATACACGCAGAAAAACAGTCAGGAAATATCGAAATAACATTTGATGACTGTAATGTTCGGATTACCAGATTGGATTGGAATTACAGCATAAAAGATAAATTCAGCATTGACTCATTCAAATTTTCAAAATTTACCCGAAAGGTCAATCATCTTATAGCTTATTTTGACAAAATAGCTGTTTACGATTTGATCCATAAAGATGATGCTAGCTTTAAACCGATACTTAATGAATTTACGCTTCCTCAAATCAATGAATTCATCAAATATGCAGGTGAAAACAAATGCGTCAATGCATCAGCAGTTCTGCTTGAATATAAGAATCAGAAATACGGAACTTCAGATCCGTTGGATGAATTTGAACTGAACTGGTAGCTGGCAATATGAACTAAGTAAGCAAAGATGCCATCAATATTGATTGATCTCCAGCAGTAGAAACTTTAAGCAACCCTCGAGGTAAGAACAATGGTAATTACAATAGCTCCCGATAAAACCCTCATTCAATATACAGAAGAAGACGATAAATGAAAAAGGCGCTTTTGAAAAGTGTGGGGTAAGGTGTTAAGATTTTTTGAAAATGTCCCATCTTGTTATAGAACTTTGATGTATCACAATCATTTAGCTTTTTCCTCCGCCATCTCATTGAGAACTTTCTGAAGTTCTTTCTCGTTATTAACTGAATAGATTCTATCGCGCTTCCGCTCCCCAACCTTTATGCATGTGTAATGCTTTCCATATCTTTCAATGTAGATCTCTTCTGTGATCGCATCTTCATAAACTGTAATACTCTGCTTCTGATTGAAGCGGACTACCTCTCCATCGCTTGTTACTGCTGTATACAGACTGTTTCCCATTGAGAATACGTTGTTCCTGATCTGCCTCGGATACTCAGCTCTGAAGATTCTCGAATAGTTGAAGTCAGCGGGTATTGGGCGGAACAGATCGTTCGGATCCTTCACCGGATATGAGAATTTCATATTCAGATAGAGCCGATATTTCCTGTTGAACCAATCATTCAGAAAGTCGTAGTTATGGGGAATCTTCCATCGAATCAAATCATTCGGGAGCCTCATCTGCGTGGTGCCGTTGTAGCGTTCCACACGTCCCTTTGCCTGGGAAGAATTGGCAAAGATCATCGTTACTCCCAGCTTATCCATCATTCTGGCAAACTGTGTCGGTGTACCTTCCTTAACGCTGCGAAACACTGAGAATTTATCCGAATACAGCGCTTCCGGAATACCGTAATTCTCCAGAACAAGCTTCATCATACGGGCATATCCGCGTGCACATTCTTCAGGCATGAAGTATCCTGCAAGCACCCTGGTACTGGCATCATCTACGGCAAGATGCAGTACATAGTCTCTTCCGTCATTGAACCAGTCATAAGGAATTCCATCAATCTGGACCAGTTCTCCCATATGTGCTCTTGGGGGCCTCGTTGAATGTGTGACGCGGGAGCCATCCATTCTGATCGGTTTATCTGCAGGGGACTTCCATCCTTCTCTGACAAACAGTTCATGGAATTAGGATTTGCTGCGTTCCTTCAGTCCATACTTCACCACGTCAGCTTCCATACCCTTGTTTCTGATGACGTCTTCCAGATAGATATCCCTGAATTGTGCTATGGTGATTGACGGATACGTCTTCTTAAGTTCCTCAAGGTACCTGATCTCTTGGCCAGAGGCAGTGGTTGCCGGCTTTCTTCCGGTATTGCCGTGAGTTAGGATAGCAGACGTATCCTTTTCCTTTCTTTCGGCAGACAATCGTTCAATCTGCTTCCTGCTGTAACCGCATTGATCAGCTATCCATTGACATGTAATCTTAGGGTTTGAATCCCTCTGCTGCAGTAATTCCAGAGCCTTGGCTTTGTCTTTGATCTTCTTCATCTGGATCACCTCCAGATGAATGCATTAGTTCGGAAGAGACATGAAATCAATGGGACATTTTCATTTGATCACGTGTGGGACATTTTCATTAAAGCCGTATTTGCACAAGGGGGCTGAAAGGCATACGATTTAAGAAATCCTAGAGGATCTAGAAAGTATGCTTAGGCAGGCAGCCGTGTACTTTGGCGCGTGGTGGCCCTGCATGACTGCCTGCCTAAGCATCGGGCCACCACGCCATGACATCAAAATCAAATAGATTCATTTCCAGGAGACGAACTCCCTGGGATCTTCTTCCTGTTCGTACGCAGTCGGAAGACTTTATTCGTAATGATGTTGTCAGTCATTACAATGAACGCCATCCGGATCTGTACGGTAAAGAAGAACTTGAACTGATCAACTCATATGTTCCAGCCTCATGCAGGTTCTGCGGATCAGCTCATTTCAAGAAGAACGGATTCTATCCTTACGGAGTCAGGCAATACAAGTGCTGTGACTGCAATAAGAAATTCTCTGTCATTACAGGAACTATCTTCGACAGTCACAAGATTTCTATTACCGAATGGATAGAATACTGGCGTAATCTGCTCCAATATCTCAGCTTAAGCGCGGACTCCTGGAACAACAAAAATGCTTTTACTACGGCAAAATACTGGTTTGCAAAGACATGTCTTCTGCTGGACGAAATTCAGGATTCTATCCTGCTTGAAGGCGATGTTTATTGCGATGAGACATTTATTCCAGTTCGCAGCGAAGATATCATTCGCAAAGAAAATTACCAGAAGCTGCGCTGCCATTCTATTAATCAGATGTGCATTGCGACAATCACAGATGGTAAAACCGTGTTTGTAAAGTACATTGGCTTGGGCGAGCCAGCCGGCAGACAAGTATATGAAGCTTTAAAGGATCATATCAAGCAAGGATCAAGATTGATCACTGATGAAGATCCATGCCATAACATGCTTGTCAGGAAGCTGGAACTGAAAAATATCCAGTATGATTCTAAGAAAATGAAAGGTTTGCCCGACAATAAGAATCCGATGAATCCCATCAACCAGGTTCATAATAGGCTGCAGAAGTTTTTAAGAGCACACAGCGGCTTTAGAAGAGATGAACTTCCTGGTTATCTGAACCTATTTGCATTCAGCTTCAATGCTCCGCACGATCTTTATGAGAAATTAGACCGGCTGCTGAATTTGAGTTTTGAAAACCCGAAAACACTACGCTACAGAGAACTGTATCGCAAGAATAAGCCAGATTTTTAAGATCCTCAGCCCCCTTGTGCAAATACGGCTTTTATCGTTTTGCTGCATTTCCTCTGCGCCTGGTTTGCTGTTCTCGTGATCATTGGATTTCGACATAATGCATTCTCCGTTTATCTTTTCTTTTCGCTAAATTAAACAAGATTTGGTTCACTATACGTTTTTATACACCCTAAGTAGGAAACTGTCATTAGAAGCCATAAAGATGGAGGCCGACTATGAGAGTTCCCGAAGTGATTCGAAAATTTTTCGACCTTACGGATTCCCAGCAGGATCACGTCATCCGTATCATCGATGTCATGGCGAATCTGAATGATCAGCTTGCCGAAACCGAGCCTGCATTATGCCCTAAATGCTATTGTACGGATGGATTTACAAATGCAGGGTTTGAGCACATTAAACATACGGGCGGGAAGCGTACTGGCAATCCTTACGCCACTAAGCAGATCTATCGCTGCAAGTCCTGTGGCAAGCGCTTTGTATATGATTCCGGAATGATGACGCATAAGCTCAAGATCACGCAGGAAGAATTCATTGAGATTTGTAAGGACGCAATTCTCTGCGTACCGATGAAAAAGACTGCAGCCAGACTGAATCGGTCCATACAGTGTGTATTTGAGAACCGTCATATATTTCTCTGCTTCCTTGAAAAAGCTCTGGGTCAGGAAACAGAGAAACTGGCAGGAACCGTAGAGCTTGATGAAACGTATGTTCTGGAGTCTCAGAAAGGAGCCAGATCAATCAAACGTGAGGCACGTAAAAGAGGCGAAGCCAGCCACTACAGAGGCATTTCCCATGAGCAGGTTTGTATCGTTACATCTTCTGACCGTAACGGTCATGAAGTTTATAAGACAGCCGGAACTGGAAGGCCCTCAGCAGACGATATTGATGAAGGATTCGAAGAAGAAATTGAATATAAATCAGAGCTGTACGTAGACGGCACGCATATTTACGACGATCTGGCCAGGAAAACCGAATGCGATATTCGCCATCTGAAAGGCTATGAGAACTACAACAAGGTTGAACACCTGAATACCGTCAACTGCATCCATTCCATGATTAAGAAAGTCTACGCATTTTATCGGGGCGTCGCATCGTATTACCTCGATCGTTATCTAGCACTGTTTGTCTTTATGCGGAGATTTTTGGATATGGATGACAACGAGATCACCGAGCTTATTGTCAGGAAGCTGAAAGGGGTAAGGTATAACGTTATCCGTGAAAAATTAAAGCATGTGTACATGACCGCTTTATAAAGGCATTTCCAAAAGCTCGCATCAAATCTGGTTTAACTTAGCGTTTCTTTTTCGGGGAGTAAACGAAAGTGGGTATGAAAATGGATATGCGTTACAATAGATCTGCCAAATATAAGAACACTTAAGCTGCTATTCGGCCTTATGTTTGGCGACATTCCTCGTCGGATGGCAGCTCAAGTGCGCAGAGGAATGTCGTATGCCGTCGAAAGCAGATCTTTTTGCGTATGTTTTATCATTGAGTCAATCTGATTTTCAGAGCCTGCAGAAGGCTGTAACTTATCGGGCTAATCGTGATAAGTATGGATTCTCTACATTGGATGAGGCAGCCGAATTCTATGGAAGACCTGTCCGCTGTCCAGACTGCAGAAGTACCCATTGTGTTTCAATAGGTTCTTCTCCAGGCGGAAATAAGAGATTCCAGTGCAGAGACTGCGGGCGGAAGTTCAGCTATCTTTCCGGAACAGTATTCTTTTCTGCAAAGCGAGACTTTGATTTCTGGGAAAGATACATCACATGCATGGTTTTCTGTCCAACAGAAGAACTGGCAAGCCATATGTGCGGAATATCGCATCCGACTGCCCACTTATGGCGGCATAAGATCTTTGCTACAGTAGATGGCTATCAGGATCATCTGATTCTGTCAGATCGTATCTGGATTGATGAAACTTATCTGAATGACACCAGAATCATGCATGAGTTCGGCAAGAAAAGGAAGAGAGGACTATCCAAGGATCAGATCTGCATAGTGGTTGCGATCGATGTCCACAAAAACATGATTGCAATCCAATGTGGCAATGGAAATCCGACTGGGAACCGTATTGAAGGAGCTCTTCTCAATCATATAAAGCCAGGCTCAGTAATTGTTCATGATGGAAATGCTGCGCATAATCAGCTGATCGCAAAAGCAGGCTGTACTAGTGAAGTCTATAAAGCAGACACTGATGACCCGAAGTACATTGAACAGATGCAGCTGATCAACAATATGTGCGGCTGGCTTCAGAGATTTCTCTACAAAGTGATGGGAATGAGAATGGAGAATCTCCAGTCTTATCTGAACTGGTTCGTATATCTATTCCGAATCAAGCGGGATGATGAGAAATATCCGAAAGTAGAGCGAGTAATCAGGCATCTTCTACTGACAGATGCTCAATATGTCAGAATATACTGATTTCTTATACCCACTTTCGTTTACTCCTCGATTTCTTTTTATATGATTCCAATTTTTTCAGCTTCCTGTATAACTTCTTCATCACTCATATTGTCAACGTTTATCATGTCCGCAAATGCTGCAGGACCACTGCCTGCATATGCAGCTGTTCCGTATTCATCTTTCAGTCTTCTGCGAAGCTCTTCTACATCGATAAATGAATTATCAGAATCATTATCATTCCAGAAAATATTTTGCTCCTTTTTAAAATGTTCAAAATGGGCAGTGATCTGCAGGTACAAATGAGAAACCATTATTTTCTGCATATTCCTCTGCTTTGCTGCCAGGCTTTCCATAGATCGTAAAATGATCTATTTCGTTTCCTTCTTCATCCTCATCGAATACAGGAAAACCATCCTCGTCCCATTCGAATGGGGCTCCTATAAATGCATTATCTGCAATCTTTTTAACTGACGAAGGAATATAAACATCATAAATGCTCGAATACTGGAATGCGTCGTCATCAATGACTTTCAAACCTTCCGGAAGATTCCACTGCTTGATCCCCTGTGAACCTTCAAAAGCGCCTTTCCCGATAATTGTCAGTGTACCCGGAAGCTTTATAGATTCTAGTTGGCAGCCGCTGAAAGCGTATGCTCCGATTTCTTCGGTTCCATCCTCCATCAGAACCTTTTTTACAGGATTGCAGCTGAATGCATTCCTTCCAATCTTTTTGACAGAACCGGGAATATACACTTTTCTGATCGGCTCCAGACTTTTCCGTTTTTCCCGAGGAATCCTGCGGGTGCCATCATGATCATCAAGGCTGAATAAATCCGGCCCTATTTCAGATACTTCTTTATGATCCAGCATTGATGGAATTTTAACGGTCGAGTGCTGCCCTGTATAATTCACAATCCGGACAGTTCCGTCTTTCAAAAGATTGTATTCCCATTCTTCGAAAATAATGCCATTCCTTGTTATTGGTTTCGGAATATCAACCTTCTTCTGATCTACTACTTTCTCTGAACCGCCGAACATTTCAATAAATTTATCTTCAGTAATGACAGGCACATTGAGCTTCTTCGCTTTTTCTCTTTTGGCTGAATAACCATCGATGTTATCAACGAGATAATCTGTTTTTTTACCTACGTTTTCTGTCACCTTACCGCCATCTGCAGTAATGCATTCCACAATTCCATCTCTACCTTGAAAGTGCTTCATCTCACCTGCAATGACAAACTTCTTTCCCGCACAACTATGCAACTGATCAGAATTCCCAACCTTTTTCCTTTCGGTCATGTCCCAGGTGTCAGCCATTTTTTCATAAGGAGGATCAAAGAACATGTCCTCTGAATAATTGTGCTGATCATTATCCGGATCATATTCATCCGGATCCCCATCCGAAAAGCCATTCTGAACTGCCCACTTGTAAAGAGATTCTGAATTATCTCTGCAGTTTATTGTGTCCAGTTCTCCATTCCCATTCTTGATCTTCAGACGCGCATATGAGAAACATGGAAATCCTTCATCCGAATCAGCCTCGCCGCTTTCTACGCTGGCCCATGCCTCATCATTGATTTCCTTCTTATTTTCTTTGATCCCTGCAAGAAGATGTTTTACCTGTGTAATACTGTATCCGGTATCTTCCTTGAATTCTTCCGCATCATTTTCTTGCTGCAGAAGTCCGTTCAAATAATTAACAAGTGTGTCGGCAAGATTATCTGTAATCTCATAAGCGATGCTGAAGTCATCAGAATTCAACTGGTCAAGAAGCCAGTCCTCGTCAATACCTGCATCACTCTGAATCTGCTCCAGCATGGGACTGTAAATTCTTGAAACAACAAATGAACTGCTGCTGGAATTGGTTACAAAATCAGATCTTATTTTCATTATCATTCTCCTTGCATTGTACAAATCATATCTGCTTGTTAAGTTCAGTTATCTTCCGTGTTGACGATTTTTCACATCAATAACTTTGTTTCTGAATATATTTTATCAGAGAATGGATTTTAGTCAGTAGCAAAATAATAGGGTCTCCAAAATCCTTGGGGGGAGTGAAGTTTGGGGGACCGGGCTTCTTTTGGATTTTATTGACATATTTCATGAATAAAAGGAAAGAGTGACTAGCGGGGATAGACCTTGCCAGCCACTTTTTTTCGCTCCTGTCATGGCGATTGCTGTGTCAACGGTAAACGCTTAATGTAAGCGTCAATAGGCCTGCATAGCTATAATCCCCGGATAGCCCAGCCAAGGGAAACTGGCTTTGGTTATCCGGGGATGTTTTGTATTTATTAAAATCGTCATTTGCACCAGGGTGGTAAATTCCCGTCAGTCTTCTGGAAATAGACTATAATTCCTATGTCCGAAAAAGGGACATCAGGAAGTTTCCAGGAACCGATTGACGCTGACTTGGCGGTTTCGTCATTCGGCTCCTGGAAGCTCCAAACCGCCAACAAATGAATCATGATGATAAGGATGCGTGGGGTCATTCCCTGCGTACGCTTTCATGGGATAAAGACCCGGATATTTCGAAATCCCAGAAGCTGATTTCATATACCGTGCAAGAATGGTATGATGCAAAGCATCCTCCTGTCCGAAGATCTGAAGTTCAGTTTCTGAACTCTCTTCCAGTCAGTCATTGCCCGATCTGCGGATCCGAGCATTTTATCAGGTACGGCTTCTATAAAGACGGAACAAAGTGCTATCGCTGTATAAGCTGCGGCCATAAGTTCAGTGTTCTTACAGGGACAATCTTTCAGGATCGGAAGATTCCGATTTCAGAGTGGATTGAATATCTTCTTTATCTGTTTGAATTCCATTCCATCAGAACTGCAGCACGCGATAACAGAAATGCAGAGAGCACAGGCAGATACTGGTTGATCAAGGTATTTGCTGTACTTGAAGGAATACAGTCTGAGGTAATGCTGGAAGGAAATATCTACTTTGACGAGATGTTCTTTCCGGTAATCAAGCACGAAACAGAAATCGTGGACGGGAAGAAGCTAAGAGGCATTTCTCGTAACAAAATCTGTGCCGCAGCTGCTTATGATGATCATGGGCATATGTATCTGGCCGTAGAGGGAACCTCAAAGCCATCCAGAAAGACAACATGGGAAGCTCTCGGAAAACATATCAAGCCTGGATCAAAACTGATTCATGATGGAGATAATTCGCATGGAATACTTGTCGAACGACTCCATCTGACAGAAGAAGTGCATACTACGAGTGAGACCAAAGGATTATCGGACAAAGACAATCCTCTTGATCCGATTAACAATCTGCATTCACTGGCAAAGCAATATATGCGTGCACATGGCGGTTATGACAGGGACAATCTTCAGGACTGGATGAATCTGATCTGGTTTGTTCTGTCAGAGACTAGTAATCGATATGAGAAGGTCGACCTTTTCATCAGACGGGCAATAATGTCTCCACATGTGGTGAAATTCAGAGATGCGATGTCAAAAAAGTCCGCTGATTAAGCCTATTGGCACCACCCTGCTGCAAATACGGATTTATTTATTATTATCCGATCCTCAGCTGATCCTCAGCGCAGCAGGGATCTCTTCGGAATATGGCAGGATTCTCTCTATGGTTTCATCACTCAAGCCATGCTCTGCCAGTTCCTGGAAGACATATGCCAGGTACCTCTCCGGATCAAGATGATTCAGTTTTGCTGAGATCAGAATCGAAAAATAATATGCGCTGATCGTCGCTCCTCGCTCTGTATTGGCAAACAGAAAATTCTTCCTTGCCAGGACGATCGGTTTCATTCCTTCTCTTTCAACAAGATTATTTGATAAGGCGACTTCTCCGTCTTTCAGATAATTCATCAGATATTCCCATTGATTGTTCAGATAGGTGACTGCTTCTCCAAGCTTCCCGGTCTGCAGATATGTTGATTTCAGATAAGAATTGTATGCATGGATTTCATCCATGATCGGCCTGGATTTCTCGCTGCGGACTTCTTTGATCCTTTCCGGATCGGCATGTTCTGCTTTTAGGCTCCGCTCAATATCAAAAAGTTTATCTATCTTCGCGATCATTCTGAATGTATCCGCAAACCTCGGATACTGCTTCAGCAGTTCTTCCTTCTTATCTTTCTTCTTCGCTTTCTGGAAGGTACTGTATGTAGCCTTATCCGCAGTCAATGCATCAAAGAATTTTCTGCGAGCGTGAACCTTATTCCAGTTCTCGAATAAGGTTCATCTGAAACGAAAATTCTCAGAACCGGTGAAAGCAGCAGGATCCGGATCACCTCCGCCGCTCGCTGAAGAAGCTGTGAGGCGGATCTCTCAAATCTTCCATGAGGATAAGAAACTGAAGGATCTTCCTCTAGAGGAACAACTGACAAAGAGAAAGGAACTCATTGAACCGCTGGTGAATTCCTTCTTTGAGTGGGTTCGTGAAAAACAGAGGTTTGTTGCGCCGGAGTCCGCAACAGGCAAAGGATTCACTTATGCATTGAATCAGGAAGAATTCCTGAGAACTTTTCTGACGGATCCGAGCGTACCGCTCAATAACTCAGCTGCCTTATGCCCAGCTTCTATTTATCATTAGTTTCCTTGCAGAAGCCCAGTTTTACTGATTTTTATAAGAAAAATGTAGGCATAATCTTTCTTAGCGCAGTCCGAAATTCCTGGCAATTTCCTCTTCATCTTTCAAGTCCCAGATTGGCTCCTGCTCCATTTCGTAACCACAGAAGCTATGATCCATTGCCTTCTTCATCATCTCTACAGAGGGCTTTGCGTAGATTTTCGTGGTTTCTAAGGCTGAATGGCCAAGCAATCGTGAAATCAATTCAAGATCGACACCGTTTTGATACAGTTCTGTTGCACGGGTTCTGCGAAACATATGAGGATGGACTCTTTGAGGAAGATCAGGATGCTCCGGTCTGATCTTCTCTGCATACTTTTTGATGAATCGCTGTACATTCTGAGGAGACATCCGGTTGACTCTCCGGTGAATGACAGTATAGAACAGCAGGTCTGTAGGTGGTGAACCCTCATTATGGTAATGCTGGTAATACCGATTTAGGTGATTAACCGTCTTATCTGTAATAGGAACAATGCGTTCTTTATCTCCCTTGCCGTGAATCCGGATATATGGATCTTTTCGGGATAGGTTCACATCGCTTTTTCTCAGATCGAGAAGTTCACTCAGACGAATTGCGCTGTCATACAGAATTACCATGATCGTGGTATCCCGGATCAGAATTTTCCTGGAATTCCCTGGAGCAGCGAGTAAAGCGGCCATGCATTCGCTGCTGATCACGTCGCGGACGACTTCACTTTCCCGAAGAAACGGGAGATGCGATACTGCCAGCGCAACAGGCAGGACCTTGACGTCACAGTCTGAGGCATACCATAGATATGCATGCAATGCTGACAGCCTATGGTTGCAGGTTGTTTTGGCATAGCCGCGGTTCTGCAGATATTCCATGTAGTCCAGAACAAGCTCGTTAGTACAGTCGCTGAATGTAAAAGTAAGCATAGATTTCTTTTTCTCATTAGTGATAAAGCGCCGGAAAGAAGTGAGACCGTCGCGATAGGATTCAATCGTATTTTCACTTCGCCTTAGCTGCTGTGCCTCATACTTATCCAGGAAGTCACGCGTTTTCGAGAAGAATAGTGTACTGAAATCTTTCTTATTCATCAGTAATTACCTCCGGAATTACAGCAGAAGAAACCTTGTCCTTGCTACGGATTATCTTGATTGAGTCTTCAACAGCGTGATAGTAATAGTGCGTGTTTAGAACGCCGGCATGTCCCAGGTAATTGCTGAGAAATGGCATCATTGCATTTAAATCGACGCCCTGTTCCATCCACAGATTCATGCGCTTAGTCACGAAATAATGCCGAAAACTATGAACGGTAGGCTTTTTATCGCAGAGCTTGGAAGCTGCAGTCTGAGTCCAGATCTCATTGAACTTGCGGCATACTGAATGTTTTATGATGTGTTTGCTGGTATCTTTACTAGGATAGAACCAATCCGACTGAATCCCTTGTTCTGATGTCATCCAGAGCCAGTAGGATTGACAGAGCTCGGTCAGGTCATCCGCCATGTAGACAAGACGGTCTTTGTCTCCCTTTGAATGAATGATCGTGATAATTCCTTTTTCAAGATCTATGTTGCTGCGGCGCAATTCACATGCTTCGGAATTGCGAAGACCACAGCAGCAGATCATCCTGAACATGACGCGATACTCAGAATACATGCGGATGTGATCAGGATCATTATTTCTGCATCTTCCACCATCAAGAACACTGAAGAATTCCTGAATATCGCTGTCACTCATCAGGTATTGCATTACCTTAGGAAGATGGCAGATGTGATGAGGGATATAACATTCCGTTTCAAGGATGTTCATATAGATCGAAAAGGCCCGGAATATTGTCTCGCGTTTGTGCCTGCCGGATTTGCCTTCAGCAGAAGATGCTCCTTTTTCAATCCATGCTTCAAAGAGCTGCCTCGTGATGACTGGCTCGCTGATGTGATGTTCAACACAGAATCCATCGAAGCGTTTCAGGTAATAATCACAATCGTCATATGAATAGCCCTGTGCTCTTTTCTGTGTAATAAATTCATTGATATACGGCGCAAAGACACTGGCGCATTGATAGTGCTTATCCATAAAATGCACCTTCTTTTGGCCAGAAAATTCCAAGCTGGTTCAGCGAAATGGCACATTGTCTGGTACGCTGCTCATCGAGGTGCAGGTATTTGAATACAGTATCTTCTGAACGATGTCCCAGAGAATCTGAAATAACTGCAGCTTTTGTTTGGCCTCTCAGAAGAGCAGTCGCAAATGTCCTTCGTGTGATATGAAAACCTTTGTTTTCACCAATGAATCGTTCCAGTGCTTTCTGACAAACGCAGCGGCCGACCTTATCGTAAGGACTTCTGAAAGGAATAAAGAGATTCTCACTGCTGCTTTGTGGTCTTATCTGCAGATATCTGTAGATTGCATTGCCTACATGTACCGGCATGGGGAGCACTGCAGAGACTCCAGTCTTCATCTGAGTAAAACTGATTTGCTGTTTTTTCCAATCGATATCTGCTATCTTCAGCGACACGATGTCCGAAGACCGTATACCCATTCCAAGTCCAAGACATGAAATCGCATAATCCCGGCGTTCCATAGGAGTGAAGGCTTCCTGATCGACTTTCCAGAAATTCTCAACTGCTTCTTCTGGGAGAGTATCAATAATTCTGGTTTTCGGGGCATGAATGGAAGAAATCGCAGTATGCAGCCACTGGTTGCTGATGATGCCTTTATCTTCGAGATAGCAGATGAAGTTTCTGATTCGGCTGTTATAAGCAGCTTTCCCTTCTGCGGTTTCATGTTTATCCTGTGCATTGAAGCCAATTAGGATCTCTGGCGTAAGCTGATCAAACCCGGTTATTCCAACTTTATCGAAATATAGACAAAATCTGCTGATTGAACTCCGATACATCTCAATGGTAGATTGGGCACGGTTTTCTCTCTGTAGAACGGCTAGAAAGTCTTCCCATTCGACTCTGCACCATGCAGGTATGGTATCAATCATCTTTACTGGCTTAGGTGAAGTAGTCTGGCACGGAATGATCTCGCCGGTATCCGCAAAATGAAGAAATTGATACAATGCACGCCGCATTGATTTCCAGGATTTTCCAGACAATGGTTTTGCGTGTTCAAACCAGAGTTCCGCAATTTCTTTAGTGAGGGCAAGATCGTTTTTCTCTAGAAAAATCAACAGCAGAACTACGCTGCGATAATAATAATTGTATACAGATTTTGAGTACCGATTCTTCTTGAGCGCACTTTGAAAAGAAGAGGCAGTTTCCCAGAGAGAATGGTCAGCAGGGTGCATGGAATCCGCTGGAATGAAATATGTGTCCAATACACTCTGATTACGCGTGAGAATAGTCATTGCTTCTGCGTGCCCGTGCAGGCATTTACCGCGCTCAGCGAAGAAATCCAGCATCATACGTGCGGCACTTTCCTTTGACGCACGTGTGCACCTGGATTTGGAATTATTCTGACTCTGGTATAGGAGAATTAAATCAAATGTAACCTGGCGGATAGTCGTCACACCATGATTCTGCAGGAAAAGAATAAAATCCGAACATTTTCCCTGAAGAGATTTTACGTATGACGCACGTTTTCCTTCAGAAAGACAATGCGAAACAAACTCGTCTACTTCCTGTTTCAATACAGAAGTAAGCTGATCATACGGGCAGATCTGGAAACCGACATGCTGATCACGGATGCTGCCAGTTTCATAGACATCTATCAGCTGAACAAGGGCATGCTTAAGCTGCCGCTGTTTTGATGGTATTAATTCCCCGCTGTGTTCTTCAAAGCAAGCATTCAGTGCCTCTGGTGTGCATGAGGCACCAGAGGATATCAGCCATTCCTTAATCCTCTTATAGCTGTTCTGATGCTCATAGATTGCAGTGCTGCCATAGTGATTCGATGTAAGGAACTGCATCACTGTGTTTACGCACTCGTCGTACTTCTTCATAATGGTGTACCTCCTTCTATTGGTACTTTCATTATGCAGAACTGTATTATGTTATCCACATCATTGGAGCTACAGCGCAGCCATCTATGCGGAAATTAATAAATCATGGGCATAAGAAAAAGCTGGGCATAAGGAAAATTATGTTAATGTAGGTATAAGCTGCCGAACGCACAATCCGCCCGTTTACCACCGGAAGAAAGAACTGAATGTTCTTTGATACGATAAAAGGAGCGGAAGCCAGTGCAGCTATTTACAGTATCGTAGAAACAGGAAAGGCTAACCATCTGAATCTTTATGCCTATCTGAATTACCTCCTTGCAGAGCTCCCGAAGTATATTCACGAAAATAAAGTAGATGATCTTCCTGAAGAGCTCTTTCCGTGGTCAGATAAATTTCCTGTGCAGTTACGAAAAGACGGTCTGAAAGCTTAGAGTCAAGACCCTGTTGTGACCGTACCGTTTATTTATCGTTTACGATTCAGTCACTTCTTCCGGAGAATGATCCGCAACAAACTCAGCTTCATTAAAAAGAGACAGCTGTTCAACAGAAACATGTTCACTTTTTGAACCGAACTTATCATGGCGAGCACTGTTGATTCTCTCTTTCAGAGAGCAGTTGGCCAGATACATCTGATACATTGCATCAAGCATCTGATCAGCAGTGAGTGAACTGTATTTCTGTTTGAATTCTGCCTCAGTTTCCACGTAATTATTATATCGCAGAAGCCTCAGAAAAGCCTATAATTAAGCCTTCTTATGAGATTTCATGCATACTTTTTCGAGACTGTTTCCATGGATCTTTTCTGATCAATTTTCAGTCCCTGCATCAGCCATCCGTACTGCTCCTCGCTGATTACAGCTGAATGATTTTCTTCATCGCGGATCCACTTGAAATGGTTTCCTTTTTCAAGCCGTTTGTAGAATAGCCAGAACCCGGTAGAATCCCAGTACAGCATCTTCAGCTTGCTGTGATCCTTGTTGCAGAACAGGAATATGGCATTGTCAAAGACATTCATATGCAGTCTGTTCTGCACCACCGCAATATACCCGTCAATTCCCATACGCATATCTACAGTTCCAGTAATCAGATACAGCCTGACGTCATCTCTTACCAGTTTCATTATCAGATCCCCAGAAGTCTGCGGAGGTCATCCGTACTTCCGCAGATATTAACTCCATTGATCTCAACCTTGATGAACTCAGGAGTGCGTTCTATTACTGTGACCGGAAGCACTTCAGAATGATCACAACCGCCATCATCGATGGCTTCTCTCTGATCGCGACGAAGGTGCCAGTAGAATGCTTCATAATTGAAGCCGTTCTCTTTGCAGTAATCCTTTATTGTTTTCCCGCTATACTGATACTCCTTCAGAAACGGAAGCCACCATTCATGAGTATGAATATCTTTTACCATGACCCTTCTCCTTAGCCTTTCTCTAGGATAGGGTCTTCAGCAGCCTCCAACAAGTTGCAGTCCTATTGACGCTTACAATCTAAACTGTACTCTTAGGAGGCTTGATGTTGAATCTTTTAATTATCCCAGTTCGTTCAATTGCTTTGCACAGATCATCTTGATCCCATATGATGTCAAACACATCATCATTTTTTAAATCTGCTAGTTCATCAATATCTCCATCCATTAAATGACTCGAATATTGGCAGATCTGATCATAGCCTTTGCCATCCCGAGTATCCCATCCATTATCGACCGGAGGCCATTTTTCAAGCTCACCTTCATGATTTGTATAATTTAGCTTTTGTGCATATGCCCATCCATCCTCACTAATAGAAGCCTTCAGTTCTATGCTTCCAGACATTTCATAATCGATTACTGATTTGTTCTTTTTGATGAATTTGATAAGTTGTTGAATATTCTCGTCTTTTTCCGTATTTTCCTCTTCTGAGTCGTCATCGTCAAAATCCTCGAATGAAGTTTCTTCATCATATTGTTTTAGAATATTGCAAAGACTTTCAGAGAAACTTTCTCTCAATTCTGCGGTTAATGCATTATCTTCGCAGTACATGGATTCGATGTTTTGAAATAAATCTGAAAGACCATGTTCTTTCAGATAATTCTCGAGAGTTGGCGATGCAATATTAATTGCTACAAAACTACTGCTGCTTGAATTGGTTACAAAGTCTGTCCTTATTTTCATTTAATTATCCTCCCTGGCTTATCACAGAATACGATTTCTGGCATCAATGGGCATCCACCCATGCATAACGATTTGTTTTTGCATGAAGGGCACGCATTGCGCATTTTATTTCTGAATACTTCAAATTGTTCACTATTCCAAGCTTCTTCTACTGTACTGTTTCGTAGTGATACCCAATACTTATGACTCTGATCAAAGCTGCATGGTGTCATATGCATGTCAGCACTGATATAGCAACTGAACCTGCCTCCTTCACATGTATCCAGGGATTCATAGAGAACGTGTCTACAAAAGTGAATTGCTCCAGGTACATTGCAGGAATCCATTCCGACTTTGAATGGATGTCTAACATCAATAAAATGAAAGAATTCTTTTACACGCGGATCATGAACAGAAAGTACATTCTCTTCTGTTCCCTGTCCTACTGGCTTATGAAGCAAGAATATGACTGCGTTAATTCTGTTTGGAAAACCATTATTTCTTAGTCTTTCTATAGCTTCATCAATACTGTTATTTCCGAGAACGTAATGAATGTTTGTCTTAACTCCTGCATTCAACAGCATATTGATTGCATTATATGTATATTGATTCCGATACCAACTTACCGCAACGGCACCGCAATATTTTCTGCATAATTCTGAAATCTCAGGCGTCATTCCATATCCAGATGTGGTGAAATTGGGAACAATATCGTATTTCTTGCAGATCTTGAGAATCTCTTCAAAATGCTCATGCTGATCCGGATCACCTCTTCCACCTAATGCAAACTGGTTGCACTTATGACTACTTTGCTTTGCAAGCCATTCAAAATCTTCAACAGACATATTTTGCTCTTCAATAATCATGCCGCTTTGATAGCAGCCTATGCCTGCCTTAGCACAAAGACCCGTTTTACCATGAATACAATGGCCCATGATTCCAACATCAATTAAATGCGGGTAGGAACCCATAAATGGATCTACACCGGTATCTCTACCATTTTCATCCAGAACACCAGTACGGATATATTCGCCTGTTTCTGTATTGAACGCATATTCAAAATGATTTTTTTTATCTCTAACGATATATTTCATTTGAAGTTCTCTTTATCTGTAATTATCTTATCCTTCAGATTTGAATAATAGTGAAATCAACGATTGTAATTTATATCAGATTATCTGTCTCAACACCCTCTCATAATATTCTTTATAGTTTCCATTGAAA
The DNA here is from genome assembly GCF_900290205.1 of Anaerolactibacter massiliensis. Lineage (NCBI taxonomy): Bacteria > Bacillati > Bacillota > Erysipelotrichia > Erysipelotrichales > Erysipelotrichaceae > Anaerolactibacter > Anaerolactibacter massiliensis. The sequence goes on along the minus strand of NZ_OLMH01000003.1, from coordinate 201,753 downwards.
TGATCCGGTGTCATGATTCTGACACCATAGTTCTGCATCAGCAGTGCTTTTCCTTTACCGTAAATATCATCTTTGCTTGCTTCATAAAATACAGTTGATGCATCCGGAAAATTCCTTTTCTTGCAGCAAAGAAGCCACCATAAATCCATTTCCGCCGGATCCATTCCGAATCCGATGATATGCACATCACCAAGCAGAAAATAATCAATCCAGCTCAATGCCTCTATGGTTTCTTCTCCATTTTTCTCTGCTATGCGGCAACGGCGGATCAGCGATGGTACATATTTTTCAATTTCATTCAGTAGCTTTCCATAATAGTAATGCCCCATTACCATGGAAGACGGCTGCCACGCATTGCCATGAATATGCCAGATTGGGGCTGAGGCACCACCGTCAGATAAATTCTGATATTGGAATAGAAGACGGCGTATGCGATTGTCTTCTTTACGTGTCATGCACCTATGCATGCGATATTGATAGGAAGTGTAATTATCTATAAAAGACTGTTCAATTTCATTGGAATAATTAGCAGTCAGGATTGCATCAGCACTGCCGCTTTCAAGAAGTCTAAACAAGCTGCAGCAGTCTTGATCCAGATGAATCTGTGTCATAAGCATGCTGATTTTCTTAAGGTAATCAGTCACTTTATCATTTGTAGCTGCTACGATCTGCTGTGAAAACGGAAGCTCTTTTAAAACTGCAGCAGAAATAGCCGGGTTTTCTTTCTTCCTGATCTTCTCTATAAAATCATCACAGGAAGATTGGCCCGCTGCTCTGCAGAATCCATTTCCAATCAGAAAAACAACAGGTCTTTTCTTCAATTGAATCATCAGATGATTTTCTTCTGACTTTAAATGCTCTTTCCCGGACATAAATGTTCTTTCTCAATTTGCTTCAGCTGTAACAGTTGATTCAGGCTGCTCTTTTATTTCAATATACTCGCATTTAAGTTCATCCGCGATTTGCTTAGCAATGGAGTTTTTGCTGCCATATACCTTTTTTACAATAGTACCACCATAGTTATATGTATCGGCAAGAACGTTGAGATTATCTATCTTTTTCAGACTGTCTGGAATTGTTATTTCTGTTAATTTACTGCATCCTCTGAAAGCCCGTGCATCAAAATCCGTCATACCTTCAGGAAGAACAATGTTTTTAACTCCACTTGCCAAAAAAGCAGCAGGATGTATTACTCTTATTGAACTTGGGAGAGAAATATTTTCAAGACTACTGCATCCATAGAATGCTCCTTCTCCAATTTCAATCACTCCTTCCGGAATTTCAATTTTCTGGATGGAACAGGACTTAAAAGCACTTTCTCCAATAGAGATGACATCTGCAGGAATCACGGTATTTCTGCATCCGGCAATCAGCTTATTTGTTTTTGTTTCGATTACCGCATTGCAGTTCTCTCTGGAATCATACACCGGATTGGCAGGATCTACAGTGATACTTACAAACTGATCTCTTTCCATTAATGGTGCATGAATACTATCTGTACTTGCAGGAATGCAGATACTACGGATTGACCAGCATCCATCAAAAACATCCGAACCGATATATTCAACAGTTGAAGGAATTCTGGCATCTGTCATCTTTGTGCAGTAATTAAATGCATTATCACCAATTCTGCGCAGCCCTTCATTCAGCTTTATCGATGTTAATTCCGTGCAACTTGCAAATGCATATTCAGGAATTTCTTCTATTCCTTCAGATAATTCAACTTTGCAGATATCTATGTTGCCTCTAAAAGCAGGGTATGCCAGGAAAACAGAATATCCTTCAATTCTGTCCGGAACCTGAATTTCTTTTTCTTTGCCGATGTATTTCCAAAGATAGATCTTTTGTTCATGGATAGAGAATTCATAATTCGAAATACTTCTGTAATTATCTGTACCGAAAAGATTTTCAAAATAGTCATCCGCATGTTTCAGACATTCTGAAGCCTTGATAATAGCAACATGTTTTCCTTGCTTTCCTGGATGCATTGCCTTTTTTGTAATGGCGTTTTCTATGAATTCATAATCCGGAATAATCAGATAATCAACGTCTTTTCCAAATCTGTTTTCAATTATTCCTCCTGCACTTCTTATTCTGCTTTCAACAAGTGAAATCATTTCCCTGTCTTTTTTATCCATTTCCAGAAATTCCATGACGAAGAAATGACTGTCTGAAAACACAATGGAATTAACAGTTTCCGCTTTGACATAATTTATATTGGCCGCAGCTTGACTGGTTTTCTGTTCCTGTGCAATTCTCTGTTTCAGCTGCGGATCAGTAATTATACTTGCATCAAAGTCAGAGACAGTATGGAACTTCTTTTTATACCATCCCTTGTAATTATGCATATCATATATAACAAAGCTCCCATTTGTATAAATTCCTTCAGGAGGAGTATCAAATAATCTTACATTGCTTTTCAGGTTGCCCAGAACAAGAAGATTTGTTACTTTGGCGCCTGCAAACAACTTGGATGGATACTTTTTCTCTGGTGATTCCAGAACCAATGTATTGATTACAGCTCCGTTAAATGTATTATGACCTGAAAAGGATATTTCTTTTGCTAGATATAATTCTTTTAAATGCGTGCATCCTTCAAAAGCCTGTGATCCTATTTCCCGAATTGTTGTAGGAAGCGTTATGTATTCAAGATTCTCACAGCCTGAGAATGCTTTGGCTCCGATTGTTTGATATCCTTCCGGGATTGTTATGGTCCTGATATGCTTATAGTTCTCAGGAGCACTGCCTGCTGTACCTGCAATGCCATTGATCTTTATGCCGCCTACCTGTTCAGGGAATACAACATTTTCCTCATTTCCCTGATACCTTGAGATAAGATGTGTGCCTGCTTTCGGCTTCTTCCAGGGGTCAACGTGTTTTGAAGATGCAGCGTTTTGTGCCACAGCAATCTTTTTTCTGATTTCTTCAGCTTTTTTTATATTCTCTTCAGGTGTATATGGCTTTGTTAATGAATAACGATAATGATGCTCCTTGAAATATTGTTCTGCAGGAGAGTCTGCAATAAGCTGCCAGTTGATTTCTTTGAATTCGCCAAAATTTCCAGTTGGATGCGAAAGGCTTTCTGGAAGCTTTACTGTGAAACCTTCTGAATGCTCATCCGGTAAAAAAGCATCAAGATTCAGCTCTGTTATGCCTTCCTGAATATCAATCTCAACTGTATGGTAAATGTGACCAAGGGAATACGGTTCAAGTATAGAAAACCATCCAGGCACTATGATCTTGCTTACGCTGCTGTCAACATAAAAGGAATAAGAAGCATAATTTCCGATACCGATCACATACTTGTCACCGATTTTTTCAGGGAAAGTGACAACTGAATCATTTCCGTGATAACCCGTAATCAATACACAGCCATTTTTATATTTGAAATCATATATTTTTCTCCAGTCTGATACTTTCATTGATCGCTTAGAAGATTTATCATCCATTTTCCCAAGTGATGGCATGCTGGATGTCTTGAAATGCTCTTTCTTGTAATCCAGCAGCATTGCAGTTACTTCCAGCATTTCATGTTCTGATGCATAAGTGGTCAGCTGCTCCGCTGCCTTCTCATTGAATATGGCAAGATCGCATAAAAAGCCTAGCAGTGATATATCTTTCCGTTCAATTGCCAGCATGCCAGCCTTTACAGAATACCTTTTCAGATAGGAAAGATAAAGATTCCTGAATTCATCAGAAAGCATATATGGATACTGCATGCGGACTGCAGCCATCCGCAGTTTGTTTTCAGGTTTTGAAATGACAGTGAACATGGAATCATAGCCAGCAAAATCAAATTCCCCATTCTTGTTGCTGCGAATTGCAAGAATAAAAGCATTGGATTTCGGCTCTGTTTCATCTTTTATTGCAAGAATGATTCTTGCAATTACTTTTCCTGTCTGATCCCGAAAACTGATCATTGCACCATCAATTCCAATGATGGAATGAGCAAATCCATATGTTTTAGCTTCTCCACTGGTCTTCCAGCGAGGGCAATGGATTGACATCTCAATTTCGCCTCTGCAATCTTCAAAAGCATTTGCATCGACTGATTCACAGCCATCAGGAATTACAATTTTATCCTTTTTGGTGTCAGAGGTAAGCACCCGTTTCCCCTGCATCAGTACTCCTGATTCACCTGTAAGTCCATCGCATTCCTGAAAAGCATCTTTGCCTATTTTCAAGGAATCCAGCGCAGGGCCGGTGATTTTCTTAAGATCATGACAGTAGCTAAAAGCACCACTTCCTATTTCATCAAGACTGTCTGGAAGATTGATAGACTCCAGACCGCTGAAAGAAAAGGTGTCTGCTTCAATCTTTTTAACGCCATCTGGAATCACGATTGTTTTTAAAGCAATGCAGCCTGAAAATGCGTCTGCACCGATTTTCTGCAGATGTCTGGGAAGATGTATCTCTCTGAGTTTGTCACAAGACTGGAATGCGCCGGGCATAACAGTTGTTACTGTTTCCGGCAGCTGGATCTGTTCAATGATGGTATCGGAAAAAGCATCACAACCGATTATTTCTGTTCCTTTCTGGATAATCACTTCCTGGATTGAATTATATCCGTCAAAAAGACCATCCGGAATCTTCTTTAAGCTTGCTGGAAATACAATTTTTTTAATATGCTCATTTTCACAATTCTGAAACACATCGGAGCCAATGGAGATAACTCCTTCAGGAATAATTACAGTATCACTATCACCGTTATATTCTTTCAGGCATCCTGAACGATCTATTACAAAATCTTTGTTGTCCATTCCTATACCTTCCTTCTATTTAAGTTCCAGCTGATCCAGCTGGCTGATGATTTCTTTCTGCCTGTCATAGAACAGAAGATCTTTATTATGCTCAAAGTATTCCTTGCATCCAAAGTGGCTGATGTAATCAGCAGTATAGTAATTTGCTGTAAGTTCTGTTACCAGAATAAGCATCTCCTGCCCATCCTTGAATACTTCTTCTACAAAGTGGAACACATTGGATAATGCTTTCCCGCATTGATCTGCTTCTGCTTTCAATTCCTTATTTCCTTTGCTGTATTCTTTCTTGATCAGTTTGAATGCTTCAGAACTATTAGACGGCTTATCTTTGACCAACTGCTCTTTAATTGCAGACAATGACGCCACGGCACTGTGATAAGCATGCTGCTGATCTGTGGATAAGGAAGATGCCCTTTTTGCTGTCTCAAGCTTTTTCTTAATGACACCAATTCGCTTTTCAAGCACCTCTGCTGCATCGATGTTTCTGGCAAGATCCTGCTTGGCATCCATCATCTGATGCATTACCTCCAGCTGGCTCTGCTCTGTGTAATAGACATTTCTTGCTCGAGATGATACTGCATCAATCAGCAGTCCAAGCAGAGACAGTCTTTCATCAAACGGTGCATTTTCTGCACGCTGCTTGATCTCATCAGAAGCCTTTCCTTCCATGATCTTATCTACCTGATAATCGGACCTGTATTTGATGAACAAGTCATAGTAGATGGCAAAATCCTTGGCAATCTTGGGATTCTGAAGATACTGCTTGATCAGATCCTCATTGACAGGAATATTGTTTTTCTCGTAAAGCTTCATCATATCTGAAAGATCTGACCAGCCTCTTGCGGTTACAAAAGTCTTTCCATCTATGGTTGTCTCTATTTTATAGAAATTCTGCTTTTTGATATCCAGATAGGACGTAATGGAAGGATGAATTCCTTTCTTATAGGCATATTCCTTCCATACCCCGTAATCCGGTTCTACATCAATTCTTTTCAGACGATCCCATGTGACAATGTCATATTCACGGACAGAGTTGTTGTATTCAGGCGGGTTTCCGGCTGTTACTACAATCCATCCATCCGGCACACGGTGCCTCCCAAAGACTTTGTACTGCAGGAACTCCAGCATTGCCGGAGCAAGCGTTTCTGAGACGCAGTTGATTTCATCCAGGAAAAGAATGCCTTCTTTCATTCCCGTGTCTTCCATCATGCCATAGACGCTGGCAATAATTTCACTCATAGTGTATTCACTGACACTGTATTCTTTGCCGTTGTAGTTCTTCTTTACAATGAAAGGAAGACCAAGTGCACTTTGTCTTGTATGATGCGTCATGGAATAAGAAACAAGACCAACACCAAGTTCAGAAGCAATCTGTTCCATAATGGCAGTCTTTCCAACACCAGGCGGACCCATCAGAAATACCGGACGCTGCTTTTCAATCGGAATGACATATTCTCCGAATTCATCCTTTGTAAAATACGCCTTCATTGCATTCTTGATTTCCTGTTTGGCCTGCTTGATGTTCATATGATTCTGTTCCTTTCCTTTAATTCATCCGGTCTTAATACAAGCTTGATTGCCCAGTCCGGAACTTCAACATCATCAATTCCTTCATTCAAAAATACGAATGCTGTTTCGTAATCCGGCTTGGATTCCGGATACCATCCATATCCATCTGTAAAATAAATCAGTCCTTTGAGATTAGAGAATTCATGTTCTGCAACAAGTTGATTAACATAAGCGAATACCGGTCTGAAATCTGTTCCACCCATTCCATGGAGCTTCATAGTTTTCAAGTACTGATCAAATTCTTCCTGTGATGTAATCTTTGCGTCTTCCGTGATCTCTGCATCACACTGAATGATATGAACATTGATTTTAGAGAAGAAGCTCTCGGTGCTTTTGAGAATATTGTATGTCTTCTGCACGAAAGCCTGCACAAGATCTCCTGAGGTTGATCCTGAGGTATCAATGGCTATGACAAATTCACGGATACGCTTTACTTCACGATACTCAAGCGGTTCAATCAATGGCATGTTCCCATACATCTTCATGCCATAGGTATAGAAGATGTAATCAAACTCATCCGGATCAAGCTTCATTACTTCCCCGCGCACTGCAAACTTTTTTAGAAAAAAAGTGTAATCATATTTTTCACGGTTTACTTCTTTGAGGTTCTGCACAAGATCATAGGATTCTGATCCCTGCATTCTTTCCTTCTGAAAGGTTTCCATATCCGTCTGCATTCTTTCAGAGATTTTCTTCCATTCCTCTTCCTGCCGGAGATTGGAAAAATATGATGTTTCTCTTTCCCCGTGAGAATCCTTTCCGGAACTGCTGCTGTTTCCGGATACACTTCTATTGCCTCCGCCGCCTGTTATTTCTATTTTCTTTTCGTCACTCATGTACCAGATCAGATGATCATCTGCCTGAAAGAGAGGTGCATATTTTTGAGCATAAGCATCATCATAGTTCTGATCAAGAAAATAGGCGTATATCACTTCTGCAGTCATGTACTTCACTTTTTTACGAAGCTGATTCAGATAGGATTCCTGCTTCATCTGACGTGAAGAACGTGTGCTTGATAAAGAAAGACCATTGATGATATTTTCTACTGCAATGTCACAGGAAAAATTCCACAATGGCTGATTGATCAATGTATGCACATACATGTGCCGGAATATGCAATGAAGAACCATATGCAGATAATCCCGATTGACTGCTTCTTTCTCTTTTCTGAATATTCTGAGGACATAGCGTGGATCATAAATAAAGTAATGACCATCTGTGCATAACGTTCCGGGATATTCTTTAAATTCAAACTGGCTTAATGCCATATCCAGAAAGCGAAGATTCACTAAAAGAGTGTTCCTGGACAGCTTTAAAACTTCTGCTGCCAGAGATCTGATCTGATTGATTTTATCTTCGCTTTTTATTTCCATGTAATTATATGTTCCTTTACCAGTTCAGCGTGAAATCACTCATCGGATCGAATTGTGAGAATTGCTGATTTTTATAATTCAGAAGAAGAGCAAGAACATTAACTGCATGCACTTTTTCGGCTTCTGAAATAAACATATTGATCTGAGCAAATGTAAAACAGGGAAACTGATCAGCAAGCGTTACATCATCATTATGCACTCTTTCCAAGGCAGTGATGTGGCCCAGATAAGCAAGCTGATGATTTGCCCTTCGGGTATACTGTTCTTTCACACCAACCGATGCTATGTTAAATTGATCAGTTGGATTGATCTGGTGTTTGTATCCCCAGTCAACACGATTGATTTCTATATTAAGATCAGAAAATGTGATTGTAATTTCATTGTGAAAATCACTGTCTGTTACTGTTATGCCAATCCTATCCCGCCCAAGATATCTGTAATATGGAATTTTACAATCAACATATCTGTCGGATCTCACATCTGCAGGATTGATAACCGGCTCCCATATCTGCAGAAATGGCTGTTTCAAGGAATGGGCAGTAAAATATTTCAGCCATTCTTCCAAATCATTTGACATCATTTCCAGTGGATGAGCAATCTTTACTGACGCATCATTAAGTACATACGACTTTTCATGACTGTCAATAAAACCTTCTGAATCCATTGTAAAAGTCGAATTGCCCTGCGACCACACAATCAGCATTGCCGCATGTTTCAGTACGGGATTGTTAGAATAAATCTTTTAGTACGGTATAAGCGTAGTCGGCAAAACCATCACCCAGATGGTCAGCCAGCTGCACTTATTTTAGGATAAGGGAGTAGTAATCCGGTCTGGCGTGAGTCTTTTTGGAGAAACAGCGTCCGTTTAGAAAACTGCCAGCCGTTCCCTTATCCTAATACATTCGTTTACGCGAGTTGAGTCTGAAATAACACTCTGGTATCTTACTAAAATGCTTGAAGAATAAGTGTGAGCGGTCGCCGATTACTGCATATTACTGCGCAGAAAGGAGACCGTTTTTATGATTGGCGTGGGAATCGATGTTTCAAAGCTGAAAAGTACGATCTGTATAACGAATGAATACGGAGAAGTGCTGAAGGCTCCGTATGAGATCTCACATACGGAAATGGATCTGAAGGAATTAACAAAGCAAATCAAAGGTTACGGTGGAAAGAATGATGTTCGGGTCGTCATGGAAGCCACCGGGTCCTACAGCAGACCAGTCCTGTATTACCTGCTGGATGAAGGCATCTTCGTGTCCGAGATCAATCCGCTTGCGATGAAGAAATACCGGGCTGACATCAACTTCAGAGGAGTTAAGAATGACAGTATAGATGCGATGGCAATCGCACAGTACACAATCGAGAAATGGAATAAGTTGAAGGAGTATCAGCGGGCTGACAAAGAGTATGCGGCCATGAAGGCATTATCAAGACAATATCTCAGTTATATGAAGCCGCATGTGGCGCTGGTCCAGAATCTGGACCACCTGATCGATCAGGTAATGCCGGGAATCAAAAAAGAATTCGATGGATATGATCCGGTAACCGGTAAAGACCGGCTGGCAGACTTCCTGGAGGAGTTCCGTCACTATGATTACATCACATCGCTCGGGCCAAAGAAATTTGATGAACGTTTCAGTAAATGGGCGAAGAAAAAAGGATACCGTCCGCGTCAGAATAAGTCCGACAAGATTTATTCACTGGCAAAGGAAGGCATCCCTACACTGGCATATGATCCGACGAGCCGGCTGCTTGTAGAACAAGCTGTAGCGGCACTGAAAGGTCTGAATCAAGTGCTCTATCAAATACTAACACAGATCAGAGAACTTGCGGAGAAGCGGCCGGAATATGAAGCAGTTCGTGCAATGAGCGGCGTCGGAGATGTTCTGGCACCACTGCTTGTGGCGGAGGTAGGCGATCCAAGAAGATACCATTCCGGAGATGCCCTGATCGCCTGTATCGGAATCGATGTCCCGCCTTATGACAGCGGCCAGTTCAAAGCATCCGACCGGAAGATCACCCGAAAAGGATCCAAGCAGCTGAGAAAGCTTGGATATCTCTTGGTAAAGAATCTCAGAAAGATCAAACCCGCAAAAGATACAGCTGTCTATGATTACTATTTGAAGAAGAAATCAGAAGGCAAGAAAGACAAGCAGGCTATCGTTGCGGCAATGAATAAGTTCTTCCGAATCTACTACGCAAGGTCCATGGAAGCTTACAGAAGCTGATTCATAATCATGACAACCAGCCCGAAAGAAAACCCGTCCTGTACAGAACGGATTTTCATAGTGTGCATTCTTTTCATTAGTGCATTTACTGTTGACAACCCTTAGCGAGTTTTCCAAGCTGATACAGTTTTTTCCTTTCCACTGAGAAAAGCACTAAAAAGATCAGTAAAATGAGTTTTCAGTATTTTTTTGCCAGCTTTTTTTCTAACTGAACTCAGCACATGATTCTGCATAGAGCTTATCGTCAGATTCTTTTTTAGAAATTGACTTAACCGTTCTTCCATTTTCTACTTTTACAATAAAGCTTAGATCCGGTTGAAGACAAGCGGCGACAATCTGATTCCCCAGATCATATGCTTTTGTACCATCTGCAGAAAGACCCGTATCTGAAAGCACAGTATCACGAACAGTTTCTGCACCTGTTCCCCTAATCCGTGCATATTGGTCAAGATCATTATAGCGTTCCGCGAAAAAAAAGCTTGTCTTAAAGTACTGTAACAGCATGCTTTGCGAAATTCTCGCAGTTCTGGTGCATCGGCACCAGAACTCATGGTGCGCCATGACGGTGCTTTTGTGCATAGATAATCGAAATCGGGGAGTAAACGAAACTGGGTATGGCAATAGAGATGTATTACAATAGAAACGCCAAATATAAGAACATTTGAGCTGCCACTCGGCCTTATGTTTGGCGACATTCCTCGTCGGATGGCAGCTCAAATGTGATGAGGAATGTCGTATGCCATCAAAAGCAGATCTTTTTGACTTTGTGTCGTCATTAAGCAGCGACGACTTTCGTTATCTCCGGGATGTCGTTACTTATAGGGTCAATCAGGAGAAGTATGGTTTTTCCACTTTGGACGAAGCTGCCGAGTTCTATGGCAGACCTGCGCGATGTCCTGAATGTGGAAGTGCTCACTGCATATCAGTAGGGTCTTCTACCAGTGGAAATAAGCGATTTCAGTGTAAGAATTGTGGTCATAAGTTCAGCTATCTTTCTGGAACAGTATTCTATTTGTCGTATCCAGTTTTTCAGCAAGCCGAATCCGAAAAAACAGCAAGCTCAATCCGATGAGACCGGCATGAGTCCTAGACCGCTTCAGATTGATCTGATTTCTGAACAGGAGGCAGTTTGGTGTTCAGAAATAGATTGGGATCAGAGTGCTTCTGGAAGTATCTTTTGTAAGTTCTGATAGAGATTACGCTTTCTCTCAGGAAGGCTTCCATCAGCGACGCTTCATGACGATAGCTTTTTAGCATAGCGATAGTCTCGGATCTTGCCTCACGCACGATGAGGTTTTTTTTAAAGCCGTATTTGCACAAGGGGTCTGAGGATCTTACAAATCTGGCTTACTCTTGCGATACTGCTCTCTGCAGCGAAGTGTTTTCGGGTTTTCAAAACTCAAATTCAGCAGCCGGTCTAATTTCTCATAAAGATCGTGCGGAGCATTGAAGCTGAATGCAAATAGGTTCAGATAACCAGGAAGTTCATCTCTTCTAAAGCCGCTGTGTGCTCTTAAAAACTTCTGCAGCCTATTATGAACCTGGTTGATGGGATTCATCGGATTCTTATTGTCGGGCAAACCTTTCATTTTCTTAGAATCATACTGGATATTTTTCAGTTCCAGCTTCCTGACAAGCATGTTATGGCATGGATCTTCATCAGTGATCAATCTTGATCCTTGCTTGATATGATCCTTTAAAGCTTCATATACTTGTCTGCCGGCTGGCTCGCCCAAGCCAATGTACTTTACAAACACGGTTTTACCATCTGTGATTGTCGCAATGCACATCTGATTAATAGAATGGCAGCGCAGCTTCTGGTAATTTTCTTTGCGAATGATATCTTCGCTGCGAACTGGAATAAATGTCTCATCGCAATAAACATCGCCTTCAAGCAGGATAGAATCCTGAATTTCGTCCAGCAGAAGACATGTCTTTGCAAACCAGTATTTTGCCGTAGTAAAAGCATTTTTGTTGTTCCAGGAGTCCGCGCTTAAGCTGAGATATTGGAGCAGATTACGCCAGTATTCTATCCATTCGGTAATAGAAATCTTGTGACTGTCGAAGATAGTTCCTGTAATGACAGAGAATTTCTTATTGCAGTCACAGCACTTGTATTGCCTGACTCCGTAAGGATAGAATCCGTTCTTCTTGAAATGAGCTGATCCGCAGAACCTGCATGAGGCTGGACATATGAGTTGATCAGTTCAAGTTCTTCTTTACCGTACAGATCCGGATGGCGTTCATTGTAATGACTGACAACATCATTACGAATAAAGTCTTCCGACTGCGTACGAACAGGAAGAAGATCCCAGGGAGTTCGTCTCCTGGAAATGAATCTATTTGATTTTGATGTCATGGCGTGGTGGCCCGATGCTTAGGCAGGCAGTCATGCAGGGCCACCACGCGCCAAAGTACACGGCTGCCTGCCTAAGCATACTTTCTAGATCCTCTAGGATTTCTTAAATCGTATGCCTTTCAGCCCCCTTGTGCAAATACGGCTTTAATGAAAATGTCCCACACGTGATCAAATGAAAATGTCCCATTGATTTCATGTCTCTTCCGAACTAATGCATTCATCTGGAGGTGATCCAGATGAAGAAGATCAAAGACAAAGCCAAGGCTCTGGAATTACTGCAGCAGAGGGATTCAAACCCTAAGATTACATGTCAATGGATAGCTGATCAATGCGGTTACAGCAGGAAGCAGATTGAACGATTGTCTGCCGAAAGAAAGGAAAAGGATACGTCTGCTATCCTAACTCACGGCAATACCGGAAGAAAGCCGGCAACCACTGCCTCTGGCCAAGAGATCAGGTACCTTGAGGAACTTAAGAAGACGTATCCGTCAATCACCATAGCACAATTCAGGGATATCTATCTGGAAGACGTCATCAGAAACAAGGGTATGGAAGCTGACGTGGTGAAGTATGGACTGAAGGAACGCAGCAAATCCTAATTCCATGAACTGTTTGTCAGAGAAGGATGGAAGTCCCCTGCAGATAAACCGATCAGAATGGATGGCTCCCGCGTCACACATTCAACGAGGCCCCCAAGAGCACATATGGGAGAACTGGTCCAGATTGATGGAATTCCTTATGACTGGTTCAATGACGGAAGAGACTATGTACTGCATCTTGCCGTAGATGATGCCAGTACCAGGGTGCTTGCAGGATACTTCATGCCTGAAGAATGTGCACGCGGATATGCCCGTATGATGAAGCTTGTTCTGGAGAATTACGGTATTCCGGAAGCGCTGTATTCGGATAAATTCTCAGTGTTTCGCAGCGTTAAGGAAGGTACACCGACACAGTTTGCCAGAATGATGGATAAGCTGGGAGTAACGATGATCTTTGCCAATTCTTCCCAGGCAAAGGGACGTGTGGAACGCTACAACGGCACCACGCAGATGAGGCTCCCGAATGATTTGATTCGATGGAAGATTCCCCATAACTACGACTTTCTGAATGATTGGTTCAACAGGAAATATCGGCTCTATCTGAATATGAAATTCTCATATCCGGTGAAGGATCCGAACGATCTGTTCCGCCCAATACCCGCTGACTTCAACTATTCGAGAATCTTCAGAGCTGAGTATCCGAGGCAGATCAGGAACAACGTATTCTCAATGGGAAACAGTCTGTATACAGCAGTAACAAGCGATGGAGAGGTAGTCCGCTTCAATCAGAAGCAGAGTATTACAGTTTATGAAGATGCGATCACAGAAGAGATCTACATTGAAAGATATGGAAAGCATTACACATGCATAAAGGTTGGGGAGCGGAAGCGCGATAGAATCTATTCAGTTAATAACGAGAAAGAACTTCAGAAAGTTCTCAATGAGATGGCGGAGGAAAAAGCTAAATGATTGTGATACATCAAAGTTCTATAACAAGATGGGACATTTTCAAAAAATCTTAACACCTTACCCCACACTTTTCAAAAGCGCCTTTTTCATTTATCGTCTTCTTCTGTATATTGAATGAGGGTTTTATCGGGAGCTATTGTAATTACCATTGTTCTTACCTCGAGGGTTGCTTAAAGTTTCTACTGCTGGAGATCAATCAATATTGATGGCATCTTTGCTTACTTAGTTCATATTGCCAGCTACCAGTTCAGTTCAAATTCATCCAACGGATCTGAAGTTCCGTATTTCTGATTCTTATATTCAAGCAGAACTGCTGATGCATTGACGCATTTGTTTTCACCTGCATATTTGATGAATTCATTGATTTGAGGAAGCGTAAATTCATTAAGTATCGGTTTAAAGCTAGCATCATCTTTATGGATCAAATCGTAAACAGCTATTTTGTCAAAATAAGCTATAAGATGATTGACCTTTCGGGTAAATTTTGAAAATTTGAATGAGTCAATGCTGAATTTATCTTTTATGCTGTAATTCCAATCCAATCTGGTAATCCGAACATTACAGTCATCAAATGTTATTTCGATATTTCCTGACTGTTTTTCTGCGTGTATGCCATTTTTTTCCTGATTAGCAAATCGATAATATGGAATTGATAAATCTGAGTAGCGATCTGCTTTAATCACTGAAGGATCACATACAGGCTCCCAGATCTGAAGGAATGGCTGCTTTAACTGATGAGAGGTAAAATAAGTTTTCCATGCATTCAGATCAACTGGCTTCATCTCAGTTGGATAAGCTACAGCGACAGGCTCTTCCGCAATTTCATAAGATTTTTCGCCAGAAGTTACAGCACCATGATCAGTTACTGTAAACGTTGCTTCACTCTGTTTCCATACGATTAAACGTGCTAAGTGATTCAAAACAGGATTGTCAAGATATGTTTTAGCCCAGCTTTCTGGTGTTCTTTCGCTTCCACTGAGAAAATCCTTGAAAAGTGCATCAGACCTGTACTTATATATATCTTTTACTGCTTTCTTTAATTTTGCAAAATCAGCTGCTGCATCAGCATATTTCTGTGAATCTGCACCTTTTTTGGGGAGTGATTTAACGGTTTTGCCATTCGGAAGTTCTATAATGAAACTTAAATCATTCTGCAGGAATGCGACAACTTTCTGATTGCCAAGATCGTACTCTTTGCGATCATCCACATTCAAGCCTGTATCCGATATCATATCGCGCAGCTCATCAACACTTTTATTCCTGGCTTCTGCATATTTATCAAGTTCATTGTATTTATCCGCAAACATAATTGCAGAACGTGTATCGCTCTCACGCACTGCTTCACGGAATACAATCATCGCACGGGAATTTCTTCCGCTGGAGTGAGTCGCAAGCTTTGGAGCGGCAGCGCACATTTTTTTCATCAGATCCTCATCAGCATACCTGCAAAGCGGATAAGCCAGATAGCACTGCTTGATTCCTGCGAATCCATTGCAGATATATTTATCAGCCAGATCATTCAGGGCCTTGTGGAAACATTCATGATCCAGAAGCTTTATAACTGAGCTGGCACTCCGATCAGTACATAAAAGCCATTCCAGCACATAATAATCAAGCTTATTCCCTTTGCTGTCATATAGCTCAGGCAGATCAGAAGGTCTTAACAGGAATTTTGAATAAAGCTTTTTACCAAGTTTTTCCAGATCGATCTTTTCTGACTTCATTCGATCAAGAACCATATTTTCAACTATATTGGTCTGTCCCTTAAGTTCTTCTTCACTATAAAATTTTTCTTTCAATGCCCTGTTTTCATTAAAGCGTTTCTTTAATGAGCCATCTGTATCATGTTTTGTTATTAATTTGTATGCATCTTTTACATAATCATCAGATAGCTTTTTATAATAAGTTTCCAGATACCACATCAATCCTTCAAGATGACTTCTGCCGGGATCTTCTGATATTTTTTCAAAAATCTTCTGTCCTAAAGGAACGATGTCACCGGAACCGATACACTTTTTTAAATAACTCTTAAACTGGAATTTATCATTCATCAATTTAACATAAGGTAAGCGCCTAATACAGGGTGAACTTATTTCATAAGAGCAGGACAATATAATGAGCGCGAAGGCGACCGGACTTTAAAGAACCCAGTGCTGGGTCAGTAAAGCTCGATCGCCTTTTGATGGCGAATCTGATTTACGCAGATGGCTGTATCAATTTCTTCTTTCCATCCACAACCCGGACCTTCGGAGGCTTGTCTGGACCGGTTCCCATGTAATCAACGATCTCTCGCTTCTTACCGGCTTCATATTCATGATAGGAATCGCTCCAGGGCATCAGTTCTTTCAGAAACGATTCTGTAATGCGGGCAGATCTGTTTCTGTCCATCATGCGATCGATCAGATACTGAAAGTAGATTCTCGGATTGGCATGGTTTGCCTTTGCCGTTTCTGCCAGGGATTCGATGATCGCATTATCTTCTGCTCCGGTGATGGAATAGCTGAATAGAGAGTTCATCCTGAGCTGGCAGATACTTCTGACACTTCGTTCGGAAAATTATGTTAATGTAGGTATAAACTGACTTATGCCCAGCTTCTATTTATCATTAGTTTCCTTGCAGAAGCCCAGTTTTACAGATTTTTATAAGAAAAATGTAGGCATAATCTTTCTTAGCGCAGTCCGAAATTCCTGGCAATTTCCTCTTCATCTTTCAAGTCCCAGATTGGCTCCTGCTCCATTTCGTAACCACAGAAGCTATGATCCATTGCCTTCTTCATCATCTCTACAGAGGGCTTTGCGTAGATTTTCGTGGTTTCTAAGGATGAATGGCCAAGCAATCGTGAAATCAATTCAAGATCGACACCGTTTTGATACAGTTCTGTTGCACGGGTTCTGCGAAACATATGAGGATGGACTCTTTGAGGAAGATCAGGATGCTCCGGTCTGATCTTCTCTGCATACTTTTTGATGAATCGCTGTACATTCTGAGGAGACATCCGGTTGACTCTCCGGTGAATGACAGTATAGAACAGCAGGTCTGTAGGTGGTGAACCCTCATTATGGTAATGCTGGTAATACCGATTTAGGTGATTAACCGTCTTATCTGTAATAGGAACAATGCGTTCTTTATCTCCCTTGCCGTGAATCCGGATATATGGATCTTTTCGGGATAGGTTCACATCGCTTTTTCTCAGATCGAGAAGTTCACTCAGACGAATTGCGCTGTCATACAGAATTACCATGATCGTGGTATCCCGGATCAGAATTTTCCTGGAATTCCCTGGAGCAGCGAGTAAAGCGGCCATGCATTCGCTGCTGATCACGTCGCGGACGACTTCACTTTCCCGAAGAAACGGGAGATGCGATACTGCCAGCGCAACAGGCAGGACCTTGACGTCACAGTCTGAGGCATACCATAGATATGCATGCAATGCTGACAGCCTATGGTTGCAGGTTGTTTTGGCATAGCCGCGGTTCTGCAGATATTCCATGTAGTCCAGAACAAGCTCGTTAGTACAGTCGCTGAATGTAAAAGTAAGCATAGATTTCTTTTTCTCATTAGTGATAAAGCGCCGGAAAGAAGTGAGACCGTCGCGATAGGATTCAATCGTATTTTCACTTCGCCTTAGCTGCTGTGCCTCATACTTATCCAGGAAGTCACGCGTTTTCGAGAAGAATAGTGTACTGAAATCTTTCTTATTCATCAGTAATTACCTCCGGAATTACAGCAGAAGAAACCTTGTCCTTGCTACGGATTATCTTGATTGAGTCTTCAACAGCGTGATAGTAATAGTGCGTGTTTAGAACGCCGGCATGTCCCAGGTAATTGCTGAGAAATGGCATCATTGCATTTAAATCGACGCCCTGTTCCATCCACAGATTCATGCGCTTAGTCACGAAATAATGCCGAAAACTATGAACGGTAGGCTTTTTATCGCAGAGCTTGGAAGCTGCAGTCTGAGTCCAGATCTCATTGAACTTGCGGCATACTGAATGTTTTATGATGTGTTTGCTGGTATCTTTACTAGGATAGAACCAATCCGACTGAATCCCTTGTTCTGATGTCATCCAGAGCCAGTAGGATTGACAGAGCTCGGTCAGGTCATCCGCCATGTAGACAAGACGGTCTTTGTCTCCCTTTGAATGAATGATCGTGATAATTCCTTTTTCAAGATCTATGTTGCTGCGGCGCAATTCACATGCTTCGGAATTGCGAAGACCACAGCAGCAGATCATCCTGAACATGACGCGATACTCAGAATACATGCGGATGTGATCAGGATCATTATTTCTGCATCTTCCACCATCAAGAACACTGAAGAATTCCTGAATATCGCTGTCACTCATCAGGTATTGCATTACCTTAGGAAGATGGCAGATGTGATGAGGGATATAACATTCCGTTTCAAGGATGTTCATATAGATCGAAAAGGCCCGGAATATTGTCTCGCGTTTGTGCCTGCCGGATTTGCCTTCAGCAGAAGATGCTCCTTTTTCAATCCATGCTTCAAAGAGCTGCCTCGTGATGACTGGCTCGCTGATGTGATGTTCAACACAGAATCCATCGAAGCGTTTCAGGTAATAATCACAATCGTCATATGAATAGCCCTGTGCTCTTTTCTGTGTAATAAATTCATTGATATACGGCGCAAAGACACTGGCGCATTGATAGTGCTTATCCATAAAATGCACCTTCTTTTGGCCAGAAAATTCCAAGCTGGTTCAGCGAAATGGCACATTGTCTGGTACGCTGCTCATCGAGGTGCAGGTATTTGAATACAGTATCTTCTGAACGATGTCCCAGAGAATCTGAAATAACTGCAGCTTTTGTTTGGCCTCTCAGAAGAGCAGTCGCAAATGTCCTTCGTGTGATATGAAAACCTTTGTTTTCACCAATGAATCGTTCCAGTGCTTTCTGACAAACGCAGCGGCCGACCTTATCGTAAGGACTTCTGAAAGGAATAAAGAGATTCTCACTGCTGCTTTGTGGTCTTATCTGCAGATATCTGTAGATTGCATTGCCTACATGTACCGGCATGGGGAGCACTGCAGAGACTCCAGTCTTCATCTGAGTAAAACTGATTTGCTGTTTTTTCCAATCGATATCTGCTATCTTCAGCGACACGATGTCCGAAGACCGTATACCCATTCCAAGTCCAAGACATGAAATCGCATAATCCCGGCGTTCCATAGGAGTGAAGGCTTCCTGATCGACTTTCCAGAAATTCTCAACTGCTTCTTCTGGGAGAGTATCAATAATTCTGGTTTTCGGGGCATGAATGGAAGAAATCGCAGTATGCAGCCACTGGTTGCTGATGATGCCTTTATCTTCGAGATAGCAGATGAAGTTTCTGATTCGGCTGTTATAAGCAGCTTTCCCTTCTGCGGTTTCATGTTTATCCTGTGCATTGAAGCCAATTAGGATCTCTGGCGTAAGCTGATCAAACCCGGTTATTCCAACTTTATCGAAATATAGACAAAATCTGCTGATTGAACTCCGATACATCTCAATGGTAGATTGGGCACGGTTTTCTCTCTGTAGAACGGCTAGAAAGTCTTCCCATTCGACTCTGCACCATGCAGGTATGGTATCAATCATCTTTACTGGCTTAGGTGAAGTAGTCTGGCACGGAATGATCTCGCCGGTATCCGCAAAATGAAGAAATTGATACAATGCACGCCGCATTGATTTCCAGGATTTTCCAGACAATGGTTTTGCGTGTTCAAACCAGAGTTCCGCAATTTCTTTAGTGAGGGCAAGATCGTTTTTCTCTAGAAAAATCAACAGCAGAACTACGCTGCGATAATAATAATTGTATACAGATTTTGAGTACCGATTCTTCTTGAGCGCACTTTGAAAAGAAGAGGCAGTTTCCCAGAGAGAATGGTCAGCAGGGCGCATGGAATCCGCTGGAATGAAATATGTGTCCAATACAATCTGATTACGCGTGAGAATAGTCATTGCTTCTGCGTGCCCGTGCAGGCATTTACCGCGCTCAGCGAAGAAATCCAGCATCATACGTGCGGCACTTTCCTTTGACGCACGTGTGCACCTGGATTTGGAATTATTCTGACTCTGGTATAGGAGAATTAAATCAAATGTAACCTGGCGGATAGTCGTCACACCATGATTCTGCAGGAAAAGAATAAAATCCGAACATTTTCCCTGAAGAGATTTTACGTATGACGCACGTTTTCCTTCAGAAAGACAATGCGAAACAAACTCGTCTACTTCCTGTTTCAATACAGAAGTAAGCTGATCATACGGGCAGATCTGGAAACCGACATGCTGATCACGGATGCTGCCAGTTTCATAGACATCTATCAGCTGAACAAGGGCATGCTTAAGCTGCCGCTGTTTTGATGGTATTAATTCCCCGCTGTGTTCTTCAAAGCAAGCATTCAGTGCCTCTGGTGTGCATGAGGCACCAGAGGATATCAGCCATTCCTTAATCCTCTTATAGCTGTTCTGATGCTCATAGATTGCAGTGCTGCCATAGTGATTCGATGTAAGGAACTGCATCACTGTGTTTACGCACTCGTCGTACTTCTTCATAATGGTGTACCTCCTTCTATTGGTACTTTCATTATGCAGAACTGTATTATGTTATCCACATCATTGGAGCTACAGCGCAGCCATCTATGCGGAAATTAATAAATCATGGGCATAAGAAAAAGCTGGGCATAAGGAAAAACCATTGTCCAGCGGTACCTGCGGATCATCAAGAAACTCCCGCAGTCCTTCTTCGTGGTTCAGGGCATATCTGATTGCAGAGGAAAGATGCTCGCTGAAAGCAGGATCCTCTGAATCCAGGGAATGCATGTATCCGAAGAAGGCATCGACTTCCGGCTTAACCAGTTTCTGGCGTCCTTTGAGTCTTTCTCCATCTGACAGATCCTTCAGCTTGTTCTCTTCCACATAAATTCTGCGGATCAGTTCTATCGCTTTGAATTCCGGAAAGGTCTCCAGTTCTTCTTCTCTGAGCTTTGATGAATTCAGAAGACGTGCTGCACGGATGAATTCTCTGCGGCAGTGCATCCAGCATAATGTGTTGATGACAGACCCATTTCTCTCGGAGGCGTAAAGCGAATATGCCGCATAGGCATCAGAGGTGATCTTTCCTTTGAAATCATCTCCGTAGAATTCTCTGAGATGATCCGTGCTGCGGGTCAGCTCAAAGCAGAAACAGATAATCTTATTGCCGGTATAGAACTCGCTGGAAGTATGAAGCCAGTAATAGCTTGTTGACCCTGCGGACCTTCCGTCATTGATCACACGTCCGAAGGTTTCATCTGCCTGCTGGTGGTCCTGCTGTTTCAGAAGATCAGCCATGTACTGCCATACCGGGAGAAAGCACTGATCAGTGAATGTCATGATCCATACTGACATCGTTCCTCTGGTCAGCCGGAAACCTTCTGCGGCCATGTCTTTTTCCATCCGGTAGTACGGCACATACAGACAGAATCGGGAATACAGAATATCGGCAAGCAGCGATGATGAAACAATAGAACCTGGAAGAGGCTTTCCTTCATAAGGGGTATATTCAATCTCTCTGCAGCACGTTCCATGCGAAATGACAGGAACATAGACGCACTGAACATAATGACGGCTCGGAACGCATTCAACGGTCCTGTATTTCTTCCAGGAAAAGATATACCAGCTGGTTC
The DNA here is from genome assembly GCF_900290205.1 of Anaerolactibacter massiliensis. Classification (NCBI taxonomy): domain Bacteria; kingdom Bacillati; phylum Bacillota; class Erysipelotrichia; order Erysipelotrichales; family Erysipelotrichaceae; genus Anaerolactibacter; species Anaerolactibacter massiliensis. The sequence goes on along the minus strand of NZ_OLMH01000003.1, from coordinate 180,288 downwards.
CATACTGTTCGTTCAGCTGATCAGGATTGATCTGGTAAATGTTTCGGACCGGAAGACCGGACAGATCCTTCTCCCGCTGTCCTTTCTTCCGTATGCCATGACCTTTATGATCAGAAAACGCAGATCTTGAAGTAATAACCGGTGCTTTCGGAGATTCTTCCGCTTCTTCTGCCAGCGGATCCTCTGCGATTTCTTCTTCCTGTGCAATCTCTGACAGCTTTTCTGTTCCGCGACCGAACAGATCGTTATTCCGCATCTGAAGCTGCTCCGTGCACTTCTGAAGTAAGCCGCTCAGCCGTTCATTCTCACGCTTAAGGGTTTCTGACAATTCCTTCATTGTCTGATAATCCCGGGTCATGTTTTTCTCGGCTTCTTCATGACCGTCAAGAATCGCAAGAACTTCAAGATGAGAAGCGATGACATTCCTGAGAGCGCAATTCAGCTCCGGCTTTTTCAGTTCCGGAAGTTTCCGATTCAGCTCATTCAGCTCAGAAGAAGTCATCACCATAGCTGCAGTTCTCCGGGATTATTTCAGAAGATCACTGCTGGCTGTTCTGATCCGTTCTGCCAGACTGTCAGTCTGCTTCAGTGCATATAAAAGCCGATCATTTGTTTTCTGCAGGCTGCGCAGTTTCTCCTCGCACTCTGCCAGCTGCAGCTGCAGTTCTTTATTCTCTCTGCATTTTTCCTCATACTGCTTTTTCAGTTCTTCCTGATCTGCTGAAGCGGCAGTCACAGCAGGAACTTCTTTTGGCTTTCTCCCGCGCTTTCCAGTAGGAATAATCTCACCGGTTGCCGGATCAATCTTTCCGATCACTCTTCTTCTGGAGCGTGACTGTTTCTTCTCCGGATCCCAGTAGCTTTCCGATTCGTAAACGTAAGTGGTATCGGTGTCCTTGTGATACTGCCTGATCTGTGCCATAAGCCCTCCAAGTTACATTGCAATAATAATATATCACTTGTTATGACACGTGTCAAGAACAAAAAGTGACATTGTAGAATATAAATGTCACTTTGTCTCACTCTTATCATTATTTTCTGGCGTTCTGTTACGGTTCGGAAATGTTTCTCTGATCGTTCCCTCAATGGCGATTCCGGCCATCAGTCTCTGATACTGCTCAGGAGTGATCAGTCTGGCTTCATCACTATTCCGCGGCCACTGGAATCGGTTGCCTTTGGAAAGCCGAAGGGTATACATTCCCATTCCGATCCCTTCAAAGCAGATCCCGCGAATCCGATCGCACTGGTTTCCGCAGAAGAGATAGAGGACTCCTTTTTCGAATGGATCCAGTTCATAGTTAAGTCTCACGTAGGCTGCCAGTCCATCCATTCCGCGCCGAAGATCAACCCGGCCGCAGCAGATAATGACCCGCGAGAATCCAGTTCCGTCTTTAAGCATCTTTCAGCACCCGAAGCACCATGCGGAGCGTGCTCTCGCTTGAAGGATGATTCACTGTCACTTTACAGCGGTTCACTTCAATCTGAACCGGAGCAGATTCTGCATCAGAAATCGCAGCAGGCAATGCCGGGCTTTCCAGATATTCTGTGATATCCACAACATCACAGCTGCTCGATTCCTGCTCTCTGATCCGCTTCGCCCAATAGTAGAATCTGCGTTCCTTTATTCCGTGTTCCTTACACCAGGTTCTGGTCTTGATCTCCGGGCTGCGCCGTTTCCATTCCTCCACAAGCTTCCGCCAGTATTCTTCATTTTCCTGACGCGTCAATCCTTTCATGAAAATCACCTCCAGGTTTCTGATTGATAATCACAATCAGTCTACCCAGAGGTGCTCTTCATTTCAGTTCACCTTGTATTAGACGCTTACAACATAAGTATCTGCTTGCTGTTCCAGACTCAGTGATTGCCATATTTTCTTATCTGCTAAAATACATGTTTTTATATCTGCATCACTCAGCATGTCAAGAAAATCGGATACAAATGGAACCAGCTTACTGGGTAAATACAAAAAATTATTTTCTGCCAGGCTTACTCCATCATGAATATCAACTGGCATATCACATCCATATAGTTCAAATTTCTCTATGCCACTGCACCAATTAACTAAATTTTTTCCTAGTTTTAAATTTTAGCTTAATTAGCGACTTGGTGATTTTCTTGAGCACTGTACCTGATGAGGTACAGTGATTATGGGATATCAGCTTAGACTACCTGTATAAAGAGGTAGAAAACCATGTCAGATATCGAAGATCTTCAGAAAATTACCAGTATGTTTTCCAGTCTGTACCAGTATCAGAAGGATAAGCTCCTGTCTGATCTGGAGAATTGTGCCATCCTGAATAAGACTTCTCAGAGTTACTGCATCAAGGTATGCCCTAAGTGCGGTTCTGAGACTCCGAACTGGACCAGAGGAGGCAGAGCCAACTCTGGAAAGCAGATGCTTCTATGTCATTCCTGCAATCACAGAACTGTGGTCGACTATGGACAGCTTACCTACTATTCCCAGCAAGATCGTTCCAAATGGGATCAGCTGATCAAGGATACTCTTCAGCAGGTTCCGATTCATACGACCGCTCAGAATCTTGGCATCAGTACCTATACTGTCTGGAGAATGCGGATGAAGTTCTTGCACGCTCTGGAATCTATTGCCAGCGAAACTGTGGTTTCAAACGAGATAGAGATGGACGAGAAGTATATTCTGAACAGCCATAAGGGCGAGAAACGAGAAGATGTTAAGCCGCGCCACAGAGGAGAGAAAGCCTCAAAGCGTGGCCTTTCCGATGAACAGGTATGCCTCGTCACTGCAGTCCAGAGAGAAGGAGACGCAGTACTGAGAGCTACCAACATGGCTACTCCGAAAGCAGAGGACATTGCTAAGATTGGTCCGAACTTTGCAGAGCATAGCTTTGTATGGATTGATGGCAAGACTGCCTATCAGAAAGTCCTTGCTTGGAAGAACTGCGAATTCCGAGTTCTCGGTGATCACAAGTCCTATACTTCCATCGACCACCTGAACAATGTTAACTCCTTCCATTCCAAGATTGATGAATGGAACCGTGGGTACAGAGGAGTGGCAACGAAGTACATCAACAGATATGCTGCACTGCTGGTAATGGTAAGAAAGTATGCAGGAATGCATGCCGATGAGGTACTGCTGAAGGTCAAAACAGTGCTCAACGGCGTTTCAGACTTCTTCAGGATCTGCGATATGAAGGCTACTGACCTATTTGCCTATTAGGCTAGATCACCAACCTGCAAATTAAGCCTAAATTTTTTCCTTGAATTATAACTGTTTTTAAATTGTTGCAGCCGCTAAAAGCATAATCCCCAATTGTCTTCACTGATTCCGGAATGATGATTTCCGTAATTAGGTGATTCTCATAAAAAGCATGGTCCTTAATTGCAGAAACACCTTCTGGTATTTCAACTTTTTGATTATTGCCTAAATACTTTACTACTGCATTATTACGAATGATAAGACCGCTTTCATCTTTATGCACTGTACATCCCAGCAAACAATCAGAACTGACAAATACTTTTGAAAAATCAAAATCATAATCCGTCTTTATTTGAATCTCCCCATTATTTGCGAAAGCGCGGCTTCCGATTGTTTTTACTGAACCAGGTATATAGATGCTGTTGATTCCCTTATCTTCAAATGCTTTTGACTGGATATCTGTTACACCATCTGGTATTCGTACATCGACATTATCTCCAAAATATTCAATTAAATGATGATTTATTATTACAAATCCATTTTCATCAGCCAGTTTGCTGCACCCACTAAATGCTCCGTCCATTATGCGGGCAGACAGATTTGGAAGAACTACGCTTTGCAAAGATATACTGTTTTCAAATGCATGAAAACCTATAAATTTCAAACTGGCAGGAAATAGTACAGAAGTTATATTGCTGTTTATAAATGCGTCCGATGCTACAATTACAATTCCTTCCGGTACATTTATACATGTTGAATTTCCATGATAACCTGTGAGAATTTTTCCGGTTTTATCTGTTTCAAAATCACTTGTCATATCTAAACATTTCCCATTCTTTTGCTGTTTAATGCTAGTGATAATCTTTGCTTAATAATCTAAGATAAACTGATCCATCGGATCATAATCTTTAAAATTTTCGGGGAGTAAACGAAACTGGGTGCAGTTGAATCAGTACGGGCGAACATAATAAGTATCCGTCAGCAGCAAATGGCGTATGACTCGTTCAACCTTAGGATACTTTTCATCGTCTCTCTTGATCCGAAACAAATATACGAACCAATTTAAATAAGATTGAAGGTTATCTATCTTCATTCCCATCACTTTATATAGATACCTCTGAAGCCACCCGCACAAGTTATTAACTAACTGCATATGCTTTATATACTCAGGATTGTCAGTGTCTGCTATATAGACTTCGCTAATACAATCAGCTTTTGCAATTAACTGATTATGAGCTGCATTCCCGTCATGAACAATCGTTGAACCTGATTTTATATGTTTGATAAGCGCATCCTCTACTCTCTGAGCTGTCGGAGCGCCATTGCCGCATTCAATAGCTATCACATTCTTGTAGATATCAACTGCCACAATGATGCATATCTGGTCTTTTGAAAGCCCTCTCTTCCTCTTCTCCCCGAATTCATGCATGATTCTGCCATCATTCAGATATGTTTCATCAATCCAGATACGATCTGACAAAATCAGATGGTCCTGGTATCCATCAACCGTCGCAAAGATCTTATGCCTCCATAAATGTGCAGTAGGATGTGAAATATCGCATACATGTTCGGCTAGTATTTCCGTTGGGCAGTAAATCATACAATTGATATATCTTTCCCATACATCAAATTTTCTCTTGGCAGAATAGAATACTGTTCCCGAAAGATAGCTGAACTTATGACCACAATTCTTACACTGAAATCGCTTATTTCCACTAGTAGAAGCCCCTATTGATATGCAGTGAGTACTTCCACATTCAGGGCATCGCGCAGGTCTGCCATAGAACTCGGCAGCTTCGTCCAATGTGGAAAACCCATACTTCTCCTGGTTGACCCTATATGTAACGACATCCCGGAGATAACGAAACTCGTCGCTGCTTAATGACGACACAAAGTCAAAAAGATCTGCTTTTGACGGCATACGACATTCCTCATCACATTTGAGCTGCCATCCGACGAGGAATGTCGCCAAACATAAGGCCGAGTGGCAGCTCAAATGTTCTTATATTTGGCTTTTCTATTGTAATACATCTCTATTGCCATACCCAGTTTCGTTTACTCCCCGATAAAATTTTTATTCTTATAATTCATGAGAACCACAATTGAGTTTGCTGCCTTGCAGGCATTTGCTTCATCAATCAGTTCCATGATTTGCTGCAGCGTGAAACTGTTTAAAAATGATTCATTGATATCTTCATTTTTCCGAATACGTTCCTTTAGCGTCCACATGTCGAGAAGATAAAGAATGTGATTATTTTTTCTTGTGATTTTTGAAATAGTAACATTTCCAAGAGTAGCCCTTTCATCCTCTGGAATCACATGTCTGATCTCATGAATGCAGTGATTATCAATTGACATATCATCCGTTGTAAAATACCGCTTATCATGGAAATCTTCATCATGAAAATGAATGCCATGTTCATCTGCATTTTTCACACGATAAGATGGAATTTCCATGCCTGCATACCGGTCAGGTTTTATGTCCTCAATATGATGCACACATTCCCAGATCTGCGGGAATGGCTGTGCAAGATTGCAGGATGTGAAATATTTCTGCCATGCTTTTATGTCATATGAAGTCATTGCTAGAGGATGTGCCACTTCAACTGCTGACTGATTCAGCTGGTATGGTGTTTCATCAAATGTAATGAATGATTTATTTTTTATTGTAAATGTATCAGTTCCCTGAGCCCAGACAATACATTTAGCAATGTTCCGTAGAACCGGATTATCCACATATGATGATTTCCACTGATCTGCCTTCCAGACCGTTTCATTCAGAAATGATCTCAGCAGGATATGCTTGCGATCAGAAATCACCCTTTTTATATTTTTTCGCATTTCACTGATATCTTCTTTTGCTTCACCATACAGTACAGGATCAGTTCCTTTTTTAGGAATTGATTTCAGTTCTTTCTTTGTGGCTGGATCATATAGATTTACCTTCAGGTCATCCGATATGCAGGCTTCAACCTGCCTGCTGCCAAGATCTAATATTTTCTTACCGTCTTCATCCAGTCCGAAATCAATCAACTTATGATCAATAATTGTATCGATATCAGTATTTCTGATCTTTGCATAGTATTTCAGATCATACTCATTTGCATTTTTGCTGATTTGCAGCAATGCAGCTTTTGTATCGCTCAGCAGCAATGCGTTTCGAATCAGCATCAGGAAACCACGTCCTCCACGACCAGAAAAACCTTGTTTATTCACCTCCGCAATAAGCCGTGCAATCTGTTTTTCATTTCCATATCTTGCGTAGGAGATCAAAAATGAACCATGGCATTTTTTGAAACGCTTTCCATCTGACCTGAATGTCAGCTCTCCGTACTGAATTTCAAAACGGTCCAAGAGATCGCTGAATTCTTCCTGATTCATTTCAGCTTGAATACGATCAGCATCTTGGGAAAAATCAAATCCCAAGTTCAGGGTTTTATATTCGTCAGCAGTTGCCGCAATACTCTGCTTCATCTGCCCGCTGTACGAAGCAAGAACAAACACAAGTGCCTGCATTGAGCATAATTGACCATTCCTGTAATGAATTGGGCTCAAACCAAGCTGGTCTGTTCTTCTTGCCGCATCCGGATTAAGTTTGTTCCAATTCAACTTCACAGAAGCTTCCAGATGATCTTCATCAGCAGAGCTTTGATTATTCCCTGAATTCTTATTATCTTCGACTTTTCTATCTGCTGGAGATATTTCACCAGATAGAAATCTGTGAAATTTTTCAAGATCTTCACTGTTTGCATTTGATCCTGCAGCTCCTATGAATTCTGAAGCATCTTTTTTATATTGACTCAGTAAATCATTCTGCTCACACGCAGAAAGAGTATTTACAATATTCGCAATTACATCTGAAAAACTGATTCTCTGATGCTGTATTTCCTGTACAAGTAGATTGTTTTTTCTCTTTCCCTCCATATACAGAGCAAGCTTACTTGCATTGAAAGCAGTAAGATTGCCCATATCTATCTGAAGACTTCTTCTTACTAGATCAGGTTTTGCCAATCCATCTGCAGATAGTTTTTCTATATCGATGAACCATCTGCCTCTTTCAGCTATATCTGAAGTGTTCACTGCATTTGTATTGGAATCTGTTAAATGATAAGTTACTTTTCCAGTGAATATGTGATTGATTACAGCTTCTGGGATTTCTAGAAGGTTCTGGAAGGCAGAATTTTCAGTAAACATTTTTACTGCATCGCTTTTTCTATTAAGCATAAAATCATAGAATTTTCTAAGATCCGCAATACTGAAATTCTTTTGATTTCTCAGGACAAATCCGGACGCATTCGATTCATAGCAATAGACTTCTGCACCTGTTTCATGCTGAAGAATATTCATGATTGCTTCAATAATCTCATGTGGGTTGAATGCAGTACTGCTCCAGTCTACTGTTTCATTCCGGCTCACGCCGCTCATATAAACTGCTATTTGAGCAGCTTCATTGCTATCATGCGCTGACAATTCATAACGCTCCCTGTCAGACTGAGGGAGGCGCAAAATAGTTTCAGAAAGTTTATTCTGAGCAATATAGACACATTCATTATCCCGTTTAGAACCAGCTGCTGTTTTAATACATAAATTTCGTGATGGCAGAACAGACGTAATACTGCCATCTGCGTTTTTTATAATCAAGCTTCCACTTCTGATTGATATCCTTTCGTTATCCGTATAATCAATACTGGCAGGATCACATGTAAATGCTTCACATCCGATTTTCTGCAGACTTTCAGGAATAATAACTTCAGTCAGTGGACATTTATAAAAGCATCTCTGTCCGATTTCTTTTAAACCGTTATTGAAAATTATTGTTTTTAAGTTCGCACAACCATAAAAAGCACTTTCTTCAATTACTTTGAGTGACTCAGGAAACACTATGTTTTCAAGAGAAGTACATTCTGAAAATGCCGCTGTGCCGATCTTTTCTATTCCTTCTGGTAAAATAACAGTTTTCAATGAGCTGCAGTTTCCAAACGCTCTGCTTCCAATGCTCTTGACACCGGATGGAATTACAGCCTCAGTCAAAGCAGTATCACCAAGCAGAGCATTTTCCGGTATCTTTTTCATACCTTTTTCAAATGTAACTCTGCGAATACTTTTCCCAAGTATGCCTGTTGTTCCATCAAAAGTACTGCCGTCAAAATAACCGATTGCTACAGTCTTTATGTTTTTTGGGAAAAAAACCTCAGCGGCTTTCCCAGTATATTCTGTAAGAAAACCCTTTTTGTCAGTGATAAACTCATTATTCATTGCTTAAGTTTCTCCTTTTTTAATATAATAGTGCATTATCTATAGCTCGGAAAACTGATTTTTATCTTCATCTTTTTTTATGTCAACTACCAGTCAGGTACAAACTGATTCATCGGATCATACTTCAGGAAATTCTGGCTTTTTATAGCTCATAAGAATTACAAGTACATTCAATGATTGATTTCTTCTGCCTTCAATTCTCTCTAATGATTCCTTTTATTTCAATAAACACTATCGGTTTTAATGCATGTCTGCTCCTTTTTGATAATGGTTCTATATAACTAATTTTTGAACTTTCTATAGTTAGATTATTGGAATCAAATAATGGAGCCATTGCATCGCACAATTTCCAAGGCATATTCCCAATACACCTGTCATTTTTGTCAATGATTGCAAAATTATTCTTGTTATAACGATTTTCTGGATTTCTTTTTATCTGAACATTATCGTTCTTTTTTATTAGTTCAATCTCATCAATTCTCCCCTCATACTGAGTGCCCATCACTTTAAACTTCAACAGAAAAGAATTAATTTGATCATTGTATTCCCCATCATACTGATTGAGATATTCCATCATATGAGGTTCAAAATAATCCTTTTTTTCAGACCTTGATAAAACATTGCGCGTTTTCAACTTATTGATTTCATCGCGCAGGTTTCCGGTCTTCTCATATAATTCTTCACTGATCATTTGTGCTCTCCTGCATCAAGGCTTTCATAATAGGAATCTGCTGATTGATAAAACCGATCCAGAACTTCGTCATAGTAAATGTTCAAGCTTTTCACAGATTCGATAAGTTTCCAATTGTCCGGCTCAGTACACCCATATTTATTTTTCAAAATATCCAAAAGATCATATCGATCTATTCCTTCATTACCTGCCGCATCAATAATTTCGGAAACAAATGATCCCATGGTCACATCAGATGTACTTTTTCGCAGCACTATATTTCCAAGCATTTTTGACCACCGAAATCTCCTGTCCCCAGACAACACGTCGCCATAGAACCAATCATCAAATCCAAGTTCATCCAGCTTGGATGTAAAACCCTGTCTTTTCAACTGAAAAATGGTAAAACAGTGATTGTCTTGGACATATGCATAAACTTTATCGCGATAGCATCTGATGTCCTCTTTTGAAAATCCCGCCTTTTCAATTCTTTTCATCAGCACAAATTCATCAGGTTCAAACTCAAATAATTCAAGATTATTTTTTAGATCGGCTATTGCAGTGGTGAAGGAATTGATATATCCATATCGGTGACGATACGGTGCTGCTGAATAAACCTCTTCCTTAGTCAAGATATGTATAAAGTATTCATTACTGTTTTCAAAATGCTGAATTGCATAGTTAGAGAATACATGAAAACCAATTTTTTTAAGATTATATGGTTCTATATCGTTAGGATCAGTATCTGTAGATAGTTTTTTATATATATCGCGTATTTCATCAATAAAATAGAAATCGTCTGGAAGGTTTTCTTTCAGCATTTCTGCATGTTCATCAGACATAATGCGTTTCGGAACAGAATACATTCCTTTATAGTTAAAAGCGCTAAACCTTGTGAGATAATTAGCAGCTAATGTTTTTTCATCAAAACCATATATCTTATGCAACAAATGACCCAGATCTTTATATGAAATTGGTGAATGATCACGAATCAGCTGTCTAACTGCTTCATCCTGATTAAAGTTTCCGAATAAGATATAAGGCATCCTCTCAAATTGTATATTATGAAAGCTTCCCTCTTTTATTGTCTTCTTCAAAAGATTGTGTAGCTCGTATTGGTCATGAATGTCATATTTTTTCATGAGAGCAGGATAATCTTCAATAAATTTCAATGTTGAATATCTAATATTCTGATAATCCTCCAGTCCAATGCCTGCAATCAGTTCAGTATAATCTCTGGAATCAATATCATAAAACCTGAAAATCATTGACTGTTTCCAAAGCAAATACCTTTGTAACGGCAAACGTGTGTCAATATATTTTTTATCTTTATCGTTTATATAAAGGTCTGAAGGCAGATTATATTTCTTACAGAAATCGTTATATTGAATTATAAAATCACTGTATTTTGTGTCGGTTTTGCATTGGGTTCTGATTACATACTCCATCACTTCTGACCGCTTATGCGAAAGCCATATTTCACCTATGCGTATTTTATTCCGATTCAGAAATGTTCTGATTTTCAATCGAAGACCAATATCAAGATTCTGATCACTGAGGGCTTCATTCAGATCCTTTCTTCCTTTTTTATCAGCAATCATTTCAAGAAAATTGAAAGTATGATTTGATATTCCGAGCCATTTTTCAGATTCTTTCGATGAGATGTTGTAATTGCAATATAAATACATATAGTATTCTTCATCGAACCACTTCATGCCTGTTGCAGCTGTATACCATAAGCGAATCTTTTTTATTGATGGATTAATGAGCTGTCTTGCACGTTCACGTGTCAAGTTCAGCAGACTTCCTATTTCTTCTAACGTTTTACCTTCAAGACGTTGCTGAATGACCAGCTTATTGCGTTCACTCAAATCCGGGCAGAGGCGATAATAGCTCTCAAATTTTCCATAGATTCTGTAGCAAAAGTCATCAATATATTCAAGTTCGCTGCTTGACAGCATCATACCAATAACATGTTTCAATCTTTCAGATGTGTATAAGCCATCCTTCAGAAGCAGTTTTGCAATCGTTTCATAATCATATTTCTGGTTAATATCATTTTGATATAGTGAAAGAATCTGATCATGAATATATGCATCATCAATTAATGCTTCTTTATCGCCCAAGCAATACGCTTTCATTCTCTTTTGATGTTTTTTCAAATACGAAGAAATAACCATGCGTATTTCATGAATACTTTTTGAGCCTGTACCAGGTAGTTTTGCAAAATCATCATCATTTAAAAAAGCAATTTCGCTCAATTTATAATAGCCCGCATTTGTTAATGCATTAAATGCACGAGGAGATAATCTTAGATCTTTTAAGTCAAGATCATTATTTCTTATATATTCCTGTGCCTTATCTGAATATGCATGAATATCAAAAAAAGAATCGGACACGTCAGCATTTGTATTAACGGGAAAATGCCTTTTAAGCTCCTTTTTGTGGTCAACCAAAAATCTTCTTGTCTGTGACACAATTTCAGATGAGGTAATATTATCGATACAATATAGTGCAGATAAATCATCTGCAGTCTTACCGATAATCATATAAATACTTGTGATCTTGTTTAAGCTCAGCAGGTTATATGCTCTTGGTGATAATTTTTCCAAAGCATCAATGCTAGTTTCTTTTTCTTTGTAAAAAGTAATCAGCTGTTTCTGTCCTTCTTTAGAATCAAGCCAGGTCTCGAAACTTTTTTGATCATCTGCAATTTCTGGTAAGTCTCCAATACTATTAAATTTTTTCTGATTTTCAGATATCGAATTCAGAATCTCTACAATAGACTTTTCTCCTAACCCACGTATATTTGAAAGATCAGAGCGATCCAATTTGATCAATTTTCCAACTGTATCTATTTTATTAGCTTTTAAACGGTTAAAAGAGCGTGCAGAATAATCATGTGAATCCAGTGGTTTATTCAGGAATCTTAGCTGTTTTTCCGTATAGTTAAAATCTTCCATCACTGCCCCTCATATTCATTCAGCTTATTAATCATTATGCTTACCATTGCACTCAGCTGTTTCATGTCATCTCGAAGCTTTTTACGGCTTTCTGGAGTCATACGCGAAAATTGTCTTTGATCAATTTCCGTCACAAGATTCATTGCCTTGCTTACATTCTCTTCCGGCTTTGCTTTTACAGTCTCACTTCGCATCGCAAGCAATGAATTTTGCATTGCATTGCGCATTTCCGTTGTGATTTCCTTATGATCCTCTGCAAAACTATCCGCATCAGTTTTATTTTTTATATGAACACTTCCATATAACTGAACCACTTCTTGAACCAAACCATTTTGTTGTCTGCAATAATGCTCTGATTCTTTGCTGTTCAGTATTTTCTTGATATCGCGTATAAACTTTCTACTGTCCTGCATCGCATGCATCAAAATATTTGCAAATACAATTTGTTTTACTTCCTCCTGCTTATCTTGATTCATTTTTTTAAGTACATCAATCAGATCAACAAAAAGTCCATAAATCTGATACTCTCTGACAACATAATATTGTCCAGAAAGCTTGATAAACTTAAGGAAATCATTCATGTATTCTGCTGCTTTTATTCTCTTTTTTATTTCTGCTTCTGATTCATTTGTAGTAGTAGCGTACTCACTGATACTGATAAGTTGTGTCTGCTCAATATCTCTATAAGTACCAACAGCGTAATCTATTTGATCATAATCAACTTTTTCTTCTTCCCCATGCTGAATGGCTAACTCCAGCAATTTAATCTGTTTCTGATCTTTTGCTATATTAGCTTCAAGAATAGCTGTTTCAAAATAAACAGGCTCATTTGTCGTTCTTTGAATTCTTCTTAAGCATGTGAATCGACGGTTGCCGTCAATAACTCTGCCATCATCCAGTATTACTCCCGGTAATCTCTGACCAACTGTCGCAATATTGTTCTGCGTCTTATTGATTGATTCAGGATTACTCTCATAGATGAATCCTTCGATAATTCTATTGTAAATATCCCTGTCCAGTGCTTTTAAAGAGTCTTCACCATTTTCTGCTTCATACCTGCTGATCCAGGTTGCGATGCGATCATTTTGATCATTGTAATAAAGCAAATTCAATCTGATTCTGTATACTGGATAAGTTTGTGTCTGACCATTAATCGTAATTTTTCTTGTTAATAAGGTCTTCTCAACCCCATCGGTGCCTGATCTTTTTAGCAGGCTCTCGCTTCCAGAAGAGCCAGAAAATACACTGGAAGAAGGTTGTGCAGGGCCATCATATGCCTGTGTTTTTCCTTCAGGTGCTTTTGCCCTCACTTCTTTATATAATTCACGAATTTCCTTTGTGGCTTCCGGATCAATTTCAACACATAATAAAGCAATTGTGTCCAAAGCTCTTTCTGCAACAGGTTGGTCTAGATCCTGTTTTCCATTATGTGCCACTGCGTTTCGAACACCCATTAGCTCTTTGGCATAAGTTCTGCTGCTTATTGAGGAAAAATAATACTTAAAGTTATCATTCCACTTGCGATCAATAAGTCTGATGCAGTTTGCTATATCAAGAGAGTTCACCAATGTCGCATAATCGCCATAAAGAGGCAGATCTTTCTGATCAGAAAGTGTATCAAGCACTTCATCCCACCATGCATCCTTATACGCTGTACTAAGACCACGTGCAACAAATGCAGCTAATGGTGGCAGCAATATCCTGAATCCCTTCTGAACATATTCAATGTTTTCCATACCTTTTTCCCTATCTATGAATTATTTGTTCTATTTACAATTCAGTATCTTTTATGCTCATAAAACCCGACAATAACACCGCTTGCTTTACAGAATTCCTAATTTTTCGGCTTCCTGTATAACTTCTTCATCACTCATATTGTCAACGTTTATCATATCCGCAAATGCAGCTGGTCCTCCGCCCGCATATGCAGCTGTTCCGTATTCATCTTTCAGTTTTCTACGGAGCTCTTCTACATCTACATAAGAATCTTCAGAATCATTATCATCCCAGAACATATTTTCTCCCTTCGGTAATACTCAAAACGGACAATGATCGTCTGCAACAAACGAAAATCATTTTTCTCAGCACATTCTTCTGTCATTGATCTGTATGATGCTTAAATTGTCTGATGCTATAATCGGCATCTCCAACATAGCAAATATTCTATGCAGCTTACTCATTAAATCTGCCCAACATATTTTATGAAGTCAGAATGGATACACATCAACTGCAGTAGAACCAATCAATTCCCTGTTTTTTAAAAAAAGAAGTGCATGCAGATACATATGTCAGAGCATTTAACTATCAGTACAAATAGATTTTCACTTTTATTCTTGATAAACATTTTACCAGAAAATGGCATTCATTCAGCAGTGAAATCAGCAAAAAGCAATGAAAAAAGCAATGAAAAGGGCAGGTCCGGTTAATCAATCCTGCTCTCTTCTCCTTCTCCGATTATTCCACTCCTCGCAGCTCCAAAGTACTTCCATTTTCCGTATTCTTTACAACAAGCTGCTGAACGATGCTTTCCTGCAGCCGATCTACATGAGAGATGATTCCGACAAGATGACTGCTGCTGTCTGTGAGACTGTTCAGAACAGAAACAGCTTTATCAAGTGTTCCATCGTCAAGAGATCCAAAGCCTTCATCAATAAACAGTGTATCGAGTTCCTTTCCTGCAGAATGATTCTGAACAACATCCGATAATCCAAGAGCCAGTGCAAGCGAAACAATAAATGATTCACCTCCCGATAAGGATGCGCTGGGACGTGTCTGACCTGAACTCATATCCAGAACCACCACACCAAGTCCGGCAGCGGAATTGGAACGATTTGCATCCAGTTCGTGCTGAAGTTCATACCTGCCTCCGGACATTACATCAAGCCGATGGTTAGCCATTTCCAGGATTTCCTGGAAGACTGTTCCCATGACATATCGATCAAAACTCAGCTTTCCACCTTCACCAGCTGCTCCATTAGCCAGATCCGATAACTCGGAAAGCATCTTCCAAGTCTGATCAGTTGCGGCAAGCTGTCGCTTTGCCTCTGTTACTTTCTTAAGGATATCATTGTGCTGATCTATCTTTGTCTGCTTTTTATTGTACGCATCATTTGCGGCTTCATACTTGTCCACGGCTTCTTTGATCTTCGCATCGAATTCATCAAGTCTGGAGCGCTCTTTTCCCTTCGTCTTATCCAGCATGTCATTGACCTGCTTTTCAGCTGTTGCTCGATTCTGGTCATACAGCTTAAGACCTGCATCAGTCTGTTTCAGCCACAGTTCAATATCCTTTGATTCTACAGCATCAAGAATTTCCATAGCAGCTTTATCGGATTCCAGCTTATTTGCGGTCAATGCAGCATTGAGTTTTTTACGATTGTTCTCAACGTTCATTTCAAGATCTGGTTTCTGCTTCAGAAGTGCATCAATCTTTCCTGCAAGAGTATCATTCTGCTCCTTTGCTTTCTCAAAGGCTTTTTCATGCTCTTTTACCAGATCGTCAATTTCATTTTTCTGCACTGTAAGCGTACGAACAGCATCCTGCACAGCAGCTTTATCCGGATACTTCAGCGCTTTCTGCATTGCGTCAGCTTCACCTCTCAGTGTACTGCATGCAGTATCGGCATCCTGTGCCTGCTTCTGCAAAGCAGCTTTTCTGTCAGCAGCAGTTTTCAAAGCAGCTTCGTCTTTCTGAAGCTGCTTTCCAAGCTCATTGTACTTTTCAGCTTTTGCAGTAAGTATCTCTGCAGAAGATGTCTGCTGTAACTTCAGATCATTCAGCTCATTGTTCTTTACATTCAGATAGTCCGGATCGCAAAGTATTTCCCAGCCTGTGCAGTCTTCGAAGAGTTTCTGTCCTTTTTCTGCAGCAGATGTCTGCTTCTCTGCTGCTTCTGTATTAAGCTCTGTAAAATCAGTTTGTTTTTTCTGCCTCTGCAGTTCTACGGCCTTCCATTGCTTTTCTGCCTGTTCGACTTCTGTCTGTGAAGGAACATCAGCTTCTATCTGTGCAAAGCTATGTACCTGGCCGCGAATAAAACGTGTCCTGCAGACAGGGCATTCAGCTCTTCCATCTTTATCAAGATTGCTTTCCAGCTGAGACCCCAAAATGCCAGCCTGTCCACTGATAAAGCGGTTGTATTTCCGGCTGTATATTGTGTTCAGATTCGATGCATCGGTGGTAAGCTGATTCAGCGCATCTTGTGCCCTGTCCCTTTTCTTCTCAGTCTCATGAATGCTCTGAATGTTCTCCTGCAGCTTCAGCAGTTCAGCCAGCTTTACTGACGTTTCATTCAGTTTCTGGTCTGCCTCTGTCTTCTTTAAAGGAGCATCTTCCAGATTGTTACGTTCTTCACGCTCATTGCGTATCTTCTGATCCAGTGCTTTCCATGACTTGTCTGCTTCTGCTGCCTGCCTGTTCAGTGATTCCAGAATATTCAGTGCATTATTCAATTCTTTTTGTTTTTCCTGCAGATCATCATACTGACCAAGTGAATTTTTAAGTTCCTTTATTGCTGCACCAAGTTCAGAGCTTTTCAGAGTTTCTGACTCATCTGCATTTTTCAGCTTCTCAGCTTCCTTCATTACTTTTTCAGCCTCTTTCAGTTGATTATTAGTATCAGAAATGCCTTTCTGGTTATCTGAAAGCAGGCTTGATGCTGTAAACCACGCATCGTACAAAGGCATAATCTGGTGCTGCACATTTTCTACCTGAAGGTATTGTTTCCGAAGCAGATCTATGGATGCTTTCTGATGGCTCAATTCTTCCAGTTTCTTCTGATACTGATCCAGCAGATCGAAATCATTATTTACAGCTTCTGCATTGGTCCTCTGCTTTGTAAAGTCTGTCCGCAGCTTATCACTCTCATCACGTGTTTTTTTCAGATCAAAGAGTTCAGTATTCTCCTCTTTCAGGAGATCTGAAAGATTCTGCACAAGATCCGGATTTGCCGGAAGATATTTTTCACGTTCTTCCGGATCCTCAATCTCCTGATATCCGAATACCGTCTCCATCTGCACACGGACTGCATCCATGTTAGAAATTCGTTTCTCTTTCAGCTTTCCGGCGGCATCGGCAAGCAGCTCTTCATACCGTACATAGATGCTGCTGTCGAACAGCTTCCCGAGAATCTTACTCTTCTCCTCACTATCTGATTTCAGGAACTCGCGGAATTCTCCCTGTGCCAGCATGACAATCTGCCGGAACTGATCTTTGTTAAGACCCAGAAGCTCCGTGCATCTCCTTGAAACTGCTGAATCTCCTTCAATGGTCTTTCCTTCCGGTTCATACAGCACAGCATTCTTGGTTATCTTTTTATACTCACCGGTTCTGCGTTCCCTGGTAAACCGCAGTGTCCGGGTCACGGTGTATGTCTTGCCATTCTGCTGAAATTCCATCTTTACTTCCGTCGGCACAGATTTCTCTACTTTGTCACAGTGCATCATCTCTGGCTTCCGGTCGGAACTTGCAGATCCACTTAGTTCTCCATAAAGTGCATATACAATTGCATCAAAGATCGTTGTCTTGCCAGCACCGGTATCACCGGTGATCAGAAACAAGCCGTCGTTGAATCGATTGAAAGGAACCGTTGTTTCTTCAGCATACGATCCAAATGCCTTCATCGTCAGAGTTACCGGTCTCATTGTGCATCCTCCGTCAGTTTTGCTGCAAAATTCAGGATCTTATCAGCATCCTTATCATTCAGTGGTTCATGCGGATCACTGTTTCTTACAAGTTCTCCTACATACTGCATCAGTTTGTAGGAAACATCGTCCGGCGGATTGTCGCCGTTTCGATCTCTGTAAAGATCAGCAAACAAATCCTCAACAGGCTTCTCGCGAATCGATTTTGCATCTGCATGTTTTCCGGATTCCGGAACTGCTGACCATGAGCTCAGCAGTTCAAGCAGGTTGCTCTGCCTGCTTTCAGCAAGCTCATGAAACTCTGCTGAAGTTTCCGGACGAACACGCTGATCACTGAGCGTTATGCCGATATATTCATTCCGCCCGACATCATCGCGCAGCTGCTGACGAACTTCTGCATATGTTCCTTCAAGCCATCTCATTTTGTGAAGCGGATTAATCTTCTCTAATTTAACAGACGGATCTTGTCCCTTCTCTCCAAGTTCCACCAGCAGCGGTCCCTTGGCCGACTGTCTGGTCTCCTCAAAGTGATAGCACAATGGTGTTCCTGCATACCGCACGGATGGTCTGCCAACCGGATAGGCTGAATGAATATGTCCCAGTGCCGCATACTCAAAGCCATCAAATGCCGTATAATCCACTTCGCCAACGCCGCCGACCATTGACTCTGATCCGCCCCGTTCCACTTCAATACCATTTGCAGTTACATTCTGGTGTGCAATGATGACATTCCGCTCTGAGAAATTAATATTCTGCGCTGACAGAAGCTTCCTGACAGCGGTATCGTAGCTGTGAATGTTTTCATCCTGCAGAAGAACGCTGATGGCTTCCGGAAAAAGATACGGCATCAGCCAGAATGTCACTGGTCCTGCACCATCAGGATTTTCAAATCGCACATGAACCATTTCTTTCTGCAATGTTCCGGCAATATGCACATTCTGTTTCGCCAGCATTTCATGTGCAAATGCCAGCCTCTGCCCGGAATCATGATTTCCCGCAATCATCATTACAACAATTTTCATCTCAGACAAACTGGTCAGCAGATGGTCAAGCAGTTCCACCGCTGCACCGGAAGGTGTGCTGCGGTCATACACATCTCCTGCAATAACCACAGCATCCGGTCTTTCTTTTCTGCACATGTCCAGGAACTTCTCAACCCAGTTTTTCTGATCATCAATCATAGAAAGTCCGTAAATGTTTTTCCCAAAATGCAGATCCGCAACGTGAATGAATTTCATACTAACAATCTCCTGTAAATTAACACATATCAATAGGATTGCTAATATTTTAAGAAAAAATCGACATTTGCACCAGGGGGGGTGACTGCGGGCTTATTCAGCGGACTTTTTTGACATCGCATCTCTGAATTTCACCACATGTGGCGACATTATTGCCCGTCTGATGAAAAGGTCGACCTTCTCATATCGATTACTAGGCTCTGACAGAACAAACCAGATCAGATTCATCCAGTCCTGAAGATTGTCCCTGTCATAACCGCCATGTGCACGCATATATTGCTTTGCCAGTGAATGCAGATTGTTAATCGGATCCAGAGGATTGTCTTTGTCCGATAATCCTTTGGTCTCACTCGTAGTATGCACTTCTTCTGTCAGATGGAGTCGTTCGACAAGTATTCCATGCGAATTATCTCCATCATGAATCAGTTTTGATCCAGGCTTGATATGTTTTCCGAGAGCTTCCCATGTTGTCTTTCTGGATGGCTTTGATGTTCTCTCTACGGCAAGATACATATGCCCATGTTTATCATAAGCTGCTGCTACACAGATCTTGTTGCGTGAAATGCCCCTAAGTTTCTTACCGTTCACAATCTCAGTCTCGTGCTTGATGACCGGAAAGAACATCTCATCAAAATAGATGTTTCCTTCCAGCATTACATCAGATTGGATTCCTTCAAGTACAGAAAATACCTTGATCAACCAGTATCTGCCTGTGCTTTCTGCATTTCTGTTATCCCGTGCAGCTGTGCTGATCGAGTGAAATTCGAACAGGTAAAGAAGATATTCTATCCACTCAGAAATCGGGATCTTCCGGTCCTGAAAGATTGTCCCTGTAAGAATGCTGAACTTGCTGCCGCAGAAAAAAACAGCGGTAACACTGTGTCCCATCTTTGTAAAATCCGTACTTGATTATGTGTCTGGCTCCGCAGACCGGACAATGATCTGCCGGAAGAGAATTGAGAAACTGAACCTCTGATTTCTTAACTGCAGGATGCTTGGAATCATACCATTCATGTACGGTTTCTGAAATCAGCTTCTGAGAACTGGAAATGCTGGGATTCTTATCCCTGAAAGTGTGCGCAGGGAGTGACCCCACGCATCTTGATCATCATGATTCATTTACTGGCGGTTTGGAGCTTCCAGGAGCCGATTGACGAAACCGCCAAGTCAGCGCCAATCGGTTCCTGGAAACTTCCTGTTGTCCCTTTCTCGGACCGGAAAATTATAGCCGATTTCCGGGTATTCGATCAGAATTTACCATCCTGCTGCAAATGACGATTTTTTCTGAAAAATATGAAGCCGCTAAGATAATCTACAAGGGGGAAAAGCGTATCAGGATAATGGAACAACCAATTATTCTGAACTGGTGATTACAGCGTGAAAATAACTCAAGATTGATTCTATTGCTATTTGCGTATCTTGACATGGCTCGGAATAATCAGTTCTTCAACAATAAAAAGGATAACCGGTGGGGCCGCCTCCGCCATGTCTAAGCATGGCCATCCCACATACGCGGTAGGCGCAGCGGATTATCCTACTTCGGTAATCCTCACCCACACTATAGATATCTTTATTGGAGTCGTCAATTTTTTCGTCTCACTTATCAAAATAGCAAGATGATTCAACTAGTACAGACGGAAAACGGAGCTGCACAGGAATAATATTTCATTCCTATATCCGATCTTCACGGTTACTGATCTGGTAACTGTCCTAATTGAATTTGTTGATTACTCCCACCATCGACTTCTTAGGCCAATTGAATGACATTGGTTTCTCCTTCCCTTTTCAGAATTCTGTATGCACGTATCAATTGCATCTCGTTCTCCGATCAGCGTCACCTTCTGCGATGCTCTCGTCACGCCGGTGTACAGCAGGTTCATTCGCAGCATGTATCTCTGACTGTTCAGCACAGGGATGATCACGCTCGGAGTCTCTGAGCTCCAGATCTTAGTAGAGAGCAAAAAAATGCGGAAATCCGCAAAGAATTAACGTATATAGTTGACAGCAATGCAGAAGAGACGGTATCATTTAGATGAAAAAAATGCGGAAATCCGCAAAATTTTAACGAGGTGTATCCGGATGTATCAGAGAGAACAGTATTTGGACAAGCTGATTTCAAAAAAAGATAACGGGCGGGTCAAGATAATTACGGGACTCAGAAGAAGTGGAAAGTCGGTTCTCCTATTTCAATTATATCGAGACTGGCTTCTTCGCGAAGGCGTCCGAAAAGATCAAATCATAGAACTTGCGCTTGATATTTTGCAGAATGCCAAGTACCGGAATCCTTTAGAACTGGATAAATATATTCGAGAGCGGATGGTTGACCCGGGTACGAACTATTACATTTTTATTGATGAAATTCAATTCGTTTCAGAGATACAGAATCCTTATGTGGATAATCCAGATTCGAAGATTACCTTTGTCGATGTTGTGCTTGGCTTTATGCAGATGAAGAATGCGGATGTTTATATCACTGGGAGCAATTCCAAAATGCTTTCTTCTGATATTCTGACTCAATTCAGAGACAGAGGAGATGAAATCCATGTATTTCCGCTTTCGTTTTCCGAGTTCTATGCTTCATATGAAGAGGACAAACGAGGCGCATTGCAGGATTATTACACTTATGGCGGCATGCCCTTTGTAACAACACTGAAAACGCATGAAGAAAAAAGCAGCTATCTGAAAGACCTTTTTGAGAGAACATATATCAAAGACATTCTTGAACGTCACAAAATCACCAACGATCGAGAGGTGCTGGACATACTACTTGATGTTCTAGCCTCTGATATAGGATCGCTAACAAACCCGAGCAAGCTTGCAGATACTTTCAAAAGTACACGTGGAATTTCTATTGGATCTGCAACTATAGCAAAATATATACAGTATTTTGAAGATTCATTTCTGATAGAAGAAGCAGCACGGTATGATGTGAAAGGAAGAAAATACATTAGCACCCCTTTAAAGTATTACTATACCGACCTTGGCTTAAGAAACGCCAGGCTCGGATTCAGACAGCTGGAAGAACCGCATATTATGGAGAATGTTCTCTATAATGATCTTATCCGGCGAGGATTGGATACCGATGTTGGTGTGGTTGAATATAATACCAAGAATCAGCAAGGCAGGAACATTCGAAAGCAACTGGAAATCGATTTTGTAGTGAACAAAGGAGATAAACGGTATTATATTCAATCAGCATTATCCATAGCAGATCCTGAAAAAAGAGCTCAGGAAATTGCATCACTCATAAGGGTACCGGATTCGTTTGAAAAAATAGTGGTTGTAAAAGATTATTTGAAACCGTGGCGTGATGAGAATGGAATCCTGTATATCGGAATAGAGCAATTCCTGCTGGATGAAAATGTTTTGAGCTGACATATCCAAAAGGCACCAATATTGTCATCACAATATCTCTAAAAATCAGAAGGCTGTGAATACGGTAATGGCACTGATGCTGGCGGTATGTGCGGTCAGTATTGTCGTATCATGACAATGAAAAGGGCACTTACCGTGCAAAAACTATACTTTCTGTAGTTCTGAAATGTGTAAAATCATTACTTTTGGCTGAATTTAACTATGCAAAATATATATTTTTCATAATTTATGAGGCTGTAATAACTGTATTTTTTATAATTTTTTAAGTTGTAAAAACGGTAATTTTATCCTTTTTTATATTGGGAAAGCTATACTTTTATATTATTCTGTAGGTAGATGAAAAGATTTCTGAAGGAGTGGGCAGATGAAGTTTAAAAGGAAAGTATATGATCAGCTGCTGGAATGGAAAAATACATGGCATGGACAATATGCTGTGCTTCTGGAAGGTGCGCGTCGTGTGGGCAAAACTACGATTGCAGAAGAGTTTGCGAAGAAGGAGTATCAGTCGTATATTCTTGTGGATTTTTCAACTGCCAGCAGCGAATTAATGGATGTTTTTTCTGATCTGAATGACCTGGATATGTTTTTTATACGTCTTCAGGCCGTTACACATGTCACTCTTATCGAAAGAAACTCTGTTATTATCTTTGACGAAGTGCAGCTCTATCCCAAAGCGCGTCAGGCGATCAAGCATCTTGTTAAAGATGGAAGATATGATTACATCGAAACTGGCTCTTTGATTTCAATCCGAAAAAATGTGAAAGATATCCTTCTTCCTTCAGAAGAGATGAAGATCAATGTTTATCCGATGGACTATGAAGAATTTATGTGGGCCGAAGGAAGAACTGCAGATGTTCTGAGACAAATGGCAGGAATGAAAAAGCCAATTGGTGATAGTACCAATCGAAAACTGATGCGGGATTTCCATGTATATATGGCTGTAGGCGGAATGCCGCAGGCTGTCGAAGCATATTTAAATGCCAAAAATATGGAAGTTGTTGACAGGGTAAAGAGAGAAATTATTCGTCTGTACGAAGATGACATCAAGAAAATTGACCCGTCAGGCAGGATGTCTGCGATGTATAGAAGTATTCCTTCTCAGCTGGCTTTAAAGAAAAAGCGTTTTGTAATTACATCTGCTACAGGAAAACAGAAGACAAATAGAGATTCGGAAAGAATATTTGACCTGATTGATTCTAAAACAGTTCTTCCGTGCTGGCATGCGGATAACCCTGGTGAATCTCTCACTTTATCAAAGGATCAGGATTGTTTTAAACTTTATCTTTCAGACACTGGTTTGTTTACAGCGCTTCTTTTTGATGGAGGCCATGGCGTAAGCAGTGATATTTATATTAAATTGCTGAGTGACAAAATAGATACTGATCTAGGCTATCTGTATGAAAATGTTATGGCTCAGATGCTTACGGCACGCGGCTACGATCTTTATTACCATACATGGAAAAAAGAGAAAGGACGTGGATATTACGAAATCGATTTTCTTATTTCCGCGGGGATTAAAATAATCCCGTTTGAAGTAAAATCTGCCAGTATAAAAAATCATTCTTCAATTGATGCTTTTTGTAAGAAATATTCACATTTTATTGCAGATCGATATCTGATATCACAGAAAGATATCGGCAATGCGGAAATGCTGAAACTGAGACCGTTTTTTCTTGTGCCATTTCTGACGCTCTGAGAAGCCGGATCGCTACCTTTATCGGCTCTTCATGATCCGGCGTGGGTAAACTATCCCGGATTTCAACATGGAAGTATGGTGCTGCGCTTAGCTTCCTCTCTGGCTTTCTTGCGCTGATTCGCGATCTCTCTTAGCTCTTGCTGTTTCTCTGCTGATGGCTGATATCGGTTTTTCAGCGGTACTGTGATTGCAGAACACCGCAGATATACTAACGCGAAGAGGTTGCTCAGGTTCCGGAAACCTCTGGCGACAGAAATCATTGACTTGATCGTCGTGTTTGTTGCTTCACTCTTTGAACTGTTTACCTGCAGCTCTACTGCATTCAGGATGTTCTTCCTGTGCCTGGCGATCTTCTCTCCAAGCTTAATGAATTCCGGAATCCCGCAGTCTTTGACTCTCTCAAGCCATTGATCAAGCTCTAGGCCTGCTAAATCCGGATTCTTCATGTGAAGAATGGATCTGAGCTGTTCCTTCAGCTGGTAGGCATGGTATACGTCTGGATGGCCAGCTTCCAGTAAAGACAGCTTGTCGCGCATCTTACTGCTCAGGTTCTCTGGATTCATGCCAAGTGCGTACTTGGTATCTTTCAACTGATCCGCCTTCTTCTGCAGGTCATCCAGAGTCTTCTGATGAGCAGCAGAAAGATCAATATTTCTGTCAGTCATGCCGCTGTTATGCTCGTAGATCCTGATGATCGTAAGAAGCTCAGTTCTGCGTCTGCTGTGTCTGCCTTTCTTTGGCATGGATTCAAGCTCTTTCTTTGCCGCAAGGTATTCCTCTTCACTCACCTTAATCACCGCATGAGGAGCCTCTCTGAGCTCCTGCAGCTGTTCTTCCTGCTCTTCAATATACTTCTCGAGTTCACGTCTCCGATTGCTTGGTCTGCCTTTTCTAGGCAGAGAGTTCAGCTCACTGCGGGCCTCACTGAGCTTCTTCTCGGTTTCCAGGATTGTTTTCCGGCGCTCTTCTTTCTCTTCATGCAGATTCTTCTTCATCTGGTCCACATCGCGTTCTGCCTGTCTTCTGGCACGATTTTTAACTTGGTCCAGGGTATCGTCAGCCCAGGACACGACGTGAAAGAAGTCCGTGCACCTTCGGGCATTGACGAAGTACTCTGAAGTGCATTCATCGATCCACCTGGCGCCGTCTCCGGCCACCACTTCAACCACTTTTCTCTCTTCTTGCGTCAGCGAAAGGCAGAACTTGGTGAAAACTTCTTTGCCATGTCCCTCATGAACCCAGGCAACCCGGTTCTGATCCAGGTCATACACAACCGTGATGTATTTATGTCCCTTGCGATATGAAGTCTCATCGACACAGAACCGCTTGATTCCTCGCAGGCGGACAGAAACATCTGGTTCCAGCCGATCATGCGCTGCTTTAACAGAGTTCCCTACTGTCTTCCAGTCGATGCCCATATACTGTGCACAGACCGTCTTAGGAATCGTCAGGGCCAGAAAAGCGACATCGTTATTGAAACTCTCCGTGAACCGTGAATTTCCATCCTGCCAGGGAATGTATTCCGTCAGGATTCCATGTTCAGGGCAGCAGATCCTTGCCGGAGAATAGAGGAGCTTCACCGGAACACCATTGATGGAGCTGGCTCTCCAGCTGACTTCAGTCTTTGACTTATGATCATAGACAGGCCGCTTCTCCATGCATTTCGGGCACCTGCATCTCATTCTCTGATAAGGCCTGACATGCATTTCAATCCGATCACGCTGATACGTTTCGCCATTCATGAAACGCGTAGAGATATAAAGAAATTGACCGATCTTTCAGAGATAGAATCTCCGGTGATATAATCAGCTTGGAAACATAGCTCAGCTGGTCAGAGCAGTTGGCCCATAACCGACCTGTCAGGGGTTCGAGTCCCTTTGCTTCCACTTTAATCTGAAAAAGTAATTCAAAGTAAGAATATTCACGAAACGTCGTTGAAAATTTTGTAATATCCCCCTTAACTTGGAAATTTTTTGGTATGCTTTAGTTGATGAAACAAACGAATGATTGCTAAGAAAAATTAAATTAATAATAAGAATAATGGAGGTCAATATGGAAGAAAGAAAATTGAGCCCTTTTCCTTCAAAATTTCTTTGGGGAGCTTCTACATCTGCTTATCAAGTTGAAGGAGCATCACTGGTAGATGGTAAAGGTCCATCCTGCCAGGATGTAAAAAAAGTCCCAGAAGGAACATCCGACTTAACAGTTTGCTCTGATCAGTATCATCATTATAAAGAAGATGTTGCTCTGATGGCTGAAATGGGATTCAGAGTTTATCGCTTCTCAATAGCATGGAGCCGTATCCTTCCAGAAGGAACTGGCGAGATCAATCCGAAAGGGATTGAATACTACAGCAATCTTATTAATGAATGTCTAAAAAATCACATTATCCCTTTAGTTACCATGTACCACTTTGATATGCCTGCTGTACTTGAAAAACGTGGAGGATGGTCAAATCGTGATTCTGTAGATTGGTTTGTCAATTATGCAAAAGTTCTATTTGATTATTTCGGGGATAGAGTAAAATACTGGCTCACGATCAATGAGCAGAATATGCTTACGCTGGTGGGGGCAACAATCGGGACCTTAAACATTCCTGCAGGTACAAAAAATGTACTTAAGGAAGTATATCAGCAGAATCACCATATGCTTGTTGCTCAGGCAAAAGTAATGGAACTCTGTCATAAGATGCTTCCGAATTCCAAAATTGGTCCCGCTCCGAATATCTCACTTGTATACCCTGCTTCTTGCAAACCTGAAGATATTACTGCAGCGCAGAATTTCAATGCCATCCGCAATTGGTTATATCTTGATATGGCGGTAAATGGTAAATACAACAATCTTGTCTGGTCCTACCTTAAAGAAAATAATGCGATTCCAGAATTCCGAGATGGTGATGAAGAGACTTTGACAAATGGTCGCCCTGATTTTATCGGTTTTAATTACTATTCAACGTCAACTGTTGCAGCAGCAGATCTGAATGATTTCAATGGAACGTCTGATCAGCAGTCCGGAGGAACTGTTCCGGGAATGTATAAAACTGTAAATAATCCGTATCTCTCAAGAACTGAATTCAATTGGGAAATTGACCCTGTCGGTTTTCGAAATACCCTAAGAGAGGTTTATTCTCGCTATCGTCTCCCGATTATTATCACCGAAAATGGGTTAGGCGCATATGACAAACTGACGGAAACAGGAGAAGTTCATGATTCCTATCGAATCGATTATCTGCGAAAGCATATTATTCAGATGCGCCTTGCAATTACTGATGGTGTCGAAATGATTGGATACTGTCCGTGGAGTGCAATTGATCTGATCTCAACGCATGAAGGAATGCGTAAGAGGTATGGTTTTATCTATGTTGATCGTGATGATTTTGATCTGAAAACAATGAAACGATATCGTAAGGACTCTTTCTACTGGTACAAGCAGGTCATTGCTTCTAATGGGGAGATATTATAAATACAAAAAGCGAAAATTAGATTTCGCTTTTTGTGATATGGAATGTTTTTTCTGAGATATTATGAACTTTTGCAAATTAATTCTTCACTTACGTCATCACTTATTCTTATAGTGTGTCTTCTTGGCAGATTATCTAGCGTAGAAAGAAATACATTGCTTAACTATCCATACGACAGGTTTGTTGATTACCTTTGATGCAAGTAGAAATATAATGCCCCAATTAAATTAGCATCGTTATGGTATTTTGATATTAGAATTTCTGGCTTTTTGCAAGGGGCTTTTTCTGTTAAAACGAATAATTCATCAACTGCATTTCGTATTGACTCTGTTACGAGCGGTTCTTTGCTAATTCCTCCACCAATAACATATCTATTTAGATCTAGAATTGCCTGAATTGAGAAGATGCCGCTGGCCATATTCTTGGAAAATTCTCTGAATAAGCAAATTGCGTCTTCATTGCCTTCTTTATAATCACGAAAAAATCGATATCCATCTATAGAAGAAGGATCAGCTTTAATTGCATTTGCATAATTTTTTAGTAACGCACTTGTTGAACAGAGATCTGACCAAATTACACTTCTTTGATCTCTCATGTCGTCCTGCAAGGTATCATGCCATATCTTAGAATAAGAAACAGGAAGCCAAGAAAATTCTCCTGCAGCAGAGTCTGTCCCAAAATATAGCTGGTTATTTAATATTAGTCCTCCTCCGATTCCGGATCCAATAACAATGATGGCACCGTTTTCTATTCCAGCAAGGTTACCTTTCCATGCTTCCGCAGCGGCAGCGCATTTTCCATCATTTGCAATTACTACTCTTTGACCAAAAATGTTTTCCAGCAAATCTTTTAATGGAAGATTATGGATAAACTTATAATTTCCGCCAGTCTCAGCAATACCGTGATTCATATCAATTTTTCCGGGCATCGAAACCGCCACTCCGGCATATGAATGATGAAAAGTATTTTTCACCTTCTGTATTGCTAACAGAAAGCCATTCAGTGAGGATGTATCAGTAGCGCTTTCTCCGCTGGAAAGAATGTTTCCATCGGTATCTATGAGTCCATATTTTATGGATGACCCTCCAATATCCAATGCCAGGTAGCTCATTTTGCTATTGCCTCCTAATCAATAGTTTCTGTGGATCCAGAGAACGCTTAATTACTCACTTTTTTAAGAATGAAATTATCCGCGCAACTCCAGTCCCCGGCATTTCCTTGGGTATAAAAGGCTATCGTGCATTTATTGTTTGTGACGTTGATTCCAGTAATTTCTACTTGTGTCCAAGTTGAAGTGACTGGAATTGCGACATTCATTTCTTCACTTCCCCCAAAATCAGTTGCAATTATCTTGTTTTGTGTCTGTCCTCCTCCTGACTCAACAGAAGCTTGTAGTACATAAGTACCGTTCTCAAGATTATAGATTGTTTGCCATGTATAGCAATCGTGTGCGTCTGCTGAATAATGGACAACATGAAATCTTCCCGAAGGCGAATGGTCGTTTTTTTCAAGATAGGTTGCCTCTGGATTTGCTCCTTCAAAATTCCATCCTTTTGGATTTCTTACCTTGCTTCCATCATCTTCAAAACTAGGATTGATAGCCAGATTCCCATCATTGAATGAAGGTAAGCCATCATTATAGGAGAAACAGAAGGCAAGATCATCGATGTCATATTCTCCTTGCCAATAAAAACCTATTCTAATTTCAGCTATTGCAGTTCGATTAAATCCTTCACTTCCTCCGATAGGAACCCAGATTCTAGTCCAGTTATCATAAACAGTTTTCTCATGGCTCCATGCAGTAGAGACATTTCCATTTGCATCTATGAAAGTTACTTTGACTGTACAATTGGTCGGATTCACTTCATCCTTTACAGAAAAAGTCAAATACTGATAACGTGATGCATCCACTGGATTATTGGAAGATGGGAGAATCACTGCACATTGGCTGTCAGTTCCAGGCTCACCATTTGCCGATGTAACTAGTTTAATTCCTTTTGTTCCTCCGAAATTTGCAGTACTTTCTATGGATGAAACAATAGCATTATTCCCAGCTGAATAATTGTCATTATTTTCAAAATTGTTGAACCAAATTGGTGTAGCATGTCCATCACTCTGAGTGCCAGACCATTTGAACGTAAGCATTGATTCTGAAGGCAGATTGTAATTGAACATTTGGTTTCCCCAGCAAATTTTAACTGATTGATCCTCAGATAAAAGATTTGCCGTTACCAAAATAATAGAATTATCAGGGTTCTGAAATGCAACAGTTTCTATATTGTTATCCAGACTAGTAGAATCAATACGATATGCCCCTGGATCAACAAATTTGCTGACATGCCCAAGCGTATAGTAATCGACATTGTAATCCCATGTTCCGTCTGAGGTGATAGTAATTAATCCACGGTTAGTTGAATCGTGCCCCTGATTAACGTCATAATAATAATCGGGGCCACCATTTTCATCTAATGCAATATTCCAATAAATAATTGATTTGCACCAATTGCGACTAATATTTATTACACTGGATGCTTGGTTGAGAAAGGCAGTCTTCCATTTTGGAAAACCCCATTCTCCTCCTGAGCCTTCAGTAAACCATAATTCTTTATCTGGATATTCTTTTTTTACGACTGACATTACCTCTTCGTCGCCTTCATACCAATGCCACGCTGAACCATCAGTAGTGCGATAAGCGGCAGCGTCAGCAAAATATTCAAGTGGATAGGAACCATCTTTATAGTTCGTAGTTGTATAACTGTGGTCCCAACAGATTATTTTGGAATCTATTCCTGCATTTCGAAGTGTTGGATAAATATAATTAGCGACAAGATTTTGAGCTTCTGTATGTGTCATTGGCATTGCAGGCCAATCGTAGCTTGCATGATCAGGTTCATTGTTAGGCGTGATTGCATAAATATCCACCCCCCGATTTTCATAGTTCTGGATCCACTTTAAGAGATAATTTGCGTATGCTTGATATTTTGCTGGGAGTAATGTTCCACGTACATTCTGGTACATTCCAAGTTCTGACTGGTTTAATTTCATCCAACCTGGTGCACTCCAAGCAGAGGCAATTATCTTGATCCGGTTCCCTTCTACAGCAATTGCATCCTGCACAGTGGGGAAAATCGTCTCGAGTTCATGTGAAAAATCAAAATCGGGAAGATCATCTGCCTGTGAAACAGGAGCAAAATTATAAGGTGCAACGCAATGGTCACTTGCTCCAATTGTTTGCCGAAGCATACTGATGCCAATACCATTTTCTTTGCTGAAAAGTGCCTGCATTATAAAGTGGCCCCGTTGTCAAGGACAGTTTTCTGACAGTTCGGGTTTCTGAGGGTCACATGCATTGATCAAGACGGAAGACAGCTGAATCATAGCTGTCTTCTTTCTGTATTCAGCAGGTTTCAGAGAGATGTTTCCGGATCATCAGTGCTCGGATGATTCATTCTGCGCATGACGAAAACATCTTCTGGCCAGGGGAAGTAAGCTGCTCTATTCTTTCTGTGCCTGTATCAGTAAAGAGCGTCCATTTCTGTGACGTAGTCAAATGGCGGTGTGTTCTTCCATTCCTGCGGATTCTCAAGCTTCTTCTTCAGTTCTTCATCTGCTGTTTCGTAAGCTTTTCCTGCTGCTCTCACTC
Source organism: Anaerolactibacter massiliensis (assembly GCF_900290205.1). Taxonomy (NCBI): domain Bacteria; kingdom Bacillati; phylum Bacillota; class Erysipelotrichia; order Erysipelotrichales; family Erysipelotrichaceae; genus Anaerolactibacter; species Anaerolactibacter massiliensis. The sequence goes on along the minus strand of NZ_OLMH01000003.1, from coordinate 149,168 downwards.
GCTCCAGAAGTGCTTCCAGTTCTCTGATTTCCTCATTGGAGTCTTCAATGAGCGTATTCAGTTTCTGAATTTCTTTCTTCAGCTTCTTCTGATCTGTCGCAATGATGTGCATCGGAAGGAGCTTCTTTTCTGCTTCCTTCTTCTTCTGAACGTTTTCTTCCCGCTTCTTCTTCAGATAGTTCAGATGATCCTCTACCAGGCTTTCAACCGGCCTCATCCGATCTCCTGAGATACCGTAGTAGTTATCTAATGGATAGACTCCTGTAGTCTTGTACTGATAGAACTCCGCAGGAGTAAGACCGGCAAGATCATACTGATAAGCTTTCTCATTGTAGTGGTGCATATAGCCTGCAATCAGATCTCTGACTGTCTGATAGTCCGGACACATCTCGATCAGCTTCAGAAGCTGGCACTTCATTCTTCCGAAGAAGGATTCCATCGGTGCGTTGTCCTGGCTGTTCCCTCGCCTGGACATGGACTGCACGAAGCCGTCATCTTCGAGCAGCTTCTGAAAGGTAACGGACAGGTACTGACTCCCCTGATCGGAATGAATCAGAGCGTCCGGATGATTCAGTTCGCTGCGATGCTGGTCCATCATACGGTGATAGGCTTCTGTAACCAGAGAGACATCCATATGCCTGCTTACTGCTGATCCCAGGATTTCCCTCGTGAATCCATCCTTGAACGCACACAGATAGCAGAGCTCGCGATTACTTCCATAGTAGAGATAGGTAATGTCTGTCAGGATCACTTTCCGCGGGCTGTCACCGAAGTCACGATCGACATAGTTCTGCTTGGCATCACATGGATGGAAATGAGTTGCCTGTCCCTTATAGGCATCTTTATGAGGGACATATGCGGTAATGCGCATTTCTTTCATCAGTCTGGTGATCCGTTTTCTGCTCACCCTGAGATCGTAATCACGCCACAGGTAAGTACGGAAGGTCCGCGCTCCGGGAATTCCGCAGTGCTTATGGATGATTGAGATCATCTTCTCCTTGATCTCCCGGTCTTCTTTCTGCGTTTTCGTTTCCACAGGATTCTCAAATCGTTTCTTCCAGCTGTAATAGCCGCTGGAACTGCAGCCGAAGATCCGGAACAGATCTGATGCCGAGAACTGATGAACATGTCCTGCTGGCTGAGTCTCCTGCTTCTGAAGAGTGTAATACACCATTCTGAACTTCTGATGGTTCTTCAGTTCGGATTCGATGATGTATTCGTCTCCGCCAATAGTTCGTGTACTTTTTTTTCCAGTTCGAGCAGTGCTTCCAGATAAGCTGTCCGTGCTTTGTAATAAGCGGCTTCTTCCTCCGGCGTCAGATCTCCCATCTCATCACGGGGAATACTCCCGTCAAATCTGGAAGGATCAACGAACGATCCGTCTTTCTCCATCTCTCTGGCACGCTTGGCAGCACTGTTTGCACGATCAGTACCCAGTTCCTTTACCGGGAAGCCGAGTGATTCATAAGCTTCCACTCCCGTCATTCCTTTGTTCATCTGCTGACACATCCTGATATAGAACTCCGTCTTGTAGATCAGATTCGTTCCGTGAATGTCCTTCACGTATTCGTTCTTCTCTGCAATTTCCTGAATGGCACTGCGTTTCTCGTAATACTTCGTTTTCTTCTTACCCATCTCTATTACCTCTCTATGATTCCGATGGTATCACAGCACCAAGATCTGCAGCGTGCTTCCGTGCCTTTTCTGCAGACCTGGCCATCATGCGGTCATACTTTGCCTGTTCCCTGGAAAGGTATTCCTGGTATTCCTGCTCAGAAAGATTGTTCAGATAGACGGCAAAGTCCATCGGTGTCTTTCTGCCGCGGTTCCATTGCGGCCGTTCAAAGTTGTAATAGTCAATGTAGTCATTGATTTTCTGCCGGATCTCAGACGTATCATGGGCATCGGAGAAGTCAGCTTCATCTTTCATATGCCCGAAGAAGGATTCCATGGATGCGTTATCCCAGCAGTTTCCACGCCGTGACATGGACTGAACGAATCCCATCTTCTTCAGCTTCTTCTGAAACGCATCGGAAAGATACAGTGCCCCCTGATCGGAATGAAATACCATTCCTGTCGAACAGACGGTATTCTGATCCTGATCTTTCATGATTCCGCTCAGCATCTCATCAGTAAGGTTCAGATCCTGTGTATCGCTTACTGCAGAAGACAGAATCAGGCCGGAAACACTGTCTTTGATCGGAGAGTAATAGGAAGTATTTCCCCGGCAGTCTTTGATATAGGTGACATCTGTCATGACCTGTTCATAAGGTTTCCCAAGACGAAATCTGCGCTTCAGCACATTCTCTTTCCGGTTCCTCTGAAGCAGTTCTCTGGCTGCCTGCCTGGATTTCTTCGGTGCTCTGACCGTACACAGCAGTCCGGCCTTTCTCATCAGCCTCTGAACTTTCTTGCGGTTCATGACCGTCTTCTGCAGCTTCGGCATCATCATGGTCACCATGCGGGTTCCTTTCGGATATCCGCGGTATTCAATCACTTTCCTGATCCGTTCAATGTCTTTCTCATCCTGACGCTGTTTTCCGTTGGAAACATAGTATCTCAGACGATAGAAGCGAGAGTGGCTGAAGCCGAGGATTCTGCACGCACCGCTGATCGAGAATCCTCTGACGTAAGGGAAGGCTTTCACCTGATCATGAATGAGATCATACACTTTCCGGAGAGTCTCAGGAGAAGTAATACGAAGGCTTTCTCTTAGCTCACTCATTTTTCTCTCTTCCATCTTCTCCATCAGCTCGCACAGTTTCTTCGCGGTGCTGAGATCCAGAGCGGCAAGATGAACCTTTCTGTTAACACGATCCGGCTTCCAGTGCAGAAGCTTATATCGAATCCGCATCAGTTCTCCCGCACTGAGCAAGTCTGCAGGAATCTCAAATACCTGCAGTACATCCAGAATCGGAAGGTCTCTGATCAGATAAGCACATTCATAGAATTCTGATCGGAGGGAAAGTTTTTTCCGGGTGACTGTTCTGACCCAGGAACAGCTCTTCAGTTCAGAAATCACTTCATCGGAACGGAAAAATTTACCCGTAACAGGTAATTTTCCTTCCAGAAGGAGTTTAAGCCTATGGATTCTCTGATAACCGATCCGGTTCGGATCAATGCCGTGCTCCTTCAGAAGCGTTCTAAGGTCAGTGCCAGGATATCTCCTTATCGCTTCTTTAACGAACGCATCTGAAAAAGAGATGCCGCCACGAGCTCTGACGAATACTCCGGTGTCAATGAGCAGCTGGATTTCTTCTTCTGAAAGCTTCGGCGCAGAAACAGAAATCGAAGGCCCATTTCCATTGGTGGGGTGACCATGTTTTCTGAAATTCTCAGTCAGTTTCTTAATCACTTGGTTCCCTATCATTTTCGTGGAGATTCCATTGTTCTCCAGGAACTTGCGGATCTCGTGATGAGAGACATACCAGTCATACATCCGGCATCTGAACTCATAGGTGAATGCGATGTGATTCGTCCGGATGAATTTCACATTCGGATTAGCCTGGAGAATCTGGATTTCCTCTGGAGAGAAGAATACATAATCAGTTTTAGGATTGCGTTTTCTGGATTTTCTGCCCATAAAAATGGCCCCTGCAGGAGGACCTCAGCACTGTCAGAGTGCTGTCCTTTCTACAGGGACCACTTTATTACAGCCTGCTTTTTTTCTTCAGATAAATTATTCTGATACAAATAAGCGGATGCTTCGGTAATTGATGCACCAAAGCCATCCATCTCCTGATATTTCTGATTCTCATCTATTATGATCATATTGGAAAGTGATGCTTGGTCATTCGCCTGGAAGTTCACATTTGCCTGCTGGGCTAGGCCATATTCCATTCCTGTATCGGTAGCATTCACTTTGGAAAGCCAAACTTGAACATCTTCTTCTGCTTGAACGCGTGTAGGAAGCAATAAGGACATAGTAAAAACTGCCAAAACAACACGTATGGTTCTATCTGCTTTCATATTCATTATTTCCTTTCTTTAAAGGTTGAAATAATTGTATTATGGTTCAATTCGTATACTATTTAATGAACGTGCCGGTAAATTTAAAAATATATCATTTCCGCAGATCTCCAATTGAACGGGATGAGATTCTTTAAAAGGGTTCATCATTTCGACAGCATAGGATCCATCCGGATTCTCGAAAATCAAAGTGTCTCCAGAGTAATTACCTATTAAGCCTAGGCGAACAGCCCCTTTCTTTACAATTGAAGAAAAGTGCTTCATTAAGTAGAAGTCAGGATTCATCACTGCACAATGATTGTCCACCGTAACCATTGAGTTCTGAGGATCACCCCATGTACTGATTCCTTTTGGAGGAAGAATTAAATTCCAATATAGATAGCTTTCAGCTCCATTAGAAATATAATGTTTTAACATTGTCCAGTTATAAAGAGTTGTATCCCAAGTATTATCTCCAAATCCCGATTCATTCTCCGACTGCATTAGACGGAATTTTGGCCACCAACTTTCAAATGTCCTCTGAATAGCAATTTTGCCACCCCATTGATAGCTTACCCCGGAAATGTATGATGCTGCTTTTTCATCAGACAGTACCTCATTTGCAAAATAGTCATAATCTTCGTATGGCCATTTATCAAAAATCATTTTATTGAAATCACATCCAGGCGCATTTATAGTACCGAGCCATAGCTCTGTTTCTTGGTTAACGCCAGTTTTCACAAAATACGGTCCTAGATAATCGCGAATAAATATTTTTAAATCTTTTCCAGTCCACAGACAGGAAGGAAATATCTGATTTGCTACTGGCTCATTCTGCACATGCAGCTGGCTGATGTGGATTCCTTCGTACTTATAAGCTTCGATGAAACGTGTGAGGTATTTTGCATACGTATTCTGTACCTCAGGATCCTTTTTCAGATGGCCGCCGTTATATCTGGATGGTTCTTTCATCCAGATTGGAGGAGACCAGGGGGAAACCATCAATACAATGTCATTTTTAACATTTAGTACTTCTCGAATATAAGGTATTAATGCTTCTTGATCCCGTTCAATTGAAAAACACTTTAGATCCCAATCGTTATAATTGTTACGCCTCTAATATTATGTCTATTAGCAGCTCAGGTTGTTTGTCCATGGGCTGCTCTTTATAATGGCCTTAACTGAGAAAGGAAAAGTCCCAGAGCCACAATTTGCTTAGACAACAAAGACTCTGGGACCTGGTATCAAAACCATGGTCATTATAACAGATTTTGATATAGAAGTCGTTGCCGGAGAAGAAAGCCTTTTTAATCAGGAGTAATGAAACCTGCGTTTGTCCTGTATGTCAGTCAGATCTTCTGGTTCGTGATTCAGTAAGGCGTAAAGTGAAAGACACAAATGGAAGTGTTTCGACCTATATCATCAGGCGTCTTAAATGTTCAAATTCTTCGTGCAATCGTATCCATAGAGAATTGCCGGACTTCTGTATTCCTTTTCGAAGATATGAATCCATCATCATTGAAGAGGCAATTGATGAAGCCATACACTTTGGAGATTCTGATATAGGAGAATACCCCTGTGAGCGAACCTTCCAGCGCTGGAAAACATGGGAAGAAGAAAACAAACAGCAGATTGATGGAAACCTGAATTCCATCGTTTCACACTTTGACTCGTCCGGATCGAGCCTCCGGAATGGAGCCGTTTCATTACTCGAACACTTCAGGAAACGCATTGGAGGATGGCTTTCAGAAATCTATCGTGCCATCATCAATTTCGGTTCTTCTCTGCCTAGGGGTGACACACCTGTTCTGTCAAGCTGTCTTTCGAGATCTGGGATATCCTCTTTTCAAAAGGAGGATCACAATGAGCAGCCAGAAAACCGAGGATTGGCAGGATGCAGAGGCACTGAGAAGGTTTCAGATGATTGCCCCTTTGATGGATCAGGCCCTGGACTCTGCCAAGAAAACAGCGACCCGTAGAACGATTGCCGATGATAATGGCGTATCCGTAAAGACAATCCGGCGATATGAATCAGCCTTTCGAAGTAAAGGCTTTTCGGGTCTGAAGCCAAAGTCACGAAAAGGATCATTAGATCGCCGTCTTCCGGAAAACTATCACGAGTTCGTGCAGGAGGCAATCATCCTGAAGAAGGAGGTGCCTACTAGATCTGTTAATCAGATCATTACCATTCTAGAGGGAGAAGAAAAAGCTCCGGAAGGAGTGCTGAAGAGATCCACTCTGCAGCGATATCTATATGCGGCAGGATTCGGAGAGAAGCAGATGAAGAAATACCGTGAAGATCAGAAAAGCCAGACTGCGGTAAAACGATTCTGCAAGCCGCATCGGATGATGCTTGCCCAGGCGGATATCAAATATGGAGTCGGCATCATATTCACTGCAGATGGATCAAAGAAGACCGCATATCTGTCATCAATCATAGATGATCATTCCAGATATATTCTCGCAAGTGAGTGGTATGAGAAGGAAGATGAGTATGCGGTAGTTGATGTTTTCCGGAAAGCAGTATTGAACCATGGAACTTTTGACAAATGCTACACAGATAATGGCAGTGTATATGTTTCAAAACAGCTGAGGATCAGCTGCGCAAAAATTGGGATTCATCTGATTCGTGCGAAGCCATATAGCGGGAAAAGCAAAGGCGTAATCGAACGCTTTCATCAGACCGTAGATCAATTCATTGCCGAGATCAAACTGAAGAAAATAGACAACCTGGCTGAGATCAATCGGCTATGGAAGATTTTTGTCGATGAATACTATCACAAAAGGCCGCATGAAGGCATCAGGGAATATTATCTTTCTCTGAATCGTCCGGTACCACCAGAAGGCATCACGCCACTTCAGGAATGGAATCGTGACTCCCGTCAGCTTGTCTTTATCGATAAAGATAAAGTTGGTGAAGCATTCCTGTTTCATGATAAACGAACCGTAAATCCGGGCGGACTGATCAGTGTCAAAGGCAGATCGTATGAAGTCGGGGCATCTCTGATCGGCGCAAAGATTGAGATCAGCTATGATCCGAAGAAAGATACTGATATCACAGTTCATTATAAGGATCTGGAACCTTTTATTGCCAAACCAGTTACCATTGGCCCATATTGTTCCAAAGATCCTGCACTTCCGGAATCCATGACAGATTCCGTGCCTGATACGTCACGATTCCTGGATGTAATCGAAAAGAAATATCAAGAGTCTCAGACTAAGCTTGCGGACGCAATTTCCTACAGCAGCTACAGAAAGGATGGCGACTGATCATGTATGAAGCATTCTATGAAATGAAGCAGACTCCGTTTGTCAGAAATATCCCTTCTGAAGAATTGTATGAATCTCCGGCAATGGCTGAAGCGTTCGCCAGGCTGAACTATGCGGCAGATCGGCAGCTGTTTGCAGTACTGACTTCCGATGCAGGATGCGGGAAATCAACTCTGATCCGCAGATTCAATGACAATCTCCCAAAAGACAAATACCTTCTTCTTTATGTTTCTGATTCCAAGCTGACACCGAAATGGCTGTACAAAAGTCTTCTGGATCAGCTTGGGCTTGAAGCAGGTTTTTACAGAGGAGACGCAAAGAGGCTGCTTCAGAAGCAGATTGAAATCATCCGTACAAAAGAGCACAGGAAAGTCGTCTGCGTTCTTGATGAAGCTCATCTGCTGGAGAAAGAGACGCTGGAAGAATTTCGGTTCCTCTTGAACTCTTCCTTTGATTCTGAGAGCCAGATGGCATTGATTCTTGTCGGTCAGAATGAACTATGGGATCAGAAGCTGCGATATAAGCGATATGCCGCAATACGGCAGAGAATCGATATTACCTGCATTCTTCCGCATCTGGATCTGTCTCAGACACAGATGTATATCGATTCCAATCTGCATTATGCAGGAGTCAATAATCCGCTGTTTACAGAAAAAGCTGTAGAAGAAATCTGCAAGTCCTCAACCGGAATCCCGAGGATCATTAACCGAGTCTGTGAAAAGTGTCTTACCTATGCAGGTCAGCAGCGGCAGCGTCTTATTGATGAGCACATTGTCCAGCACGTAATTCAGCATGAAATGCTAACTTTCGGAGAAAACCATGACTGAAACTATTGAATGCCACGGCATATGCGAATATTGCCCGGATACGAAAATCTGCAAAGAATACAACCGGGATAACATTATGTATCAGATGCTTATCGATGATCTGATTGATTCAATCAAAGACCAGAATCTGGAAATTGTAGCTCTGAGAAGATTATTAATGCGTTATATCAAGCCGGAGTACAGAGACGGGCTGAAGGATGATATTTTCAGAGCACTTTACCCACAGATCGTGCCGATCTCATATGACAGTTATGTCCGAGAATTCTACTGTGGAAATGATCCATTTGATGAAGCCGGATACATTCGAGAAATGAGGAAGTACGCTTCCGGAAAGATGACACGTGATCATCCGAATATTTATCGTGAAGCTATCAAGAAAAGATCCAGATAGAACAGTAAAGCCCGGAAAACCGGGTTTTATCAATTCTGAGATTCATTCAAAGTCACCAAGATGAGCAGTTTCCGGACATATGATCAGATCAGATTCTGGACATTTTGATTTAGCGGTAACAATAATGATCATCTAAGCTGTACCAGTTAAATGAATAATCATTAGCTCCCACTGGGAATCTGCATATTTGGAAATTGCATCCATCATCTTTCGATTCTGAGAATAGTTCCTCTAAAAGGTTTTTTCTATCTGTCTCTCTGAGGTCATGAAGAGAAGTATAGCCAAGTTCATTCAGACACGCGCCAAATCCAAGCATTTTCTGAAATCGGTTTCCATTAATAGATACTGAACAATTGGTGTTCCCAACAGATTCAGGAACACCCTTTTGCCATTGATCTTCCTTATTAGACCAGTGCCAATTTATTTTCATGAGTTCAACCTTTCATTGAGCCTGCAGTCAGACCATTGATGATGTATTTGGACAAAAAGATATATACAATCAGTATTGGGACAACTGATATTGCAATCGCAAGGTACATTGCTCCGTAATTGCTGAGATATAACCCTTTGATCATTGCAATCATTACTGGCATGGTATAGCGCTCATTGTCAGTCATAATGATTAACGGGCCCATATAGTTATTCCAGCAGGAAACGAAGCTGAAAATGCACATTGTTGCAATTCCTGGAATAACACAAGGTAACACAACTCTATTGAAAATCCCGAACTCTGAGCAACCATCAATCCGTGCAGCTTCAATCATTGAAGAAGGAACACTTTGAATCATCTGATGTAAGAAAAATACTGTTGTTGCATTTGCAATTCCAGGAATGATAAATGGTATATATGAGTTTAAAAGATGAAGTCTTAGATTTAATTGGTAAAAACCTATCAAACTCAGCTGTGATGGAATCATCATTGATGCAATCACTAAGGACCATAACACTTTCTTAAAACGAAAAGTGTATTTTGCAAATCCATAAGCTGTGAGAGCTCCGAAATAACCTACAAGAAGCGTATAAGGAACTGCAATGAAAATACTGTTTAAAAACCCCCTCCAGATATTAACGTGGGATTGCATTGTAACGTAATTATTGGCTAATTCTCTTCCTGGTAGAAGGTTAAACTTCGTCAATATTTCCACACTTGAATGCGTGCTGTTGATAATCATGAGGTAAAATGGGACAACGCTGATTACAAGCAGTACGATTAGGAAAACGTAAGTAATAACTGTGAATCCTTTTTTATTCATCATTACCTCCGCTATTATTCCTTTGCTTCATTGCTCGATAAGACAGAACACTAAGTAATGCAATTACGGCAAACAAACCTACTGAAATAGCTGAAGCATAACCATAGTTATGATTTTTAAAAGCCTGATTATACATATACATGGAAGTAGTAAGCACTGCTTTCCTCGGATCACCGCTTCCATTACTTAATGTTGCAGGTACATCAAACAATTGCATACCACCGATAATTGATGTAATTGATAAGTAGATAATTGTCGGACGTATTAGAGGCAACGTAATATGCAGATATGTCTGCATCTTTGTGGCTCCATCCACCATTGCTGCTTCATACACGCTCTGATCAATCGTTGTGATTCCAGCCATGACAATAATAGTTGTATATCCGAACCACATCCACCATTGAATAAAAGAAACTAATCCAGAAGTAAATGCTTCGCTATTAAAGAAATTGAAAGGAGTTCCAGAAACATGCATGGTTGTTAACAACTGGTTTGCTGCAGATTTATCACCAGAGAATAATAAGTTAAATAGTAAACCAACAGATGCTGCGGTAATCAGGTTTGGAAGATAGTACACAGCCCGGAAAACTTTCATACCTTTAATTTTTGAAAGTGTGAATAATGCAGAAAGTATTAGTGCAACAGCCATCTGAGGAATAAAATTACAGATCCAGATTCTGAACGTGTTCCATAGTGAAAGATAAAATACATCATCGTGAAGAAGTCTTGTAAAATTTGTCCATCCAATATTTGCGACTGCAGCTAAACCATCCCATTTATGAAAACTCAGAAATAGAGTGTAAATGATTGGATATACGCTGAATATCAGAAAGACAATAAAGAACGGGAGAATGAATACTATGCCATAGTTATGGCTGTTAAGAATCTTTTTCTTCATATATTCGATCCTCCCGTTCAATTTCACAAATTATTATTTTGTGTATTACTCGATAGTTAGTTCAGGGTAAGCATTTGCTACATCGCTCTTGAACTGTTCAATGGCCTCATCTTTTGTGACTGAACCAAGTGCATAAGACTTTGTTGCGGATAGGAATGCATTATTAATAGTCCCATCATATGCAGTCATCAGATTATCTGGAATCTTTGACATCTGATCATTATAGAATGCGAAGAGATTTTGACCATCAAGGACTTCTTCTCCATCTCCCTTTGCAAGATCTTCGTCAGCTGATTTCAAAGATACATATTCACCATATTCTGAAGCGTATGATTCTTGAGCGTCTTTATTTAAGCATACATACTGCATGAAAGCCCATGCAAGATCCTTATTCGGACTGTCTTTATAAATACCAAGCCAAGTTCCACCTTTTACATATGGTACAGGGCCCTGGCACATTCCCCATTTCCCAACGGTATTTACTGCATTTGGCTTAACAACGAACTGATATCCCCAAGAAGGAAGTACATAGCAGAACGTGTCGTCACTTTCAACTGCAGCAACCCATTCTGGTGCCCATGGATCAACATTAAGATCGTATCCATTTTCACTGATTGTTTTTGCCATGTCCATGAAGTCAAGCATTGAATCATCAATAACAAGTTTTCCATCTACTACCCAAGGTTCTTTCCGATTTGAAAACTGCATGTTCATGATATCCTGCCAGCTTGCAAACATTTTGATTCCTTTATCCTTAAATTTCTGCGCAACTTCAAGCATTGCCTCATTGCTATTTAGCATTGCACTGACTTCGTCAGGATCGTCGGTTCCTAGTACCTCTTTAGCCATATCTCTCCGATAAAGAATGGAACCTGGAGATGCCTGCCAGCTTAATGCTCTGACTGCACCGCTTGCATCAGAGCCCACACTTACAATATAGTCCCACGTATCTGATGTATCTGCATTATATGGGGCGCCAGAAAGATCATCCCAGTATCCGCTATCAACCAGATACTTCACATAATCAGATTCTCCTGTAAAAATGTCCGGTGCATCCTGCCCACTGGATAATGCAGGAGTGAGTTTAGCTAAGAAGTCCGCATTTGGAACTACAGTTATGTCTACTGTAATATTAGGGTAGATCGCGTTGAACCCTTCAACAAATCTTCCTAGTTCTTCTCCTGAAGACCAGACTGTCAGTGTCCCGCTTAATTCTGCCGGATCACTGCTTTCCGCGACTGCTTCTGTAGTTTGCGCAGAAGCTTGCTGTGTGGACTCTGCAGTTGCTTTTGCAGTACTCGTTCTGCTGCATCCTGTAGTTGAAGCAATGGTAGTAATGCTGAGCAAAAGTGCAACTATTTTTTTCATGATTGTACCCTCCTTCTTAATAGCGCCTTTGCAATTGGCCGAATCATTTTATTTCTTTGACAGAACAACCAAGTTTTAATTCGGGTGCTATAAACTCATGGACTTCAGTATCATTTTTTTCAATTTTCCGAATTAAAACTTCTGCCATTTTTTTGCTGATTTCTATAATGGGCTGGTGAATGCTTGTGATTTCTGGGGAACTCAGATGCTCATATCCCAATGCGTCATATCCAATTAACGAAATATCTTCCGGAACATTAAGACCTTTCTCTTGGATTGCTATGTTAGCTCCAATTGCCAAAGTGTCTGTTGCACAGAAAACTGCTGAAAATCCTTTTTTCTTAAGAAGGCGCCGCATTGCTTTTGTGCCTCCTTCAACACTGTTTTCTGCTTCTTCTACTAATCTTGGGTTGATGCTTTGAGAATGTTCCGACAGAGATTGTTTATAACCTTCCATACGATCAAAGGCATAGTCTTTATTTTCACGAACATTGATCATTGCAATATGGTTATGCCCATTATCAAATAGATAGTCTGTTGCCATGCGCCCACCCATGACGTTATCAGTATCGATATAGTCGATTCCATCTATATCTGTGTGCCCAAAGAGAATAAATGGTCTTTGTTTTTTAGAGGCATAATTCTTAAAAGAATTAACTTCGTTTCTTAACAAACCGGTTACTATATAACCATCGCATAAATGGTCTTTCTTTAGATTCCTTAATATCATTAGTGAATAGTAATGCTTGCTGAGAACTTCACTAACACCTACAATGCAATACATTGAAAATGGATTTGTTAAATCAATTGATTCAGGAATATATACATCAATAATATGCGTACGATTCGTTGCTAAGTTTTTCGCGGCAACATTTGGAACATATCCAAGACTTTTCATAGCTTTTGTTACTTTTTCTCTGGTTTCTTTTTTTACTAGTTCAGGACTATTCACCACGCGAGAAACCGTCATAGGCGTAACTCCAGCCATTTTCGCAACATCGCTTAACGTGACCATATCTATTCAGAGCCTCATATTATGTTAGCGCTATCATTTTCTACACCTTTAGATTAATTAAAACTGTATTTTCCGTCAATAGCAAAACGCGAAATACTTTTTATTTCGATTTACATAGAAAAAGCGAAGATAGTATTTCTACTTCTTCGCTCAATCCATATCATTTTCAATGGAATGATGCATGTCTATATTGTTAAATTATTGTTTTTTGATACTGAAACCTCAGCCTTTCACTGAGAAGTGTGTTTCTCTTCCCCTTCTCCGAATTCTGTATGCATGCATCGATCGCCTCTCTTTCTCCGATCAGCGTCACTTTCTGCGATGCTCGCGTCACGCCGGTGTACAGCAGGTTCCGATGCAGCATGTATCTCTGGCTGTTCAGCACCGGGATGATCACGCTTGGCGCTTCTGCACCCTGCGACTTGTGGATCGTCAGCGCATATGCAAGCTCCACGCTCATCATGTCTTCACGCATGTATTCCGTCTCGGCACCATTCTCCCAGCGGATCGTGAACACCGTTTCGCTTTCTCCGTCCGCATTCTTTTCAAAGCGGATATCTGTCAGCACGCCGATGTCGCCGTTGCTTGCCTGCGCGGTGTTCTTCATCTGCACCACGCGGTCGCGGATCCGGAATTCCGTTCCATTCACTGTCACGACCGGTTCACCGCTCACCCTGGGGTTCACGATGTCCTGCAGCCGTGGGTTCAGCAAGTCCACGGACACGGTGCACTTCGACCTCCTCGGACAGAGCACGACCGCATTTCCAGGTCCCCAGCGCTCAAGCTCCTTCTGGTAGACTTCCTGGATCGCATGCATCGCTGCTTCCTCATCAGAGGCCGGAATGAACTCGAACCGGTCATTCACATAGAGCTCCGTGTTCCCTTTATTGATCCGCGCGGCATTGTCGCGGATGATCTCCGCATCTCTGCCCTGGCGGAATACTTCCGTGAGCTTCACGGTGGGAATCACGCCTGAGGCAATGCACTCAGACAGAACATCCCCTGCGGCCACCGAAGGCAGCTGATCCGCATCGCCGACTAACACGAGGTGGCTTTCGCGGACGTTCCGGATGCATGCCATCATCTTTGCCATCACGAACTGATCGACCATGGACATCTCATCCACGATGATCAGCCCTTCCGGCAGCGTGACGCACTCTCCGGCCTTCAGATCGCTCTGATACAGATGAATCGCGGAATGAATCGTGCTTGCCGGAATTCCGGTCTGCTCGCTCATGCGTCGTGCAGCTTTGCCGGTCGGAGCAAGCAGCGTTACCTGGCCATGCGTTACCTTCTGATAAACCTGAATGATCGCCGAAAGCACGGTGGTCTTTCCGGTCCCCGGTCCGCCGGTCAGGATCGATACCCGGTGCGTGAGACAGTTCATCACTCCTTTCTTCTGTCCTTCGGCAAGGTGAAAGCTCTCCTGCTTCAGAAGAACGTGCTCCAGCGCTTCTGCATAGGTTTCTTCTGATGCTTCAGGAGATACCGCAAGCAGCTTCAGCAGCTTTTCAGCAGTGACATGCTCCGCCCCATCATTCTCCTTCAGGAACACCGCACATCCGCCATGACGGACGAGCTCCCCTGCATCCTCTGCATGAATCAGCTCGTCTTCCACCATTGCTTCATTCACGGCGTGATTTCCGAAGCTTTCATTCAGCATCTCCTCCGTGCGCTTCTTCAGTTCGCGAAGATCCATCCAGAGATTGCCTTCGGCCGTATCCTGTGCAAGCACCGCAAGGATCCCCGCCCGGATGCGCTCCCTGGAATCTTCGGGAAACTGCAGCTCATGCGCGATGAGATCAGCGTCGGAAAAGCTGATCCCGCTGATCTCCGTCAGCGCATAAGGGTTCTTCCGGATCCTTGCTTCCGCAGACTGTCCCCAGCATTCGTAGATCTTTGCGATGCGGTCGCTGCGGATGCGGAATGCTCCGAGAAATGCAGCAAGCTCTCCATAGGCTTCCGTTTCATGAAAGCTCTTCAGAAGCGATGCAAGCCTGGAGCGTGTCACACCTCTTACTTCCAGCAGCTGCTCCGGTGTATTGCGGATCACCTCCAGCGTTTCAAGCCCGAAGCGGTCCACGATTGCACGTGCCGACGCCTTCCCGATTCCATGAAACCGTGAGGAAGCAAGATATGCAGCAATTCCCGACCGGGTATCCGGAGGGATCTCACGGCAGGACTTTGCCTCAAACTGCAGGCCGTATTTCGGGCTCATCACCCAGGAGCCGTAATAGCGGTATTTCAGCTCCTTTACGGTCGGAAGGTTGTATCCGGTCACGGTGAAGATGAACCCGTGTGCAAACTTCCCCTGGTTCTGAACTGCCGGAGGAAGCTCTTTCCCGTTCTGACAGGTCACAAGATTCACGAAGAAGTCACTGCCTTCCTGATTCCTGCGGCGGAAGAAGCGTCCTTCCACTGATGCAGATTCTCTCTCCGTCATGCTTTCTTCCTCTTTGCGGCCTTGAGCTTCACGGAAAAGCGCCGGGAATCCGAAACCGTCCGGACTTCCTGGAAGATTTCCGGATGCAGCGTCTTCAGCTTTGAGAGATCCGCTCCTTCTCTTGTGACGAGCGGATTGCTTACGACATATTCCTTCCCTGGCTCGCTTCTGGAAGGAAGATAGCCTTCTGCCGCTCCCCCGAGCTCTTCCTCCAGGTGCAGCCGCAGCGCATTCTGCCGCTCTTCGATCTCCTTCTTCTGCCTGTCAAGATCCGACTTCTGATCAGAAAGGCGGATGAACTCCTCAAGCATGTTCAGGTCGCTTTCCGCAAGCAGCTTCCGCTCTGCACTTTTATCAGGCTTAGGAAGAGCAAGTCCTTCCCGCAGTTCCTGATACTCATTCTTCTCAAACGTCGGATCTTCCGGAACCATCCCCGTCAGGACATAGTTCTTCCAGACGTTCTCCTCGGCGCTGATCAGCTCCTGCTCTGCATGCATGTCCCGGTCGACCCGGATCATCACCACATTGTCGGCATTGTTGTCGAACATGATGACGAGATACCACCGGAAGAGGTTCGTGACCGCCATGTAATGCCGGATCTGCCAGATGTATTCCTGCCGGTAGACCGTCGCATCTTCGCCGTAAACGCCGGAATGCCAGCGGCTCAGAAACATGGGATTTGCCGTCTTCAGCTCGATGCCGCACTGGTAGCCTTCCGCATCGATGCAGAACGCATCCACGTCCCCGCCCATCCAGGGATGCTGCGGATGAGCGAACATGCGGCTGTCCCGGTAGACTTCAAAGCCGGTCACCCTGCCGAAATGCCGGGCGGAGACCGTCTCAGCGGCGTGCCCCCAGTCAAAGATGAACTGGAGCGCGCGGTCTGCCGGAGGTGCGCTCCACTTTCCCTGCTTCTCGAGGACCAGGCGCGTGAGGGAGCGTGAGCCTGCTCCCATCACCGTGCCTGCATCGGATCCGCCGATCATCTCACGGCGCTTTTCACGCCATGCATCAATGGACAGGGTGCTGATGTCCTCCACGAGAACAGAAGGACTGTAGGAAAGATCCATGCCGAGGGCTGCGGCAGACGTCAGGCATTCCTCGATCACCTCGGAAACCGAGCGGTCGGATGCCTGGATGATGTTCTCAGCCATGTTCAGAAGCCTCCGTTCTCACTGTCGACGGACACATACTCCACGAGATGCCGGGTGAAGATCGTCACGGTGCCGAAGTCATCCGAGATCGCATAGGTGAAGGAATACTTCGTGTAGCCTTCGCCATCCTCTGCCGTTTCCGCGGAGAGCTTTCCTTCCACTGCCACGGCGTCGGGATCATGCACGCTGCCCCAGGCCTTCGCCATTTTCATGGCTGCTTCCTCATCACGGCTCAGCGGGGCATCCGCCTGCATGAACGTACAGTCCGATGTGTCCGGCGGCGTCATGCGGTCCAGAAAGTGGCCGTACTCATCCTTCAGAAATGCGCCGATCCCCCTGAGATCTGCGGCGAAACTCGTGGTTCCCTTTGCGTTAGTCATATTGCTGTCTCCTCTCTGCCATCCAAGGCACAAAAAAGACACGCTTTCTGCGAGTCCCATGCTGCATGAACGGAACATCCTGAAGTTCATCTCCATCTGGAGCGATCAGATCACGCGATCACGGATTGCTGTGTGATGCGGAACTTCGATCAGATGCCCTGCTCTGCAGGACTGCAAAAGTGTGTCTTTATCGACTTCATGATAGCACGACGCTGGACGGGTTTGAGGAATTTTCAGACAACGTGCTTGAGGAGCAGTAGTGTCAGCTGGAAATTTTCTTCTTTCCGGTTTTGACATATCTTGTATATCTTGCTGTACCAGTTGAGCGAATCAAATCCTTTCTCCTCAGCTCTCGTAATAATTCCCTTGTTCGTGATCCTTTTAAATCAATGATATCCGCAATCTCATCTGCACTATATTCTCTACCTATCTCCATTTTCTGAAGTATTTCTTTCCCTTTCTCTGAAAGGCTTAGAGCAGCATCAGAAAATTCTGACGGGTTTCCCACCGGATCTGACGGTGTTTTTGCAAGATCTGACGGCGTTTCTGCCGGATCTGACGGTGTTTTTGCAAGATCTGACGGCGTTTTTTCCGGATCTGACGGTGATTCTGCAAGATCTGACGGTGTTTTTGCCGGATCTGACGGTGTTTCTGCCGGATCTGACGGTGATTTGCTCCCATAGTTTAAGTTTGGGAGCGTGACAAGAAACATGGAGTTTTCAGAATAGAATTCCGGTTCTTTCCGCATATTGAAATTAGGAGCTTTCTCATATCCGTCCAGTATCTTGCTGAATCCGCTGCCGGATCTTTCCATATAACCAAGACGGTTAAAGACATCAGCCAATATAGGGTTTCTTCTCCTGGACGGGACTCTGCGAAGATTTCTGTCCTGGATGCGCGATCCGTCAAACATGCCTCCAGGAGAATAAATCTCCAACCTGTCATCAAAAATATCTACGTGCACTTCACTTCCAAAATCCAGATAGTCGCGATGTACTAAAGCATTTACCAGCACTTCGAAATAGCTGCGGTGTACATAATCCGGAAACTCCAGTCTGGAATCCTCAGTTTTCTTCCAGATTGTTTTTGAATTCAGTTTAATGAAGTTTTCAGCATTGTTTAAAAGAGAGATAAGACTCCCGGAATATTCTTGATGATCCAGGGCATCTACTACTCCCCCGCTTTTCGTAAGCCCGTTCCATCTCGTGCAAAAAACTCTAGAATATCTGATTGGAGATTCGTCAGCCAATAGAGCTCCTGCCATGGTTAATTTTCCACTTTCGGTTTTTAAGTTCCATGACTCAAGAGCGCTTTCCGGCATACTTTGGCCGGTCCAGACCTTATAGCGCTCCCGGAGCTTCGAAAAAGAATAATCATTCGAACTATATTGTGTAATACGGGAATCATAAGATGAATTAATCCCTCGCAGAACAAGCCTTTTCAGATCAGTTGGCGAGGCTTTTACACTTTCGTTTCCAACTCGAATGTATGCCTCTAAAACCCCATCACCGGAATAGTAATAAGGTGTTTCTTCACCTTTAAAAACGCTAAGGACGATTATTACCTTCCCATCGTCTGTTTTTTCAAAGGATAAATTGAATTCAGGTATTGGATTGATCCTGGTTTTAATGATTTCGCTGATGGCTTCTGCATCCTTTTCTGGATGGTCCAGGCCTGAAATTGTTCCATCATCAGCGATACCAAAATACAGCCGCCCACCCAGCGTGTTAGCAAAAGCACTGACACTTTTGCACCAGCTTTTTGGCTTTTTCACTTCAACTTCCAGTTTTTTATCGTATTCAGTAGTTTCGCCGACTAATTCATCGATTCTTGTCATATTTGTTCCTGCCATCATTATTCATATTATTGATATTTCACGCCGGATGGTCCATCGTATCTGACGCAAGACACATCATTCCGACAGAAGCCAGTCAATCAGCTGGACTGAATGAATTCCCTCGTAGGTTGTTTCCAGTCCCGGATTAAGGGTGAGCACGATTTTTTCATAATTGTCGCGGATTTTCTTAAGCGGTTCAAGCTCTCTGTTCCTGACGTCCTCGCTTGTCATGGATTCTGTTACCTGGATATAGATCCTCTCGGATGCATTCTTCGCGATGAAGTCGATTTCACTGCTCCCGATCTTTCCGACAGCAACATCATATCCACGCCGCAGCAGTTCAAAATACACAACATTCTCGAGCACGTGACCGATGTCGCGATCCCGGAACCCGAGGAGATAATTTCTCAAGCCAATATCAACGATATAGTATTTCTCCTGGGTTCTGAGCAAGTCTTTCCCTCTGATGTCAAACCGCTTTATATTGTAAAAGAGATACGCTTTTTTCAAAGCACTGACATAGGCTTGAACTGTATGAGCACTTGGAATGCCTTTGCGTTTTCCGCTGTCGAGTAGCCCTTCGTTGACAAGGACGTTCCCCATCGAGGATACCGAGATCGGGCTGCCGATGTTGTCAGCAAGGAACAAAGCAACTTTGTTCAAAAGTTCAGGATCAGTGACTTGCCTTTCATCCTTCCGCTTTTCTCTTTCCAGTATGTCCCGCATGATAACAGTGGAATAAATGCCTTCGAGAAGAATAAGGGCTTTTTCCTGATTCAGTCCGATATCTAGAATTCCAGGCATTCCCCCGAACGTCAGGTAGGCCTTGAATATGTCCATTAACTCGTAGCGATTGCCGTTTGAATCATAAACCGCTTTTCTTAGCTCTCCGAATGCATTCGTCGTTTCCTTGACTTGAAAATCATAAAACTCGATGAATTCTGCAAATGATAGAGGGAACATTTTGATTTCAACCATCCTGCCGGAAAGGTAGGTAGCATACTCAGAGGAGAGCATATAAGCATTGGATCCTGTTACATAGATATCACAGTCAAAATCCACGCGGAAGGAATTTACAGCATTTTCCCACCCATCTACATGCTGGACTTCATCAAAGAAGTAATACATTCTCCTGTCGGGAAGAGAGTGTTTTTTTACATATTCATAAAATCCGGCACTCGTCATATCAGAAAAATCATGGGACTCAAAATTCATCTCCAGAATCTGATCTTCATGAATGCCGCTTTCTCTAAGATGCGCTGCCATGAGTTTTAGCAAATTGGACTTCCCGCAGCGTCTTATCCCGGTTATGACCTTTACCGGTTCTGTGTCCTGAAATGCAATCAGCTTATTAAGATACAGATCCCGTTTCTTGAGAGGGTGATTTCGGATCATATTCTGTACCTCCATGTGCTAAGAATAGCATTTTTCTTAAATCTATTCAATTTTTGGCTATAGAGAGCATAAATAATATATTATTTTAAATTTTATGCTATCAAAAGCATATACTGCTCAATAATCCATCCGGCAAGCACAAGATGGCAGCGCTAATATATATCCTCTATTGCTGATTATTCCGGAGTTCTGAGAGCCATCATTCCGGACCTTTGAGGCCAGCGCTCCGGTGTGTCAAGGCCACTCTGATTCTGGCTCATCGTTCCGATGGCCTAGGCCACCATTCCGGAATACCGAGGCCGCTTTCCATGCATGCAAAAACCCGGCCTGATCAATCTCAAGTCGGGTTTCGTGGTTTATCTGGAGTGGCTGTCAGTCGTTCCTTGTCCGCATTGACTTGTCTCCGAGGATCATGATTCGTTCAGCGCTTGAGGTAATCCGATCCATGATTGCTTCGGCAATCGCACCAGCTCCGAGACGCTCTCTCCAGCCATCCTCTGTGTACTGGGATCCTACGATTGTTGCGCTATGCCGATACCTTCCTTCCAGTACTTCTAGGATCTGCTCACATTGTTCTTCTTTGACCGGATAGAGCAGCCAGTCATCAATGATCAGAAGATCTCTGGAGTGATACCTCTTCAGCAGTCTGTCATATTCTCCTTCGAGCTTAGCGCGTTCAATCTCATTGAAGAGTTCCGGCATCCGGATATACAGGACTTTATAGTTTTCCTGGCAGGCTCTGTTGCCCAATGCCGATATGATATATGTCTTTCCTGCTCCCGTAGCACCGGTTACCAGGACATTCCTCGGCTTATGAATGTATTGATTCGTTGCCAGAGAAGTGATCTGAGTACGATTGAGATGACGATCCGGATAATACTTGATTCCTTCAATCACCGCATTGGAGTCAGGGAAATGTGCTTCTTTGATTCTTCGGTTCAGCCTTCGGTTATCTCTGGAATCCAGCTCTGCATCGACAAGAAAAGAAAGCCTTTCATCAAAGGTCATATCCATGATCCCGGGAACGGAATCCTGTGTTTCATAGGAAGCCGCCATGGACTTCAGGTGAAGCTTCCGGAGTTTATCAAGAGTTGCCTGATCCATCAGTGATTTCCTCCGTAGTATTCGTTTCCGCGGATAATTGCGTGAGCTTCAGAGGATAGGGCTTCTGCAGAGGGCTCTTCTTGATAGTGCTCGATGATTAACTTAATATCCTTGTAGCGGGGAACAGTGATAACGGATAAGGCCTTGGCACAGGTCTTCTCTAACCGCTCAGGGGTATATTTGTCTGCGAACTTCAGAATGGACATGCAGGCGTTATATCCCTGTTCTTCTGCTTTGTAGGATTTCAGAAGCTTATCAATCACTTCAAATGCAGAAGGACCGATCGACTCAGCCCATCGGCAGAAACGATCACCATTCCATTCCAGGGCCTGTTTATGATTTGCCGGCATGTGATCCGGATTCGTGGAATACTGGCCGGGATGACCATATAAACGTGTATGCGAAGCGATTCTGGCATCTCCCAGATAAATATCAATCTTGTATTTTGAGATGCGCACACGGACTTTCTGGTGAATATACCGATATGGGACGCTGTAATACATACGGTCGATTGCGATGTGGTAGTTCAGCTGAACTGTCGCAGATTTCCAGATTCCATACTCATAAGGCTCACGAGGAAGGCTTTGAAGAAGCGGCTTCTCTATTGTCATGTATTCTTCAAGCCGTGATCCTTCACGCTTCTCAAACTTTACGGCATTGAATCGATTCAGATATTCCCGGCAAAGCCTGCCTGCTTCAGTAAAGCTTCCTGGTTTCTGCTGATATAAGCGTGCAATGATTTTCGAAGTGAGCTTGCCGACCGTTCCCTCCACGGAAGCTTTGGCTTTGGGCGTCCTTACAGGAGCAGCGAGGATTGCTGTGTCGTAGTAATCAGCCATTTCACGGTAGCTGGGATTCTCAATCCAGTCGCCCATCTCCGGATGAGAAAGAATCCCTGTCTTGAGATTGTCGCAGAAAAGAATAGGTGTAACTCCGCGGAAGAACTCATACATATTCAAATGAGCACCGATCCAGTTCTCCAGCTTCATATCCGGCAGTATTTCGGCATAGGCGTACTGACTGTACGGAAGAACCGCAACGAACATATATCCATAGGTCACTTCCCCGGTATCAGGATCTATGATCGGAACTTTTGTCCCGGCCCAGTCTACTCAATGCGTTCTCCTGCCTTGTGCTGCTTATACATAGTGGCATTGTTTACTGCAGCCTCTCTTGCGAACAGTTCGCAGAACTGAGAGTACTGATAGGGAATGCCTCCTGAAGCCTGCACTTCCGTGACATAGTCTTCCCAGAGGGTTTTCTTGGTCATGCCCGGAATACGATCATAATCTTTGAGCATTTCCTTGAAATCCGGCTTAACTTGAATAGATTCGATTTTTGCCCTTGGGAAAAGCATTCCGCGGATCTCATCTTCACTCTTGTCCTTCACCTCCTCCCACTTCAAATCGAGTGATGACGCTGCTTCTCGGACAGAAGTTACAGATTCTCTCCCAACATGAAGCTGAGTGGCAATCTGTCTTCCCGAGAGTCCTGTGGTTGATAGAAGCCGCAGGATATCCTTGTACTTTGACATGAAAATAACCTCCTTTCGTACAAGTGAGGCAATCAGCCTCATTGCCATTATAGAAAGAAGGTTATTCGGTAATGTTCAGTGGCCTTGATGGACCGGAATCACTCTGAATCCGACTCCAGATAGCTGGCCTTGGTTTCAACGGAAACCCGGCTTCGCCACATCGGTGTAATCACTATTGCTGAACAACAAGAAACCGGAGAATATCATTATGGGAATTCTCCGGTCCAAAATAGTTGTTATTTACTTTTGCTTGTTTAATCGCTTAATGTTTGATCCACCAGCCATTTGCATTTACAAAGCCATATTTTTTCATAAATGGCCCCATTAGTTTTACAGTCCCACCATTTGGTTCTCTAGGCAAAAGCAGGCCTGCATCGGAAGCAATGCGCATGAGTCGTTCTTCAAATGATGTTACTTTATTACTACAACTTTCCCAATGATCTGGAGCTATACAAACAGGCTTAGATAAGAGACGTCTAATCCCAACTCGGTGAATCTTCAAAATTGAATCTCTGAAAGTGTTTTATTTGCCATGCAGGAATGTCAGAAAATGCATGGCTTTTTGCTTATAATCGCTTGCGTATAGCCTTATTATGCAGTATAATAAGGCTATACTTGGAGATGATGTTATATGCCTATTCCTGCTGATATCCTTGCTGTTGAGAGACCTAAGAATACCTTCGTGATCTGCTATGGAAAAAACAGAGATCGCTATGCAGTACGTAAACGGGAAGGCTGCCGTTATGATCACGGCAGAAGAGTTCCGATTAACGGAAAGACGATTGGACATATCATTGATCACAAGTTTGTCCCGATTGATGAAGCGCCTAAGGCCCCTGTTACCACTGCACCCGTGACTCTGAAGGACTGGGGCAACGTGGTGCTCTGCGATCAGTTATGCCATGATTTGCTGGAAGAGCTTGAGAAAGTCTATACCCTCAGCGATGCTGAGAAATTGTATTGTGCTGCAGTTCTCAGAGTTGCTTATCCAGGAATAAAAGACTATGAGCTGCAGACTGCTTATCAGGACAGCTTTCTCTCTGAGCGTTATCCGGATGTGGCATTATCAAAAAATACCGTTTCTTCTTTCTGGGGCAATCTAGGAAGATCCTATGCCATGATCCGTTCCTATATGAAGATCCGTGCTGCTGCAGTCATGAAAACGGATCATGTTCTGATTGACGGCACTTTGAAATCCGATGAGTCAGAAGTAAACAGTCTTTCGGACTATTCCCGCAAAGCGAGAACGAAAGGTACAAGAGACATCAGTGTTCTCTATGCCTTTGATCTGGAGAAGAAGGAACCGATCTGCTCGGAATGCTTTCCTGGCAATATGCTTGATGCCACAAGCTATGAGGCATTCATCAAGGATAATCACATTAAGCATGGAATTATGGTCGGAGATAAAGGTTTTCCTTCTTCTTCCATCGAAACCATCCTAAACAGCGAAAGTGATCTTCATTATCTGAATCCGCTGAAGCGTGATTCCCGCTATATTGAAGACTATGACCTGTTTCACTATGAAGGACAATTGAAAGGCCATGAAACGGCTCTCTTCAAGCGGGTATATGTTGAGAAGAAAAAGAAGTGGCTGTATTCCTATTGCGATATTGCCCAGGCACACAAGGAAGATTTCGGATGGCTGCACAGCACAAGCAAGTCAGGAGACTACAGTCAGGAAGCTTACGAAGAAGATCGGAAGAAGTTCGGAACACTGCTTCTGGAGAGTGATCTGGAAATGGATGCAGAAACAGCCTATCAGGCATATGCGTGCAGGTGGGAAATCGAACTGGTAATGCGGTATTACAAACAAGCATGCGAACTGGATGAGACAAGAGTTCACAGTGATTATTCTGTAATCGGGAGTGAGTTCTGCAGTTTCCTTTCCAGTGTCATCACTTATCGTCTTCTGAATCGGTTCGAAAAGGAAGAACTGTTCGACAATCTGACCTACAAGAAGATTATGCATGTACTGACGCGGGCGAAGAAAGTAAAGGCAGACGATTCAGAATGGCAGCTGATCAAGATGAATCCTTCGCAGATTGAGATTCTTCAGAAACTGGATCTGCTTGAAAAACCTGCTCCAAAGAAGCGGGGCAGGAAGCCTAAGAAACAGACCGTATAGTTCTACTCATTGGGGAAGTTGTATTATTACTTTCCACATTCCGTCTCTCTTCGAGCCGATGCGAATAAGGACCTCCTTCTCTTGCAACGCTGATAGGGCTCTCTCTACGGTACGTTTTGAAACGCCGATTTGTTCAGCAAGCTCCTCTACTTTCATCGTCGGATTGCTGATCAGCAATGGAACCACTGCTCGCTCTGTTTTATTAAATCGAACATTCAAACCGACATTCAAACCGACATTTTTTTGAGATTTTTCCAATACTTCTTGGTCAAAAGGAATAGTGTAGCGTATATAATTATCTTCAATTTCAAATACATTTTTACCATAACGGCTGACAATGGTTGGAACACCGTGCCCTGTATGTTCCGTCAGTCTCATATTTAGACAATATGTAAAAGCCCTCCATTAACTTGTGTGTTCGAGGATCATCCCGCATACTTGTTATTGGCTTAATTAAAAAGATGGGGGAAGTTGCCTCATCCAAGAAAGGAAGGCCTTTACATGATAGCATACGTTGGAATTGATGCACACACTACAAACTACACTCTCTCAACTTATCTTGAAGGATCAGCAGCACCTGTGAACACCAACGCCTATTCTCCTTCTGTTTCCAACATCGTAAACTACTGCAAGGGGATCAGGAAAAAGATTGGAAATGATACAGAGATCATTGTCGGATATGAAGCGGGCTGCCTCGGGTTTAAACTGAAGCGTGATCTTGAGGAGAAGGGTCTTACCGTAAAGATCCTTGCCCCTGCTTCGATTACCGGAACAGAAATCAACAGACGGCGCAGGAAGAAAACAGACAAGCGGGATGCTGAAGCGATTGCCAGATCGCTGAAGAATCATGAATACAGCGAAGTCTATACCCCCGATGAAGAAGATGAATCAGTACGTGATTTCATCCGTATGCAGCAGGATCACAAGAAGCAGCTCAGAGTGATCAAACAGCAGATCTGTGCGTTTACCACCAGGCATGGATACAAATTTACGGATGGCAGGAATTACTGGACAAAGAAACATCTGAAATGGCTTAAGGAGCTTCCTCTGGAGGGGATCAATAAGGAAACACTGGATTCTTACCTGCTGTCATATGAAACAGTTTCTGATCGAATTGAGCAAATGAACAAACGCATTGAAGAAATTGCTGAAACGGATAAATACCGGGAAGCAGTTCACAAGCTGATCTGCTTTCAGTCAGTGAAAGTACTTACCGCTCTGGCTGTGATTGTGGAAATCGGAGATTTCACCAGATTCGTTAAAGCAAAGAACTTTGCGGCATTTCTGGGCCTGGTTGCAGGAGAACTCAGCAGCAGCGATGATCAGAATCAGACGGGAATAACAAAACAGGGAAACACCTTTTTGAGAAAACTACTTGTCGAATGTGCACAATCTTTCTCAAGGGCATCATCTGGCAAAAGTGAAGCACTGAAGAAGCGGAAGGAAGGCAACGCTCCTGAAGTCATTGCATATGCGGACAGAGCGAATGAACGCCTCCGGAAGAGATACATGCGTCTTGTGCTTCACAATCGAAAGAACCATAACAAAGCAACGGTAGCCATAGCACGTGAGCTGGCATGCTTTATATGGGGAATGATGACAGGCAATATTCATACTGTTCTTGCTTAAAATGATTCTATCGATTATCAGGCAGTCAAGACTTGCGTTGAGCACTTCAGATCAGGAAATCATTGAATGACCTAAAAACAAAGAGGAGGATAAGAATTAGATTGAAGGCATCAGGAAGGAGCAGCCCGGATTTGAACTGGATGGTTCAGCTATCTGCGGCGGGGCTATGATGGCACCTTTCCATGGTGATCCACGATTTTAGACAGCAGAGCTGGCGGCGAAACCATTGGCCTGTGGGGTGGGAGAGCAGTTGTCCCTGATACACGTATAACAGAATGGCTAAATACCGCGAACTGTTGAAAATCCGAGACTCTTTCCTCATGCCTTTAACAGCAAAGGAGAAATTGAAACTTATACGAAACTAGCACTTGACATTGGCTTTTACATAACAGACGGGTATGCGCCGCCACTGAATCAAAATTGGCAAAAATTCTCCTTTTCCGAGCACTAAAATCCCGCGTATCTACATATTATTCAGGAAAACAGGCATTTTCGACTTGCAAATTGTTCAGCTTCATAAAACGTCATCGCTATTTTACCAGCCAGTCGTAATCTTTACGGCAATCGAGAATGTAATCGACATAAACAGTATCGTCTTGTATTTGGTAAAGGATGAGATACCATTTTGCGACAAACATTTTATGATATTTATTTGCCGGCATATATGCTCCTTCAAAAAACGGGAAACGCTGTGGCATGTGGGTTAAAGACCGCATTGCTTCAAGCAGCTCTCTCTTTTTTGTTTTTGCTGCATTTTTATTAACCTGCGCCAAGAAACTGAAATGTGCACCCAGCATGCGCTTTGCTCTGTCAGATACGATTACTTTATATTCGATATTTGACACAGGATTATGCCTCAGCAATCACATCGTCAAGAAAGGAATCGAGCTCATCTAAGCTGCAGCCTTTTCTCCCTGCCAATCTGTCCTCTTCAACGGCAAGGAGTTCTTCTCTTAGCTTCAGCATTTTTTCCCGGCGGTTAAAGGTCTCAATATCCATAACTACCAGATCTCCCTCTCCGTTTTTCGTGAGAAAGACTGGCTCAGCGGTTTTGCGACACATATCTGCAATCTCATTGTAGTTTTGGCGAATTGCTGCTGATGGACGAATGTTCATGTTAGTGCCCTCCCTTAATGAATTATAATAGTAACATTCTGATAATATTATTATATTTTAATACTATAAAATCTACAGTAGTCTGCATCGATGACTTCTTTATCGTAGGCAGGGGTCGGAACCATCTGGCCAAGATAATGCCAGTCCTTTCCCGCATAGCCTGTTTTCTCAACAAACTCCCGCTTTGCCGTGTCAAAGGGATCTTCGCCCTTCTTCTTACCGGCCGGGAATTCAAGCATCGGCTTTCTCTGTGCATAGCGCCATTGCGTCACGAGGAAGAACGTACCGTCACTGTCATGAAGCGCGATACCTACACCGCCCTGATGTTCCACGACTTCACGCAGCACATGCGAACCATCCGGCATCTCCGCCTCATCCTTGCGTATCTGAAAAACGGTTCCTTCATAAATACGTTTGGAACGTATTGTTTTCTGTTCCAGATCTTCTTTATTCATGATTCATCCTCACTCAATGCCCTTATACTAGCGCATAATATTGCCATATGAAAAACGTCTATTTTGCCGGAAGTATCCGCGGCGGCCGCGAAGATGCGGCCCTGTATCACGAAGCCATCGAACACATCAACCGCACCGACCACGTCCTTACGGAACGGGTCGGTGACATGAACCGTTCCATAAAGGAACAGGGAATAAGCCGCGACGCCCTCATCTATGAACAGGACACCGCCTGGATCCGCGCATGCGACCTGGTTATTGCCGAGTGCACCCATCCCTCGCTGGGCGTCGGGTATGAGATGGCCTATGCCGAAAAGTACGGCAAGCCCGTCTACATCTTCTACCGCCGCGCGGAGACGCAGCTCTCGGCGATGTTAACGGGAGACCCGTATTTCCATATCGCCTCCTATACGACAAAGGACGAACTTTTTGCCCTGATCGATGCCGCATTGAAAGCTACAGGCAGTGAATAATTATTGCCCATTGTTTACAAATGAGATTTCTCCGGTTAGCGCATTGCAGCAGGCATAAACTTCTTTGCCGACCGTCTCATCAAAGTAAAATATCCAGCATGGCGCAGCTTCATAAAGATCATTGGAATGGAATGTCGGCTCAATCACAATCCCGGCATCAGACGTCTCCTGCGGCCAGGCTGTATTGAGATTTCCTTTCCCGATCATGCACAGTTCCAGAGATACCCGCGTCAGCTCAAGATCCGTTTCCTCATCCAGGTATTCGCTGACCTCCCCCATCGCATCCACAGGGTTGATGATCTGATCCGCTTCATCAGTCCGATATGGCTCAAAAAGCGAATTGACTGCAAAATCGTTAATACCGTCGCCCATCACATATGCAAACGACGAAGGAACAACGATCTTTGCATCACCATACACCGGATGATAAGCAAGAACCGGCACCCCGTCGACGGTTTGCGATAAATCAACTTCATAATAGTAACCTGAATCATTTCTATACAGATTGATCCGCAGCACGCGTAACCCATTGCCAAAGCCAGACGCCTCTACGTAATCATTCGAAAATCCCTGTACCAACCGCCGTGCATCTGCTACAGAGACATCATCGCCTTCTACCAGGACATAGTGATCCCGCGAATCCAGTTCTTCAAACGGATACGTCTTCACCAGCTGATTTTCCGATTTCCCAAATACCTCTTCCGGAGAAAACCCCTTTGTCATATAGGAAAAGAAACCGTTACTTCCTACGGACATAGAAAGCCCCGTAGCCGGATCAAAATAATCCGGCCCCGGAGGATAATACGAGGGATCCATTGTCATATTCTCCGCATCATAAGCAGAGACATAATGAGAAAATATTTTCTCTGCATTTTTCTGATAATCATCTGCACAGATGTATTCCCCGGAAACCACCAATTCCGGTACGGATAAAACAAGGTCATCACTGACACTCAGATTTTTCGTTTCAATCTGTTTCATCGCATCTATGTATTCATCATGGCGCACTATTATCTGAGCAATGCTTGCGTCTCTGTTTCCGCTTCCGCAGGACACAAGAAATAACGTACAGCTCAGTG
This sequence comes from Anaerolactibacter massiliensis, assembly GCF_900290205.1. Classification (NCBI taxonomy): domain Bacteria; kingdom Bacillati; phylum Bacillota; class Erysipelotrichia; order Erysipelotrichales; family Erysipelotrichaceae; genus Anaerolactibacter; species Anaerolactibacter massiliensis. Next base: position 119,474 of record NZ_OLMH01000003.1, on the reverse strand, counting down.
CAATAATGATTCTGGAAATATACGGTTTCATAGCCACACCTAAAGCATACCATATTCTCATCCGATTATTAGTGTGATTGCTGCTAGGGCTGTTTCATGAAGCTTCTCTTCGTAATAACGATATGATTATTTTGATTTGGCTTTCTGCTGTGCTTCTCCCATATCGGAAACCTGAAGGTTATTCTTCACGCCAAAAGCACCTGCTTCCTGCAGGTCGATGGAAATCATTGCTCTATAAGTGTCAGAAACTTGAAATTCCTTTGAATGTATATTTGGCAAGCAATTCAGGTCGATCAGCGAAAATGTCCATCATAGCAGTTGGCCCGCGATCGGAATTTTCATGGTGACTTGCCAGAACCAGCAGATTGAATGCAATTTTTCTTACAAGCGCAAGATTATCCTTTGTGATTCTGGCACTGGATCTGTCTTCTCTGAACAGATCATCTAAGACATGATGCAGCTGGTTTTCAATAGTCCAGTGTCCTCGTTTGATTCTTGCCATTTCCTCTGCATTCATATGCTTATTGCTGATCATGCCCTCGCAGAGATATTCATCGTCATACATGACTTTGCTTTTGAACTTGTCCTTTGCTCTGCTGATTGCCTCTGAGCGGAAAGATTCATAGTCCTGTGTGATGTCTTTGCCGTTTTCATCTCTTCTGATAGGAATCCTGGTCTGTTCATGCAGGCCTATTGTCCTGATATCATCAAACGCAAGTTCTTCTCTTCCTCCAATCGGATTTGCCTGGATTGTTTCCATCTTCCGATGCTCTATGCGAGATCGGTTGTTTTCTGCTGTCTGCTTAATGCTGTATTTCTCTTTTTCCGCATCTGTCAGTCCCTGTTCCATTCTCTTTCGGACTGTTCTGAAATAACCGCTGATCTCATTCTTCAAATCAGATTGGTTTTCTTTGACAGTAAGCAGATAAAACCCGCCTTCTCCGGAAATGATATCCATGATTCTCCATTGTGTGCCGATTGCGTCAATCGTGATAAGATTTCCTCGGAGATCAAGGATGCCTAATAGCTCTGGAATCCCTGAAATCTCATTGTCTTTTGTGGAGATCGGAAGCTGGGCGATCACCAGCTTCGTCTCCACATCTATTGCATTCAGAATATATGGAGTTCTGCCGTCTCCAATTCGATCAGCTGCACCTCGCAGTCCTTTTCCATCAATTGCGATGATAAGCTTTCTCTGGTTCAGAAGCTGGGCGATCCATTGCATCATGATGTTATTGAATTCATTCTGATCGATATCCCGGAAAAGGCGGAATATAGTGGACACAGATGCGATTCCGTTCTCCAGTTTCATGTATTTCCGAAGCTCTGTCAGATGATTCTCAGCCCATGCAATAGCGCGGCGAAGAGATGTTCTCCCGCTCGCATATGCCATGATGATGTATGTCAGTATTTCTGCACTGTCATACATCTTTTTTCTGGTGCTCCGAGGATCAGGCACCTTCTTCATCCATTCATGCAGGGAAGCGGCGATAAACAGTTCAGCCTTAGCGCACCTCCATATTGGAAATGTGAAGCTGATCAAGAATGTGCTGCTGTTCCTCTGAAATACGTAACAGGAATTTTGTCTTTCCGATATAGACAACGAAAATATTCTTCAGTTTGTCCAGATCATATCGCTCTACTTTGTAATTCTGGTATATCTTCCGGATCAGACTGGAATACTGTGCACTCCACGAGACCCGGAACTCTTTTTCATCCGGGATTTTAAAGTCACGCTGCAGGAAAGACAATTCTGAGTGCTGCCGGATCAGCACCAGCAGAACCTTCTGCCAGTTCTCACCGTTTGCTGTCTTCCATTCTTCAGGGCAGATCTCCTGCAAGGCTCTGGAAAACCCGTATTCAAAGACTTCGCATTCTGCAGATACAGGCACGATCTTCTTCTGTGCATCGATCACTCCATCCGGAGTAATTACACCGATGTAAGTATCTACAGGCTGAGGATACTTCTTGCCGGGAACTCTTTTAGAAGTTCTCTTGTACAGATAGTAATTATCATCTTTCTTCTTAATGGTGGTGCCACGAGTGCGGAACTGCTGAACCCAATTCGGGTAAACGTAATCAGACTTCGGCATATTACCTCCTGTATAAGTATACGCCACCTATACTATAAGTACATTATACTTATACCAGAGAAAAAAACGACCGAGAATTGAGTCTTCGGGACTCTGGGTGGGTAATTTGAGAAAGTCGTTGTTTTACAGCTGATCATCGGATAGACATTGGAATCCGAAGGGTTATGGATTCAGTCTCCTTTTTCTGAATACTATGAAAGCCATAGGCAATCCTTTAATATTGAATCGACGAAAAACAATAAGGAGGATATACCTATGGCTTTCCCCATCAGTTTAATCTCGAAGTCGCTTTCGTTCAATCATACTGTTATTGATTCTGCAGAATATGTTGAAGACACCGCAGTCATGAACGGCGAAACGTATCAGCGGGATCGGATTGAAATGCATGTCAGGTCTTATCAGAGAATGAAATGCAGGTGCCCGAAATGCATGGAGAAACGGCCTGTCTATGATCACAAGTCAAATACCGAAGTCAGCTGGAGAGCCAGTTCCATCAATGGTGTTCCGGTAAAGCTCCTTTATTCTCCGGCAAGGATCTGCTGCCCTGAACATGGAATTCTGACGGAATACATTCCCTGGCAGGATGGGAATTCACGGTTCACGGAGAGTTTCAATAACGATGTCGCGTTCCTGGCTCTGACGGTTCCCAAGACGGTCTGTGCGCAGTATATGGGCATCGACTGGAAGACAGTAGGGAACTCTGTTAAAGCAGCGCATGATCGCCTGGAACCGGATGTTTCTGTCCGCCTGCGAGGAATCAAGCGTTTCTGTGTAGACGAGACCTCTTATCGTAAAGGCCATAAATACATTACGGTTGTGTATGACCTGGATCAGAACCGGGTTGCCTGGGTTCATGATGGACATGGCAAAGAAGTTTTCACCAAGTTCTGTCTTTCGCTGACGGAAGAAGAGAGAAAAGCGGTTGAAGTGGTTGCCGGAGACGGTGCCAGGTGGATTGATGAATGCACTTCAGAGTACTTCGTCAATGCCCGAAGGTGCACGGACTTCTTATGTAAAATTTCACATAAGAAGTCGTACACGACGGCCACCTCGGGATACTTCTCTTTAAAGGCTTCTTCTTAATCACTGTTCATATCACAGGAAATGGCCTTTACATGCCGCATCCAGTCATCACCGACGAATTCCATGAAATCATATACAGTCTGCTTCTTCTTCCCGTGTGCCAGGTACAGAACATAGCCGGTCTTCAGGTCGATGATCACCGTCGCATACTGATGCCCTTTATGAAGCAGGAACTCATCTATTCCGATGCACTCTGAGTATTCTGAAGGCTTCTTCAGCTGCTTTCCGTTAACGGTATACAGCTCTTCCAGACGTCTCTTATCAATCGCCTTGATCGTGTTCTTATCTGCACCTGTGATACTGGCGATCTCCTTCATGGATAACCCCTGCTGGAGAAGACCGCAGATATACGTGGCAAGGCTGCAGGTAAGCAGATGATCCTGATCTTTGAAATCAATCGGTTCTGTCCAGCAGTAATGGCATTTCTTATCTGTGCAGAGCCAGCGATGTCTGAGAACCTGCACCTCGGAATAGGAGTTCCCGGACGGAATATCCTTCAGCGTGGTAGTAACAGTTCCGTTTCTCACCAGTTTCTTGGCGCAGTATGGACAGAACAGCTGAGTTCTGTCTTCACCGTCAGCACCGATATTGGTGTTCATATATCCCTTGTAAATGTACTTCGTAACAGTACGCTTGCATGGTTTTGAAGCAGTCCCGACATTGATCTCTACCGGAACGCTGTCAGCACCCTCTGTCTGCGTAAAAGAAGTAAAGCCTGTAAAGGACAGTCTCAGACCTCTGGAAACATCATGATCAGTCAGAGAATCAATCAGATCATGTGCGTCTTTACGAGCTTCATCAGCACGGAAATCAAATATCCGTTCTTGTACGGAAGGCGGCATAACGGTAGAATGCATATGGGATCTACTTATCTTTTGTTTTGTTCAAACCAATTATAAGGGATCCTTTTTCATATCCGCCATCCTGTATGCGATCTCCTATCAACTAAAATTTAGATTGAGCCTTTAATTTTGCTTGTTTATTCGCTTAATGTCTAATCCACCAGCCATTTTCATTTACAAAGCCATACTTTTTCATAAATGGCCCCATTTGCTTTACAGTCCCGCTATTTGGTTCTCTAGGCAAAAGCAGGCCTGCATCGGAAGCGATTCGCATTATTCGTTTTTCAAGCTCATCCATCAAAGCGCCCCATTGATCAGTTATCCTGCATGCTTCAGCGTATTCTGGAGTTCCCTTTGGAAAATCATACTCGTTATCCTCCACCCAGAAGAACTCGTTAAAAACTGCTGCATAAAGGTTCACCAAAGCCTCTGTTTCGATTGTTTTGTGAACTAAGCATTGAATATCTTCGAATTCATAATCTTTTAATGGCTCAGAAGCCATCACTATAAAGTGGCCCCGTTGTCAAGGACAGTTTTCTGACAGTTCGGGTTTCTGAGGGTCACATGCATTGATCAAGACGGAAGACAGCTGAATCATAGCTGTCTTCTTTCTGTATTCAGCAGGTTTCAGAGAGATGTTTCCGGATCATCAGTGCTCGGATGATTCATTCTGCGCATGACGAAAACATCTTCTGGCCAGGGGAAGTAAGCTGCTCTATTCTTTCTGTGCCTGTATCAGTAAAGAGCGTCCATTTCTGTGACGTAGTCAAATGGCGGTGTGTTCTTCCATTCCTGCGGATTCTCAAGCTTCTTCTTCAGTTCTTCATCTGCTGTTTCGTAAGCTTTTCCTGCTGCTCTCACTCGCTCCAGAAGTGCTTCCAGTTCTCTGATTTCCTCATTGGAGTCTTCAATGAGCGTATTCAGTTTCTGAATTTCTTTCTTCAGCTTCTTCTGATCTGTCGCAATGATGTGCATCGGAAGGAGCTTCTTTTCTGCTTCCTTCTTCTTCTGAACGTTTTCTTCCCGCTTCTTCTTCAGATAGTTCAGATGATCCTCTACCAGGCTTTCAACCGGCCTCATCCGATCTCCTGAGATACCGTAGTAGTTATCTAATGGATAGACTCCTGTAGTCTTGTACTGATAGAACTCCGCAGGAGTAAGACCGGCAAGATCATACTGATAAGCTTTCTCATTGTAGTGGTGCATATAGCCTGCAATCAGATCTCTGACTGTCTGATAGTCCGGACACATCTCGATCAGCTTCAGAAGCTGGCACTTCATTCTTCCGAAGAAGGATTCCATCGGTGCGTTGTCCTGGCTGTTCCCTCGCCTGGACATGGACTGCACGAAGCCGTCATCTTCGAGCAGCTTCTGAAAGGTAACGGACAGGTACTGACTCCCCTGATCGGAATGAATCAGAGCGTCCGGATGATTCAGTTCGCTGCGATGCTGGTCCATCATACGGTGATAGGCTTCTGTAACCAGAGAGACATCCATATGCCTGCTTACTGCTGATCCCAGGATTTCCCTCGTGAATCCATCCTTGAACGCACACAGATAGCAGAGCTCGCGATTACTTCCATAGTAGAGATAGGTAATGTCTGTCAGGATCACTTTCCGCGGGCTGTCACCGAAGTCACGATCGACATAGTTCTGCTTGGCATCACATGGATGGAAATGAGTTGCCTGTCCCTTATAGGCATCTTTATGAGGGACATATGCGGTAATGCGCATTTCTTTCATCAGTCTGGTGATCCGTTTTCTGCTCACCCTGAGATCGTAATCACGCCACAGGTAAGTACGGAAGGTCCGCGCTCCGGGAATTCCGCAGTGCTTATGGATGATTGAGATCATCTTCTCCTTGATCTCCCGGTCTTCTTTCTGCGTTTTCGTTTCCACAGGATTCTCAAATCGTTTCTTCCAGCTGTAATAGCCGCTGGAACTGCAGCCGAAGATCCGGAACAGATCTGATGCCGAGAACTGATGAACATGTCCTGCTGGCTGAGTCTCCTGCTTCTGAAGAGTGTAATACACCATTCTGAACTTCTGATGGTTCTTCAGTTCGGATTCGATGATGTATTCGTCTCCGCCAATAGTTCGTGTACTTTTTTTTCCAGTTCGAGCAGTGCTTCCAGATAAGCTGTCCGTGCTTTGTAATAAGCGGCTTCTTCCTCCGGCGTCAGATCTCCCATCTCATCACGGGGAATACTCCCGTCAAATCTGGAAGGATCAACGAACGATCCGTCTTTCTCCATCTCTCTGGCACGCTTGGCAGCACTGTTTGCACGATCAGTACCCAGTTCCTTTACCGGGAAGCCGAGTGATTCATAAGCTTCCACTCCCGTCATTCCTTTGTTCATCTGCTGACACATCCTGATATAGAACTCCGTCTTGTAGATCAGATTCGTTCCGTGAATGTCCTTCACGTATTCGTTCTTCTCTGCAATTTCCTGAATGGCACTGCGTTTCTCGTAATACTTCGTTTTCTTCTTACCCATCTCTATTACCTCTCTATGATTCCGATGGTATCACAGCACCAAGATCTGCAGCGTGCTTCCGTGCCTTTTCTGCAGACCTGGCCATCATGCGGTCATACTTTGCCTGTTCCCTGGAAAGGTATTCCTGGTATTCCTGCTCAGAAAGATTGTTCAGATAGACGGCAAAGTCCATCGGTGTCTTTCTGCCGCGGTTCCATTGCGGCCGTTCAAAGTTGTAATAGTCAATGTAGTCATTGATTTTCTGCCGGATCTCAGACGTATCATGGGCATCGGAGAAGTCAGCTTCATCTTTCATATGCCCGAAGAAGGATTCCATGGATGCGTTATCCCAGCAGTTTCCACGCCGTGACATGGACTGAACGAATCCCATCTTCTTCAGCTTCTTCTGAAACGCATCGGAAAGATACAGTGCCCCCTGATCGGAATGAAATACCATTCCTGTCGAACAGACGGTATTCTGATCCTGATCTTTCATGATTCCGCTCAGCATCTCATCAGTAAGGTTCAGATCCTGTGTATCGCTTACTGCAGAAGACAGAATCAGGCCGGAAACACTGTCTTTGATCGGAGAGTAATAGGAAGTATTTCCCCGGCAGTCTTTGATATAGGTGACATCTGTCATGACCTGTTCATAAGGTTTCCCAAGACGAAATCTGCGCTTCAGCACATTCTCTTTCCGGTTCCTCTGAAGCAGTTCTCTGGCTGCCTGCCTGGATTTCTTCGGTGCTCTGACCGTACACAGCAGTCCGGCCTTTCTCATCAGCCTCTGAACTTTCTTGCGGTTCATGACCGTCTTCTGCAGCTTCGGCATCATCATGGTCACCATGCGGGTTCCTTTCGGATATCCGCGGTATTCAATCACTTTCCTGATCCGTTCAATGTCTTTCTCATCCTGACGCTGTTTTCCGTTGGAAACATAGTATCTCAGACGATAGAAGCGAGAGTGGCTGAAGCCGAGGATTCTGCACGCACCGCTGATCGAGAATCCTCTGACGTAAGGGAAGGCTTTCACCTGATCATGAATGAGATCACACACTTTCCGGAGAGTCTCAGGAGAAGTAATACGAAGGCTTTCTCTTAGCTCACTCATTTTTCTCTCTTCCATCTTCTCCATCAGCTCGCACAGTTTCTTCGCGGTGCTGAGATCCAGAGCGGCAAGATGAACCTTTCTGTTAACACGATCCGGCTTCCAGTGCAGAAGCTTATATCGAATCCGCATCAGTTCTCCCGCACTGAGCAAGTCTGCAGGAATCTCAAATACCTGCAGTACATCCAGAATCGGAAGGTCTCTGATCAGATAAGCACATTCATAGAATTCTGATCGGAGGGAAAGTTTTTTCCGGGTGACTGTTCTGACCCAGGAACAGCTCTTCAGTTCAGAAATCACTTCATCGGAACGGAAAAATTTACCCGTAACAGGTAATTTTCCTTCCAGAAGGAGTTTAAGCCTATGGATTCTCTGATAACCGATCCGGTTCGGATCAATGCCGTGCTCCTTCAGAAGCGTTCTAAGGTCAGTGCCAGGATATCTCCTTATCGCTTCTTTAACGAACGCATCTGAAAAAGAGATGCCGCCACGAGCTCTGACGAATACTCCGGTGTCAATGAGCAGCTGGATTTCTTCTTCTGAAAGCTTCGGCGCAGAAACAGAAATCGAAGGCCCATTTCCATTGGTGGGGTGACCATGTTTTCTGAAATTCTCAGTCAGTTTCTTAATCACTTGGTTCCCTATCATTTTCGTGGAGATTCCATTGTTCTCCAGGAACTTGCGGATCTCGTGATGAGAGACATACCAGTCATACATCCGGCATCTGAACTCATAGGTGAATGCGATGTGATTCGTCCGGATGAATTTCACATTCGGATTAGCCTGGAGAATCTGGATTTCCTCTGGAGAGAAGAATACATAATCAGTTTTAGGATTGCGTTTTCTGGATTTTCTGCCCATAAAAATGGCCCCTGCAGGAGGACCTCAGCACTGTCAGAGTGCTGTCCTTTCTACAGGGACCACTTTACTATTACATCTTCGTTGAGTTTTTTCTTTTTCAATTTTTCACCTTTTTTGTATGCGGTTATTGCCTGATTCAAACTCATTCTATTTGCACCTCCCTCCAGATCAGGCTTATCCATTTGTATCGGATCATTCTCCCATCCACATACCGGGCAAATCTCGTATTCGTATAAATATGTTTCCCCGCAAACAGGGCATTTATTTGTTCCGATCATATTCAGTTATAAAGTTCTCCAAAGCATTGTCCAGAAGGTTTCCCAGTACCGCGCTGAGCTCCTCATCCTTTAAAGTGACGGAGATTCTCTCATCGATTGTCGTTACAAACTCTATTCCCTGCTGGTGTGCTTTCTCTCTGCAGTCGTTGATGTAGTAGTCTACAATCCGGTTATCGGTCACGGTTACCGGTTCAATGGACTTCACGCTTCTGATCTGTTCATCGATTGTCTTTTCTGCCTGTTCCAGATTATTTTCATGGATCTCATGCTTCACCGCCAGCAGAACATACTTCATGTCGTGGCGTTCAGCTTCCATCCGCTTTGCAGAACCTATGAGTTTCTCTGTATTCACAAGATGTGCTTCCAGCTTTCTCTTTTCCAGCCGCAGCTGTTCCAGATCCATGTTCTTTCTTGTTTCCCTCAGGAGAAGGGTAAAGGAACAGATCGTCACCAGGATCAATGCTGAAAGCAGTAGAATGGTATACAAACTGTGACTCTCATTCTGATACGTGAAATGGCTGAAGGAAAAGAAAATGATGAAGATCAGAAAGTACATAGCCAGCGTTCCTGGTTCTGCAACACTGCTGACAGACAGATCCGACTTTTTCTTTGTCTGTACAATCATTCTCAATGCCAGATACAGCACTGCATCTGAAACCATCATGACGACAGGCATTACTGCATCATAAGGCACATCCGGATTATTTCTGAAAACAATGTACTCGATTCCTGTCATACATACCGCATCGATCATCATGACGATAACGAACGCAATGACGAGAACCAGAAAATCTGACCTGATATCCTCTTTTGAAAAGAAATGAAGAAACACTATATACAGGAAAAACAGCGGAAATGAGATAAAACCGATATACAGGTTCTGCTGTCGCATTAAGTATGAAAACAGCACCGCTATGAAGCCCACCAGGATTCCCATCCACTGTCTGTAACGGTCATTGAAAGACAGCATGTGGTACAGATGATAATTGCAAGTACTTTTTTACCAAATATTGCAATCAGAATTCACCACTTCCTGCATTGCTTCAACCAGAGGTATGTTATGGTCTGTGATGTCAGAAAATCTTTGCTCATTACAGAGAATGGCACAGCTGTACTTACCCATCACTTACTTCCAGGTCATGTATCTGTGGCTTCAGTCTGCTGAGCAGGCACTGGATTTCCTTCAGGATGAATTCCGGATCATCATACATTTCCCGTTTAGCCATATCCTGTCTGAGCAGATCTTCCAGATATCTGCTTTTTGATTTGCCTTCCCAGCATGCATGGATATCAAGGTATGACCATTCATCCACATCCAGAAGCACAGAAATTCTGCTGTTTCCTTGTTTTACAGCCATTGTTTCCTCCTTTCTTTTACGGTGCTTCACCAGTGCATCTTTCAGTGATACATGGGTATTTATGGCTGATGCACCAGTGATTCACCTCTGCTTTCATTCTCATGGAATTTCTGTAAAGCTGTCATTATCTTGCAGTGACAGACTTGTCTGATACAAGTTCTTTCTGGACATCCTTTGTACGATAGGATTTACCTACGATCTTGATTACAGAGCAGTGATGCAGCAGACGGTCCAGTATTGCATTTGCCAGGACCGGATCACCGAAGATCTGTCCCCATTGGGACAATGGTTTATTAGTGGTGATGATCGTTGAGTGCTTTTCGTATCGCATTGAAATCAGCTGAAAGAAGAGCTTGGATGATTCCTCATCCAGCGGCAGGAAGCCAACCTCATCAATGATCAGCAGCTTATATCTGGCATAAAGCTTAAGCTTCTGTTCCAGCCTGTTTTCCAGCTGCGCCCGCTTCAGCCTGAGAAGTAAGTCATTGCATGTGATGAAGTATGTACTGCGGTGGTTATACGCTGCTTCAATCCCTATGGATACGGACAAATGAGTCTTTCCCACTCCCGGTGATCCGATGAAGAGGATGTTGTGTGCCTGATCGATAAACCGCATGTCCTTGAAGCCAAGGATCTGTTCTTTCTTCAGGGTAGGCTGGAAAGAGAAGTCAAAATCTTCCAGTGTCTTCTGAAACGGAAAGTTCGCTGTCTTGACACAGCTTTGCAGAATACGTGCTTCCCGTACCCGCAGCTCGAGATCGCACAAATCCTTCATGGCTTCCGTGAACGATTTGTCACCGCTCTGTGTGGCATCGATATATTCGTCCAGGTGAATGTTGAACTGAGACAGCTTCAGCCGTTCCAGATCATTTTTCAGCTGGCTGTAAGTGCGTACCTGTTCATTCATGTTTCATTTCCTCCAACTGATCGAATAAGCCAGGTTGGCTTCTGCACGGCTGGTGATCTCTTCATCGCTCAGATCTGCTGGCATTGCCTCCCGGAAGCCATCAATATAATCCTGCGGCCTGTAGCTGAACTTCTTTTCGGTGATGTTATGGAGGGCGATCAACTCATTGTTATAATAAATGTAGAGTTTATCGCCGGCAGGGATCAGCTTGACTCTCTTTCCGATGAACTCTTTCGGGACGGAGTATCCAGTCTGCTTGTAATTGACCAGAAGCGTTGAAGGCACTTCCTGAGTCGTTACATTCTGAACATAGTTTGTGAGAAGGACCTTGTTCGGAATAGGACGGAGATGCTCCATTTCTTTTTTGATCAGTTTGATTAGCGGTATTCCCGTAGTCTGATTGACTGCGTTGTTCACATCAACGTTGAACTCATAGATCTTCCGGATCAGATCATCTTCGCTGCTCAGTTCGTTCTCATATGGCTTCAGCCAGTCTACAAACCGATTCGCTGATTCAACCTTCCCTTTTTTATGACAATCTTTACATAAAAAAGGGGAGATTGAAGAGTCGTTCCGCATCATGAAGACAGACTTCCAGGCAAGACCTGTATATCTTTCCAGAGAAGACAGAATCAAGGCACACTTCCTCACCTGCTATCTGGCGTTACTGATCTACAGGATCCTGGAGAAGAAACTTGGCGAGAAATATACCTGCAGTGAAATCATCTCAGCACTCAGAGAGATGAAGCTTGTAATGCCGGATGGCTGTGAATACATTCCTTCTTATACACGGACAGATCTTACAGACGACCTCCATGAAGTCTTCGGATTTCATACAGATTATGAAGTCCTGTCAAAAGCTGAAGTGAGAAATATCATCAAGAAGACCAGGAAACAGTAAATTACGCAATATCGCCGCAAAATCAAAGCACTCAGAATGTCCTTTATTCATCGGACTTCTGAGTGCTTTTCATACCTTTCAATTTTTTGACAGGATTATAGGCGGAAAGCAGTCATCGGGGTGCTTTCCGAGGTGTTATACTTGCACAGTTACTGATTATGGCTGCGATGGCAATATTATATACGACATGGAATGCAGTTCTTTCAGTTCATCTTTTTCCTGTGCAGATACATCTGCAGATGAATTGACGAACTCATAATATCCATCATTCATTGTCATCCGCCAGTCTCCCTGTTCTCCCACAGGTGTAAATCCTTTTCCTGTCCCAGCATCCTGTTTGCCAATCCAGAAGGTCTGATAATCCATTCCGTCTATAGATCCGAAGTTTCTATCATATGTATTGATTCCGTATTTGCTCGTTCCATTCTGGCTCTCATAGACAAGGCTTTGAGGGAATTTCAGCGAAATGAAGACCACAGGCTTAGATGGATCGTCCGGATCATTTGCCCCGGCAATCTGCAATTCCAGGTCTTTCAGTTCTTTCATGACACCGAAGACAACAGAATCACTATCGCGTGTATCTGTTACTTTGAAGTACACATAACCATCTGCTTCTTTCTCTACAGATGCTGTCATATACTCTGGAAAACGTTGTTCATTCACATCCATGCTCACATAGGTGGAATTTATAGCATCCTCATTGACAGTAAATATTACAGCATCATTGTCAGGAATTACTGCAGCAGTTGGTGTTTCTGCTGACTGTTCTGTTGCAGCAGCAGTAGCTGACGCAGCAGGTGAAGGAGAAACTTCCAATATCTCTTCAGCCGGACTTACGGATGCTGAAGCAGAAGACTCTGCACCACACCCAATCAAGCAAGCCGACAGAATTGACAGCAACAATATCCTACTGTATTTCATTTGTAATACACCATGATCCGGTTAATCGAATAACCTGCTTTCTTATAATCTTCAAGAGTTCCTGCAGCTCCTTTTGATGGATTGAACAGATAGTGAAACACACCGCCGTCCGAATAATATTCATAACCATAGACTACTACTGCATGCGGGCTCTTGCTCGGATGTGTCATATATACTATTACAGGTCTGTTTTGAAGAATTGCTCCTTCAATAACAGTATTAGCGCTTGCCCAGTTTGTTCTTGTTATCTCCTGAGCTTTCAGACTACTGAAAAATGGAATCTTCACAACATCAAACCAAGGAAAAGAGCATGCATTTTCAGTACCAGGTGCATCTCTGTTAATAACCGTTCTGGTATTCAAAGGATCGGAGACTATTCCATATTTACTTACAATCATGGAAAATGAAGTGATTACGCAACCTGCGCTCTTAATAGTTGGGCCCAGTGGTCTTGCCTTCGGGCAAAGAAGATCATTGTAATCATCCTGATAGTATCTTGTGATATTGCTCCCGGCCCATCCTTGTTTTGTAACACTGGCTCTTCTCAGAACATGCTGTATATCTGTTCCTTCTGAGAATGGATTCTTAGCAACCTGCTCATCATAATAATCTCGAGCATGATCGGCATAAAAGGTATATTGTTCAATTGCATCATAATCAATATGATGTTCGTCAGAATACCCATAGGTGCACTCTGTGCACCCACTATCACCCGGCACATCCTGTGCATTTACGCCCAGACCACTGAAGAAAAATGATAAAACGATCACTGGAATCAAACTGACAGTCTTTAACTTCCCTTTCATATTCTCCTTCTTTAGACCAGTCACATACTCACTTAGCAGCTGCACTTCAGTAATAGTATTCTATGTGAGTCTTTTCAATCTTTTCGGGCTATTCGGTCATTTTGAGGGCTGATTGGCAAAGTTTGAGATCATTTCCATGTCTTGTGATTGGTAAATTCTAAGAAATCATTACGAAGTAAGTTATTCGGAAACATTCCGGTATATTTTCACTCCTGGTTTGCCGTGCTTGATTGCCTGCAACCCCCTAGCAGAATCCAGTATTGAAATCAGGCAAGCGGTGTTTGTGTTCCCACAAGCGGCTTGCTTGGGAGATCCCCAATCCCCCGGAACTATGCTGACACGCAGGCACTTTCAATACAGCGAGAGCCAATTAGCGGAAATTTGCTGCTGTAGTCTCTGCATCCTGATCTCAGCGGAAACACAGCGGAAAATCCAGCGGAAATCTCGTTCCAGTTCATGCCATTTCGTTCCATTCCGTTACAGTTGGCTCCATTTCGTAACACATAAAAAACGGCTTTGTTATCAGCGAATCCGCAGAGGGCTGATAATGAAGCCGTTTTTCGATATTCATAGGCGGTGCCCCTGGCGGCACTTATGATGTTCAGATAATGGCTTAGCTAAGCCTTTTTCCAGAAAACAGCGGAAATAATAGCTGAAAAGGTCCGGTTCCAGAAATCATAAGATGCACCTTCATGATCACTTGCTCGTTGCAGCAGTACCGTCAGTGAACTGGTTCAATGCAACCATAGTATCCTCGTTCATCAGTCTGAAGTTTTCATTCAGCTCCTGAGGTGCGGCATCACCATTGTACATAAAGACTGTCTTCACCTTCGGAACCTCAGTGTATGTATGAGTGATCGGGATGATCTTCGTGGTATTTCTCCCGAACAGCTGATTCCATCTGGTGGTCTGCAGAATGACATACCTGCTGTCCTTCGTATATCCGGGGCTGACTGCATAGTAGGTCAGCTGCTTGCCGTGGTACACTGCAAAGTAATTGTCGAATTCCTTGTAGTAATAGATATTCGGTGCATCTTCAACCGTACCGTCGGAGTAAAAGTAATGCCCGCCCTTTTCCGAATACCTGACATTGGCAATTTCATTGCTCAGCTTGAAATAGGAAATGCAGATGGCGATCAATGCACACTGGATGATGATCAGAATCATTCGCTTCGTTTTTGCTTTCATCATATGCTGCCTCCATGCTTACCATGCCATGAATCCTGCTGTTATGAAAGAGCTGCTGTCTACTCGGTCATGAGGATGTCAGAACGGTATTGTCCAGAGCAATCCGTACGTCGCCTGCTGCATAGCCATTGTTCGAGAAGCCATGGTATCTGCGGATCAGATGATTTACAATTGCAAGCTCTTCCGTGTCAATGGATGCTGGTTTTCCAGTCTTCTCATGATGTTCCCTAAGAACCCTGATCACAGCCATCTCCCCCTGTTTTCTGATATGTACTGTAATGATCCCGGAAGAGGATTTTCCTTCCGGCAGCAGAATCTGGATCACTGTCATGACAAGAATGGCAAGATCCGATGAATCAACCCCTTCTCCCGGCATCAGATCAGCTTCGACCGTAAATACCACATATGGGAATTCAACCTGAAGATAACGCATCATTGCATCAAGATATTCATTGCCCTGAACCAGGACAGCATCTTCTTTGATCATTTCATTCTGCAGGTACATCTTTGCCTGATTGATCTCATTGCTTTCCAGCATTCCGATCAATGTCAGGCAATCCTTTCTCTGCCTGTGTCTGTCTTTCAGGATTTCCTGCGTCTGCTTCATCTGCGCATCAATCGCATTACGGCTGAGATGCATATTCAGTTCAAGAGCCTGCTCGCGCTGACGCTGCTTCCGGGAAATGACCCTCGTATCCAGGAAATACAGGAAGACTGCCGGATAGCCGAACACAATGATGATGGTGTAGATGTATGCATGGCTGCGGATCGTCACCAGCAGCAGACTGCTGAGGAAGCGGAATGGGATCCACATCAGCACCGGATAAATGCTGTATGCAGGCAGCAGTTCAAATTCAGGAATTCTGTCCTCCAGGAAGCCGCAGACATAAAGGATCATGCAGGAGCCGATGATGCTGACATACAGTTCTTTTCTTCTGAAATCCTTGACGTGAAGGAATGGCAGAACAGAAAGCAAGGAACAGATCAGTGTCCGGATCCACAGCAAAGAAACGGTCATACAATCCTCCGAAGATATGCTTCCTGAACTTTCCTGCGTTGACGTCTGCTGGGATAAAGCACCGTACCATCAAACAGCATGAGGAAATCATTTTCCATTTTTCTGATATAGTTCAGGTTCACAAGCTGGGACTGATTGATCATGCACAATTCAGGAAACTTCTCCATGCAGCTCTGAATTGTCTCGTGATACAGCACATAATTCTGCTGACGGTTCATATACAGGACAATATTCCTTCCCACTCTTGAAATATACTGAACCATATCCGGATTCAATTCCAGTTCACCCTGGTCTGTCTGAACATGTATGGATGGCTGCAGGTAACGCTCCCTGATTTCCCTGAGTTTTTCGATCAACACTTCATTGCTTTCCGTTTTCAGAAGAAAGCCAACCGTTTTTGGCGCAAAGGCATCCGGCATACACTGTTTCATGGACGTCACAAAGACAATGAAGGAAGCATATGCTGAAAGGTCCCTGCTGAACCGGATTCCATCTTCTTCACCAACCTCAATATCCAGAAGCAGAAGAGAACAATAACAAGGCAGACTCAGGAATTCACTGCATGAGCCATAAGCCATGCATGCAGCCTTAGGGAAAGCACTATGAACAAGACCAAGGATCCTATCCTGGTCTTGTTTGCAATCATCTATGATGGCAACCGATAAGCAATTCATATCCATTGTTATTTTTCACTCCGCTGTCATTCAGATCAGAAATACCGCCGAAGTTCAATTCAGGATCAAATATCCCGTTTCTGATTTCCCATAATATTCCGCAGCGCTTTATCAGTGACAACTGCCATCACCAGGATGTAAACCACAACGATAACTACTGTGACAGCAATGTCCATCCGACATTTTTCAACGAGCTGCTTTAATAGGTTCAATACTGTAACATCCAGCAACGTCAAACACTTTATAAAGAAAAATCCCCATCTCTTTTTGTTTTTCATTTACTGCAGAACCACCTTATATTCCCAATAACCTGAGTTACACGGTAAAGAGTCCCTGGGTTCACAACCAGGTATATATCCTGGAATGTATCTCCCTGTCAGCAGATATCTGTATGAACCAGTATCCTTGCTTGTAATGTAGTTCAATACGATTCTGCAAATATCATGCCCAGTCAGGTACTGTATTGACTGGCAGCCCGATAACACATAAGAAATGTATGTTAATATTGCTACACCTATGTTCTGCCATGAAGATGATGTTGCATTGACAAAAGCGTCATCACTTAGTACATGTTTGTAGTCCCGAACGATGACTGTGTTTTCATTGATTATTTCCACATACGCACCATCATCATATAATCTGACAACATTTCCGTTTTCATTAATTTCCACCTTTTCAACAAGAGGAAATTGAGCAATATTACAACACGAACCGTCCGCATTCTGTTGAGCATGGACATCAACCTTCTGCATCATATTAAACGACAGCAGTAATCCAATGGAAAGAAATACATTTATCATTTTCTTCATAATATTCTTAGTTCCTTTTATGTAATTGTCATATCTTAATACAAGTAGCATCCAAAATCGGTTACTTATTTGTATAACTTTCTGTCCTATTCATTAACCAGCTGTATCAGCCGCAGTCCTGTTGATCACCGTAAAATATTCATTTACTGCATCTGAGCATATTTCCAGTATTATTCCCGAACTGCTACAGGAATAGAAACCACGTTTTCCATTCGCTACCGTTTTTATCATTCCATTGCTGTAGAGGTAAAGTATGCTCCCGGAATCATCATTCATAATGAATTCATACTTGTTTTTTCAATTATGAAGTCCTGTTCGCGACGGGAGATTTTAACCATCTGAGGGACGGGAGACTCCAACCAATTTTAGTCAACCGATTTCAGCAAAAAATTGTTGCACTGCCTTATGCCGGGAAAACTCATTGACGATGAGTAGCCCCTAAGGTAGGCTGTCTAGCCGTACATAAGCATTATTTCAATGCTTTTCCATCTTTCGGGATTCTTAGGGGCTGAGCCGCATCGTCAATGAGGAATCTGGAATAAGCAGTGCAAAGCTACATTGGTTAAAATCGTTTGACTCAGTGTGGCTGAACTTTTCCGCCCCGGAGTGGCTGAAGTAACCCGCCGCTAACAGTCCGGAATATGCTACTGTTTTTTTCTTGCATACATTCAATTGTTTTCCAATTTTCTGAGGTAGCCGGTACAAATAAAGACGTAGGTGAACTGTTCAAACTGTATTAAGTAATGGGAGTTTCTTAAGTACATTCTTTGACAGATTTGAAATTTGCTTATGATAATTGATACATCACGCCATTTACCAGCAAGACTTATATTTGTTTTAGTTTCCTATCTGATCATGTGCTCTCATCACTTCTGTTTTTGAAACAACACGTTTCGATACAACCGTCCCGCATGCTGAACACTGGTTCACACTGTACACATACTTGTAATAAACATTATCCTGATGACCAGGATATCCATGCGTGCAGTTTTCCCATTCCCAATGATATTCAGTAACTGACACAGTGTTGACTGTCATTCTTCCGCAATCAGGGCATGGCGCAGATCTTGCATAAGCAGTTGTAAATGAACCACAGAACAATGTAAGAATCAGCAATACCTTTGCTTTCAGCTTCATATATCCTCCTTCATTGTAATCAATCCGGGATGACCATCTGTCAAAACAACTAATATTATCCATGTAAGCATGTTGTACTGATTGCTTCCTAATAGAATTTTTAACTATTCAAATCAAGTCGCTACCTGCACCAATTATACAATCTGGTAATGAAATACTGTTGCGCCTCCTGAAGGACCGCTGTAGGAAAAATCAATGTAGATATAGGGACCGCTGGGACTCACTTCAAGTCCCCAGACACTTAAACCGCTGGTAGCTGAACTGATTGTTAAATCTGCATCATAGACATTACCGTTTGAATCGAGATAATAGTAACCCTGTTCAATTGCATAACCACCTATAACCGATATCTTTTTATATACTTGCCGTACAACAGCTCTCAGGATTATTGTTTCATCAGTAGCTGGTTCTTCAGCGTAAACCATGGGAATCGCACCTGCACCGCCAATCAATAGGCACAGCGAAATCAATGCAGCTTTGAATTTTCTTAACATATTGTTATCCTCTCTGTTACAAAGCGCTTTGAATCAATTGTTTATAAATTTGCAGCAATTCATCTTTTTCATGACTGCTGAGATCCATATCACTTGTGGTCACAGTTGTATCTTCAGTTAAAGAAGTATGGCTGTCTGTAATGCTTCCGTTCCTGACTGCAATCACAAGAGGTATGTGAAATGAAGGGTTACCTTCTTCATCGGTTTCCGTGAAGGTACTGCTGATATAGCTGGTCAATTCGTTATAAATCTTTTTTCCTTCTGCTGAATCAAGTAATATTTCCTGATTGTTATCCACAAAACCTGTCCCAACATCAATGTAGCATATGATGATGTCTTCCTGTTTTGCTGCTTCATTCAACACAGGTAATGCTCTTTGGCACCATGGACATGTTTCTCTTCCATAGTAAAGGACTGCAGTTTTTCCTTCAGCAAAAACACGAACAGACTCTTGCAGGGATATAGTGGCAAAAGCGGGATTATCGTCATTCAACCATTGGTAGCCGCTCATATCCGGATGTTCATTGATCACAACAAGATCAGCCGTATCAATCCGGGACGTAGCTATGGAAGAAACGGGCTCTGAGATTTCCACAATACCGGTGCTTGCATTACTGCATCCCATTAAGAAAAAAGCTTAATTAGCGACTTGGTGATTTTCTTGAGCACTGTACCTGATGAGGTACAGTGATTATGGGATATCAGCTTAGACTACCTGTATAAAGAGGTAGAAAACCATGTCAGATATCGAAGATCTTCAGAAAATTACCAGTATGTTTTCCAGTCTGTACCAGTATCAGAAGGATAAGCTCCTGTCTGATCTGGAGAATTGTGCCATCCTGAATAAGACTTCTCAGAGTTACTGCATCAAGGTATGCCCTAAGTGCGGTTCTGAGACTCCGAACTGGACCAGAGGAGGCAGAGCCAACTCTGGAAAGCAGATGCTTCTATGTCATTCCTGCAATCACAGAACTGTGGTCGACTATGGACAGCTTACCTACTATTCCCAGCAGGATCGTTCCAAATGGGATCAGCTGATCAAGGATACTCTTCAGCAGGTTCCGATTCATACGACCGCTCAGAATCTTGGCATCAGTACCTATACTGTTTGGAGAATGCGGATGAAGTTCTTGCACGCTCTGGAATCTATTGCCAGCGAAACTGTGGTTTCAAACGAGATAGAGATGGACGAGAAGTATATTCTGAACAGCCATAAGGGCGAGAAACGAGAAGATGTTAAGCCGCGCCACAGAGGAGAGAAAGCCTCAAAGCGTGGCCTTTCCGATGAACAGGTATGCCTCGTCACTGCAGTCCAGAGAGAAGGAGACGCAGTACTGAGAGCTACCAACATGGCTACTCCGAAAGCAGAGGACATTGCTAAGATTGGTCCGAACTTCGCAGAGCATAGCTTTGTCTGGATTGATGGCAAGACTGCCTATCAGAAAGTCCTTGCTTGGAAGAACTGCGAATTCCGAGTTCTCGGTGATCACAAGTCCTATACTTCCATCGACCACCTGAACAATGTTAACTCCTTCCATTCCAAGATTGATGAATGGAACCGTGGGTACAGAGGAGTGGCAACGAAGTACATCAACAGATATGCTGCACTGCTGGTAATGGTAAGAAAGTATGCAGGAATGCATGCCGATGAGGTACTGCTGAAGGTCAAAACAGTGCTCAACGGCGTTTCAGACTTCTTCAGGATCTGCGATATGAAGGCTACTGACCTATTTGCCTATTAGGCTAGATCACCAACCTGCAAATTAAGCCAAGAAAAATGCAAACAATACAGTTAATGTGATATTTCTTCTCATTATTTTCATAAGCATCCACTATCTTCTGGTATATCCTGTGCATGCACACCCACACCACTGAATAGTAATGATAAAACGATCACTGAAATCAATCTGATAGTCTTTAGCTTTCCTTTCATATTTTCCTTCTTTTGACTAGTCACAAACTTGGTTGGCAGCTGCACTTCTGTAATAGCAATCAATGCTGGCTTCTTCAATCCATTTGGGCTAATCGGTCATTTGGATGGCTAATCGGTAAAATTAAAGCCGATTTTCGTCCTTAAGCTATTGAAATATCAATGTGTACAACTGTTGCGAGTATTCATCCTTTATCGTTGGATACACCTAACTGTGGTTTTGTTTTTGGCATGCCTAGTTTAGTTTCCGTCTATAGATTACGCCTCCACTGGGCAGCTATATGCGCAGGTGCTTCAATATAGCTGAAAAACAGCGTAAATCTCATTCCAGTTCATTCCACTTTGTGCCGCATAAAAAGCGGCTTCACAATCAGCTCTATTGAAATTCTGGGATATCTGGAATTAGATGAGGATACCCGCAGGCAATAGATTTACATGAGGTGTTGAAATACAGTCATCAAATTTCGTTCCAAAGTGTTTTAAGGTGGGAGTTTTGTCAGTAACGTCTGGTAAGGCTCCCTTTCTTTCTGTTATGCTGGTCCCGGAAGGAAAATACGGCCAATTCATAATAAAAAGATGGAGTCCACACTCGGCAAAGTCAAACTCCATCCTGTTCCGTAAGAACAAGTTAATGTTAACCAATAATCCCGATATTGACAACGTCCTGCGATTCATCGTAGGGCAGTCTCATGAGATTTTACCCAGTCAATATGATATCATTTCGCAAGCGGTGTTTGTGTTCCCACAAACGGCTTATTGGGAGATCCCCAATCCCCTGGAACTGTGCTTGCGCACAGGAACTTTCAATACAGTGGAAAACATGCAGCGGAAATTTGCTGCTGTAGTCTCTGCATCCTGATCTCAGCGGAAACACAGCGGAAAATCCAGCGGAAATCTCGTTCCAGTTCATGCCATTTCGTTCCATTCCGCTACAGTTGGTTCCACTTCGTAACACATAAAAAACGGCTTCACAATCAGCTTAATTGAAATTCTGCTGATATATGAGCCGTTTTTACAATTCCCCGTATTCCCCGTTGGTGCCCCTGGCGGAACTTGTGATGTTCAAATTATGGCTTAGTAAAGCCTTTTTCCAGAAAACAGCGGAAATTATAGCGGAAAAGTTGCTGGAACTGTTACGCCGTTATGCTGCGTGCACAAGAAATGTACAGATGAAGACAGAATTTGCAATTTTGAATCGGATCGTGCCTCCGTTTTCTTCTATGATATGCTTTACACTCTTCACACCATATCCATGTCCGGGTGAATGTTTACGGGATACCAGATCCGGATTCTCAGTATCTTCCCGCTCTGTAACGGAGTTCCGTATCTCAAAACGGTAGTATTCATTGATAGGCTGTATGACAATGGAGATCTTCTTCCTTCCCTCACAGTATCAGCCAAAGTATCATTCTGATACTATGGTTCATTGAGCCAATCTATTAACGCTCTCTCCAAAGCTAATAATCTTACACTCAGTCAGCATTCTTCATCCTTGCTGACGCACAGTATTCGCGTTCAGGAAGCGCTGGTATTCTTCAGCGTATTTCCTGGATTGCTCAACCAGCTCAGCATTATATTTATTCCTCAGGGCATCCATTTCGTTGGTATGCTGTGCAGCCATTTGCTGAATCTGATTTTGAAGAGAATCTAATTTGTTTCTCTGTTCTGCCACTCTGCTCTCAAGCTCCATGCGAAGCGCATGTTCACTCTCAAATAATTTTGAAGATGCTGATAGCTCTTCAATCTGCTGTTTCAGCGCAGCAATTTCCTGAGCTTGCTTGGCCTTTGCTTTCTCCTCAGAAACTTTGTTTTCTGCCAGGAGGGCAACATATTTATAGAGAATGGTAGACATCAGATCCTGTACCGTCTGGATATCTTCTGCATGTTCTTTATAGAGCGTTTTATTCTCATTCAGCCGGAAGTTTTCAATCATCGCATTAAGCAGTGTCCCCTGTTCCATTCCCGACTCCCGAGCTATCTTCCGGAATTCCGATGCCGTCGCTTCATCTACCTTCATAGCCATGGACAGCATTTTCTGCTTTTTACCGCTTGTCTTATCTACAAGGTCCTTATTTTCTGCCTCTGTCATGATCAAATGCCTCCATATTTCTAGTATTAATAATACCAGTTTTTCAAATATATATATTCATGAAGATAGCTTATTTGTACAATTATTTCGATATTTTAAATGAATAATTATAGTATAACTAATTAATACCAAAATAAAACTAGAAAAAATGTCTCGCAACTTTTAAGATATGAGACAATGATATATAATTAAAATGCTGAAAAAGGCTTAATAATAGGCTGTTTTCCGCCTTTTGCAGCACTGTAGAGCCTCAAACATTGCTATTTTCGTGGTTTCTGGCAGAGAAAATAGAAATCATCACATAATTCCAACTTCTTAAAGCATGTTGTTACCGATCGGAGGATATTCACAATGTTATATGGTTATGCTCGCGTTTCCACTGCTGGTCAGGCAGCGAAAGGAAATTCACTTGAAGATCAGCTTGAACTGCTGAAGAATGCTGGATGTTCAGAAAGCAATATCTTCCTAGAATCATATACCGGGACAAAAATGGAACGCCCGGTGTTTAATTCGCTTTTGGGCAAGCTTCAGACTGGAGATACTCTTGTTGTCACTAAGCTGGATCGCTTTGCAAGAAATGCAGATGACGGAGGAAAACAGATTAAGGATTTACTGGATCGTGGGATCAGCGTGCATGTTCTCAATATGGGATTGATAGATAATACGCCGATGGGAAAGCTGATCATGCATGTCGTCTTGGCGTTTGCTGAATTCGAACGAGATATGATAGTTGAAAGAACACAGGCAGGAAAAGCAATCGCGCGTCAGAAGCCTGGTTACCATGAAGGAAGAAATTCAAAGTATGGTAAGAAGGAAATTGAAGCAATTAGAAGCGGCGCTTCTTGGGAAGATCTCGGGATGTCTCGAAGCACATGGTACAGGCTTAAAGGAAAGATAGACACAGAAGAAAGGAATGTATGAGAAATGCGGCCAAATACCTGCTGATCTAAATAACAGCATTCAGTCAACTACCCCGCCTAAGTCCTAGCGGACTATAGACGGGGCTTGGAAAGGCTACTACAGCTTTTCG
Organism: Anaerolactibacter massiliensis; assembly: GCF_900290205.1. NCBI lineage: Bacteria > Bacillati > Bacillota > Erysipelotrichia > Erysipelotrichales > Erysipelotrichaceae > Anaerolactibacter > Anaerolactibacter massiliensis. The sequence continues at coordinate 95,470 of NZ_OLMH01000003.1, read as the reverse complement.
AGCTTGGTTGATTAGCCTAAGTGCTTCGGGCACTACGTTGCTGCTGTGCTACGTCTGGATGCTCCACAAGTCCAGACCTCTTGGGATCTGCTGCTAAAAACCTCTGAGAGGTAGGAGGCGTACAGCAGATGCATTCGACCAGCGGACAACATTGGCGAAGTGGACCACCGTTACTGCGATCTTCGTGATCGTAAGTGCGAGATGCTGCAGGTCTATACGACTGCAGAAAGCGTAAGCTGCCCTTAACGGGGCACAAAGAAAGCGGCTAAGCCGCAGAAAGGAGGCATCAGAGAATGTCTGTTGCAGTACTATCGAGCACCGGTCAGAAGCTGATGCCGACTTCAAACTACAGAGCACGAAAGCTCTTGAAGAGCGGACGTGCTGCGATTGAATGCTATCGTCCGATTTTCACGATCCGGTTAACCGACCGGGAGGAGGGGAAAACACAGCCGATTGAGTATGCATGTGATACAGGCTATCAGCATGTCGGCGTATCCATCAAGTCTGAAAAGCACGAATTTGTCCATGCACAGTACGACATGCTGAGCAATGAGACAGAGCGGCATAACGATCGCCGCAAGTATCGTCGTACAAGACGGAATCGCAAGCGGTACCGGAAACCTCGGTTTGACAACCGGTCCAGAAAGAACCAGGAGATGGCGCCTTCCCTGCGGCATCGCAAGGAGAACCAGATCAACCTGTTCGAATCGTTCTGCAAAGTTATGCCGATCACCTCAGCGACATTCGAGATGGGAAAGTTCGACACCCAGCTTCTGCAGGCAATTGCAGACGGTAAGCCGCTCCCGGAAGGGAAGGACTATCAGCAGGGATCGAAATATCTGTTTCAGACCGAACGGGAAGCAGTGTTCAGCAGGGATCACTACACCTGTCAGGTGTGTGGTAAATCTGTCAAAGATGGCGTGATTCTGCATACGCATCACATCGGATTCTGGAAGGAATATCGATCCAATCGGATCAGCAATTTACTTACGGTCTGTGAGCATTGCCATACAGCAAAGAACCACAAGCCGGGCGGTGCACTCTGGGGTCTGGAGCCGCAGAGCACCAATCTGGCCGCAGCAACCTATATGAGCACCGTGCGCTGGGCGATATATCGGGAACTGGTGCTGAAGCACCAAGAGATTGATATCCATAACCAGTATGGTGCCAAGACCTCTGTAACCAGAAAGTCGCTGCATCTTGCAAAGACGCATGCGAACGATGCTTACTGCATTGGATCTTTGCATCCAAGGCATCGGACAGCAGAGCTTATCTATCAGAAGAAGCGCCGCAACAACCGGATTCTTGCGAAGTTCTACGATGCAAAATACATCGATATCCGGGATGGCGCCAAGAAGTCCGGCGCTGTGCTCTCATGTGGACGGACAAATCGCAGGGAAAGCAGACGCTCGGACAAGAATCAGCGCATCTATCGAGGAAATAAGTGCTCTTCCGGACGCACATCAGTTCGGAAGAAGCGTTATTCATATCAGCCTGGGGATGCGATTCTGTTTCGGTCTCAGCGTTTCACTGTCAATGGTGCTCATTGCAATGGAACCCGCGTAATTCTAAATACCGGAAAATCAGTCAAGATGGCAGATTTGACCTGCATTAAAATGGAAGGAGGATGGTGCTTCCTCCCCGCCCAAGCTTAACAGCTATGGACGGGGTATCCGCGCCTATAACATGAAATAGGGACAAGGGTCTTCCTGGCGGAAGACTCCACTGCTTTCTAAAGTGTAAAACACAATCAAAGTGGGGTGCCAATCTTACTTGGGTCATCCATATCCTTTGTCATAAATGCGAGCGTCCAATTGGTTGTGTGCAATTCCGAATCTTTGAATCTTTTTGCAAGTTTATCCATCGATATTATTCGTCACAGTAAAAAAGGCCAGCCTTCAAATTGGCTGACCATTCCTGTTACTAATCTATTATTGATTTAATTTTCATCTGCTGTCCCTTACAACTCTTGAAACAAGATTTCCAAGTTCCTGCGGAAGTCTGCTGAGATCCGTGAGGTCCATCGTGTGTTTCCCATAGATGTTTCGAATCCGCTCCACGTTTCCGTCTATCACTGCACCGAAGATTGTGACCTTCCGCCTGCTATACTCCTTGGCCACTGCTGCAGCATCCGCTTCATATTCCAGCTCCGGATGAAAGCTTGTTTCCGTCGGCAGCCCGTCTGAAATTACAATCAGGATCTTCTGTGTTTCCGGCCGCTTCAGGAGTTTCTCGCAGCCATATGCAATTGCCGCACCGTCGCGGTTTCTCGCATCGCTGCTGACTCCGCCGAGCCGATAGCGGTCCTTCTTGTCTGGCTCCTCAAAATCGTGATACACGTCCAGCTGGCAGGTTCCGCGGCTGTCGCGATGTCCGTAGATCATGTGTGCCACCTGCATGTCACTCAGGATTTCATTCAGCAGGACCGCGGTCTTCCGCGCAGCTGTAAGCTTTCCGCCAAAGTCCATGGATCCCGACTCATCGATGCAGAGCGCAAATGCGCACTTCGGCTTTCCGATCGGCAGCCTGTTCCGCGTGAAGCAGTTTCCGCCACCCAGGCATGCATTCCTGGCATACGACGGTGCGCTGAACCGTCCCGTCATGTATCCTTTCGCCGGTCCTGATTCCTCGCGTTCCTTCAGGATGCGCCTCAGCATGCGGATCGAAGGCTCCGACCACTGCCGCACTTCCTCGTGATCATCCAGATAGTTCTGGATGTCCTGCTCGCTGGGCTCCGGTTTCCGGCTTACTTCATAGCACCAGCCCGCATTCTCCAGTCCGTGCTCATGCAGTGCTTTCATGCGGATGGCCTCAGCCTCCCGCCTCAGATGTTCCGCATGCATGTTCTCAGCTGCGCTTTCCGCATCCGCCTTGATCATCTGGTTCATCGCAGCATTCAGTTCCCGAACCGCGGCTTCCTGTTCTGATGCATTCCGTGCAGCATCTTCGCGCGCAGCTTCTGCTGCTTCGGCTGTCTGGGCGGCTGCGGATCGCCCAGGAGTTCCGGATGGTCCCGATGCTTCAGAGCTTTCAGAATTCAGAATTCCTGCCTGCTGCAGAGTGCTGCTGTCCGGGGACCCATCTCCTTTCGGTTCTGCGGACATCGCCTGATTCATCGCGGAAGAGATGCTGCTTAACAGTTCCGCAAGCGCAGCTTCTGAGGATGGCTGACCTGATCCGGCAGCAGTTCCTGCAGATTCCCGGGCGCAGTTTCCTGGACAGAGACCTGCTTCACCAGTTGTCGAGGATGCTAATGATGCCTGGCCGTCCGCAGGTGATCCTGCACGCATGCGGCCAGGATTCCCGGAGGAAGCTCCCTCCTGCTCTCTGGATGATCCTTCGGATGGTGTTCCGGATTGTCCTTTAGACGCTGGGCCGGATGATTCTCCGGATTTCATTCCAGAGGAGTTCCCGGAAGACCCTTTACTTCTGTTTCCGTGTTCCCCCTCTTCCGCGTTTTCCCCAGTACGTTCTCCCTGGCTTTCAGTTCCTGCGCTGCCAGCGCTATGCCCCATCGGCTCCTCAACCTCCGGGATCACGGGATACAGCACGCACAGCAGTTCCAGGATCAGCCTCATGCGTTCTCCTCCGTTCTGCTCCCAGCGCAATGCTTCCGTATACGGGCGACATGCTTCAAGCAGGTTGTGGAGATGATCGTACAGTTCCTCCGTTTCATTGTCTTCCAGTGCTTCCCCGGTGCTTTTCTCCGGGTAATGCATCGCATCCAGGAGCATGCAGTTCATCACTGTGCTGATGAAGGGCACATCACCCCGCTTCACGCCTGCAAGCATGTCTTCCACGGCTGCGGATTTTTCAAACAGCTGATCATCCATCACATGGATCCCCGCGGCAAACACGCCTGGAAACAGCACGTAGCCGTAATTTTCGATGAATCCGTCTTCATGAATGTTGATCAGTTCCTTACAGATGGAAGCACAGAGCTTCCGCTTCAGAGGCTTCTGCCTGAGATCTTCCAGCACCTGTTCTGCATCCGGGTTCTTCGGTGTTTCATACCACGAAGCCTGGAGAATTCCGTTCACGCATCCCTTCATCGCCGAAAAATCACTCAGCAGGATGTGGAGGCATTCATGAACAATGTGCCCGATGATGCTGTAGTGCTGCAGCATCCGCGTCGAAAGATCACGGATCAGCGGTCCTCTCGTGTTGACGTGAACCGTGTGTCCTTCCGTCCACGCAGTACGATCGGTTCCGCGCTCTGCAAAGCATTCCAGTTCCACGCGTCCCTTCGGTGCTTTCTTCCCAAGCGCTGTCGTCACATACTGCCTTAGGAAGCGGAAATAGTATTCGCTGGAGAAGAACTGTTCATCTTTTTCCAGTTCGGTCTTCTTTTCCGCAATCGCTCTGCGGATTTCTGCTTCATATCCCATTTCTGTTTTTCTCCTTCTTTAAAAACGGAGCAGGATTTTCTCACCTGCCCCGTCTTTCTTCTAGTCGCCCGGTCGGAAGTACGCTTCCAGGCATGACATGAACTCAGCTTTCAGATCCGGATCATTGGAAGTCTTGGAAATGAACAGATTTCTTCCGTTTCCGAAGACGTCTCCATTGATCAGATTGGCCGCTGCCCAGTCTTCCAGCGCGCGCACATCGATTGCTCCATCCGAGACTGCTTTCTCGAAGGCATATTCCCTGCACTTGCTGTAGGTCTTCACCATCAGCTGCAGCTTCGGAAAGTTCTGATAGCCGGTCACATTAGCAATGCGCTTTACGAGCTCGTCCTCGCTGATCCGTTCCAGATCGATCGGCGTGAACCGCGACAGCACGGACTGATTCAGCCCGGTGCATCCTTCGCAGTCCACGTTCGTCGTCATGATGATTACTGCATCCTTGTTTCTCTGAATGTATTCCCCATCGACAAGATGCACGCTGCTGCAGCTGTCAAACATCGAATTCAGTGCTGCAAGCACACCCGGCCTGGTCAGCACCGTTGGTTCCTGGATCTCACAGACCCAGCCGTTTCGAAATGCCTGAACCAGTGTGGAATACACTTTTTCAAAGCCGCCCGAGGCTCCTTCATCCGCCTCTGCAAATGCCTTTAGAATCGCCTCCTGGCAATCTCTGCCGGAAGCGTCCTTCTTCGGTTCCCCGCTGATCCGTTCATAGGATCCTTCCGGATCAAGCAGGATCTCTTCCGGGGACGGCATGTTTTCCGCAAAGTCATGAAAGTCCATCGAGAAATGCTTCTTTCCGCTCACATCGGGAATGATGTTCAGCGTCAGATCCAGCTTCTCCGTGTCCGTGGAGCACTCAAACGTGACCAGAGGCTTATGAATCGCTGCAGCAAAGATCCTGCACCAGATCGTCTTTCCTGTTCCCGGCTCGCCCCGCAGAATGAAATTGCGGAACGGATGCCTGGAATGATAGGAAGCCTTGTAGAGATTTGCCGCATATTCCAGCTTGTCCGGGATCACGTAGTCCTCCGGGATCACCGGAATCAGCGATTCCTCCTCTCTGGTATAGATGCGTTCCGGATCCGGGTCATATTTCCCGGCAAGCGAAGCGGCAGACGCCTTCTTCTTTCCCGGCACCTCGATCTCCTGAAGACGCTCGTCCATGAACCTGCTCATGTCGCCATGGATGGTGTCCTCCGCAAATTCATACTTCTCTGAAAGATCGAGAAGCGGAATCTCATCAAGGTTGATCCGATTCATCGAAAACACGTTCACCCGGTCGATGTAGCGTGCATTATCCGGATCGTTCTTCTTCAGAAGCCTCCGGACGTCTGCATTCAGCATCGCCAGGCTTGCGTAGTCCGGAGCTTCATGCAGAAGCGCTGAACTGAACGCGTCAGCCAGCTTGAACTGCGCCGACTGCTGCTCATTGCTCCAGGAAGGATCAGTGCGGTACACGGAAGCAATCGTGAGGCCGTACAGAAGCGCCGCGGTAGATCTGCGCTTCTTGTCCAAGCGATCGCCGAGAATATACCGTTCGCCTGCCTTGAAGCGGTCCACGCAGACTGCCGATACGCTCCCGTCACTGGCAAATTTCATCAGAATATGCGGAAATTCCCGGTAGTCCTTCCGATCCGGCTGGTACGCAGAGGCCGGTCCGTCCCAGTAATCCACCAGGACGCTGCCGTCTGAAGTCACTGCCCAGCCGCCAAGACCCTTGAGTTCAGGATCATGGAGGAACGCAAAGGCACAGGACTCGCCTTTCATGACGCCCCAAACCGGATGAATCGCGGAAAGGTGCGTCCCGAGCGCTGTGCTCTCACTTCCGGCAATCGATCTCCTGATGAGATCCGGATTATAGTCTCTGACTTCCCGGACTTCATCGAGAGAAAAGACGCTGATCGGTTCATTCTGGCTCTGAGTGAGGACCAGGCGGTTGTACAGTTCAATCATCTGGATCCTCTCTGACGGATACGGACAATCACATCTGCATCCCCCTTCTCTGAGGAATAGTGCCAGACGACTGCCGGAACGCCATCCTGGCTGATGCACTGACTGAGCACTTCAAGATCAGTCCCTTCCGGTACACCGATCTCCAGATTGCCAAGCGGGATCTGAAGACGCCCGGCATAGGTCTGTACCGTCGCGGTATCAAAAAGATCCGTCACCGCATCCGCAAACCGGTTCAGCCCTGTATTGCGCCACCAGGCTTCTGTCATAGATTCATGTGTTCTCTTCATAAGTTCTTCTCCAGTTTCATATCGTTCTCAAATCGATTTCTGCATAATGCCAGTGATCCGCCGTCCATGCATGTGCAGCGGATTTTCTGGTTTTCAAAGCTATAAAGAAAGGGAACAGCGTGTGTTTCTGTTCCCTCTTCAGGTTCTGAATGATTCTTCTGAGCGCAGGATCCCTGCACCTTTTCAGAAAGGACAATCATCATTCTCAAAGCCCGACGGATACGCCGGATAAGGATCTTTGGCTCCTGTGCTGCGGCCGGAATCTCCCGGATGTGAAGACGGTGCTTCCTGTTCCGGATTCGAGCTGAAGCCTCTCCAGCCGCCGCTTTCCGCAGAGCTCTGATCACGCGCTCCGGAGCTTCCTGCAGAAGAAGCAGAGCCGGGGTAAGGCTGATAGCCTCCGCTTCGCTTTCCTTCATAGGATCGGCCGCGGTCAGGTACATTCGCTGCTTCTGCACTGACAGGACGCTGTGAATTGGGACCGGCCTCACTGCCTGATGCCTGCTGGTCCGTGCGCGGTCTCTTTGTTTCCAGGAACCGGATGCTGTCGCACACCACTTCAGTCACATAAATGGTTCTTCCTTCCGAAGACTTGTAGGTCCTTGTCTGGATGTGACCATGGACTGCGAGAAGCGATCCTTTTGCCGTGTAGTTTGCAAGCGCCTCAGCTCTTGCGCCGAATGCCGCACAGCTGATGAAGTCCGCGGTCGGAGCAGAATTCTGCTGCCCTTCCGACCGGTGCTTCGGTACATCCCGATCCACCGCAAGGGTAAAGCTTGCCGCCGCCTGTCCCCCTTCATGCGTCGGCTTTCTGACTTCTACATCTCTCGTGATTCTTCCAATCAGCTGAACGTTGTTTGCTGCACCCATAACTGCTGCCCCTCCTTAAGGCATCGATGCGTAACCCGGAAAGTTTCCGATACTTCTGACATTCCGGAAAACACAAAAAAGATACCCTTCTTCAGCAGAATCCTGCGTGACAGAGCTTCCATGAAGTTCAGCCCGAACCGGGCGATCAGATCACGCGCATTCCATTCAGGAAACGCGGAGCTTCATCGGAACGCATCTGCAGAAAGCAGAGCCTTTAAAGAGTATCTTTATCAATTAGAATGATAACACGAAATATTATTTATTTGTATGATTGCATCATGATCTGAATATCTTCAGATCGGTAAAATCAATTGCATCATCCTGATGCTGGTGATAGCTCCAGAAGTCAGGATTGTTCACCAGGGACGTGATATGCTGTCTCATGATCTCCGCATCCTCTTCCCCCGGAAGAGCGGCGAAGCGCCTGATAAACTCCAAGCAGGATTGCAATGGAAGAAAGGACCAGATCAGATGCAGTGGCATCTTCCCCTGCTTCGCAGGTTAATGCTTCCTGCCCGGCTGCTGGGCTGAATTCAAAGGAAATGATTCTGTCGGGATCTTCAGCATTTCCACCCTTTTCTGTTTTCTGCCCGCTGGTCTTATGAATCACCCCAGAATCGCTGATAATGTATTTAATCGGCACTTGATTCACCTCACATGCATAATAGTATAGTTGTATTGCATATTTCTTTGCAACTATATTTATGCTTATGGGTGCTGCTTATCAATTCTTAACTTCTTCAGTGAAATTCTATCTCTGGCCAGCCAAGATTCTTTATTGAGGCGCTTTTTTGACAATTGCAACTGAGAATCCGCTTTTCTGCGGTGAGTCAATCATCTTGGCATCAGCCGCACTGTCTGTCACTAATAATTCTACTTCTTCAGAAGTACAGAATTGACAAAGAATTTTTCCCAAGCGCACTGGAATATATGACCAGCACTGTATTTTTTGCCTGGAGAGCCACATTTCAACGGATCTTAGCCTTAAATAAAGCATTAGTCTTTCAAACTCATGCCCTATATACAATGCTTTGAATTTCCTCTTGCTAATGTAACTGGATTATCGAAACTGTTGTTGTTTGGTAATCTTATTCAATTATGTTAAAGTTCGGATTTTCTATACACTATCCTTAGATTTTTCCAAACACTTCTTCAATATAGTCACATTGTAAAGGGAACAAATTCTTGATTATTGATTTGAACTATCATTCAGGTCTAAAGCATAGCTTGCTGCATTTTCCCCGGCAAGTTTGCCAAATACGAGATCTGTCGGGACTGGGTTAGCTCCGTACATCCCGTCCCCCCCCCGCACATTCACCTGCTGAATAAAGACCTTTAAGAACAGTTCCATCTTCTTTTAATGCCTCTGTATTTGTATTGATCTTTATTCCTCCAAATGTTCCCTGCATTGCCGGCGTAAGTTTTACAGCATAATATGGTCCGCTGGAAAGATCATCTTGAAATATCGTTCTTCCGAATTCATTCTAGTTCTTCACCATTTGAAGCAATTACATTCTTATACCATTCGAAACTCTCCTTTTTCTTTCGTGAATAATCTCCTTTGCCATCATCTTTTTTATCTACATAGATAAAGCCATATCGCTTAGCCATTTCCCCTGTAGATGCGCTGATCAGGTCTATGCATCCCCATGGCGTATAGCCTATCAGATCTACACCATCATCCACAGCTTTCTTCATTTCTCTGATATGTTCACGCAGATAATCAATCCGATAGCTGTCATGAATCTTACCATCCTTTGCGAGAACATCACGCGCACCGAGTCCGTTTTCCACAACCATCACAGGTATCTGATAACGGTCATAGATCTCATTCAATGACCAGCGCAATCCTTTCGGATCAATCTGCCAACCCCATTCGCTTGCTTTTAAGTAAGGATTCTTTACTCCTGAAATCACATTCCCACCGATTGTTTCAGCATTCTTTTCTGTTGTGACGCAATTAGACATGTAATAGCTGAGCGTATAAAAATCTACCGTCCCATCCTTCAAAATCTCTTCATCGTCCGGAGACATTGAAATATTGATGCCATTCTTTTCAAAATACCTGCGAACATAGGAAGGATAACAGCCTCTGACCATAACATCACCGCAGAACCAGTTTAAGATACGCATCTCCTCCTGGCATTTCAGAAGGTCATCAGGATTGCATGTTAATGGATATCTGGTCAGAAAACAGATCATATTCCCAATTCTGAACTGCGGATACTTTTCGTGTGCAATCTTTACAGCTGTTGCACTTGCAACAAATTGGTGATGAAGTGCCTGGAAGCGGATCTGAGGTTCATCAGATACTGTAGAAAAATTTCCGTTATATCCTTTAACAGTCCCCAATGACAATGCAGCACCAAAACGCTGTGTTCCGCTGTTAATTTCATTAAACGTCAGCCAGTACTTCACTTTATTCTGAAAACGTTCAAAAATCACTTCGCAGTATTTCACAAAAAGACCTATGAGTTCGCGACTGTACCACCCATTATATTTTCTGATCAGCTCATAAGGCATCTCATAATGTGAAATGGTAATAAGCGGCTCAATTCCATGCTTTCTGCATTCCTCAATTACATTGTCATAAAACTGCAAACCTTTTTCATTCGGTGTTTCTTCAAGTCCAGTCGGAAATATCCTTGTCCATGCAATTGAAAATCTGAATACCTTAAATCCCATTTCCGCAAATAATGAAATATCTTCTTTGTAATGATGGTAAAAATCAATTGCATCATGACTTGGGTAGATTGATCCCTCTTCAATCTGTTCTGTAATTCTTCTTGGAATGCTGTTTGTTCCTGTAGTCACATGGTCTGCAACTGAATCACCTTTCCCATCGAGATTCCATGCACCTTCGCACTGGTTGGCTGCAATTGCTCCGCCCCAAAGAAAATCTTTTCTGAATCCTGCCATTATCTCCTCACTTTCCATCTGACTGAAAGAAGGACAGTAGATTCTGCCCTTCTTCTGTTCAGACTATTCGGTTCTCAATCCCGCCATCGTTCCTTCAAGGTTTGCTTCCTGAATGAGGCGAACCGAACTTGCATCTCCCACAACAAATGTTTCCTCTGTAATTCCAAAGAATGAATTTGCAAGGTCAGTCTTGGGAGCCATTCCGCTCGCTACGATCACATCATCATATGGAAGCTCAAGAATCTCATCACCTTTGCGGACCACGACCGCATCGGGTCTCACTTCCTGACATACAGATCCTGTATACAGGTCCAGATTTTCAAGGCGATCCATATGCTGCTTCATTGATACTCTGTAAAGCATATTTCCATTCGCCGCAATGGTATCCGTCATCTCAATGATTGATACCTTCTTGCCATCAACTTCAGCAGCACCAAGTGCGATTTCGCTTCCGATGGAACCCCCGCCGATAATGACTAGTCTTTCTCCCAGACTGTCATAATCACTAATTGCACTGAGGCAGTCATGCACATGCGGAAGATCAAGGCCTTTGACCGGCGGGTTCTTCGGTGTCGACCCGACCGCAACAATCAGATAGTCTGGATTCAGTCCCTTCACCATCTCCGGGGTTGCTTCAGTATTAAGTCTGACATCAATTCCTGATTCATCTACCTGATTCAGCAGCCATCGATAATATGCCTGCATATCCTCTTTAAAATGCTCTCGGATGATAAAACGGATCATTCCACCAAGCTCTGCTTCTTTTTCAATCAGGATGACATGATTTCCTTTCTTATCTGCCGCAAGAGCAGCGCTGATTCCAGCAGGGCCGCCTCCAATTACAACAACATTCTTGGCAACAACATTTCTAACAATCTCAGAGTTCTTCGGAATGTATGCATGATGATGGAATCGAGGATTAACAGTACATCCGATGTTTCGATAAGCAGTCGAAATGTGATAGCACTGCAGGCATCTCACGCAGGGACGAATCTGATCGGATCTGCCTGTTCTGGCTTTCTCAACCCATTCCGGATCTGCAAGAAGTGAGCGACCCATTGCGATCAGATCTGCTTTGCCCTCAGACAGGATCTTTTCTGCTGCTTCCGGCGTTTCAATACCGCCGACTACTCCTACGACCAGATCAGGATATGTTTTCTTGACTTCGCCTGCATACTCGACATTAATTTCATGCGGTTCGAAAATTGTTGTGCACATCGTGACATTTCCGTTATAGCCAAAGCCCTTATCAAGGCCGCAACTAATCTGAACAGCATCGATGTACTTCCTGGCCATCCCGATAAAAGCAAGTGTGTCTTCAAACTTAATTGAACCTTCCACATGCTCTACCGCTGATATCCTCATATCAATCGGGAATCTCGGGCCAACTGCTTTCCGGACCGCCTGAAGTATCATAAGCGGGAATTTTTCCCTATTTTCAAGCGAACCGCCATATTCATCAGTCCTGTGGTTATGAAGCGGAGAAAGGAATTGAGCAGGGAGCCATCCATGCGCAAAATGCAGGAAAATAATGTCGAATCCGAGCATCATCGCGTCTCTTGCTGCCTTTGCATAAGCATCACAGACGACCTGCATGTCATTTTCATCCATCTGCTTGATCGGATAGCCCTCATCATTTGTTCCGTCACACGGTCCAAATACATAATCGCCATCATATGCACGTGCCTGATTGCCACAGTGAATGATTTCAATACCTGCTTTCATGCCTCGCTCATGTGCTTTGATGATCCAGTCATGCAGACCATCTACCTTTTTCCGGCTGAATGCATAGTCTTCCGGGCTCCAGAAGGAATTAGGAGCATCAACTGCTATACTTCCCTTGATCACATATGCAGGGCCTTTCAGTTCGCTGATATCATTCATTCCCAGCGGTGTCGATACAACGCGATTCCTGAGAACCATATTATTAATCTTCAGAGGGCTGAAGAGCATCGGATAATAACTGTTCATTGATAAACTCCCTTCTTGAAATGCGACAGGAACCCGAGTAAGGTTCCTGTCAGTAAATGAGTGCTGTTACTTAGATATTACTTTGCTTCGATTCGTTTTGTTGTAAGCATGGATACTGCGCAGCTCACAGCAATGGACACCACAATTGCAGTGATATAGATCGGAAACTTCGGAATTGTAAGATATGCGCCGAAGGAAAGAATTCCTGAGAAAGCAAACTGGATAGTCGGAACATCGAATAAGCCAATGATAAGACCGCCGGCTGCGCCGCCCACAATCAGAGAAATCAGATAACGTTTATTCGTCATGACAATACCGTATAGGCCTGGCTCAGTAATACCGGACAACGCATCTACGAAAGCTGCAGAACCAGCAACCTGTCTCTTCTTAGCATTCTTTGATGCAAACAGAACACCAAGGCAGACCCCAAGAAGCGCATAGTTTCCCATTCCACCAGCAGAAAGTCCATATTCATAGCCCTGTTCCGCAAGAACTGCTAGCTGAATAGGGATAACAGACCAATGAAGTCCAAGCATAATGATAACGATGAAGAATGCTCCGAACAGTACGCATCCGATCAGCGGATAAATGAACAGTGCCTTATATGCTGCAGAAATTGCTGTTGCCAGAACACCGGAAATCGGACCAATCACCATGATTGTCAACGGAACCATGATTGCAAGGCAGAGTAACGGGACAAATGTGAACTGTACCACCTGAGGAAGAACCTTTTTCAGTCCTTTTTCCAGATGACTCATTACCCAAACTGCAAGGAGAATCGGAATGAATGTCCCAGAGAAAGACGCTGCAGTAAAGTTAATCCCGAACATCTGAACCTGTGTTCCCGACACAATCATATTTGCAAGGTTCGGATAAACAAGGGATGCGCCAAGAACTGCAGAAACATATGGGTTGCATTTGAAATGCTTTCCTGCGGTAAATCCGAGCAGAATCGGGAAGAAATAGAATACCGAGTTTGCCGCCGCGTAGAATGCCTGATAAGTAAGGCCCTCGCTGTTCATGACTCCCATGCTTGCAAGAAGAGAAATAATTCCGCCGATAATTCCGGCAGTAGCAAGGATCGGAATATATGGAGACATGACTTCAGAAATCATTGTCATGAAACGGTCGATCAGACTCTTCTTTGCTTCAGGTTCTTCCGCATCGGAGAAATCTGTTCCACCATCAGCTACGCCCGCCTTTACTACTTCATCAAACACTTCTCCGACATCAGTGCCAATCAGGACCTGATACTGGCCGCCGCTGTTCTGAACTCCGAGTACACCCGGAATCTTCTTGATTTCTTCTGTTTCCGCTTTTTTCGCGTCTTTCAGCTGGAACCGAAGACGTGTTGCGCAGTGAATAACCTGGTCGATATTCTCAAGTCCGCCAAGATCTGAAACGATAGTTTCGGCTAGATTTTTGTAATCTTTCGCCATAATTGTGTCCTCCTTTTACCACTATAGGTTTCCCCGGAACCTGCATGGCTGTTTCGGCAGCTGTTCGGGGTGCTGCCTACGCTTGAAGGATAACGGAAAGGATAGCGTTTTCAAAATATCACTTTTTCGCTTGGTTATATCTTTCTGATATATGCTATTGGTGAGGTAAAAAATATGGACATCAATTATGAACATTTGAAAACCTTCGCCAAGGTTGCAGAATATAAAAGCTTTACTCAGGCGGCTATCGAATTAGGAACAAGTCAGCCAGCAGTTACACGACTGATCGGATCCCTTGAGAATCAGTTTGGCTGCAAGCTCTTTTTCCGAGACAAGCACAGTGTCACTCTTACCCCAGAAGGCAATCAGCTTTATATGCATGTATCAGTCGCGGTAGAGCAGCTTGAAAAAGGGATCTCTACCGTAGCTGAATTTTCAAACATGGAAAAAGGGCATCTGAACATCAGTGCGAATGAAATCGGACTCCGTGGCTCTCTGGATGACCTGCTCGGACAGTTTCACGAAAAGTATCCGAATATTATGATCTCCCTTGAGAACATGCCTTCACAGGAATCACTTAAAGAATTAAGTCAGGGGATTATGGACTTTGCATTCATTACTTCTACAGTTGAACTGCATAAACCATTCCGGCAGGTAATCTGCAAATCGTTCCATGATATTCCCGTCATCGGTTCAGAATTCAAAATAAAAAATCAGAGTTTTCAGACCTTGAATGATCTGCAGAGGGTTCCCTATATCTGTATGAGCAAAGGGCATAACACATATGATTTATATGAAGATATTTAAATGTTCCAGCCGCTGGGCTGCAAAGTTCGCTGAGTTCCGGGACAAGGATTCCATTCAGGTGAAGCTATATGACCTGAAAACACAGGACTATAAGACCCGGACAATGCGGATGCGAAATTTCAAAACCGGTCCTGAGAGGCACGAACGGACTTTATACCGTGAATTTTGATTTGCAGGAATTTTAAAGGAGGAGGGCTGCCATGTACAAAGTAAGTGAACAGTATAAAGAAGCCATGCAGCGGCCTGTCCAGAGTTATCGGATGCGGGGAACCATCGGAAACACGGTATTTGATGATTCCCACATCCTTTCGGGCTCGTTTTCCATTACAAACCAGTGCTCGGATGAGACGCAGGTCCTAATCGGTCAGGTGTATATCGCAGAGCTTAAAATAACGCTTCTAGGCATGGAGGATGAGCGCTATTCCTTAAAGGATGCTGGTATCCGTCCATTCTTCGGAATGCGTCTTGCGGATGGAAGCTATGAGGACATTCCGCTTGGCGTGTTTACCATCTCGGAAGCGAACTGGGGAAACAGCGGAGTTGAAATCACAGCCTATGACAACATGTCAAAGCTTGACCGGAGTTTTTCCGCATCGACGCTGACGGGGACCGCCTACCGGCTCGCCTCTATCGCCTGCCGCTCCTGCGATCTGGAACTTGGCACTTCTGCAGAGGAGTTTGCTTCCTTTGCAAACGGAAATATGACCTTCAGTCTCTATACTGACAACAACATCGAGAGCTGGAGAACCTTCCTCTCGTGGGTTGCGCAGGCTGTGGCCTGTAACGTTTTTGCAGACCGTGAAGGAAAGATCATCTTTCGTCCCTACGATCAGATTCCGGTCGATACGATTGATGCGGCTCATCGGTTTACCGGCTGTACCTTCGGCGATTATGTGACAAGGTACACCGGACTTTCCTGCGTGGATATCGCTGCTCAGGAAACAAAATACTACGGAGAAGATACTGATGATGCCCTGACCTATAACCTTGGCGAGAATCCCTTCCTGCAGAACGGTGATGTAGACGTTATGCGGAAAAGCATCCTCACAGCTCTTGGCAGTATTCAGTATGTGCCGTTCAAGGCTGAAATGATCGGGAACCCTGCCTATGACCTTATGGATGTTTTCCGATTCACAGGTGGACATGCAGATGATAACCGGCTTTTCTGTATGACGAAGTTCGTGTTCTCCTACAACCAGAAATATGAAATGTCTGGCGTCGGGAAGAATCCGGCTCTCATTACCAGAAACAGTAAGAGCGATAAGGACATCTCTGGCCTTGTTGATGAAGTGAATTCGATTACGAGTTCTATCAACAGCCTGCTCTACGATTACAATACCGGGACATTATCCTTTAGCCAGTCTGAACGAATCGCCGGATGTATCTCCTACTACATCTCCAAGGAAGCAGATGTCGAGGGACATTTTCTCATTCATTACCGGACGGACCAGTCCACAACGATGATCGTCCGAGTCTACGATACGACTGTTGAAGAGCTCTATTCTCCTCTGATTTATGACCTTCCTGCCGGTGATGGCACCATCGGAATCCCTCACTCCTACCTTCATCGAGTGTCCGGAAATCATGAGGCGCTTATCACTGTTCAGTGCACAATCGGCACGATTGAAGTTCAGCCAAGAGGTATCTTTTTTACCATTAACGCTGGAAACTTCGCAGAGGCTGTTGATGAAATCGGCATGGACATTCGTGATATTTCCATGCGGCAGCTATCCGAATCAGACGGTCCAGATCAGATCTGGTGTGCCGGAATCGAGAACGGGAAACTTCTCATCAGCCGCCGGGAATACAAGTCCTCTTCAAAAAGTGTCATTAAATGGGAAGGTGTCTATACACCCGGAGAAGCGCTGGATGCTGCCATTGAGTTTGATGGATCCTGGGTTCTTCGGACCGGAGCCGAGAAGTTCACGATTGAAACAGATGATCAGCCGTGGATCTTCTGGATTACGGATGAAACGACAAGAACCCTTTATGCCCAGAAAGGTGACGATGAAACGACAAGATTTGTCGCCGCAGAAGGTGTGAAATCCGTTCATGCCTGCAAAGGCTACAGTTCGGAAATGTATCCGGAACAGGATCAGGGACTGGTTCTTCTCTATGTAAAGACGGACGGCTCTGTCTTTTATCGTCAGTACACGCTGAATACCGAAACCAAGACGAAGATCTGGTCCAATGAAACAGAGATCGGGAAAGGAACGGAATGGCTGGAAGCCAATGTGCATCGTCTCAATGACTATCGCCTAAGCTTTGAACTGACGAGCGCTTCCGAAAATCACTGGATGATCACCGGACGAACTTATGTCGGCCAGTCCATCTATCCGGAGAATGCAGACTTTAATGACAACAATAAGATCGGCATCAGCATGTTCCGTAATGGCGATGCGATTGATTTTACTGGCAAGGCCGTGCTCTTTGACGACCCGGTTGCTCCGGAGAAAGTTTTCCGTATCCGGTATCCGTATGATATCAAAGCCTTTGATTCTTCCTATAGAAGTGCCGTCACAGTGACATTGAACGGCAAAGAGCTCTCTGGCAATAGCTATACCTTAAGTCTCGATGGTACGGATCTCGTGATTACCACGAAAGATGAAGTGGCGGCTACAAGAGCCAAGGAAGCTGTATTGCAAGTTGATATTTCTGCAGAAGATACACCCTTTTACCTGTCGAACGGAAATGGTGTAAACCGTCTTTTACTCTATGACCAGGGCTTCAGCTGGACCATTGAGAGAAATATCACTGTTAAGAATATTGAAATCGAAGAAACGGTAGGAATTCACATTGCCGCAACTTCTGTTATCACAACCCATCAGGTTCAGAATCAGGCAAGCATCCAGCCAGATGAAGGAACCCTTCACGCAGCCATGACTTCTTCCTTTATCACAAGACAGGTAAAGGAAACAAAAATGGCCGTCTCCGATGAGGGAGAGCTTAAAGCTTCCGTCACCGCAGAGATCAAGACTTACATGACGAGCGACGCACCGATCTAAGGAGGATAAGATGGATAGTAAATGTAAGATCCGTTTTCAAAACGAATATACCGTCACCGTAGAGCGGTGCGGCAAGAAAAAAGAATACCACTTCGGAAATGTGGTTCTCTCGAACATGCTGAACGTGAGCTTCAACTTCACCGGAGTCCGTCTTGGCTCCGGCACGGGAACTCCGGCCAGCTCAGATACTGACGTATTTACAAAGCTCTGGGATATCACCTGCACAAAGACCGTTTCGCTTGATGAAGAGAAACAGGCTGCCATCCATACGCTGGTCGGCGAAGTTCCTCCGGATACTGACCATGTCGGAACCATCACGGAGCTTGGCGTTCTGGTAAGCTCAACGGTTGTCACCCATGCTCTCATCAAGGACGCCGAAAGCAACCCGATCACGATTGAAAAGGATGATCTCACCCGCGTGATCGTAACTGCCAGAATTACCATGACACTCTCTGCATCCAGTCCTTGGATCGCAGTGCCTGTCCGCCACACTCAGCTTTACATGAAAAAAGCAAAGGATGACGAGGGACAGAAAACAGAAAGAGGCTGGGGCGATCTTGGATCGCTGTTTCTGGAGCTCTGCACGAACAGCAATGCGGCTATCGGCGACGGCGAAATGACAAGCACCTATTCGTACATCGGCACGAGTTATGGCAGCTACTATTGCACGAACTCCTGCTACGGCTACGGAAAAGCGCAGAGCAGCAATTCCTATGCAGACAGCAAACGGACAGCTAAGTTTGACTTCCGTGCGCCTGCAACACTGCTTGATTATCCGGTGTACTTCAATACCATCTTGATCGGTGGCGTCTGCTATGCAGAACTTCCCAATTCCGAGCTTGTGCCGAATTATACGATCACCGGATATCCGGTGGGTACCGGCGACGGAACAACGAAAGATTTTCTCTGCCCGTTCAGTTATTTTGTGAAGGACACGGATTCTATTACCGTGGGTGGCAATACTCTAACTCGTGGCGTAGATTACACGGTTATCAATGACAACAGCCATGAAATGCTGCAGGAGCTGACACCTTTTGCAAGAGCCAAAGCGTCCGGCGGCAACCGGGAGAAAAACCGGTCCGGAGTCGGCCTCTTCACAAGGCCCCTCTACAAGTGGCCTTCCAACTATCCGACGGATTTCGGAAACACCAATGGCTGGTATTCCAATTACAAGGATTCGGAATTTGTCTCCCGGATCTATAAGGGCAACCCAGTGATCTTTGATCTGGGTGATTCTTATGAACTCAATAAGTTTAGACTCCCCGCTTCCTTTACGGCGGCAACTTTCACGTTAAGTGTTTCTACCGACGGAGAGACTTATACAGAAGTTTTCTCAGAAGCAAAGGCCGCAAACATGGTTCTGGAAAAGGACTTCGATGCGACGGGACGTTACTGGAAACTGGAAACCACAGCAGATACATCGACGGTGGATTTCAGTGCAGATCCGGCAGCGGTTCCTTTCCTTGGCAAGGTTCAGGACGGATACATTCACTTCAAGGAGGCTCCGGCAAGCGGAGCTGCGATCACAATGAATGTTACGATGGATCGCCCGTTCAAGACAGGAGAAACAGTCATCGATTACTCAGCGACTCTTGAAATTACAGTCTGACAGAAAGGAGGAGATGTGTTCATGGCACTTACCTTTGATAAGACGATCAATCTGACAGCGTATGACAAGAACCCATCTCCGAAGTTTGTCCGGCAGCTATCCATCATTCATGAGGCTACTGACGGAGAGCTGGTCCAGTACTATGTTCTCCCCTTCTCTATGACCGAAGAGGATAAAAACACTCACGCAATCGGAATCTACGATGAAGAAAACAAATCGTGGTCCTATACAGACTACGACGAAGTGCAGTGGAATACTCCGGGACAGAGAATTGCAGGAAACCGTCTGGAGAGGCTTGGCGTGAAGACGTTTCCGGATGTTGGAGCCATTGCCTTTTATAAGATCGCTTTTCGTGACATCTCAAGAATTGTCGCGCCTGTAAATCCCAAAAATGAAAAGACCGATGCTCCAAAACTTTCTGCTGTCCAGAACAGTGATGGCACGATTACTTTCACAATCACGCCTCCGGAAAAGACGGAATATCGCTGCTATCGTCTTGTGATGATGGACGGCGCTTTCTCCGTGGATCATATCAGCTATGATCTGACATTTGCCGTGGATCCTCCGATTGTCTCGGGAACCTATGACTGTTTCTGCATCGGATTTCCGGATGAAGGCCAGTACTGCTCCAAGGACAGCAACGTGATCCGGCTTTCCATCACTGGAAAAGAAAGCACTTATGAGGAGCCCTATTATTCCAAGGATGATCTGGATGATTTGAAGATAAGGCTTGCTGATACTTACTCGAAGAAGGAAATCGACGATGCGCTTGCTGCTCTCAACGCAAAGCTCGAAGACGGAGACATAGGGGAATATTAATGAAGAAGCTATATACCGAAGAAAACATACAGCTCATCGCCGATGCCATCCGGGAAAAGAACGGTGAGACCAGAAAATATAAGGTGTCAGAAATGCCGGCTGCTATTCTTACTCTCCCGACGGATGGCTCGGAAGGCGCCGGTGGTAAGAACTACGTATTCATTACGGATTCCAAAGAGACTGTGATTTCTGAGTTTCCGCACGACATCAGCACTGTCTGGCTCCTCTCCGATACCATCCTGTCACCGGATATTGAGCTGAAAGATATCGACTGCTCTGTGGTATCGGCGGTTTCCTATGTGAACCGGCTGATGTTAAAACTCACAATCGATACCAGCCAGGTGAAAAAAGGAGAGGAATTTTCTATCCGCATAAACAGCGATGGATATCTGAACCACAACGGAAACTCCATCCGGCGAAAGCTCCCGATCATCAATACGCTGGATCTTTTTGATAACACCGATCTGGGCAGAAATACCATAACCAATACCTATTCCGATGAGGGAACCTGCAGCATTACCACTTCAAAATTCGGTATCATTCAGTTTCCGAATCTACAGGCGACGCTTTCAAAGGCAAGATCGCTGTACACTTCCTGCTCAGTTACCGGTAACTGCCTATTTAATGCCGGCGGCTGTACGCTCGGTATCAACCAGAGAGATAACGGCTACAAAACAATCAGCCTTCAGGAGGTCCCTGTAGATGATGCCATTTCATCCACGAGAATCACATGGGACGGCTACATGCCCTATAGCCAGAACGAATCCAACCGTGGAATGTGGGACCTGTATTTCCTTGGCAACGGCGATTTTTATATCCGGATTGCATCACTCGGCACAAACGGCAGCGGATCATACCAGATCAACGGGAATAGCTTCACGAATCCCGGCGCTGGTGGATATGTCTCGTTTTACCGGAAAGATTACTATGGAACGAAGTTTGATATCGTAACTGAGAAATACGATATTTCAAAGCATCACTCCGGGGCTGACGAGGTTCTGAAAAGCATCAGCTTAACCGATGTCCTCGCTGATGTAGATGGCCTTTCCTACATCTTGAAGAGTGATGTAGATGATCAGACCTATACCGTCGGGAACGAAAACTTCTCGTGGCCGCTGGCTGGTAAGACTTACACCACGTTCTACGTCAGCACGAACTCGTGGATCGGAGTCACTGGTTCCGGTTCAGAAGAGGTCAAGGTAAACCGAAAAGACGCCAAGGCGCATCTCCTCTCACACGGGAACTACAAGCTGACTGATATCGGCATCACCTGCTACAAGATTCGATGGGAAGGATATCAATACTACAGTGGCAGTTCCTCTGTGAATCAGATCTGGGAGCTTTATCTTTTTGAAAATGGTGATGCCATGATTCGGATGGAGAAGAAATCGACCTCGGATGGCACGTTTTCTTTCTTTGGCACGACCTTCTCCGTAAACGAAGGAGAATGCGTCTCTTTTTATCGGACCGGTGAATCGACCGGCAAGTTTACGGCTGCAACAGAAGTCTATGACATTGCAAAGCATGTGTCATGAAGGAGGTGATACCGTTGATAGACTTCATTTTGAAGTATTGGATTCAGGAGTTGTTCGCTCTGGTCATCGCCATCATCACATGGCTTTGGCGAGCACTTCTGCGAAGAAAACAGGAAAACGAACAGATCAGAGAAGGAATGATGGCACTGCTGCACGACCGGATTTATCAGGCCTGCAGCTTTTTTATTGCTCGAGGATACTGCACTCCGGAAGATCGGAGCAATCTTGAGTACCTGTACAAACCATACAAGGCACTTGGCGGCAACGGAACCGGAGAAACCCTGTACAAAAAGTGTCAGGAACTGCCCCTCTCGGCAGACAGTAAAGAAAAGGAGGAATGAAGCTATGGACTTTGGAATCGCTAGTGTGGCAGCAATCACGGTGATCGCCTATCTCGTCGGTATCGGCTGCAAGGCGGCTGGCTCCGTGAAGGATGAGCTGATCCCGGTGATCTGCGGTTGCGTCGGTGCCGTGCTCGGAATCGCCGGGCTGTATCTCATGCCGGACTTCCCAGCCAAGGATATCATCAACGCCCTCGCAGTCGGCATCGTGTCTGGTCTTGCAGCGACTGGTGTGAACCAGATCTACAAGCAGCTGACAAAGACCAATCAGTGAGAGGAGGTGATCCTCACATCCCGGCTGTCCCTTCCGTAAATGGGACAAACGCTTTGAAGCTCTCCGGCTCATTACCGGAGGGCTTTCTTTATGAAGGAGGAATAACATTATGGAAGTCAGAGGAATTGACGTCAGTCACTGGCAGGGAGCCATTGACTGGGCAAAAGTAAAAGCGTCCGGTATTCAGTTTGCGATTATCAAGTCTGGTGGATCCGATGCTGGATTCTATACAGATCCCAGATGGGAAGAAAACTATAGAAACGCCAAGGCAAATGGAATCGCTGTCGGAGCATATTATTTTGTCGGGCCTGGCTGCACTTCCGCAGCAGACGGAAAGGCAGATGCAGAACGCTTCCTTGCACAGCTCAAGGGAAAGCAGCTCGAATATCCTGTCTTTATTGATCTGGAAGCCACTGCTCCTTCTGCCAAGGCAGGCGCTACGGAAGCTACGATTGCATTCTGCCGAGCACTGGAAGCGGCTGGATATTTTGCAGGGATTTACAGCTCCACCGATTCCGGCTTCCGTGAGAGACTGGATGATTCCAAGCTCACGCCATTCACACATTGGGTCGCTCAGTATGCTTCCAAATGTACCTATTGCGGGGCTTACGGGATCTGGCAGTATTCTTCCACCGGCTCAGTAAACGGCATCAGCGGAAACGTCGATATGGATATTTCCTACATCGACTATCCGTCCACTATTAAGACCGGTGGATTCAACGGGTTTGCAAAGCAGCAGGCTCCTGCTCCCACTCCGGCACCAGCGCCGGCAAGAAAGAGCGTGGATGAAATCGCGCATGAAGTTCTGAGCGGTTCATGGGGAAACGGAGACGACAGGAAGAACCGTCTTGCTGCCGCTGGATACAGCTATGACGCTGTTCAGACCAGAGTAAATGAGCTGATGGGGGCCCATAGCCAGCCGCAGGTGATCTATTACACCGTGCGTTCCGGTGATACGCTCTCTGCCATTGCAAGGAAGTACGGCACATCTGTCGGCACAATCCAGAAGCTCAATCCTACGCTGATCCGAAATGTGAACCTGATCCAGGTTGGATGGAAAATCCGCGTAAAGTAAGAAATGGCCAGAAGACGACTCTTATGAGCTATCCTCTGGCCTTATTTTTTTCTCTACAAACTGGAATTGGTCATTCTTCTTTTTCTTCAGGAGTATCTTCATTTGGCTTGGAACTGATTTTTGAAACAATAATACCTGTGCAAGTAACAACTACCACACAAAGATACATTCCTATTCCTAATGCTCATGTACGGTAAAGTATCACAAGAAAATTATGTCGAATTGACAGCCGCCTCCGCTATACCGAATAAGGAAATAAAGAGTCCTCAAATTTTGCGCTACTAAATGAAGACGAGCGGAAGTAATCTCCCGCTCGTCAGTAAACTTAACTATGCCATATCAATCCCGCTTCTTTCCCGCCACCGGCACTAAGAACAGCGCGGGCAACAGCAGGAAAGCGGTACAGACCAGCCCCCAGGGTATGGACACCTGCTGGGCTACCAGCCCCACAATAGGCCCGCCGATGATCTGCCCGAAAGAGTCCAGCTGTCCGCTGGTGGAAAAGACTGTGGCGCGCATTTTCTCATCCACATGGTCGTTCATCCAGGCGGCCAGCACAGGCTCCTTGATGGTGCGCATAAGCCCCGCCAGCAGGAACATCAACAACATGAACCAAAAGCTCCGCCCCACCGCGAAGAGAACCAGGCACAGGATATACCCGGCGCTGGTGGACATGACCACACTGGTTCGGCTGACAGTCCCTTTTTTCTCCATGCGGGCGATGAGCAACTGAGAAGCCAGAATACCTAAGCCGCTGCCGATAAGACTGATAACACCGAACCAAGTGACGCTGTTCAGCGGCCCGATAACGGGTATTACCGTGTCATCCAGAAAATGAGCGGTGGAGAGCCGGTCAAAGCCTTCACTGGCAAGTCCCCCGCATAGTGTGATTGCTAAGAGCGCCAGCAACACAGGTTCGCCTTTCACAAAGCCCAGGTTGAGCTTGAACAGGCAGACAAAGTCTTTAAGCAAGCCCTGCCGTTCCTCAATAGCAGGGGAGAAGTTGGTTTCTGGCATGATGCGAACCATCACCAGCCCCAACAACAAGCACAAACTGCCCCCCAAGATGATAGGCATTTGCAGGTTTATGTTTCCCAGCAGTGTGCCCAGCACCACGCCCAGAACGCCGCCGATTTGCCCCATTTGACTGCCCCGCAGGAACACCTTGTCTATGGGTTTGTCCTCTTCCTCCGAGGCAATCCACGCCTCCAGAGCGCCGGTGATGAAGGTATCACCGCAACCCCAGACAACCTGGGCCAGCAGAACCGGCGCGAACCACGGTAGCGCACCCTCCATCAGAAAGCCCAGGCCGTAGAGGAACATTCCAATCAGCACCGAGCGCCGACGGCTATACAAATCCGCCACCACACCGGTGGGCATCTCGAACAGAAAGCAGGAGGTCTCCAGAACCGTCCCTACCAGGACAAGCTGGAAAGCATCCAGCTGCACCACCTCCAGGAGGTACACGTTGGAAAGCACTGTGGACATAGAAACCGCCAGGGAACAGACAAATCGGAACAGCAGGTAGACAGAATATGCCTTTGAATTTTTAGCAAACATGAAGTTACATTCTCCTTTACGAATCAGTGGGTTGTTTTGTGAAACTCCAGCGGCCCGGCTTCACCGAGATGATGGACGCTGTGGAGAGCGGCGCGGTCAAGACGGTCGTGACGAAAGACCTCTCACGCCTGGGACGGAATTATCTGCAAGTGGGCCTATTTACAGAAATTACCTTCCCAAAGAAAGGCGTCCGCTTTATCGCCATCAATGACGGCGTGGACAGCGCCCAGGGCGACAACGACATGAGCGCCTTGCGGAATTTATTTAATGAATGGATGGTGAGGGACACGAGCAAGAAAATCAAAGCGGTTTTCCGGGCTAAAGGCATGAGCGGAAAACCCATCACCAGCCAGCCGGTCTATGGCTATCTGAAAGGCCCGGACGGACACTTCGTTGTTGACCCGGAGGCCGCACCTGTTGTAAAGCAGATATTCAGTCTGTGCCTTGCCGGGAACGGCCCCACCAAGATTGCCCGGATGCTGAATACTTTTTCTATCGGTCGCATCCGCCACACAAAATTCAATTTGTTTTGCATATTGTGATTGCCGTCTTTTAGCCAATTCTATCATTTTTTTGCTGTAATCAAAAGCGACAACCGAAGCGCCTCTTTGTGCAAGATACGAAGAATAATTTCCATTGCCACACGCAATATCCAAAATGTAATCCGCAGGATTAGGAGATAGAAGTTCCGTTACTTTGGGACGCACTACCTCTCTGTGAAATTCATTAGATTCGTCACCCATTGCATTATCCCAAAATTGTGCGTTCTCCTCCCAGATTTTTTTACTTTCCTCTGTTCCCATGTTCTCTCCCACTCCCCAAATTTGCTTTTTTGCTTCCATTAAATCTTCCTTACTATATTCCATTGTTACCCTCCATAACTTCTGATTGTTGCCGTCTTGACGATTATGTATCTTTACATTACCTTCTGAAACATATGGCGCACCTTGTCCAGGCGGCTGTTTGGACGGCGGGGCTGGATGACCGGCTGACCGACAGCGGCCTGATATCCTTTCAGCTCTGTAAGGCATACGCTCCGCCCGTTGGTGTAAGAGGCCAGATCAGTACGGTATGCCTGTATACAGCGGGCGGGAATCTCGCCAGTAAAGACAACTTCATCCTTTTTTACCTGGGCCGTTTCGATGGTGGCACAGTATTTCGGTGCATCATGATAAGCCCTGGAAAGGTATTCCTGGGGCGCATAGAGGGTGAAGGAGAGATAAGGTTCCAGCAGCTGCGTCCCCGATTCCTTCAATGCCTGTTCCAATACAATCGGGGCCAATGAGCGGAAGTCCGCCGGCGTGCTGACTGGACTGTAATAAAGCCCGTATTCAAAGCAAATCTTACAGTCCGTTACGTTCCAGCCGAACAAGCCCTGCTCCAGCCCGTAACGGATACCATCCCTGACAGCGTTTTGAAAACTCTGGTTCAAGTATCCCAGCGAAACCCGGCTCTCGTATTGTACGCCGGAGCCAAGCGGGAGTGGTGTAACAGACAGTCCGATAGATGCCCAAAACGGGTTGGGCGGCACCTCGATATGGATGGTGTGGCTGGCTGCTTTGAGCGGCCGCTCCATATAAATGACGGTGGGTTCCTTTACCACTGTTTCAATCTTGTATTTTTCCGACAGCAAAGCGGAAACAACCTCCAACTGCACCCGGCCCAAAAAAGAAAGAATGATCTCATGGGTGATGGAATCCACCTCGTAGCGCAAAAGCGGGTCAGTATCCGCAAGTTGCGTAAGAGCGTCCAGCAGCCGTTCTCTTTGCGCTGCCGTTTTCGGCGCAATCGACGTCCGCAGCATGGGGAGGGGGTCCTCACGCCACCTTTTACGAGGGAGCCGGGTTGGGTCCCCTAATACATCGTTTAACCTCACGCTGTCGCTGGGAAGGATAACAATTTCACCCGGATAAGCGGTGTCTGTCCGAACAATTTCCCCTTTGGATGGAATACGCATCTCTGTGATTTTCAGCTTTTCTCTCCCGGCCAGGGCCACCGTATCCCGCAGGCGCAGCGTTCCGCTGTATAGCCGTAGATAGACACGCCGCTGGCCGCAATCTGTATACTCCACCTTGAAAACGCTGCCGCATAGGGCGGCGCTCCCCTGTTCCCCAATCGGTTGGAACAGCCCTGTCACCGCATCCATCAACGGTTGAATGCCAAGGCCCTTTTTGGCGCTGCCATAATAGACCGGGAACAGGGAGGCGTCTTGAACCCGCTGCTGTTCCTCCCGCGCAAGTTTTTCCCGGCTGATTGGTTCTCCTGCGATATACTTTTCCAATAATTCATCGTTATTTTCGATGACCGCATCCCATGCTTCTATGTCGGTATTTTCCTCCAGGACTATTTCCGGGGACAGCGACACCGTCTGCTTGATGATAATATCGGCGGAGAGCTTATCCCGAACAGACTGAACCACGCTCTGCAAATCAACGCCAGCCTGGTCGATCTTGTTGATAAAGATAACGGTGGGAATGTTCATTTTCCGCAGGGCATGGAACAGAATACGGGTCTGGGCCTGCACGCCATCTTTAGCGGAGATCACCAAGATGGCCCCATCTAAAACAGCCAAAGAGCGGTACACCTCCGCCAAAAAATCCATGTGGCCGGGCGTATCCACAATGTTAACTTTACATCTGTGCCACTGGAAGGAAGTGACTGCCGCTTGAATGGTAATCCCACGCTGCCGCTCCAAAAACATGGTGTCCGTCCTCGTTGTCCCTTTTTCGACGCTCCCCGGTTCTGAAATGGCTCCGCTGGCATATAGCAGGCTCTCCGTCAAGGTCGTCTTTCCAGCGTCTACATGGGCAAGAATTCCAATATTGATTATTTTCATGTGATTGTCCTCCCTTTACAGCCCCAAAGGGCATAAAAATCCCCAGCAGTAAAATACTTTTACCACTGGGGATTATAAGTTGCGGACATACACATATACAGCATACACCTGTTTGTGATTGCTGTTTTTGGGGATATGTCAAAATTGATAAGGCAAAAGTATTCTTAAATTGGGTACAAAAAACTAAGCCGCTACAAAAGGAGCTATCATAATCCTTTGTTCCCACTATTTGATTATAGTTTTATTTAAGAATACCTTGCCGCATATTTTTTACTCCTTTTCTGGATTAAATCATTGTATCACATCAGTTTTAGGAAAGCAAGTACCTAAAAGAAATTTTTCTTCCCCTTATATGTAACAATCATACCGGCTTCCTAGCGTTCAGAATGTTTTCTGCTGTCTGCTGTGGTGTTTGGTTGGAATTGTCCAACCAAAAGCCGATCCGTGGTGTTGTCTGCATTTTACTAAATACAAACTCCGATTTGTTGTTCTCTAATCTGATTCTATACCACTCTGATCTATACCGTTCAATAAATATCTGTTCCTTGCCTGAAGGTATCCTCTTCGAATGCCCGCAGGCTTTTTTTTATTTTTTCTCATTCAGGGGTGCGTTTCTCCCCTCCTTTCGAGGACGGAAGACATGAAGGGAGAACAACAAAGAATCGAGGTGATGACATGAAACTCAGACACAGAATCCGCATCAACGTCACGGACAGCTCCGGACGCAGGACAAAGGTAGTAAGCGGCGGTGTCCGCCACCTTCCGATGAAACTCCTCACAGCTCTCTTCGGGGAAAACACGGAAGTACTAATCCTCTCTCCTGGTCAGAGCGTCCAGTCAGTAGAAATCCATGAAATGAAAGGAGGCGAAACAAATGACTCAGGAAGAACTGCTTAAGGCAATCGCAGAAGATTTCCGCAGAACAGCCGACCACATTGAAAAGCTCACAGGTGTAGAAAGCCCCGCCGATCCTAAAGCGGAAACGGCCCCGTCTGCAGAAAACGTACCGGATGAAAAGCCGGTGACACTCGAGGAAGTTCGCACGGTTCTCTCTGCAAAGAGCAGCGAAGGCTATGGAAGCCAGGTCCGCGATCTCATCCACTCATTCGGTGCAGAGAAGCTCAGCGCGGTCGATCCCTCGCACTACAGGGAAATGCTGAAGAAAGCTGAGGTGATCGGGAATGCCGGTTAATCACGCAATGCTCTCTCCTTCCAGTGCACACAGGTGGCTTCACTGTACGCCTTCCGCACTGCTCGAGAAGTCCTTCAGTGATACCAGCTCTCCTGCTTCAGCGGAAGGAACTGCCGCTCATGCCCTTGCTGACCACAAAGTAAAGCGAGCTCTCAAGCGTCGCAGCAAACGTCCGGTGTCTGATTACAACACAGACGAGATGGAGGAATGCACTGACGATTACCGCGACTTTGTCATGGAGCAGCTTGGCAAGGAAAGACAGACCTGCAGTGATGCTCAGGCTTACACGGAGATCGAACTTGACCTTTCAGCTTACATTCCGCATGGCTTTGGGACCAGCGACTGCATCATTGTTTCCGATAACAAGATGCATGTCATTGATCTGAAGTACGGTCAGGGAGTGCTCGTGGAGTCAGAAGAAAACCCGCAGATGATGCTCTATGCACTCGGCGCACTGGATCTCTTCGGAGATCTGTACAACTTCGAGGAAGTATCGCTGACCATCTTCCAGCCGAGACGAGACAATATTTCGACCTGGAACACCACGGTATCACACCTCAGGGAATGGGCAGATGAAGTCTTAAAACCTAAAGTTGCTCTGGCCAATGAAGGACTCGGCGATTACTGCTCCGGCGACTGGTGCCGCTTTTGCAAAGCAGCAGTCAAGTGCCGTGCAAGAGCCGAAAAGCAGCTCGCTCTCGCAAAGTACGAATTCCAGAAGCCACCCCTCCTCTCGGATGAAGAGATTGATGAGATCCTTCCCGATCTCGATCCACTGATGAAATGGGCTGAAGATCTGATGCAGTATGCCACAGATGAAGCTGCCGAACATGGGAAGAAGTGGAAAACCTACAAACTTGTCGAGGGACGCTCAAAGAGAAAGTACACAGATGAGCAGGCTGTATCAGAGGCCGCGAAGAATGCCGGCTATACCGACATTTACAGGAGAAGCCTCATCCCCATCACGGAAATGGAACGCCTGATGGGTAAGAAAACGTTCCATGAAGTCCTTGGCGGACTTGTGATGAAGCCGCCGGGCAAACCGACGCTCGTACCGAGATCGGACGGGCGACCGGAAATAATGGCAGATGATGTTCATAACGAATTCAAGGAGGAAATTTAATTATGCCTATTAACAATCATTCTACAAAAGTCGTAACCGGTATCGTAAGACTCTCTTATGCAAATGTATGGGAACCGAAGTCCATCAACGGCGGCAAGGAAAAGTACAGCGTTTCGCTGATCATCCCGAAGTCCGACAAGAAGACGATTGACGCCATCAACAAGGCAGTCGATGCCGCTATCGAGGACGGCATCAGCAAGTTCGGCGGCAAGAAGCCGAACAAGGCTGCGATCAAGCTCCCTCTCCGCGACGGTGATATTGAGCGTGATGACGAGGCCTACAAGGACAGCTTCTTCGTCAATGCCAACAGCACCACTCCGCCCCAGATCGTTGATGCTCATGTTCAGCCGATTCTTGATCGCAGCGAAGTTTACAGCGGCTGCTATGCAAGGGTATCTGTCACTTTCTACGCTTTCAACTCCAACGGAAACAAGGGCGTGGCCTGTGGTCTTGGAAATATCCAGAAGATCAGAGACGGCGAGCCTCTGGGTGCTCACAGCAGCGCAGCTGATGATTTCTCCGACTTCTCCGACAACAACGGCGATGATGATTTTCTTGGCTAATAGCAGAAAGGCAACGATATGAAAGACATTCTTGATACAGTTCTCTACATCATCTACGCCCTCTTCGGGCTCGGCGGACTGGGACTCACGATCACTATGGTCGTGATTTCCATCCGGAATACAAAGCGCGACGATGCGTTTGAGAAGGAACTGCACGACCAGAAGATGAAAAACGAGGCAGCCGCTGCAGAGCGTGACAAGGAATTCGCAGCGGAAAAACAGCAGTGGGACAAGGAATACCACGAAAGACGCATGGCTGCTCTCGAAGATCTGAAGCACTGACAACTGAATAACGGCAACATGTAACGGCGGCGGGAGGCAGAATTCCCGCCGCTTATTTTTTTATGGAGACACATTATGAAATCACTTAGTATCGATCTCGAAACATTCTCAGACGTCGATCTGAACAAGTCTGGTGTGTACCGGTACACGGAAAGTCCGGCCTTTGAGATTCTTCTCTTCGGATTCGCCAGAGACAATGATCCGGTAACCGTCCTGGATCTGACTGCCGGCGATACTGTTCCTGAAGATGTTCTGGATGCACTAACAGACGAAACGGTAACAAAGTGGGCATTTAATGCAAGCTTTGAGCGGATCTGTCTTTCCGCATATCTTAGAAAATATTACCCGGAGCGCTTTGTCACCTACAGTATTCCGGAAGACAGCGTCCGAAATTACCTCGACCCGGCATCCTGGCGCTGTTCCATGATCTGGTCTGCCTATCTTGGCCTTCCCCTCTCTCTGAAAGGCGTCGGCGAGGCATTAGATCTCGAAGAACAGAAAATGGCAGAAGGCAAGGAACTCCTCCGCTACTTCTGCACTCCGTGCAAGCCGACAAAGGCGAACGGCGGCAGAACAAGGAATCTCCCCTCTGACGCACCGGATAAATGGGAGGTCTTTAAGAAATACAACCGCCGCGATGTCGAGGTGGAAATGTCCATCAAAAAGCACCTGCGTAACTTCCCTGTCCCGGAATCGGTCTGGGAGGAATACCACATCGATCAGGAGATTAATGACCGAGGCATTCTTGTAGACCTTGAGATGGCAGAACAGGCCATTGCAATTGACAGCCGGTCAAGAGCCTCTCTTACCGAGAAGCTCAAGAAGCTGACCGGTCTTTCCAATCCGAACTCTGTCGTGCAGATGAAGGACTGGCTGAGTGCCCACGGCCTTAAGACAGATACCCTTGGCAAGAAGGCTGTGGCATCCCTTCTGGAAACTGCTCCGGATGATCTGAAGGAAGTGTTAAAGCTCCGTCAGCAGATTGCCAAATCCTCTGTAAAGAAGTATCAGGCCATGCAGAACGCTGCCTGCCGGGACCACAGAGCAAGAGGAATGTTCCAGTTCTATGGGGCAAACCGCAGCGGACGATTTTCCGGGCGGCTGATTCAGTTACAGAACCTTCCTCAGAACCACATGCCGGATCTGGCGGAGGCAAGAGCCCTCGTAAAAAACGGTGACTATGACTCTCTTGATCTTCTCTATGATTCCGTTCCGAACGTTCTGTCCGAGCTGATCCGGACTGCTTTTATTCCCCGTCCTGGCATGAAATTCATCGTCAGCGACTTCTCTTCCATCGAGGCAAGAGTCCTGGCTTATCTCTCTGGTGAACAGCATACGATGGACTCCTTTGCCAGAGGAGAAGATATCTATTGTGCTACGGCATCAGCGATGTTCCATAAGCCGGTCGTCAAACACGGCATCAACGGTGAGCTCCGGCAGAAAGGTAAGATCGCGGTTCTCGCCTGCGGCTATGGCGGCTCCGTCGGCGCTCTGAAGGCGATGGGAGCGCTCGACATGGGACTGCAGGAAGAGGAACTTCAGCCGATTGTGGACGCATGGCGTGCCGCCAATCCGCATATTACAAAGTTCTGGTGGGACGTCGACCGTGCTGTGAAGGAGGTTATCCGGACAAAGGGAACCCGGGAAGTCAGAGGAATCCGGTTCTTCTACAAAAGCCAGATGCTCTTTATCCATCTTCCTTCCGGCAGAGATCTGGCCTACGTGAAGCCGATGATCCAGCCGAATCAGTATGGCGGCGAATCCATCACATACATGGGAATTGGATCCACGAAGAAGTGGGAACGCATCGAATCATACGGTCCGAAGATCGTGGAGAACATTACCCAGGCGATCAGCCGCGACATTCTCTGCTACGCCATGCGGACGCTCTCCCACTGCTTTATCTGCGCTCATGTGCACGATGAGCTGATCATCGAATGCGGCATGGACGTATCCGTCGACGCGGTCTGCGAGCAGATGGGCAGAACTCCTCCGTGGGCACCCGGCCTTCTGCTCCGTGCGGACGGCTACGAATGCGAATTTTATAAGAAAGACTGACGTTTCTGACGGGCAGACGCACTTTTTAATCCGAAGGGGTGCGTTTTGCCCGTCTTTTTGAGGACGGAAGACATGAAGGAGGTGCTCATCCATGACCGATGAACAGAAAACCCGTATCTTCCGTATGAGAGAACAGGGAATGAGCTATGACGCGATTGCCGAAGCCCTCTCCCTTTCCAAGAATACCGTCAAGTCTTACTGCCGCAGAAACGGCCTCGCCGGAAAGCGTGTCCCGGCGCAGAAAACCGCTGAAGAACCCGCTGAGTTCTGCCCGAACTGCGGAAAGCCTGTCCGGCAGATTCCGGGAAGAAAACATATCCGCTTCTGCTCAGGCTCCTGCCGTCAGGAATGGTGGAACAGCCATCTGGACCAGGTGCATCGGAAAGCGGTATATGACTTCACCTGCGCATGCTGCGGCAGACCCTTTTCCGCCTATGGCAACGCACACCGGAAATACTGCTCTCACGCATGCTACATCAAAGCGAGATTCAAAGGAGGCGCTGACCAGTGAATAAAGAAAAATGCGAAGCCGAGCGCCACTACCAAGCGAGCCTGTCGGCAGCAAAATCCATGCTGAAATCCGGCATCATCACCCGGAAGGAATACGACGAAATTGATACAATCCTGCTCCGCAAATACCGCCCTGTTTTCGGCACTTTATTCTCAGATAACGCTTGATACCATCGGCGGGTCTGAGTGATGAATAGACACGGAAAGGAGCTGATTTCATGAAGAAAATTACAGAAATCAAAAAGATGAAACCGGTCCTGCCGGAGCGGAAAAAGGTCGCTGCCTACTGCCGTGTATCCATGGAAACAGAACGGCTGCACCATTCCCTCTCGGCGCAGATATCCCGTTACAGCGAACTGATCCAGAGCAATCCACAGTGGGAGTTCGCCGGGATCTACGCCGACGAGGGCATCAGCGGGACAAAGGCGGAAAAGCGCCCGGAGTTCATGCGTCTTATTGCAGACTGTGACGCCGGAAAGATCGACATTGTGCTGACGAAAAGCATCAGTCGGTTCGCGAGAAACACCGTTGACCTTCTGAAAACGGTCCGGCACCTGAAAGACATTGGCGTGGAAGTCCGGTTTGAAAAGGAAAACATCCGCTCCCTCAGTGATGACGGAGAACTGATGCTCACGCTGCTCGCTTCCTTCGCGCAGGAAGAGTCGCGTTCCATATCTGAGAATGAAAAGTGGAGCGTGAAAAAGCGGATGGAACAAGGCATCCCGACTGCAAAGCCGCCCATTCTCGGATATAAATGGGTGGGAAATCATCTGGAGATTGTCCCGGAAGAAGCCGCAGTAGTCAAACGCATTTTTCAGAATTTTCTTGACGGAAAGTCCCGACTTGAAACAGAACGCGAGCTTGAAGCGGAAGGTATTCGTTCCGTGAACGGAAACGTCATGCGAGACTCCCAGCTAAAGCACATCCTTAACAATATTACCTATACAGGTAACACTCTTCTGCAGAAGGAATTCGTAGAGGATCCAATCACGAAAAAACGCCGAAAAAACAAAGGACAGCTTCCACAGTATTACATTGAAAACACGCATGAAGCCATCATCGACTACGACACATGGAAATATGTGCAGGACGAGATGGAACGGCGACGGGAACTCGGAGCTCTGGCGAACAAGAGCTTGAACACCTGCTGCTTCACTGGAAAAATAAAATGCCCATACTGTGGATTCAGCTACATGCACAACCATCGCAACAAGAACGGTCACCCTCAGGAATACTGGAATTGCGGCAGCAAGAAGAAAAAACAGAAACCCGATAAGAAGTGCCCGGTCGGTGGCACAATCAGCCAGAAGGCGCTCGAGAAAGCCTGCTGTGAAGTGCTTGGGCTTTCCGAATTTAACGAGGCTGTATTTCTTGAAAAGGTTGACCATATCGAAGTGCCGGAGAAATACACGCTCCAATTCTTCTTAAAAGATGGAACGAAGATCACCCGTCCTGCTCCGAATACCGGCCATCAGGACTGTTGGACAGCTGAATATCGGGCTGAGACTTCAAAGAAGCGCCGTGAGCATCCCTACGCCAAAGGCACAACAGAGCTATCCGGAAGAATCAAATGCACTGCATGCGGCTGTAATTTCCGTCGTTGCACGCAGCCTGCTTCCAATCCGAACAAGCCGAAAATGCACTACTGGCGCTGCTCAGCTCATGGTAAAGGCTGCATAACTATTGGATTACGCGAGGACGTCCTGAAGAAGCAGATCGCCGAGGTCATGGGAATTCCTGAATATGATGCGGATCTTTTCAAAAATCAGATTCCGGTGATCTATGTGAAAGACAAAGATCTTCTGGAAATTCACTTTAAAGACGGACGGGTCGAAACTACGCAATACGCTCCTCCGGAAAAGACCTTCACGCCTCGCAGCGAAGAATCTAGAGAACACATGCGGCAGCTCATGAAGGAAAGATGGACTCCGGAATATAAGGCTCAGATGAGCAGGAAGATGAAACAGATAAGGAGTGAGAAATTTTGGAACAGCAGCGGAAAGTAAAAACCATCCCGGCGACGCTGACGCCTATTACCGCCACTCCGATTGGCGAGAACAAGAAACGCCGTGTCGCAGCCTATGCCCGTGTATCCACCGATCATGATGAGCAGTTCACAAGCTACGAAGCTCAGATCGACTACTACACGAAATACATCAAATCGAGAAGTGACTGGGAATTCGTCAAGGTCTATACAGACGAGGGAATTTCCGGCACCGGAACGAAAAAGAGAATCGGCTTCCGCACCATGATCGATGATGCCCTTGCCGGAAAGATCGACCTGATCGTCACGAAGTCCGTCAGCCGCTTCGCAAGAAACACGGTAGACAGCCTTACGACCATCCGTGAGCTGAAGGAGCACAGCGTCGAATGTTATTTCGAGAAGGAGAATATCTGGACCTTCGACGGTAAGGGAGAACTTCTGATCACAATCATGTCAAGCCTCGCGCAGGAAGAATCCCGCAGCATTTCCGAGAACTGCACCTGGGGCCAGAGGAAACGGTTCGCCGACGGAAAGGTGACCGTGCCGTTCAAACGCTTCCTCGGATACGACCGAGGGCCTAACGGCGAGCTGGTAGTCAATGAAGAACAGGCCAAACTTGTAAAACGGATCTACCGGATGTTTATGGAAGGCACAACACCTTACGGAATTGCCACTAAGCTCACGGAGGAGAATATTCCATCGCCAAGTGGCAAGCAGAAATGGCATGCCGGAACGGTAAAGGCTATCCTCTCCAATGAAAAATACAAGGGTGACGCACTCTTGCAGAAGTCCTTCACCGTCGACTTCCTGACCAAGAAAACAAAAATCAATGAAGGTGAGGTCCCGCAGTACTATGTCGAAAAGGACCACGAAGCAATCATTGATCCGGAGATCTTCGATCAGGTCCAGGATGAACTGAAGCGCCGCTGCCCCGGTAGAAACCGCTACAGTGGCGTTCATGTTTTCTCCGGCAAGGTAAAATGCGGACAGTGCGGGAGCTGGTACGGCTCTAAGGTCTGGCATTCCAATGACAAATACCGCCGGACGATCTGGCAGTGTAATCATAAGTACGATGGCGGTGAGAAATGCAAAACGCCAGTCCTCACGGATGATGAACTCAAGGGAAAATACATCTCAGCAGTCAACAAGCTGTTTGCCGACAAGAAATCGATTCTGGCAGATTATAACGAGATCCTCGCTGGACCGCTTTACGATACTTCCGGACTGGAAAGGAAAAGGACAGAATATGAAGACGAAATGAGTACCGCAGCTGAACTGGTGCAGAAGGAAATCAAGAAGAACGCTCTGGAACCGCAGAATCAGGCAGAATACCAGAAGCGGTATGACACCCTGACAGAACGCTTCAATGCAGCGAAAAAGAGTCTCGCCGACACCGAAGCTGAAATCAGCAGAAAAGAACTCGCCCGCTCTTCTATCCGGCAGTTTCTGGCTACGCTTGGCAAACAAAAAGACCTTGTGACAACATTCGACGCCGTACAATTCCAGAGCCTCGTTGATTTCATCACGGTTTACAGCAAAGATGACATCCGGATAAACTTCAAGAACGGGATGGAAATCAAAGCCTGAAACCAAATATCCATAGAACAAAATGCGCCACCTACGACAAAACCGGAGGTGACGTTTTATTCGTTCTGCAGCAATTCACGTATTCTTTTCGTCAGACCTCACTATTGTCTGCTTCTGGATCTACATCTTGTCCGGGATGCATACTGACAGCACCCTTGGCCTGTAAATTGGCTAGATTCTCCAGCATTATCTTTCCGATCTCGGTCGGATCATAATTGCACGCGGAACAAATGAGCCGCAGCCCATCTGGCGTCAACATACGACCATGCCTCGTGTCATCCAGCAACTTCTGATATTCTTCATATTGCTTGTTTGTAATCTTCTTCATTGCTTCGCTTCCTTTAGCAATGTGCAAATGCCTTGATAGCATAAACAGCAACTACTGCTGCCGGAATGCTCATCAAGGCAACAGCAGCTGGCCAACCAGTAAGACTGACATTTACAGTTGAATGCTTTGCTAATTCCGGTGCTCCCATTGTTAAGTTTTCAATCCCATTTTCCATGTTGCTATCCTTTCTCCGCTGCTTATTTGCGGTTGCTATATTTATGCTTCATTGGCCTGCATCGTTTAGAATGGATAGAATCTGACTGATGTAATCCATTGCTTCTTCATCTGAACGCTCAAGAAGTTTTGCGACCTTTCTTACCACTTCTAGACGATCAACAGTAGACATTTCTTGTGTTTTTACTTCAGGAGATGGAATTTCCGTGTACACCAGAAGGCGATTTCCAACTAAGTGACTGTTGTATCTTCCGTTACAGTTTTTAGTGAGGTATGCAGAAACACCTCTTAAATGATTCCCAATTGCAAAACTGGAAACCATATCTACGGGAACCCTTACCTCAAGGACCACATTGTTTCCGATTAACATCGGAACTTCCAATTGAACATTGTATCTGGAGTACAGGTTAAGAGATGCGCTTTCTGTCGCATCACGGATGTCCCGTAAACAGTCTGCTGCCTTGATGCTCGAATCAGCAAATTCTATCTGTATGAACTTAGATACCATCTTCATATTTCAGGTCTCCTTTTGTATCTACATTCGGCGTTACTTGTAAATTTGTCCTAAATATATCACGCTTGTTGCCAGATGTAAATACTTTCAGCGCGATTTGTAAAATATTTGGGCTCAAAAAAATCGGGCTATAACCCGACATCTACATTGCACCCTTATTTTCGACCTTGCACCCTTTTTTCATGCGCACATTCTGGAAATGTTAAATTGTATCATTTTCGGTCGGATGTTTTCATACAGCGTCCTGACATTGCCCTTGTCGGCTTCCAGAATGTCTTCCTCATTGGCAAAAAGCATATTGACGGAAAGCCTTACGATGTCACGAGGGGTCATGAAATCTTCGGCATCCTCCGCAATCTCATCGCCGAACTTCTGGATGAGGTGTTCATAGATGTTCGTCATGTCTCTGTCGGAAACAACATCTGTTCCAAGGTCAATGGCGCTGAACTTCTTGCATACTTCATAGAGCAGGTTCTTGTTGTCCAGCTTGGAGCAGACGCTTTCAAAGTCAAACGCCTGGAAGATTTCACGGACGTTCGGGCTGAAAGACTCCACATAGGTCTTCATGGCTGCCAGAGTCTGGTTGCCGATGGTCTTCAAGCGGATTGGCGAGATATTGTAGAAGGAGTAGCCTGAGACAGTGCAGTACTTGTCATCCTCATCGCCCCATTCGTTTTTCTTCTCTTCATACTTGGCAACCACCGCATCCCTGGTTGGCTCCAATGCACATTCAAGCCTTCTCAGAAGGGAGAACGGCAGTACAATCTTGTTGTAATCCTTGCGGTCAATCGCATCCCTCGCATAGTCCGCAATGTTCCATATCATGCTTTCAATCGTTGATGTTTCAGACATATCTACACCCCTCAGAATATACTTACCTACCTATATTATAGGTGCTCTTAGTGTCATTTCAACCAGTTATTTAATCAAGAACACATAAAGCTATGGAATATTTCATGTGAATGTATTATGCTCAGTACAGGATGGACAGACGATATGAAATTCAACGTTAAGCTGGCTGCCTCGGAGCAGGATTACCTTGAAAAGCAGTATAAGGAATACATTGAGAAGACTACCATGACTGATAAGGAACGGAATGCTCTGAAAGAATGGGTCATGGATGGCAACAGCCCTTATGACAATCCGATGGGACTATGGAAAGACAGTTTCCATCCGGTTGAGTTTCTGGAAGTGTATCGTGACGAGGAATACATCGAGGAACACACCAAAGGAATGGCGGCAGAAGACCGGAACAGATACGCTGCGGAATACTATGGATTCTCTACGTCTGAGGGACAGTAACAGACGCTCATAGGCCACACGGTTTGCAGTGATGCAGCCATGTGGCTTTTATTGTGCCAAATTGTCATTTCCGCCAGTCACTTGTTTTTGACTGGTCTCCATGCAACCATCAATTTCCACCAGTGGCACATTTTCATGTATCTGGCAGAGCAAAAGAAAAGAGCCTGGCTTTCCACCAGACTCCGATATTCGTCATAAAGGCATAGTTTCGGATTTCCACCGCTTATTTAGGATAGCCGGTGTTATTGTTGTTCACAGATCCATCCTCATTCACATTGCCAGCATTATTTGTTATCTTAACTACGTTTTATATGGGTGTTTATGGTGCTTCACGTACCTGTGTGCTTTACGTGTCCGGAACGATATGTTCATATGGGAAATACGGTGCGACGACATATATAAGGAACGTTTGTACCGCTCCTGTTGAACTGTCTGTTCATCACGGTCCGGCTGTCTATGACTGTCCTTCGGCAACCATTGCTTCGCTGATCTCTCTCTTGTACTTGTAGTAGGTAGGCCCGCTGATACCAGCCAGCTTCATGACATCTGCATCCTTGAGCTGCCCGCCAAACGTCTTGCTGTACTTGCGGATGGCTTCCGGCAGGCTTCGTCTGTAAGGACGGAGGGAGAACTCCTCTGCCTTTGCAAGTCTGTTATTCATGACTCATGCTCCTTGAGAAGATCTGCCCCGCCCTGTGCTTCCAGGAAGCGGTACGCCTTCTTGAGTACTTCGGCATCGCTTGGAAATGTCAGGACGGTCTGTGCTTCGTTCAATGACAGCCATTTCATGGCAAGGACTTCCTTCTTCTGCACTTGTTCCTTACCGCCGTTTGGCACGCCGGTGAAGAAGACGACTTCCTTGTCCGTGTTTTCCTTCAGGCGGTAATGGGTTGTCTCCCGGAAGCCGTTGAGAAAGCGTGTCTTCACGCCGGTTTCCTCCTGTACTTCCCGGAAGGCAGTCTGCCGTTCGGTCTCGCCTGTCTTCATATGTCCCTTGGGAAAGCACCAGTGTCCCTGGTGCTGGTGGATCAGGAGTGTCTGTATGTTTTCATCCTGCATGCGGAAGAGGATCACACCGCAGGATTTTTCCTTTCCTGGCATCAATGAAGCCCTTCCTTCCTGCTTCTGATTATACCTTATTGTCAAAGTCTGTGATGATTCTAAAAAGGATGCTGCTTTCACTGTGCACCAGACCATCCATAGGCAACAGGTTCAGCCATTATGCCATGCAAAAACTTTGTCCAATCATCTGTCCACTTTGCTTCATCTTCAAAATCATCACTTCTTTCCGATATAATCTGTACTACTGAATTGCAATGCTCGGATGCATGGGAGGTAAAAAGATGGGGCGGTTTTCTGATCTTTTAAGCGGATACATGAACAGGCAGGGAGCGAAGGCTGCCGATCTTGCCGTCAGCTGCGGCATGAACCGTTCCATGATGTATAAAATCCTGCAGGGAACAAGGAACTTGCCCAGCCTTTCGCTTATTGAACAAATCGGTTCTTTCCTGCGCCTTTCCGAGACAGAAAAGGAAAGACTGAAGGAAGCTTACACCATGGATGAAGACGGTGAATTCATTGTCAGACGCAGAAAGTCCATAGAGGACATGCTGAAGGCCATGCCTGCTGATTCTGGTACATTTCCGCTCAAGGCATCCATCAATATCACCTTCCCGGCAGATATCCCGGATATCGTACCGTTGTCTTCCGAAGAACAGATCAACGGGATTCTCTTCAATATCCTGCTGGCTGAAGCCGAAAACGGGCATAACGGGATCCGGATCTTTTCGAATGTTCTGCGTAATGCAACGCTGAACTCCCTCCTCTACATCCTTGCCAATCATCCGGAGACTGGCTGTGAGCACATCATCAGCTTCTCCAAATCACGTTCTGAAGTTATTCCTGAGGAGCACAACCTGACCGCCTTCTCCAGAATCATCCGCTGTGCCACCATCAACAGGCAGTACAATGCCTATAGTTTCTACAGTGCCTCTGCCGGTGACAATGATCTGATCGCCGATTTCTCCACCTTCTTCATCACGCAGGAGTATGTCCTTACCTGCGCCAATGACATGAAGTCTGCCATTCTCTGCCATTCCAAGGAAATAACGGAATTCTATGGCAGAATCTGGCAGCACCTGAAGGAGCTTTCCACACCGGTGATCTCACGCTTTAACGGCGCTTCCAGCAGCCTTTCGTTTCTGGCTGCTTCCAACCAGCCGGGGGGGGACGAACTGGTCCGTCTGGAACCGTTTCCCTGCCTGTTCGGTCAATGTGATGAAAAGCTGATTGATGAAGTCATGATCCAGGATATTCCGGAACGGAGTGCATTTCTCAGGAATGTTTTAGGCATTCTCACAAACTACCGTAAACAGCTCAACAATCCTGAAAGCCATATTTTCAGCATTCATTCTGTCAGAGGCTTTCGTAAATTTGCCATTTCCGGCATCCTGCCGGAGATTCCGCGTTCCTTCTACACACCATTCAACCATGACCAGAAAATACGACTTCTCAATAACTACCTCAACCATCTTGACCAGATGAATGTCTGTTTCATGAAGGAAGAAAAGACCACCCTTGCGGACTCAATCTGCCTGACGCTTGTCAGGAACACCGTATCCCTGCAGGTTGTTGATGCCACGGGTCAGCCCCTTGGTCTTTCCATAAACGAGCCAGGCCTCTATCTGGACTTCAAGGATTATACCGGCAGCCTGCTCAAGGATCCCTCCCTCTTCATGTCCAAGGATCAGGTCAAGGAATATATTACATATCTGATTCATCAGAACTGAAAACACCGCCTGTTGCATGTGCGGTGTTTTCAGTTCTCAGATTGTCATCCGGCCTACTGGAGCATGAACATTTTCTTCAGTTCGGTGGTGTCAATGAAATCATTGGTATTCACACCAAGGCCATCATTGAATGTTGCAAGCTGATCAACAAGCTCCCCGACAAGTGGTGCCACGATCTGATAGGTCTGCTGAATTCGTTTTGGAGACTGGTCGGCGGCATCGACCCAATTGTTGGAAGAATCCACTTCCTGGACCTTGACAGAGACAACCTCATATTCTGCATTCAAATGGATGAATAGGCCGGTGTCCTTATGCATTGCCATGATCAGGTAAGCATCATCCGGACTGTTGAAAATCTCCCTGACACCAAGTCTTGTTTCATTAATGGGATCGTCAAGAATCACTGTACTGGACTTGTCACCTATCTTTGTCTGCTCAACCAGATCCCTGAGCGGCCAGCCGGTATCCGGATCGGTATCCTGGCTCAGATGGCTGAGTCTTGCATAGTTTTCCTCCGCCATACTGACGTAAGAATATTCATAGCCGACTGAAGTATTTCCAGCCTGTACGCCACATCCTTCCATACCATCCTTGGATCCATCAATCACAGAATCCCATGTGCAGCTTGTATTATAGCTGACCATCACCTCAGTGAAATCCTTCACAGTCCCCTTGATCCGGAAGACCATTCCGACCAGTTCAGGTGCTTCGTATTCCTTCTCTTTTTCCTCGTACTTCTCAGAATCCGGTTTCTTATCATGGGCATACTGAATCAGCTCCTGGGCATTGTCATCTTCGTCTCTTTGTTCAAACTCCTTAACGCTATCCAGTGTTGCATCCTCATCATCCGGATCCAGATCAAACCGTTTCTTGTCGTACTCAAGCTCCTTTTTACCGTCAGGATCAAGTTCATCATGGTGCTTACGGAGCCATTCCAGCAGTTCATCAATGAGATCCTTCAGATCTTTGGAATCTTTTTCTCCATCAGCCTTTTCTGCAGCATCTGCAGTTTCCTTGCTGTCGGCATCAGCGTCAGCTGTTTCAGCTGCATCGGTTGTATTGTTGTCTGTTTGTTCTTCGATGAGCTCGATCAGCTTTTCCATTGTTTGCACGGCATTTTCATAATCATCCGTATCTGCATAAATATGGCTC
Source organism: Anaerolactibacter massiliensis (assembly GCF_900290205.1). Taxonomy (NCBI): domain Bacteria; kingdom Bacillati; phylum Bacillota; class Erysipelotrichia; order Erysipelotrichales; family Erysipelotrichaceae; genus Anaerolactibacter; species Anaerolactibacter massiliensis. The sequence continues at coordinate 52,203 of NZ_OLMH01000003.1, read as the reverse complement.
AGCTTGTAAAGGCCCGATGTATTCTCCGGTACGGCTTCAGACAGACTGGTAAGAACGATGATGGCATCATCCGTGCTGCCCTGGTCCGTATAGGCATCTGCCAGTGTCAGGTAAGCTTCCGCCTGCTTCGGATCAATTTCAATTGCCTCTTTCAGGTACGTGACTGCCTCTTCATAATTTCCTGCATTGATGCTTTTGAGTGCCTTCTCATACAGACTGGCATAACTTTTCCCACAGCCTGCCAGGCTCAGCACCATCATGCCTGCAAGCAGGCATTCCAGAATTTTCTTCATTGTATTTCCCTTTCCTTGCTGTAAAAGAACTGCAGCAAGATCCGCTGCAGTTCTTGTCCATGTACCTTTTACATCAGCACCAGATGGTCTCCATTGAGAACACCGTAGTCTACCAGTGAACAGTCCCTGCTCATGATCAGGTTTCTGTTTCTGATGCACAGGATTTCATTGTCTGAAGAGATGAACGTTCCGCCAGACTGTTCTTCCACCATCATGGAAAGAAGCTCGATGACCTTGCCGATGCACAGGTCATCGGGAATATTCACTTCATAATCCTTCTGGATGGAAGGAACCTCTACATCAACCAGGATCTTCTGCATCATCGTTCTTCCTTTCCTGTTTAACTGACCATGCCGGCAAGACGTCTGCCTGCAGCACGCAGATTCTCCGCTTCAGCTGTTCTGCTGGTATCCAGAATCTCCGGAATTTCCTCCAGGACACGCTTCCGTTCCTTCAGATGCGCTGCCAGCTTCAGGAATTTCGCCGCGCCTTGACTCATATCTGCGCAAGCCTGTGGGTCATCCTGCTGGCTAAGCCTGGCAGCTCTCTGCAAAGAATCTGCAATCTGCTGTGCATACCGGATCTCTTCATCAATGGTATCAAGGTGTTTTTTCAAACCTTGATATTGAAGCTCTATGAACATGAATTACTTAACGCCAAGCTTGTCCACTGCGTTTGCAATACCATTGGTCAGAGTGCTGACAACCGATTCATCCTCCATCTGCTTGACAACCTCCTGGTATGTCTGGATGGCGTTATTGCAATAATTCTGTGCATTCTCAACTGCCCTGATTTCAATATTCATGGAATTCAGATAAGCTGCTGCCTGGTCATCATCCCAGAAGTGACTGTTCTCAAGCTGGCTTTTCAGTTCCTTTACTCTTCCAAGTTCTTTATCCAGTTCTTGATAGTAAGCACCAAGCTTGTCGAGAGACTGCTGATACTTCTTCTGCGGATACTTAATATACAAATCTGAAAGCTTGACTGCTCCACTGATCATCAATTTTGCAACTTCTACTGCCCCTGACATAATTGTCTACCTTTCAATTTTCCTTTCTATCGCTCAACAATAAAATCAAAGATGAAAGTCCTTGCCCAGCTGCTGGACGGATTCCTTCGCATTTTTTGCACGATTGATATTCTCATTTATAATCTTGATCAGACTTTCACCAATCGTCTGGAATGTCTTTCCCAGATCGTTCCATGCCTTTGTCTCCGTATCAGCGACTGCTTGAAGCGCCTTCATGATGGAATCATTCTCCTGACCGGTCGGATCCTCGACAACCTTATTGATTTTTGCCAAAGTACCCATAAAATCCATCTGAACCTGATTCTTGGCGTCAACCCATGCCTTTGCTGCTGCTGCGTCGAACTGCTTGTTTTTCGTGTTTGCATTGTCCATATTTTTTCTCTTCCTTTCTGTTTGCGATTATTACCAATGCACTGTTAATCTATGTTCTTCTTCATCCGATCCGTTTTAGCTTTTCAATCACCCCTTTCGTCTGGCGTACTTCTTCCTTCACTTCATTCCGATACGCTTCAAAGATTTCTCCTTTCAGGCTTCTGTTAAGCTGATGCGGGTCTTTCTCAAGCAGATCGATCAGCTTCTCTGACTGCCAGACTGCACGCTGCAGTTCTTCCATAGCCTTTGGATTCATCCGTCACGATCCTCGAAAATCGGTGCAAAATCGCTGTCCTGTGTTTCTTCATCAGCTAACTTTCCAAGCAGGAACCGCATTTTATATGCTTTGTTCTGGATATATACATAGCCTGTTTCAGCGGTGTCCGACGGATCCTGATTTTCATCAAAGTAGGTTGCGATTTCCTGGGAGCCGTATCTGCCGCCGCCAAGCAGGATGAAGGATCCCCTGGCAATGTTCACGATGAATTCACCTTGAATATGATCCGCATCCTCCGGGAGCTGCATTGGAACCAGATAAATCTGATACAAGGACATGATCTGCAGCAGTGGAGTAAAGAGATCCATCAGTCCATGTGCTTTCTTCAGTTTTTCCGGATCAGCAGGCTGCACTGTTGCTGCATGTTCTTCATCCTGTGATGAATTCTCAGCTGTCTGCTTTGCCTCCTCCTGTGCCTTTTCATATTTCATCTGCTGGGCAATGGTCCGGTTTGCCTGATTGGTTAAATCTGCCAGATCACCCATTCCTTCAAACAACACGAAGTCCGGCTTCATGCTTTCATGAATCAGTTCTTTATCCTGATGCAGCAAAAGCTCCTTCAGGTATGCATTTCGGTCAGAATCCCGCAATGTATTCCAGCTTTCAATATTCATTCCGTTTTCATCACAGAACTGATGCCGCAGATCCTGTTTTCTCTGAATTTCCTGTATCAGGCGGTTCAGTAGTTCGCCAACCTCATCTGCTGTGCATCCGCATGCATCCTGGATCACCTGTCCTGCTTCTTCACTCAAAGGTTCACTGCCTGGAAGGAACAGACTGCCGCTGTTTCTTCTGACGACGTGTACGATACCGGCATTGTAGGCTATTGCATGAAACAGGTTTTTCAGTATTGCTCCTTCAACCTGATGGCTGCCTGCATAGATGGCCAGGTTGTTCAGCTGAACCAGCGGCAGAGCAGCTGGCTTTCCATCCTTGATCCGATAACCCAAAGGAATTCTTCCTGGCTTGTACTTTCTGGTGAATTCCTCATAAGTCTCATCGCCGGAAACCACCGTGATCTTCTCCGCAGGCTCTTCCATCCTGCCCGCTTTCAGTGCACGGAGATATTTTCTGACGGCAGTGGTTCTTTCTGCCTCATTCTTACTGTCCGCAAACAGAATGCCCGGCTGCATTTCATCCGTTCTCTTTTCGTAAAGAATCATGGCACGTCCGGGTTTATCCGCAGGCATGTACTTCACGCGGACATCAAAGATTTCCTGAAAGTCATAGGGAGTATTCAGACGGAAGGCGATGGTATGCGATATTTCCTGTTTCAGACGGTAGCTCACATCGTTGAAGCGGACAGCTGTCACAATGAAGCGGATGCCATAGGTCGTACCTTGCTTGACATAGTGATCCAGGACATCCAGGCATCCCTGGGCCTGGGGGTTCTGCTCCATTCCCTGGAGATTATCAATCACCAGAAGAATGAGCGGCAGGCGCTTCACCTGACGGGCAGAAGCGAAGTCATTGACGCCGAGCTCCTCAAACATATTCTTTCGTTCAGCGATCTTCTGATCGAGCAGCTTGAATACCGCAGGTACGTAATCATATTCTTCATCAGTCAGTACCGCACCGCACTGTGGGAGGTCATGAAACATCTTCAGGCCTCTGCTGGAGTAGTCCAGGATGTAGTATTGAATGTCCTCTGATGTATATTTCGTGCTCAGAGATAACAACAGGGATTGGAGGAAGATGGTTTTACCGGAACCTGATTTACCAAGAGCCAGGACGTTTCCGTCCTTGATCATGTCAATGTCATAGCGCGCCTGCGTCTGTGTGGTCGGATCGTCAAACATACCGATATTGGCAATCAGGCTTCCATCTTCTTCTTTTTCCTGAATCAGATCCTGCAGTTCCAGCACACCAGGCATCGGTGCTTTCCAGAGAGGCCTTGAGTGATAGTCCATCTGATCGGCAATGCCGGAAAGATACTTCACAACAGCAGTCAGCTGAGTGCCCTGCTTGCTGAGCTTCTTCTCGAACTTCACGTTCCGGATAACCTCGCCGACATCATCGATCAGTTCGATGTTCTCATCCCCGGTCTGCTGATTCTGGGATGGATCTGCCGGTGTATAGTCAGCGCCGCTCCAGGCAGACTGGCCAAGGGCAAAGTACTCGTTATATCCAACCTGCAGATAGAAACGGCCAACATCCTTGAGCTCTGCAGCATCAGGACGCTTGATCATATCATCACTGTCACCTTTATCCTGAACCTTCAGGCATACCTGGAATTTGGTATTGGAACGGATCTGATCATTGACGACACCGCTCGGCTTCTGAGTCGCAAGGATCAGATGCACACCCAGGGAGCGTCCGATGCGGGCGGTCGATACCAGTTCATCCAGGAAGTCCGGCTGCTGTTCCTTCAGTTCAGCAAACTCATCGGAAATGATAAACAGATGCGGCAATGGGCCAAGTTCCTTGATCTTTCCACTGCGGTATAGTCTCTGGTAGTCATAGATATCCATCGTTCCTTCTTCCGCAATGCTCTTGGCTTTGTTGAAAAGGCGCTGTCTTCTCTGCAGTTCTGAATGCAGGGAAACCAGGGAACGATTGATGGCAGAACCATCAAGGTTGGTGATTGTACCGACAAGATGCGGAAGATGAATCCCTCTTCGCTGATCCTCAAAGGCACCGGCAAGACCGCCGCCTTTGTAGTCAATCAGAAGAAAGGCGACTTCATCCGGACTGTAGGTAATAGCCATGGAAAGAATATAGGTAATCAGGAATTCCGACTTTCCGGAACCGGTCATGCCGGCAACCAGGCCATGAGGTCCCTGGTATTTCTGATGGAGATCCAGCATGAACAGGTTTCCGTCTTCACCAACGCCGACCGGTGCAGCCAGTGTCTTCACCGGGTTGCTTTCCTTCCAGCGCTTCCAGACGTTGAGATCTTCCACCCTTCCGACCTGGAACATGTTCAGGAACTTATAGGATTTCGGCAGTGCATAAGCTTTGGAGCCTACCTTCAGCTGCGTATTGGCAATGACATGCATGCTTCTGGCTGCGAGTGTCTGATCATAGCCATCCGGAATGAATGTCTCATCCGGCTGATCCAGGTCGTGCAGATGCTGTAGGGTTACTTCATTGGTTCCAAGGGTAATCAAGGAACTGCACTCCTTCGGCATGTCCTCATAAGCACACACAAAGGAAACCCCATAGTCATATGGCGACTGCATGATCTGCTTGAGCGTACCAACACAGTCCAGAAGACGCCGGCTTGTACAGAAAACCAGATACTGTGGGTTCTTTCTGAGATTGTCTTCATTAGGCTTTGGCTTGGAAAGGTCTTCATCAAACCGCTTTCTGAGATAATCACCGACCTGGTAAGCTTCAGCGTCTGTTACCGCAAGCAAGCGGATGCTTTTCTGATCATCCCAGAGATGCGGCAGATACCTGACAAATGCCAGCTTCTCCAGCTCCTCCGGTTCCATGAGGAACACCATCTTCACTTCGTCGTAGCTGAATAGGGAAGCAGCTCTCATCACCATGCGCTTGAGGAACTCAATGCGCATATTGTAGGCCGCCGCGCGGGAAACGGTGGTATCCGCTGTAATGCCGACAACGCGGTCTTTCTTCAGGTCAACGAAGACCGGAAAATTCTTCAGTTCGTACTTCGCCTCTGCGACATCGTACATCTGCTTTTCCAGTTCGTCTTCTTCCAGATCGAGTTCACGCGGGCGATAAGAAAGCTCTGCCATCATCTTCCTGGTACCGCGTCCAACGCGCAGCTTCAGAAAGTCGTCGTCAGTTTTTCTTCTTTCCCACAGTCTCTTTCCACCAAGGGAATAGTTGAGAACCGTATCAAGATCCGGATAATTCTCATTGAAGACGGACTGTTCCTTCTCTAGCTCATCTGCAATTTCCTTCCGTTTGTCAGCCAGGTATTTTGTATAGACGAGAATTCTTCTTTCTTCGTATTCCTTGATCTGCTTCTCCGAGAAATGATTCTGGAAAAGTGGAAAAATCATGGAACTGAGGCTCCAGAGATAGCTGCCATACATCATAGACATGGCACTCATGGCTAATGGCGAGCCGATTCTGAGAGCCAGCGGAATCCTGTTATTTCCCATGGGCATCGGCGGCTGCTCAATGGAAATCTTACCAGCTTTAAAATGCTTCCGCCTTCGTGGCAGACGGTTGTAGAGCTCCTTTTCTTCCTTTTCCGCTGCACCGATTACACCAGCCTTCTCCGGTTCCAGCTTCACAAGGCTTCCACTTATGTGGATCTGCGGGTTTCCATCATTGATGGACAGAACACCTGGGCCGGCAATGATCTGCAGACCCATGATGCTGACCATGTCGCCCATGGCAAGCCTCACCTGGCTTCCGGCAGGAATCTGCCTGCCGTTGACGAATGTCCCGTTTGCAGATTGATCATCGATCAGGATCCATGCATGGCCATCGTATCCCATCTTTGCATGGTCTCTGGAAATCATGGTGGCATTATAGACAATATCATTCGTACTTTCGCGGCCGATGCTGATGGAACGGCTGCCGGACAAGGAATAATTATGATAGACAGAGCAGTTCCGCATGGATTCCTCTGCATAGAGCAGATAGCTCTCCCTGCTGCCTGTGATGCGGTAGCTGCACTGGTGGTACAGCTCGCCCTGCTTCCGGTTGTTTTCCAAGGGATTGGTAGTGATGCGATAGTTCCTGCTGCAGTTAACATACCAGGCACTTCCATCCGTCTCCAGCCAGATTTCCGCAAAGTCATGATGCGTCTGAAGATCTTTGAAAACGCCTTTTCCGCGCGGTGGATAAGAGAGCCATTCAGAATACATGCATCCAGATCTGGAAACCAGGAAAACATTCATTCCAACAGGGCCGTCGGTATGGAGTTCTTTATTTTCTTTTCTGCTTGCTTCACTCACTGTCATCTTGTTCCCCTTTCCCTGATCTGCTCAGTCATCCATCTTCGGGATCCTGGCATCGGTATGAACCAGTACCACGTCATCAATCATCCGCAGCCGAACACGTCTTCTGCTGTTTCTCTTTTTTATCAGCCACAGGCACGCAGCCAGACAGACAGCGGCAATGATAGCCAGAATCACAATGATCCATTTCGTTTTGTCCATTGCCAGTCATCCTTTCTAGTCCACCTTGATCAGCAGGGCGGTAATGTCATCCTTTTCCCCACGCCTGCGGTTCAATGCGATCATCTTCCTGCAGTTCTGCTGCATTGCCTTTTCATCCGGACATGCCTGATAGTCAAGTGCCTCCAGAATCTCCTGTTCTTCCAGACAATGCCGGAAGCCATCCGAGCAGATCAGCCAGGTCTCTTCAGGACGGAACGTCCCGCAGACAACCTGCGGTGCAATCTTCCTGGAAGATCCGATGGACTGTGTCAGGACATTGCGCCGGGAATCAACAGCAGCTTCTTTGCTGCTCATCCTTCCATGCTCCACTTCCCGCTGTACGAAGGTATGGTCTTCACTCACCTGGTTCAATGTGGAGCTCAGGCGGTAGATCCTGCTGTCGCCTACATGCACGATCACATAGGAATCATTGATGCCGAGGATTCCGGTGAAGGTGGTGCCAAGCAATTCATGCGTCTTTTTTCCGTATTCATTCAGACGTTCGTTCAGATCCTTCAGCATGGAGCTCCATTTAGCACCGATCACCGAGAAGTCCGGTTCTTCCACCTCGTAGGGAAGTGCCTTAGAGAACCACTCATCAAACACATGGACTGCTTCTCCACTCGCCAATTCACCATCTGCAAGACCGCCCATGCCATCACACACGGCTGCCAGAAGCACTTCTCCCCTCTTCCAGAAGGCATGCTTGATCAATGCCGAATCCTGGTTCACGTTTCGTTCAAGACCTCTGTCGCTTTCAACAACTGCAGTGAAATGCCTGCGCATGGTTTCCCTCTTCGATCACACATGGAAGAGGAAAACCTCATTGCCAAGCTTGACCTCATCTCCTTCATTCAGTTCAAACTCCTGATGCGGTGCCAGCTTCCTGCCGTTCAGGTACGTATGATTGGTGGATTCCAGATCCTCCACATACCAGGAATTTCCTCTTGTTACGATGCTTGCATGGGAATGACTGACTGCCGGGTTGTCCGTGATCATCCAGTCGGCGTTTCTTCCTTTGCCTATGACAAACACCTTCTTGTCCACATCCCGCTTCTCACCGGTGGATTTACGCTCCATGGAAGGATAATGAACAGCCTCCTGGTTATCCCAGAGCAAAGATGTAGCGCCGGATTCCTGTGGCTCCTCCTGATCAGCCAGTACAACAGTTGCCCCGGCATCCGGTTCAACCCTTGCCTGTGGGCGGGATGAAGCTGCCGGCTGCGGCATAGACGGTTCTCTGTGAGATGACTGGACTGCCCACCCTCTTTCCTCGGCTGCCGGCTTTGGTGCAGGTCCTGCAGTTACAGCACCATGCTTCAGCACATTGCCGATCTCCGGGTCGATGCTGTCAATGGTTCGCTCAATATCTTCAGGAACGAATCCTCTCTGGCCTTGCAGCCAGAAATAGAACCGTGAAATACTGTTCTGTCCTTCTTCCGTATCACACTTGTAGCTTGCCGCAAGATCCTGGATGAACTGCAGCGGATCATTGTCATCCTTCCGTTCCTTGATCGGGCAGAAAAGGAGCTGCAGCCCCTTGGTTGAAGTGTTGTAGAAGACAGCCTCGGTATGATAAAGAACCTCACGGGTGGAAAGATGGCTTTCCTGCAGACTGCTGCAGGCCATGACAACCTGGTACACCACGAAGAAGAAGTCATGCGCAGAATGCGGCGTTTTCAGCCAATCATGAAGCGGAATGCTCTTCAGACCTTCATATTCAATCGTGTGATGCCTGGTGGAAACAATCTTCATGAAGCCGAACAGATTGATCCCGGCAATGCTGAAATTGCTCAGGGACACCTCATTGAGATGCTCATTCAGCTTCATGGAATACTTCACATTCACCTGCGAATCACGGTAGACGTATTTCAGCTTGTTCATATTCAGTCCTTTCTGTTTCGCTTATCAGACACCTCGCTGACATTGTGAGTAACCAGCGATTCTCAACTTTTCCATACAGAAATAACGAAGCGCCAATTCCGGATAGGCAACAAATACATCAAGTTTCATGCAATCAGACTCTCTCATAAAGGTGCAGTGTTTTCTCAGAATACTGAGGACATGGATCAGCACTTCATCACCGTCCATACCCTGGCAGTCTTTTTGAACTTTGAACAGTGCACAGTATCGATTGATATACTTGGTAGCTACTCCTCTATACTTCCGATACTGCAGATCTACTGCACTGTGAAAACTGTTCACGTTGTTAATATGATTTGTGCTGTCGCGCTGGGCATCATCTACTATGACATGATGGCAGGCACGTTCTTCAAGAACCTTATCATAGATCGTTGTTCCGTCTGTGAAAGCATATGATTCTCTTCCGATCAAAGGGGAGATATGCTCAATGTCCTGTGATGATGGCCTGCCCATGTTCCAGCAGTGAATAAAACCAGTGCCCTGTCTCTGAACACCGGTGACCATACATGCCTGTTCATCAGAAATACCTCTTTTCGCTGCAGCCTCGCCACGTTTGCGTGCTCCTCGTATAATGTCACGCTCTCCCTTGTGGGAATACAGGACATATTTTTCATCCAATTCAACCTGATCCTGAAGACTCACAGGTTCTTTCTCCTCAGCTTCTTCCAGGGCTTTCAATAGTTTGTGGCGCATCCGTAATACCGTTCGTGAGCTGATATCCACATTGGCGGCTGTATACTCAATACCATCTCCATGCACTGTCTGCTGAATAACCTCATTCCAAATAGCTTGTGGCTGTTGAGAATACCAGGTCAGCTGACCATAGTCCTTTGCGAATCTGTGATTGCATGAAATGCAACGCCACATCGGCTTACTTCCCGAATGTTCACCATTGGTAAAACCGCCACCTTTCCATTTTTCATTGCCTTTCAATATATAACCGCACTTCGGACACTTGCTGATCATATAAGTGCTGGCTTCCTCAATATCACGACGTGCTTTCTCAAGCATCCGGTAAAGACTATCTCTCTGAAAATTGCAAAGTGCAGGTTCTACCTCGTTGAACTTATCCCTCAATTCACTGCTGTCTACCATGGGAACATCCTCCTGTCAGACATAGGATAAGCGGGAAACCGGATACAACAGTCCCGTTTATGGGACTTCTTTGTGATTTCCTAAGATTTTTTCACTATGTCAGCGAGATGTCCGATAAGCGTTCTGTTTTCTTCCAGCACGACTGTTGATTCATCATCCTGCCTGTTGTTTTCTTCCAGAGGAACAGTTGCACCATCATCAGGCAGCGGCATCGTCGCATCCTCTTCCTGCAGACTGTCCAGCGGAACAGCAGCTTCATCTCCTGCATTCCGTTTGACATACTCTTCCAGGGATACCGTCTTCTGAGGATCTTCCTGTGTCGAAGCCTCCAGTTTCACGGTTGCCCCGACGGTGGAGCCCATCTGCTTCACCAGTTCCTCTGCCCCTGCATCATCGCGGATCGCACCGGTACCGGCAGACAGCTCAACGCTGTCCTTCTGCCTGATCTGATAGGAATAAGCCAATGGCTTTATCCTGAAGATGATGGCAAGAACCACGGAGGCAATCAGAAGTGCGATGCCTGCGATCATCAATATCATGCCCATGACAATCTCCTCTCAATTCAGCCATCCGCCGCTCTTCAGCTGCTCCACAGCACTTTCCAGCTGCTGCATCTGGCCTTTGGCTTCATCACTGACCGTCTTTTCACATCCATCCAGGTATTCCTGGTAGGCTTCGTTATAATTCCGTTCACCCTGCGGCTTTGCGCCTTCGATCTTCATTAACGTCGTAGCCTTGTAGATATACGGATCCGCAAGATCCGGGAATGCCGTCTTCATTTCCTCCACTGTCTTCAAGGCAGTGTCATAATCACCGGCATTGAAGTATGCCCAGAATGCACCGGTATACAGATTCGGTTTGGAAATGCCGAAGCTGATGACCTTTTCATACGCCTTGGCAGCCTGGAGGAAGTCATCACTGTTTTCTTCGCTCTGTCCAAGGTTGCTGTAAGCCCTTGCAAGGCGCTCCCACAGCACCGAATTGTTGCTCATGGAAGGACTGTCCATGGCCTTGTTGATCAGCGAAATGATCTGGCTGTTGGCATCTGCAATATATTCACTGTCTTCAGGCGCAAGTTCATAGCTGTCGCGCAGTGCAGCACTCATTTCCAGAACGATCTTCTGCTTCAGGGTGTCATCGCTGGTGATCTCCAATGCATGGCTGTAGCTGTCAACAGCTTCCTGGTATTCCCCGTTAAGGGCATGCACTTCGCCTTCCAGATATGCTGCCTCATCCTCGTCTGCTGTCTCCTGCATACTGGTGAAGACCGCAAGTGCTTCCTCTTTCCTTCCAAGCCTTGCCAAAGCAATGCCGTAGTTCAGACTGCTGACATACGAAAGCTCCGTGTCGGATTCCGTCACCCGCTGGTATAATTCCGCAGCTTCTTCATAGCTTCCCAGCTCATATTCAGCCGAAGCCATGGCATTCAGGACTTTTGCTGAATCTTCCTTCACCTTGCCGTCTTCAATCAGTTCATCGGCACGGTTCAATGTTTCCTGAAAGGAATCCAATCGGTTCAGTGTATCCAGTTCTGCTTCATAGGCATCGCTTTCTGAAGGCTGCATGGATTCTGCCTCCTGCACCATGCTCATGGCTGCTTCCGCATCATTGTCGGCATACGCTTGTTTGAGAAGATCATGATACTGATCCAGCTGTTCCTGGCGGTTCATGAAGAAACCCAATGCAAAAACGGCAGCACCGGCGGCTGCCAGTCCGATAATATATGCCCTCCTTGCCTTCTTCCTTGTCAGATATACCTGATAGGCATGGTCAAAGAGATAAATATGATCCAGATCATAGAGGAGTTCTTCAGCACTCTGATAGCGCTGTGCAGGCGCCTCCATCATGCACTTCTTCAGGATTTCATTGAGGCCGACGGAAATATCCGGGTTGAAGGAACGAGCATCACCTTGATACGGAGGATATGGCTTGACAAGCGGACTCTTGCCGGTTGCCAGGTGGAAAATCGTCTGGCCAAGTGCATAGATATCAGTCCGGGCATCCGTAACGCCGCCATGGACAAACTGCTCTGGTGCTCCATACCCACGCGTTCCGCCGTTGACTGCCTTCCGGGATTCAGCGTTCTCCTGCTGGGCGATTCCGAAGTCAATGACCTTCAGCTTACCGTTTTTCTGCAGCATGACATTGCTTGGCTTCATGTCGCGGTAAATGATCGGGAATGGCTTCTGCTCATGGAGATACTGCAGAACTTCTGCAAGGTCATGGAACCATCCGAGTACGATTTTTTCCGGAATGATGTTCTGCTTCTGCAGGACCTTGTCCAGGGAATTGCCGTCCACAAAATCCATGACGATGAAAATGCTCTCTTCATCTTCGAAAATGTCATAGATTCTCGGCAGCATTGCATGATCCAGGTTCTTGAGAATGTCAGATTCCGCCATGAAGTCAAAATGCGTACTCTTGCGCACCTGTTTGATGGCGACTGCCTTGTTCAGGCGAAGATGCCAGCCTCTGTATACCGTCGACATGCCACCTTTGCCGATGATATCCATGACGCGGTATGTTCCGTTGATAATCTGCTCTCTCATATCGTCCCCTGTGAAAGAATGCAATTCACCGGCATAATTCAATGCCGGTTGTTGTTATTAATATTAAGGAAAAAAGAGTTCAGCATCTTTATCGGACTGCGATTTTCGCTGTCCACGGAACTGTCCATTCCCGAGATGAAAAAAGCACCCCGCATGACCTGCAGAGTACTGGTGATTTATTCAGACGGAAGGTCCATCATTCTCCTGATTGATGTCTGAAGCATAGGTGATGACATAATGCATACGGCCGTCGATCCTGGCGGAGCCGAACACTTCCGTCAGCCTGCCTTGATCGTCCAGGACAAACTGCGGTGCATTGCCGACGGTATAGTATCCTGCTTCCACAATTGCCGCGCCAGTATCATCATAGCTGACCTCAAAAGTACCGTTCTGATTCAGTTCTGAATGCATCGTCCGCTTCAGGAACCTGCCTGTTGCTGCATCATACACATCCACCACGCTGATAACATCACAATCGTCCATCAGGATGATTCCTGTTCTTCCTTGAGAAGGAGCTGCACTCATCAGAAACAGTTCCGGCTCCACGGCACCGAAGGCACAGGTATCGAAGGCATATTCCACCACTACGGTATCTCCGTTGTCTTCTCTGTCAAAGCTGACAATCTCCGGGCTCTCGATGCTTGTCGGAATACCCTGTTCATCAAAGAAGACATCAATGTCGATATCCATGGTCGTTTCTCTGTATTCCTGGATCACGCCATCTTCGCTGTAGGTGGTCATGAATGTCCAGTCATCATAAGGATCTGAGGTTTCACTGATACTCTTGACCTTGCCATCATCGTAGAATTCCACAGTGATCGGCATCCATCCTGCAGTCGAATGCGTATAGGAATCATCATCCGTTTCCACCTGAACGAGCTCAGGATCTGCATCCGGTTTTAATCTGTAGTTATACTTCCAGTGTTCAGTTTCACCGTTCTTATCACCGTCAACACTGGAAGGATACTTCCTGATTTTATCCATGTTCCTGCGCTGGCGTTCCAATTCCGGACTTGTCTCTTCATTCAGTTTTTCTTCCGATTCCCTCTCTTCTTCATCTGCGTCCTTGAAGTCACCGTTCATCCATTTCATCTGGATTTCGAAGGCATAATCATCCGGTGTTTCAGGATCGTGCTTCACAAGCTTTTCATATTCTGTGTCAGCCTGCGGCACATCATTCTGTTCCAGTAAAGTACGAACCTTTCCTCTTTGTGCCTCATAGCTGTCAGGATCCAGCTTCACAGCCTGGTCATAGCTATCATATGCATCATTGAAATCTTCCTGCAGCAGGTATGCATCGCCCAAACCTGTAAAGCCTGGTGCATAATCCGGCACATTAGCCGTGAGCTGCGTATAGGTATCGATTGCCTCTTCGGCCTGTCCCTGATCCATATAAATCCCAGCCAGGGCGAGATAGGCATCTGTCTTCTTCGGAGATACCTTGATTGCCTCCTGCAGGATCGTAACAGCTTCTTCATAATTTCCTGCGCTGAGGTCCTTCATTGCTTCTTCATATAATGTTTTGTAGTTCTTCCCACAACCGGTCAAACTGATCAGAAGAACCGCTGCAAGCAATCCCTTGATTTCCTTCTTCATGTATCTTCTCCCCTTCAAAGTGATCAGATACATTTTAAGACAATATGTAATGGCCTCCCTGTGATCTTGTAGCGCCGAGGATCATCCCAATATACTTATGTTGGCCAAAAGATACAGGGAAGTTGCCTCATACAAGAAAGGAAGGCCATTACACATGAAAGTATATATTGGGATCGACGCACACACAACAAATTACACACTTGCAACATGGGTAGAAGGCGCAGAGCAGGCGATTAACATCAACACATACTCACCTGCCATTGGTAACATTGTCAATTACTGCAAGGGACTCAGGAAGCAGCTGGGCAAGGATATCGAAATCCTCACAGGTTATGAAGCGGGTGCCTTGGCTTCGAGCTTTACAGAGATCTGAAGAAGAACGACATCAACTGCGTTATCATGGCTCCATCCTCCATTGTCGGCACTGAGATCAACCGCAGGACCCGTACCAAGAATGATAAGAAGGATGCCATTGCGATCGGCAAAGCACTGATGTACAGGGACTACAAATCAGTACATGTTCCGGATGAGGAAGATGAAGCAGTCCGTGATTTCATCCGCATGCGTGAGGACCAGCGCAAGGCACTTAAGGTAACCAAGCAGCAGATCGGTGCCTTCTGCCACCGTCATGGATACCATTTTACAGAGGGAAAGAACTACTGGACGAAGAAGCACATTACCTGGCTGAAAGCATTACCTGTTTCAGATGTCTTGAAGGAAACCCTGGATGAATATCTCCTTGCCTATGAACAGCAGGTTGAAAGGATTGCACGGCTGGACAAACGGATCGAAGAGATCGCAGCACAGGATAAGTATAGGGAGGCTGTTCACAATCTGACCTGCTTCAAGGGAATCAAGACCGTTACTGCGCTGGCTCTGGTTACTGAGATCGGCGACTTCAGCCGATTTGCCAAAGCAAAGAGCTTCTCTGCTTTTCTAGGGTTGGTTGCAGGCCAGCTGGACAGCAGTGACAGTAAATCGCACTTGGGGATCACCAAGCAGGGCAATAGTCTGCTCAGACGGTTGCTTGTAGAGGCAGCCCAGTCCTTCTCAAGAGCTACACCAGGGAAGTCTGCCGCATTGAAGAAACGGCAAGAAGGATGCAGTGGCACCGTGATTACCTATGCCGACAAGGCAAATGAACGTCTCCGGAAGAGATACCATACATTGGTCTTGTACAACAAGAAATCCCATAACGAGGCGGCTACTGCAGTTGCGCGCGAACTCGCCTGCTTTGTCTGGGGAATGATGACAGATCATATGCACACTGCACTTGCATGAATCATGTGAACCAGGGGCTCTGCCCCTGCGCTTCGCTACCCCGGGATTTTCTGACGATATGCCTTACCGAAGGGATAGCCAGAAAGAAAAGGCGAGACGTCAAAGTCTCACCCTTCGTTTAAGGACCGTGCCGCCGTTCGGAGTTGCGTCCCCGCAGAGCTCATGATCCTCGGCATCGGCAGATCTATTGTAACGTTGAAAGCACGTCATTGAACAAACAGTAACTTGTATTACCAACAGTATTACTACCAACCATCGTTAAGGGTATAAGGAAGGAACTGCCGGTATAACTTGACGGTTCAGCTATCTGCGGCAAACCTTTGATGGCACATCTTCCTTGTGATCCACGATTTAAGACGGCAGAGCTGGCGGCGAAACCATTGGCCTGTGGGGTGGGATGAGCACTTGATCCCTGATACACGAATAACAGAATGGCTAACTACCGCGAACTGTTTGAATCTTCCGGGGATCCTTCCCTATGCCCTTAACAGAAATGAATGGTGCCATGAATTTTCAAACATGGAAAAAGGGCATCTGAACATCAGTGCGAATGAAATCGGACTCCGTGGCTCTCTGGATGACCTGCTCGGACAGTTTCACGAAAAGTATCCGAATATTATGATCTCCCTTGAGAACATGCCTTCACAGGAATCACTCAAAGAATTAAGTCAGGGGATTATGGACTTTGCATTCATTACTTCTACAGTTGAACTGCATAAACCATTCCGGCAGGTAATCTGCAAATCGTTCCATGATATTCCCGTCATCGGTTCAGAATTCAAAATAAAAAATCAGAGTTTTCAGACCTTGAATGATCTGCAGAGGGTTCCCTATATCTGTATGAGCAAAGGGCATAACACATATGATTTATATGAAGAATTTTTCCATGATGAAGGTCTCCGGATGAATGTCGATATGTTTACTAATTCATTTGCAATGATCATGCCTATGATTGAGCATGGACTTGGATATGCATTCATGCCTGATTTCATTGCAGAAGACTCAATCAATACCGGCAAAATTTTCTCTCCGAAGATCAAGGAGCAGATGAAGCCGCGAAATATCCGGATGATTTATGATTCAACATACCCGCTTAGTGTTGCAGGGAAAGCCTTTCTGGATATTACCTTGAAATATGCAAAACAGCATGCCATGAAGGCTGGCAGATAACTTCAGCGGCCTGTTTTATCGCTTTTCCAATCAAGTAACACCCAGTAATCAATGCCATAAGTAAATCTAAAATGATGAAGTGCCCAAACAAGAATTCAATTGCAATGTCTTCAAAAGAAAAAGCGGATTCCTATTCTGCCCACGAATTAGGCATTCAAAGAATCTGCAATTTCTATACAGCGATTCCACTAATGCAATTTCAATAAGAGACTGTTAGATTATAATTTATAAAGTTTCTTTCTTCTGGAACAGTCTCCTGCTTACGTGCATTTTTTAACTTCTTCTTGCAGCTTACGTCATCTGCGCAATATGACAGGTTGAATGGAAGGCAGAAACAGAATCAATGGATTGAATATGCTGCGAAGTATCCCCCACGGACCGCTTCTGCAATCTGGCCGACTTTGTTGCAGTCCCCAATAATTGAAGTGATAGGCGCGTATTTCTGATAGATAGCTTCTGCAAGTTCGGAATTCGGTCTCATTCCGAATGCGTCAATAACCATATCGGCTTCAAGGAATTCCTCTTTGCCGTCGTGCTCTGCAACCACTCCATCCTTGCGAACTTCCTTGATCTTTGTGGAAGTTCTTTCTTCAACCTTAAATTCTTCGAGCTTGAAGGTCAGAGGGTTCCTGTTGTCCAGGATCATATTCGGCGCAATAGCATTCTGCATTTCAACGAGCGTTACTTTCTTTCCTTTCATCGCAAGCTCGAGTGCGCAGTCGCATCCTGATGCACCTGCACCGGCAATGATGATGCGATCCCCATGCAGCATTGAAGGATTCAGATGATAATCGATGACATTCACGACATTTTCGCCATCAAGTCCCGGAATCGGAAGTTTTAATGCATGTGCGCCTACTGCGACGATGATCCGGTCAGCATCCGCCAGCTCCGGAGAATCTGCAGTGATCTCCTTGTTGAAGATAACCTTCACACCGAGTTTTTCAACCTGATGCTTCTGCCATTCCACGAAATGGCGGATTCTCTGCTTGAAAGATGGCTCTCCAGCAGCAATCAGCTGTCCGCCCAGCCGATCTGTCTTCTCGTAGATCGTGACGTCATGTCCCTGGAGTGCAGCTACACGAGCAGCTTCCATTCCGCCAGGACCGCCTCCGACAATGACAACCTTCCTCTTCTCAACCGCTTTCTCAATGTGATAGTCTCCTTCGCATACAGCTTCCGTGTTAACTGCGCAGCTGATCGGACGGTTCTGATAAAGTCTGCCTACGCAGATTTCATTGCAGGCGAGGCACGGACGAACATCTTCCCTGTCACCCGCCAGCAGTTTATTCGGTAAATCAGGATCAGCGATGGACTGACGGCCGAACATGACCGCATCGATCTTCCCTTCTGCAAGTGCTTTTTCTCCAAGCTCCGGAGTGTACATTCCCGAACTGAAGATCGGTTTATCCGTAACTCCCTTGAACTGTTCCACCCACTTGAGCATGGGAGCATCCCCAGTATAGATTGATGGGCAGATCCACTGCTTATGCTCATAGCATCCTGCATCGAGATCAAAAGCATCGATTCCAAGACCATCCAAATAACGAACAATCTCCTTAGACTCTTCGATGGTGCGTCCGCCTTCAAAATCATGTGTGGTAGCCATGCGGATGAAAACCGGGAAATTCGGTCCCACTTCTTCTCTGATTGCCTGATAGACTTCAGTGACAAGCCGCATACGGTTTTCAAACGATCCGCCATACTCATCTGTCCGCTTATTCCAGGCCGGAGTCATAAACTGGTCAAGAATATAGCCGCTATGTGCGTGAATCTCTACTGCATCAGCCTCTGCACGGATAGCATTCCTCGCACCTGTCCGATAAGCATCAACGATTCCATGGATTTCATCCACCGTCAGTGCACGGCAGAGCCGATCCGGGAAATAGAATGACGGTACTTCGGAAGCTGAAACCATTTGATCATTAGAGAACGGGAAAGCGTTTCTGCCCAAGCCGCATCCCAGCTGAATTCCGATTTTTGCTCCTTCAGAATGAACAGCCTCTGCGATAAGCGACCAGCCCTGCATCTGCTGATCCGTTCCCGCAGTAGTTATGTATCCAATCCAAGGGTCTGTTTTATTGGTCGTATACTGTGCTTCCAGCATGATCATTCCGAATCCGCCTTTGGCACGTGCACGATAATATTCGATCTGCTTTGCACTTGGAAATCCATTTCTCTGCTCAGAGAAAGTCCCCATCGGAGACATGACGAGGCGATTCTTAAGCTTCATGTTTTTAATCTGAAGCCCGCTGAAAAGATGTGGATACTGCTTAATTCCTTCTTCCATGATTGTTCCTCCTGCAGCATTTGTGAATGCTTACACACGTTATTGTAAGTATTGTTGATAACGTTTTCACTAGGCGTTATTATGATATTGCACTCTATTTATAGTGCAAATGCACAGGAGGATAAATGCTGAAAGCAAAGCAGTATGCAAGCATTATGAAAGCTATTTCTGAAGGAACGATTGATTCGGTGATCCAGGCAGCTGGAGAAATTTTCCGTGAGCCGGTTGCTCTGTCAGATTCTTCCTTTGGAATGATTTCCTATTCCGGAAGTCTTTCCGGTCATGACGATATGATATGGAATCTATCTACTGGAAATGAGAATGTTCCTGAAGAAGTCATCTCCGTATTTCGCGAAAACGATGTGATTCATCAGGTTGTCTCCAATCCCCATAAAACAGTTCTTCTGAACTGGGGCTGGTTCAAGGATCATCCTCGGATCACGACCGGTGTCTTCCGAAAGAACCAGCTTCTGGGCTACCTAGCAGTTTTATTCACTAAAACCTCCTTCTCTCCATGGATGGATGAAGCGCTGCAGGTCACCGCTGATGCATGTGCTGCAGTCTGGGATCAAGATCAGAAATTTACTGCGCCAGTAATACAGGAAAAAGAAGTGTTCGCACGCGATCTCTTTCTGGGGGTAATCCGTGAAGATCAGCTTGATACCATGGATCATACCGGCCTGCTGCCTCGATCAGAAGAGTATTTCGTGCTTGCTGCTCAGGATGCAAAGTCGATTTCAAGCAAGAACACGAATCCATTCATCTCCCAGTATCTCTACTATGCAAAGGATGGTATTATCTACATTCTGCTGCCATCTGCCAAGAATTATTCTCCGATGCTGCAGTATCTTTCTGAGCACGGTTTCCAGATTGGCCTTTCCGCTCCGTTTTCCAGTGTACATCGCTGCCCCTCCGCAATGGTTCAGGCTTCTGCAGCACTGTCATACGGCCAGAAAACATCTCCCGGAAAAAGTTCCTATTCTTTTGAAGATTATGCGATAGGTATTATTGTCGAAAACTGCAGTCACATGCAGGATTTCATTCACCCTGCTGTCTGGAAACTCATGTCAGCAGATCGTAATAATGGTTCTGAGCTCCTTAAAACGCTTCGCACATATCTGGAAGAGACTCTGGATATCTCCCACACTGCATCACGCCTGAAAATTCATCGAAACAGTCTCTATTACCGTCTTGAGAAGATTGAGGAAGAAGGCCATATGAGTCTGAAGAATCCTAAAACACTCGAACATTTGGCCTTGAGTTTTTCCGCTCTGGATATTTCTTCGTTTGTGATTCCCGATGATCAGTATTCCTCCCAGTCTGACACCCATTCGCATTCGTGATAGCTCTACACATCTTCTCCAAAGGAATAAGAATATGATGTATTCCTGAAGATCACTTCATGCGTTCTTTTTTGGGCTTTGCAACCCCGCGTGATTTCTCAATAAGCTGACCGTTACTTGCTCCATTCATAGTAATCTTTTTTGAAGATCAAGCATGATTGATACCCATTGCACATAATAATAAATTTCCCATTCAGCAGATAGAAAAGCAAAATTCTGCATTACGGAAAAGCATCTGCAGATTCTGCTCTATATGTAATTCAGGCTAAGATTTTTTAGGCTCGGAAAATAATAAAGACATGAGCCTATGATTGCTCAATACGGTATTATTTCAATTTAGGTCTTCACCGTTAGATGCAATTACTTTTTTATACCAATAGTAGCTATCTTTTTTTATCCTTTTTAAGGTTCCATTTCCTTCGTTATCTTTATCTACATAAATAAAACCATATCTCTTTTTCATCTCTCCTGTTCCAGCTGAGACAATATCTATTGGTCCCCATGTGGTATATCCCATAAGATCGATAAAGTCATTATTTACAGCTTCTTCCATTGCATGAATATGTTCGCGAAAATATTCAATTCGGTACGAATCATGTATTCTTCCATCTACTGATATTTCATCAATTGCGCCGATACCATTTTCTACGATAAACAGAGGTACTTCATATCTATCATAAAGCTCATTTAAAGCAATACGCAGACCCATTGCGTCGATTGGCTTATCCCATTGGGTTTTTTTAACATAAGGATTTCCATTATGTTCAATATTTAAATTTCCGTTTTTTAATGAAGCAAGAAAAGTAAAGTAATAGCTGAAAGCAATGAAATCTGTTTTCCCCCTTTCTAATATACTTTTCTCATCCTCGGGAATTTCAAAATTTACATTCAACCTTTTTAATTTTGTATAGCATAAATTTGTATATCTGCCTTTAACCATTACATCCGTATAATAATAGTTTGATAACAGGTATTCCCTCCTAGCAAATGCATCTTCTGGACTACATGTCTTAGCATAAGCTGGTGTATATTGAATCATGCATCCGATCTTAAAAGTTGGGTTGATTTGATGCCCTAAAATAACTGCTTTTGCAGATGCCAAGAACATATTATGTGATGCTATTATTTTAACTTCATTTGGATTTTCACCAGGTTTAAACTGTAAACCAGCTTGAAGCCACGGAGTTTCTTTGTTCATTGTTTCGTTGATTTCATTAAATGTTAGCCAGTACTTTACCTTGCCATTATATCTTTTAAATACTACATCACAATAATGAACAAAAAAATCAATTAATTTTTTGTTTCTCCATGAGCCATATTTTTTTACTAGATTAAGAGGAGTTTCAAAGTGCGATAAAGTGACCAAAGGCTCAATTGAATATTTCCTTAATTCATCAATAACTCTGTCATAGTACTTAAGACCTTCTTCATTTGGAATGTTCTCATCACCATTAGGGAAAATTCTTGTCCACGCAATAGAAAAGCGAACACACTTAAATCCCATTTCAGCAAGAAGAGCGATGTCTTCTTTGAAGTGGTGATATCCATCCACTGCCTCATGACTTGGATAGTACTCTCCATCTTTTACTTCATCGTCGATTATTCGAGGCACTCCTTTTTTGGAGCCTCTTACAACATCAGCAATACTTTCTCCTTTATTGTCAACATTCCACGCACCTTCATATTGATTTGCCGCAAGTGCACCACCCCAGAGAAAATTTTCTTTCATATATTTTCCTATCTAATTGAAGGTCGGGTTATTTTGCCCGACCATTTGAAATATTTATTGATTTCTAACGAAAATTATAGGTTTTTCTGTTCTTTTTCATATTCCCTGTTATCTAGAAGAACAAACGGAACATAGCATACAAAACCAACAGCAATAACGATTAATGTAAGTAATAATGCCTGCCACTGACCACTGAATGAAAGAAACTGCTGAATGAACATTGGCATACCCGCAATTGACTCAACATAAGAAGGAGTCAGGAAACCACTTGCCATGGCTGTATAGCCGATATTTGCAGTAATCAATGGTACTAATACAAATGGAATCAGGAAAATTGGATTCAACATTATAGGAAGGCCAAATACAACCGGCTCAGAAATCCCACAAATAAGCGGTATCATTGATACTTTCATTAGATCCTTAGCTTCTTGCCGTTTGGAGAATGCCAGAATAGCCAGTGCAAGCGATATTACAATTCCGGCACCACCAAGATTTGTAAAAGTATGCTGAAATGCAAGTGTATAAATTGCTGTTGGTGCAAGTCCAGCCGCCACTGCTTCCATATTCGCAGCAATATTTGCCGTTCTTACTGGTTTCGCAATTGCATTCAATGCCATATTCCCATGAATACCAAACCACCAGAGTAATTGAGATAATACCACGATGATACTAATACCAAGTCTTGAACTTAAAGCCTGATTGAAAGGTACTTCAAGAACGTTATAAATGATCGTATTGATATACATCCCTGAAGAACCATATAAGATACCTGCAAATAAGCCGAATACACTGATAGTGATTGCACATGGGATCAGTGAGTTAAAACTGTTTGCAATCATTGGTGGGACTGATTCTGGTAACTTAATTTTTAACTTTTCAAAATGCATCAGCCAGTTAAACAATGCTTCAGAGAGGCTTCCAGTAATGATTGCAAGGAAGAGCGCTGATGCTCCAAAACTACTAGAAAGGTTTTCTTGATCAGATAGAACAATGAAGCAGACACTTGCAATTAATCCCGTCATTAATGGTTTTAACCCATCATGATCGCCTAAACTGTACCCGATAAAGAATACAAGCCAGAGCGCCATACAAGATACACATGCATAATTCACAGTGGTGAAAATACCTGAATAGTTTGCTAGCCAGGAAAGAGATTGGATTCCAGCAAGACCGTGTGAACCACAGATATAGATATTAAACAAAAGTGCAAAAGAACCTACAATGATAATTCCCATCATCAAAGTAAATCCATCACGAATGGCAAGAATATACTTGTTTTTGTTCATGCTATCCGCAATCGGCATTAGGAATTTCTCCAATGCATCACCTATTTTATTCAGCATTAGTTTTCCCCCTCTTCTTTCACTAATGACTTGGCAAATTCAAGAATAGCTTTCCCATTCTGCCTACCATAATCCATTGGACGAATTACTTCTACAGGTGTTCCTTTAGCTATTTTCTTGATATTCTCTTTTTCTAAACGAATCTGTGGTCCAAGAAGAATAACATCACACTTTCCGATTTCATTTTTAATTGATTCACAATCAACAGCCCAAATCTGATGATCTTCTCCCATTTCCCGAGCTGCTTTTTTCATTTTTTCTACAATCATACTGGTGGACATCCCAGCCGAACAAGCTAATAATATTTTCATTTAAGTAACCCTCTTTCATAAAACAGCTTGAACCCTTCAATGTACTCTTTAGCTATATCTTTAGCGAATATTGCCATTGAGAGATGATCTTGTGCATGAACAAACATTATGCTAAATCCAATTTTCTCCCCATTTGCCTCTTTAACCATCATGTTTGTTTGGATCTGATGTGCCTGCTGAAGTTCATCAATCGCCGTTTTCATATATTTATCCGCTTCTTCAAAATTCCCTTTTCTTGCACTTTGCATAGCCAGAAAAGAATCTGCTTTAGATTCACCAGCATGTAGAATGATTTGAAAAGGAATATTTTCATTTTCTTCGTTATCCATATTTATCCTTCTTTCTCATGAATCTTATTCAGGTTTGCAAGAAACTTAGTGTAATTTCTATCCTTAATCAATTCATCGACCATACTGTGATCCATTAAAAATGATGATACTGACCGATAAAATTCCTGAATGCCTTCTTTATCATCTTTCCCAACTGATACAAGAATGATCAGATTTACTTTTTGGATAGTCCACTCAATAGGATTGTCTAGAATCCCAACACAGACATATGTTTTGTTAGACACAAGATGAATGGGATGAGGTACTGCAGACCTATAGGCATAGTCTGTTCCCGCAACTTCTTCTCTTGCTAATACTTCATTAAATAAAATTGAACCTACATTTCGTTTTTTAGCTAACATAGTACAAAGGATTTTCAGCGCTTCTTCTTTGGACTTTGCTTGTAAATGTGGAAGAAACAGTTCCTGTGAAAAAAAACTGTTTAGATTGGCTTTACTGCTTTTTTCAAAACTACGGCGCACGTCATTTAAACTGCCACTTTCCATGAAGTAATTGACCAAGATTACAGGAACATTTGCATTAATGGAAAGAGGCACTGTTGTGAAAATATAATCGAATTTGTTTAAATCTTTCTCCCCAATTCCATTCGCACTGCTCATTTCGACCGTATTGATATAATCTTTAAAGTTCTCTAAAAAACGATACTTCATTAAATTTGCACTGACTTTTCCAAGATTGCATACAAGAAGAATGTTTTTCTTAACTTTCTTTTGATTTTGACGTTCCAAGGCAAGTTCAAATGAAAGCGCAATATAACCAATCTCATCTTCACTAATTTTAGCGTTTTCTTTAGATTCAATTAGATTTCCAGCGGCACTGGCCATCGTATAAGCAAGAGGAAATTTTACTTTTATTTCCTGTAAGAGCGGATTTCGCATTATCTGGCCGTATTCCAGCCTTTTTAACAATGGTTGAAAATGTAATTCTAATGACATCTGTAAATCAAAGTCTTTCGAAAAATCAACTTGAAAAGTATCATTGACCAAAGAAATAACTTCGCTTGTCAACTTTTCGACTTCTTCATTCAATACAATATTTGAATTCTTTTCGCTAGTCTCCTTCCCTATTAAATGAAATGCCAAATATTCAATTTCTGCATATGGAAACACAAGACCGAAAAGGGATGTTATATTTTCGCAGATTTCACCGGCAATCAAGAATTCTTCTCTTTCATTCACATTGCTTTTTTCTGTTGATACGATGTATTTACCCTGTTTAATCCTTAGAATTGAGATAATGACATGCTGTGTCAGTGTTTCAATTACATAATCAGGAACAGGATAAGAATGCGCTATTACTGCATTCTGAACAATCTGTCGAATCTGATTTGTTGAGTATATTCCATCCAATAAAGCTAATTCTTGATCAGCCCCAAGTTCTCTGAAGCTTATTTCGCTTCCTGAAAGATAAAAACCCTTTTTCCCTTTTTTTTCTAACCTTAAATCATAAGTTTTTACTACTTCTTCAACTTTTTTCAAATCTTGCTGCAACGTTTTATCACTAATGAACCACTCATCACAGATTTTTTGATAATTCAAAGGTTTATTTTCCACAAGCAGTTTGTATAGAAGAAAGCGTACTCTTTCGTCAGGTGTTTGGGGAATGCTGGTATGTTCTTTTCCAAGCATTTTAAAACGTTCAAATTCATTAATATCAAGAATGCGAAGTGTATACCCTTCTCCTCTTTTGGAAACAAGTTCAGCACCATTACCAATTAATGCAGAAGAAATCCCAGAAAGTGATGTGCGCACTGTTTTATCACTAACCCCAATTTCTTTTGCAAGCTGTGATGATGTTGCAGTTCCTTCTTGAACCAACAAATTTAAAAGATCCCATTCTCTCTTTTTCATTTGACGTTCTCTTCTTTACAATTTTCATTATAAGAATTCATTTCTGCACTCCAATCCAGCCTTTTTCCTTTTATCCAAAGGTAATTATTTCCACATCATACTTGATTAAAGCCAATACAGTGCAAACGCCAGCATGACGAACGCGGTACGTTGCCATTATTAGTACTTGGTCTAGGCAGGTTCAATAATCTTCCCAATCCGATACCCATTCGCATTCATGATAGCTCCTGCCATCATCTCCTATGTAATCCCAGCAGGATGTCGTTCCGCCGCTGACCTCTGAGCGCGCAGAACCGCCTGCACTTCCATTTCTGCTGGCATCCGGCGTCGGTGTCATCCATGTGCAGTAGGTCCCCTGCCAGGCGCCGTACGTTTCCAGACAGTGCGCTTTCTCGGCCGCATATGGATCAGCATTCCCTCTCTCAGCCTTCTGCGTTTTCCCTGTCTGATTGAAGTTCCCGTCCTTTGTGTTTTCCTGCGCGCCTTCCTCTGCACCATTCTCCCTGTGTTCCAGATCAGACCCCTCGCTCCTGGCAGTGATGCTGGAATCCAATGTTTCGGGTTCCGATGCAGAAATCACGGCGACGCGGACGCTTCGGATTGCGATCCCTCCCTTTCTTCCAACGACTGTCAGGGTGACGGGATAGACTCCGACGTGATCCGTGTCCAGTGCCCCGGTCACCGTGTGTGATCTGCATGTCTGCATGGTCTCCACTGAAAGGAAGTCACCCGCGTTCAGCATCATTCCTTCGCGGATCGTCACGGTATCCGGTCCGGAGATTTCAAGTGTCTCCAGGTTTTCCGATCCGCCGGCATTCGGCACTCCAGCGCAGCCGCAGAGCAGAGCATGCAGGCATACCGCCGTCAGGATCATCCTTCTCATCCAAGTTCTCATTTCAGTAACTCCCTCTTCGGATTTCGCGGAACAGGACTATGATGTGTGTATTCTCATCCCATCGTTTGCAGGTCTGCAGCGTCATCAGATGATCGCCATACCATATCGGGACATCCGATGAGAGAACCGCGCAGGAATAAACCTGATTGATCCAATCATAGAAATCCTCTTCTGAGGAAAAATCCGGCCTGCTGTAGTCTGGACTCCCTGCGTTTTCCAGAGTGCTGTAGTAAACTGCCGCCGCGCGGTACGTTCGTAACTGTCCGTCCCCGAGATAGAAATCCAGCAGTGCATTCTCCTGGAACTTATCCGGATCCGTCAATTCTTCCAATCTGGAAAACATTGCGGAGGAATCATAGTAAACGTTATGTCCGTAGATCGTGATGTTTGCACTGTCCGTGGAACAGAAGCTGTCCATGAACGGAGTCCCCTGCGAAGACCGCTCTCCGAAGAAGCTGCGGCGGAGGTAGTATTCATCATCACTGCTCTGAACAACCGGTTCTTCGATCAGGCCGCTTCGGAAGCTCATGTATCCTATAAAATCCGGATTCTCGTTCTTCAGCTGATCCCAGCTCTGCTCTGAGAATCCTGACTCAGACGAGCTTCCCGGATCTGGTTCTTCGGAAGTCCCGGTGCGATTTATCTCTCTGCTGGTGATGAGCTCTGCAATCTGTTTCTCTGCTTTTCCTGCTTCCGCGGCAGAATGCAGCTCCGGCACGACTTTCACAAGGCAGAAGCCAAGCATGCATGCAGTTAAAATGATCAGTATTCGGTTTATTTGTTTTGTCATTTTCATACGAAAAAAGCCCGCCGTATAATTGCGGCGAGCATAATCTGATATTCCGGTCTGCGTACGACTGCAGAACGGATTCCTGAAGCTTACTTCTTATCCGTTTTCTCAATCTCCGCTAGGATCCGCTTCTTGTACTTGATATAGGTCGGCTTGGAAATTCCCAGCCGTTTCTGGACTTCAGCATCCGTCTCAGTTCCGTTGAAATGTCTGCTGTGTCCGAAGATCTCGGTCATGATCTCCCGTTCTTTTTCCGGCGGGAATTTTCTGCCTATGGTTCTCCCGGCTTTCTCTGCTTCCTGATAGCCTTTGATCGCAGCCATCTTCCTGGTTTCGAATTTTTCCTTCCGCTCTTCTTCCGCGTTTGCTTCGTAATGAATCAGGCGGAACAGAAAGCACTCTTCTCCGGTCAGAAACTGACGGGCGGTAAGCTTCGGGTCCTGCATGGCGGTGAGAAAGTACTCGGTATTGAGAATCGGCTGTTCCTTGAATCTGACATGCATTCCGTTTTTCAGCATATCCAGATAGGCAGATTCCGCTTCTCCCACGGTATCACCCAGATCAAACAGGCTTCTGACTTCGACCGTGTCGTCTGGATGTGCAAGGTTCATCATCCGCTGAAGGTTCCAGAATCTGCTTCCTTTTTCAGGCGGATCCCGGAAGACATATCTGTCTCTCTGCTGATCATAGCGGGCCGCAAGATACTCTTCATCCGACACGCCTGCCCGGCTGCCGTCAGTCCTGCGTTCCCTGTCTGTCAGTACTTTCCGCTCGTAGATAAAGTGTCTCGATTCCATGACCACATTATAGTTGATCAGGAACCGGAGATCACCTGCGGCCTTCAGCCCGGCATGCATCCAGGGACAGCGAGGAGCCTCATGGGAGGATGCAGGTTCAGCTGTCCTGCGGCAGGTGGAACTGTCCGTCTGCGCCTGGAAAGAGCTCGTTTCCATCCGGGTCCAGCAGGATCATTGGCAGCTTCCGCGTCCATGCCGCACGCATCAGCGACACCGCGGCGCTCGAGCCGGAAGCGGATGCCCCGCCTTCTAAAGCCGACATGCTCATGGATGCGGCGGTCTTTCCGCTCTCTTCCTCACTGCTCCCGCCAGCTGCACTGCCTCCTGTCATGCTGCTTCCCGATGATGCATTCTGAGCAGCGGAGGTTTCAGAATTCCCTGCCCCGGATGCGGAGCCCTCGGTGCTGATGTTTCCTGCTTCCGTGCTTCCGCTTTCCGTTTTCGCTTCTTCCGTCTGCGTGCTCTCTGTCTTATCAGAGGTTTCCTTCTCCGCATACTTCTCCGGATTCAGAAACCGGTCAAGATCGGTCTCCTTCTCGGAAAGATTCTGGTCCGCCTGATCTGCAGCTTCCGTTTTCTTCTCGAGGTTCTCCGAAGTGTCCTGGATCTCCTTGTTCAGTGCTTCGGCATCTGCAAGCTCCTGTTCTGCCTGGTCCGCCGTCTTCCGTGCTTCCGCCAGCTTCTTTTCCGCAGCCGCATCGGATGCATTCTGCTCTGCCTTTGCGTCTTCGACCTTCTTCGTGTACTCCGCATCAGCCGATGCCTCTGCATCCTGCTTCACGCCTTCCGCGTCAGAGATCTTCTGATCGCGCGTCTCTGCAGCCTCATTGCTGGAAGCTTGAAGCGTGCTGTCCGCATCGGTCTTTGCCTGATTGTATTTCTCTGCAGACGCCTGTTCTGCCGCCGCTTTCTCTGCAGATGCCGCATCTTCCGAATCCTGCCGGATCCCAGCCGCTTCCGCTTCCTCTGCCGCATAGTCCGCATCGGCTTTTCTCGTGGTATCCTGAACGATTGTGCTGTTTTTCGCTTCATCCAGTGCTTCCTTTTCATCTGCACTCTTTGCGTCTGCGGCCTCCTGCTCGGTCTCCATCATGTCCTCGGCTTCCTTCTGCGTCTCTTCCGCACTTAAGAGTGCGGACGCCGCATCGTCTGCATCATCCGTCCGATCAAGCACGGTTTCAGCCCCAGTGTTCACGTTCTGATCTGCCGTGGTCTTCTGAGCTTCCGCTTCTGCAAGCGCGGCTGCCTTGGCTTCTGCTTCCGTCCGCTTTGCCGCTTCCTCGTTCTCTGCACTCGTGACTGCTGTCTCCGCAGCCGTTACCAGTGCACCGGTCTTTTCCGCATCGAGGTTTGCGTCCGCAAGGATGGAATTCTTCTCCGCCACGGATACCTCTGCATCCCTCAGCTCCTTCTGAGCGTCGACGATCGCCTGATACTGTGCCGCGGTAAGGCCGATGCCGTCATATGCCGTTCCATCCGCATTCAGCGCGCCGCTCTTGGCCGCCGTCAGTTCATCGAGCGCCGCCTGCTTTTCCGCCACAAGCGCTTCTGCATCAGCGAGGTCCTTCTGCACCTGGGTGTAGTAGGCAAGGAACATCTCCTTGTATTCCGCCACTGTATATACTTTTTCGCCGGGTGCAGTCCGGGAGTCAAACTCCTGCACGGTGCTCTGGCTGCGTTCATCATTGACCGCGGCACCGGTCACCTTCGCGGACGTGCTGATCAGATTCGTGTAGTGTCCGGTTCCTCCCTGCACTTCGCCAAGCGAGAGTCCGAGCGCGTCTGCGGTTTCCTGATCCGTCGCATCCGGATGCGCCTTCCGATAGTCATAGATCGCTTTCTCATCCTCATACCATCCATTGAACGGGTCCAGGTCCTCAAGGTTCTTCACATCTGTGCTTACCTCAGAATAGCCGCCTGCCCAGTTCTCGCTGGTCTGCCAGTAGGAATCTCCAGAATTTCCGCTGACTCTGCTGTCTGCCTGACCGGCAAGGGATTCCTCATAGTCTGCTAGCTGCCAGTGCGTGCTGTAGTAAGCTGTCGCATTGGCATTTGCCTCCGCCAGCGCCATCATGCGCATTGTCGTGCAGAGTTCCGAAAGATCCGTGCGATTGGAATCCTGGGAGCGGAGTTCATTGCTTTCCTCCATGTAACGGATTGCCTTTTCGATGTTTGCAAGGCTTGTCGCATCACCTTCCCCGCCCTGGCTCGTTCTTGCACCGGTCTGAACACTTGCAGAAGACGCATAGTCGAGCACTGCCTTTGCATAGGCATAGCCGGTCGGATCGGATTCCTTCTGAGTCTCATAGAATCCCATGATGCCCTGGTCAATCACTGCCTGTGCGGATGCGGCACGGACTTTCGCTGCTTCAAGTGCTGCATTGGCGTTGCGGATCTGCTGATCTGCGTTTTCCTTTTCTGCTTCCGCATTCTGGACGTCCGCTTCTGCGGATGCCTGAACGCGCTTGGCCGTGCTTAACGCCGTCTGTGCATCGCTCACCGCTTTCTGAGCAGCGGCGTCGTTTTCTCTTGCAGAAGAAAGTTCTGCTTCCGCGTCCTGAAGTGCCTGCTCGGCGGCCTTTGCTGCGGCGGCTGCAGTTTCCGAAGCAGTCTTTGCTTTCTGCAGGGCATCATCTTTCTGCTTCTGAACCGCCTGCGCATCGGCAAATGCATTTACTGCTTCTGAAAGAGCGTCATCCGCCGCCTGCTTTTCTGCCTGTGCGCTCTGCGTCTGTTCCACCGCCGCCTTGAGAGACGCTGCGGCAGCGAGATATTCCGGATCGGATTCTGCTTCTGCGACTGCTTTCTCATAAGCTGTTTCTGCTTGTGCGACCGCGGCATCATAGCTCTCCTGCGCTGCCTGGATTCTCGCATCATGAGCTTCCCTTGCTTCTGCAACCGAATCGTCATAGATCTTCTTCGCATCAGATAGCTTTGCCTGATAAACCGCATCCGTGGCTGCATCCGTGCTGGTTCTTGCTTCCTCCGCCGCGGCAAGTGCTGCGTCATGAAGGTTTTCTGCCGCCGTGATCGAAGCATCATATTCCGCTTCTGCAGATGCCTTTGCGGACGCGAACTCTTTCTCCGCCTGCTCCGCTGCAGCTTTCCGTTCCGCATCCGCGCCTGCCTCTGCAAGGCTGTAAACTCCTGCCGCTTCATTGACTGCATCGGTGTAAGCCTGTTGCGCATTGGAAAGGTTCTGCTCTGCAAGTTCCAGCGCGGCAGCTTTCTCGCCGGCATGCATTCTTGCGGCCTCGATCACCTGATCGTCATTCAGAAGGGAACCTGTCGCTTCCTGAAGCCTGGTCTTTGCCGCTTCATAAGCAGCTTCCGCATCGGCAAGCTCCGCTTTTGCAGAAGCGACCAGCGATGCCGCTTTCAGCACTTCATTGTTCAGCCGGTTGCGTTCGATCTCCCAGGGACTGAGACTTTCCTGTTTGGAGCCGGAAGAGGATCCGGTATCAGAAGCAGTGGATGCCGGAGTCCAGACGCATCCGGTTCCATTCACCCATGTTCCCCAGGTCTCCGCACATTTTGCCTGGATCTCTGCAAGCGGATCTGCTGCCTCCGCCTGCATCGTTCTGACAGCGGCGCCTTTTGAAACGCCTGCCGCCGAAGATCCTGATGTGCTCATCGGATTCTGGGAATCGGAAGATTCTGAATTTTCCGGTTCACTCTTCCCTGCCGCTGAATCCTTTTCCGCCGGGGAAGAAGAAGGAGACGCTGATGCCTGAATCGAAGGTTCTCCGGTCGGGGACGAAGAAGCACCTGTTTCGGATGCCACAGAGCTTCGATTCGTGAAGAAGCCGCATCCGGCAACCGTCACGCTCAGTAGCGCGGCGGATGCCTTCTGTAATGATCTGCTGCTAGTCATGATTGTTTTTCCTCAACTTTCACACTTCCTGTATACCTCAAAAAGGTAATTATTGCAATGCTAAATTTACTTAAAAATGAGAAATGCGATCTCGGAAGAACCGCAAAAGAAGCCATGGAAGCTTCTTCCGATGATCGGAAGAGGGACCTCCATGGCTGTCCGGTTCTATTCGGCTTTTCTGCTGAGTTTCTTCACCAGGATCACAAACGCCGCAAGTGCAGCTGCACCGAGGGATCCATAGACGACCAGATCCTTTCCGGCATCCGTGACGATCCAGCGGATTCTGCGTCTGCGCTTCCGGGTGGAAGAAACATAGATCGTCTGATTCTCATCGCTGATGTCGGCATGGGACACAATCTCCGTTCCATCTGCACTCAGAGTCTCAAACGCCACGATCTCCGTCTCATCCTTCACTAACGCTGTCGGGAACGTGAAGGTCAGCGTCACTTCGCCGTTCTTTGCCGCCGGCGTAAAGACAAGAGAAGCAGTCACCGGTGCGCCGTTATTCTTGAGCGGTCCGTCATCCCATCCGCCGCCATTCTTCAGATGCAGTGTTCCGGAAACCGTGTACTGCTTTCCCGGAGTGAGATTGCGGTAATAGACCGTATCCTTGATCACGGACGTCGTCTCTTCCTTCGGGCGGATCGTGTCATAGCCGTCCTTCCCGTTGTATGCAGTCGTATGAAGATCCGGCGTCTCCGTTTCCGGGGTCGGTGTCGGAGTCGAGGAAGGAGTGGACGAAGGAGTCGGCGCTGGCGTCACGGACGGGGTCGGACTCGGTGTGGAGGTCGGCGTCGGAGTAGGACCCGGCGTTTCTTCTACCTTCACGGTCTGACCTTCATCCGAAAGATCTGCATGCGAGGTGACATGCGCGTCATCAAGATACAGATCCTCAAATACCACAAGCGACCGCCCGGCAAGCTTTGAAGTATCGACGGTGAATTCCATCCGCTCTTCTCCGGAAACTCCGTCCGGCGTAAAGCGCATCTCTGCTTCTGCAATCACGCCTTCATCCTTTGTTCCATCCGCACTGACAAGATGCAGCGTTCCTTTCAGCTCATATTCCTTTCCTTCGATGAGTCCGCTCCAGGAAACGACATCTGTCAATTTTACGCTGGAGGAAGCAGCTACGGTCTTTCCGTTTTCCCCGCCTGCCGCAGTACGCAGCTCCGGAACTGTCGGAACGACGGTTACGGTCTGACCCTGATCGGAAAGATCCGCATGAGACGTCACTCTGGTGCCGTCAAGGAACAGGTCCTCAAACACGACGAGGGATCTTCCTTCCAGCGCGGAAACATCGACATTGCTGAAGATCATCCGGACGCTTCCTTCTTCGGATTCCGGAGTAAACTTCATGGAGCTTTCGGCAATGATTCCTCCGTCCGTTCCATCCGGATTCACGAGATGCAGCTCTCCCTTCAGTTCATATTCCTTTCCGGCTTCAAGATCCAGATACGAAACCGTATCCACGATCTCTGCCTTTGCGGAAGTGCGGATCTCCTTGCTCTCGCCGTCTGATCCGGTGGCGGAGGTTTCAATCTGCGGGCTGGAGCGATGGACGCTGACCGTAACGGTCTGGCCTTCATCATTGATGTCCGCATGCGTGAGAATCGTCTTCTCTCCTTCCGATAGCTCTTCAAATACGACGAGCTTTTCGCCATCCTGAAGCATCGATCCATCAAACGTAAAGCGCATCTCCACGCTGCCGTCCGGTTCTGACGGAGTGAAGGTCACTTCACTGGTGACCGGAATGCTGCCGGAACTCAGAACGCCTGCATCAGCTCCGTTTGCCTTTTCATGGACGGATCCTTTGAGCGTATAGGTTCTGTTCGGCACAAGGCCGGTGTAAGCCACGGTATCCACGATCGTGACGGTGTGGTCTGCGGACGGATCCGGATTCACGTTCAGATTCTTTCCACCGGATGAACTCAGCGCTGTGGTATGCAGGCTGCGGTCGGCATAGGAGACCGTCTGATCCTGATCATTCAGGTCTTCATGAACCGCAATCACTTCTTCTCCCTGCGTGCAGGATTCAAAGACGACCATGGTCTTTCCCTTGAGAAGATCCTTCGGAACGCGGAACGTCAGCGTGACGCTTCCGGATTCCGTCTTTGCCTGGAATCTCCTTGATACCGGTTCCGCGCCTTCAAGCTTTTCCCCGGTAGCTTTATCCATGAGCGTTCCGGTCATCGTATAGGATGCTCCGACCTTGAGGCCGCTGTAGCTTACCTGATCGCTCACATAGTAATAAGCTTCCTGATCCTCTTCTGATGCACGGTCCGTGACATCGGAAGCCTTTGTCCGGATGCCTGGGAACGTGATGGTCTGATCCTCATCCTCCGGGTTGGTATGCCATGCGACATACGGACGAACGCTCGGCTCCGGAGATTCGCTCGGAACGGCACTTGGTGAAGCCGAAGGCTCCGGCGTTCCCTTTCCCTGAATCTGCAGGAAACCGGACCTGTAACTGACCAGATAGTTTCCCTGGATCATTGCACCGGTCACGAAGATCCGATGTGCGCCGACGGTTTCTCCTTTTCCACGGTAGAGGCGGTAAGTCACGGTATCATCTCCGAGCGTTCCATCGACTTTTGCGGTAAATACCGGATCGGCTTCTCCGATCTGCTTCACTGCATCTTCCGCAGTCACGGTGACTTCCTTCCGCTCAATCGTGAGCTTTCCATCCGTCACGACGATCTTTGCCGAAACACCCGGTGCAGTGCAGTGAAATTCAGAAGCCTTCAGCCCCTGCAGATAGATGCCTCCATCGGTTCCTCTGATCGATCCTGTTCCGGAATATACGATCTGATCCGTGGAGAAGGAAGGATCATCTGCCGCAATCGTATAGCCTTCCAGCACATGTTCCTCTCCGTCATAGGTTACGGTCTCGCTCTTTCCGGTGATGGTAATCGTGACTTCCTTTCCTTCCGGATTCTTCCGATATGTTACGGTTACTTCCTGATCCGTAAATGCATCTGCAGAGACCTCCGCCGCATTCACTGCCGAGACCACGGACGGATCTGCAGTATATCCTGCAATCGAAGGAACGGTGTAAGAGGGCCATCCGAACTTCACGGAGGTCTTCGGCTCCGTCGTGACAGTCTTTCCGGTCACAAGATCCACCGCGGTTGAAGACGCAGTCGTTTCCTTCTGACCGATCTGAATGACATCCTCTGTCACCTTCGATCCGTCTTCTTTGACAAAGTGAATCGTGCGCGTGACGGAGGTCGAAGAAGCTTCTGAAGTCTCGGAAGCCTGCACGCCATGATCCAGTACGATCATGATATCTTCCGGTGCAGTATCTCCGTCATAGGATACCGATGCCGGAACTGCTTCTGCGGGATTCTTACGGATATAGCCCTGCTGATACAGCTCTAAAAGAAGTTCGGAAAGGCTCTTCCCGTCTTCATTCTTCAGAACTGCAGTCTGCCCCTGGTACACCTTCACGCGGAAGCTGTAGGAAGATAGATCCTGCGGATCCTCGTCTGCATCTGTAAAGCTTACGCGGACCATCGCGTTTGCGGCTTCCTTCCATCCCGCATACAGCGTGAAGTCAGAGTCTGCTTCGACTGCCCTGCTGAGATCTGCTTTTTCTCCAGGGGTCACAGTTCCGTCTTCAGACATGGTTCCGTAATACCAGCCGTCAAATACATAGCCGTCCTTTACCGGATCTACGACCGGTTCCAGGTATCCTCCCTCCGAAGTGGTCTGAACCGGATAGGAATCCGGCGTTCCTCCCTGGGAATCAAAGGTGGCCTGGATCTTCTTGACGATCTTATGGGAGAACGTGACATCAAACGTGGTTCCCTCTCCGGAGGCAAAGCTCACCTCTGCACTCTGCAGACGGGTGCCGTAATTCACGCCGTCAGAAGATGGAAGAGAGACTTCCTGAACCAGATAGTTCCCGCGGGAAAGACCGGAGAATACTGCTGTTCCGTTCTCATCACTCACTGCAGACTGCAGGATCTCGCTGCTTCCCTTTCTGGTCAGAGTCAGGGATACGCCTTCGATTGGTTCTTTCAGAGAAGAGTCTCTCTGAACCTTCACGGTGACTTCCGCCTTCTTCCCATCGTCTGTCAGAACCTGGCCATAGAAGTCCGTCGGATCGGAAAGCGCCTCACTGACAAGACCGCTGAAGGACTGCGTGTATGCATCATCGAGATACCAGCCGTCAAAAAAGGTCCCGTCGGAAAGACCCTCAGGAACCTCGATCATGGTATCCGTGTCCAGCACCTGCTCCTTCTCCGTGATCCCCGCATCCGTCTGCAGATGCGTGCGGATCGTGCGCCTTCTTGCGGAAGAGCTCTCGGATCCCGACACGGTTTCATAGGTGATCTTCACGCCGGTGATCCGGATATTGGAATTGACGTACTGCTCCCCGGCCTGCTCCTTCACGGCGTCAGGAACCATCTCTGCTGCAGCGGAAACTGCAGAAGCGATGAAGTCCCGGAAGCCGGACTCCGACTGCTCGCCATGGCTGACCGAAAGATGAACGAAGATCGGCGTGCGGAACGGCATTTCCTTTGCAGAGGACGCATGGATATAGTCTGTCTCATCAGAATCGTAATATGCAGCCGAAGCAGAAAGCTCAATCACTGCTCTGCTTCTGCTGAAGTCCGCGTTTGTGTAATCCGTTTCCGGAAGTGCGGAAATCACATCTTCCTTCCGGATGCTCACGGCACCGTCCGTCACATGATTTGATGCCGTAAAGGACGGGGACGCTGATGCGGTCAGCTTCAGAGAACCGGAGCTGCCGGAGGATTCAAAACTCAGCGGAACACTGACGGTTTCCGATACATGGTATCTTCGGATTTCACGCTTTGCGCTGCTTCCGGTTCCAAGCGCACAGGCGGTATACTGCGCGCTTCCGCTGTAGTTTCCGCTCATGCACGGGGTATCAGGATCCGTGTTCTTCGCGGTCGTTCCGGTATACACCGAAACATGCACCGGCTGCTCGGAAGCCGCATCGCTGTAGAATGCAAACACATCCCCGGTTTCCAGTGCAAGCTCGCTTCCGTCTAAAACCGTGACCTTTCCATCCTTAACGGCATAATCATCTCCCAGCGGATAGGACTCATAGTCATCCGCATAATACAGGAGTCCGCCGGCTTCCAGAATTCTTGCGGCAGCTGCGTCGCAGGAAAGCTTCGTATTTCCGATCAGCTCATCCGCTTTTTCTTTCATCGCTTCTTCCGCCGTTTCCGCATGGGTCTCAGTAATAAGAGAAGCCGGAACCCCGGCTCCTTCCCCTCCCAGAAACAGCGATGCAAGCGCCAGAACCCCCTGAAGGCCGCGCTTCATGGATCTCATTCTCTTCATTGTCTTTTTCATCTCAGCCCTCATAGCTTTCCTTCGGGTACAGATATTCATAAACGACCAGCTTCACGCCGGAAAGATCTGCGGTATTTACTTCAAATGTCTGACCCTCGATCTTTCCGGAACCGGAAGTGATGTGAACTTCCCTGACCGAGGTGATCTCATTTCCGGAGGCGTCCTTCAGGAATTCTCCGGATGCAGAGTTATAAAGCTTCCCGACCAGCACATAGTCCTGATCCGTTTCAATCACGCCGTCATACCAGACGGTATCCGTGATCGTGATGTTGCTTCCGTCGGCCTTGGCAAGTCTTGTCCCGGTAGCCGTATTCAGCGCTTTCGAGCGAAGCTCGATGCCGTAGTTGGTGATCGTTCCGAGGTTCACCGGTTCTGCAATCGAGGAGTCCTTCGTGATCCGGAATTCCACATGCTGGAGCGTCTTTCCTTCATTGGTATCCGTGGATACTTCGGAAAGCGTGTAATTTCCATACGGAAGCGCAGCAAGATCATCATTCACTGCCGCTTCGCTTCCGTCTTCGCCAAGCCCGAACCAGATGCCCGCATCCGTCGTCACTTCGCCTTTTCCCTCGTTCTCTGCTTTCGGAAAAAGGCTGATCGTCTTTCCTGCATCGATCAGTTCGAGATACCGGTCGTTTGCATTCGTATTTCTCGAATGCGGCTCCGCAGTGGAGCTGAATTCTCCGTTGACTGAGGTGTAAAGCACATGCCGTTCGCCGGTCGTCTGATTCTTCAGCACCCAGAGCGTTTCGATGCCGGAGGACGTGTATGCATTGTTTTTCTTGAACAGGAAATCATTCCGCTTGATCGCATTCTTGAAGACCATCGTCTCATCGAGATACGTGTTTCCGCTCTTATGGATCAGAGTGCCGTTCCGTTCGGAAAGATCGCTCATCGGATTCGTCACGGTGTCGGAAGAAGTTCCGTCCTGCTTCACAAACGAAACGGTATTGGTCACTGCATGTCCGTCGGTAGGATCATAGGTCACATAGGTAAGAAGACTTCTTGCACGATCCGAGAGCGCCGTATTGAATTCAATGCCGTCTTTCGGAACTCCGGCACTGCCGAAGTCCGTGATAAGTCCGTTTACTTCTTCAGTCTGCGTATCCAGCGTGACCGGACCGTAGCTGTGCTCTCCGATCTGGAACGTGCGGGGCGTACCGTCGGTAAGAAGATACGCATCGTTTGCGGAGGTCTTCTTCTCCTGCTCGCTCATCTTGATCGTTTCCGTTCCGGATTCAGAAACCGGTACTTCCTGGATCGTATAGGTACCGTAAGGAAGGTATCCGTCTGAGGTTTCTGCGGTATAGGCGCCAAGAGCATCATTATAGGAAGTATAGATTCTCGTCACGACGCTTCCGGAAGGAATCTCTTTCAGCGTGTCATCATCATCCCTGACAAACACGGAATGCAGGGAAACATTCGTCACGTCAAATGCGATGCCGTTCAGATTCGCAGTCTTTGCTTCATGCATGGATCCGCCGATTGCTTCGGATGCGTTCAGCTCCTGATCATACTTATAGACCCTGACATCCCCGCGGATCACCTGATCCTTCAGGAGAGTTTCTGTTTCATCGAGGATCACTCCGTCTTCCCGGATTTCAAACTCTGTGCGCCATGCGCGGTTAATCAGATACCCGACGGGCGCCTGCGTCTCGATCGCATAGTAGCTTCCATACGGAAGTGCATCGCTCTCTGACGAACAGAATCCATCGGCATCCGTCACAAGATTCAGAGCGGCTTCACCTGGCTTCACCCAGCTTCCGTGAACCATGACGGAATGATCAGATGCGTTATAGACCGTGATGACTGCGCCTTCCATCGTTCCATCTCCCTGCGGGACTTCGGAATCCGCTTCCCGATCGCGCTTCTGGAATTTCACGCCGCCGCGGACTACATCATCGAGCAAGAAATCTGAGGTAATCATTCCGTTCTCCGCATGGTCATAAACATAGTCATGGCCGGTTTCTCCTTCCGCCTCCGTCTTCTTCAGAACGTATCCTGCACCCGACAGGTTCACGGCATCATAGATCCTGCCGCTTTCCGTCACTGCAATCGTGACGTCCCAGCCTGCATTCAGCACATATCCTTCCGGTGCCTTTGTCTCATGAATCCTGTACTTCCCGTATGGAAGAGCATCCGAGGATGTTGCGGCATGACCTGCCTCATCCGTGACCAGCGTCATTACGGTGCTCCCCGGAGCATACCAGACGCCGTTTACCAGAACCTCTTTTTCCGAGACATTGATGACTTCAAACTCCGCACCGGCAAGCGATGCATCGCCCTGCGGCGTGTTT
The DNA here is from genome assembly GCF_900290205.1 of Anaerolactibacter massiliensis. Lineage (NCBI taxonomy): Bacteria > Bacillati > Bacillota > Erysipelotrichia > Erysipelotrichales > Erysipelotrichaceae > Anaerolactibacter > Anaerolactibacter massiliensis. The sequence continues at coordinate 12,333 of NZ_OLMH01000003.1, read as the reverse complement.
CTCGCTTCTTCCGTCGGAGACACATAGCGCTCCGTGTCATATTTCGTCACTTCGATGCCGCCGCGGATCACCTGCTGAAGAACCGTGCCGCCGTTGGTTCCGGATCCGTCTGGGGAAGCATGATAGATTCTCTGATCCTCCCGGACCTCAAAATAAAAGGACCAGTCGGGATTCAGAAAATATCCTTCCGGCGCCTTCGTTTCCGTGATGAGGTAATCTCCCCATTTCAATAGATTCCCGTCGAGAGCTGTTCCGGTTCCTTCCGCCCGCCAGGTAAGCTTCGCTGGCTTTCCGGTTTCATCCGTCGTAAATCTTGCGACAGGCTGCTGATTCCGGGTGTTGATGATCGTGTATTCCGTCCCTGCAAGGGTCGCGCTTCCCTGTGCGTTTCCAGGATGAGAAGTGCGGATCCGATCTGCATCCTGCTTCAAATGATCCACGCCTCCGCGGATCACCTGCATGGTGAGCTTTGCCCCGGAATACAGATGCGTCGCACTGCAGTCGCGTCCGGTTTCTTCTTCCGTGGAATCTCCTCCTGAAAGGGAACCCGGAAGAGAGAACGGCTGGTTGCCCGCCCCTGCGCTCAGCCTGGAGGCAGTCTTCGTCGTGGTGCGGAAGCTCACGCGGCAGGATCCGATCGCCGTGCGGTCAGTCTGAATCTCAATTGAAATCCCGTCCGGCATCTCTTCGGCATCGGCACGGATCTTCACCTTGACGCGGTTCCCTTCGATCCAGGCGCTCACCGCGCTCTGATCACCGGTAGAAACGGTGATGCTGCGGATGTAGTAGCCGTCTTTCGAAAGATCCGTCGAAGAGTCCGTGTTTGCATAGGTGTAGGTTTCGCCAGGCGTATAAGGGTCCGTGGACGACGGGTTCAGCGCGACGGTGTGCTGCGTTACGGTGCCGCTGTAGCGGCTGTCCGGATAAGTCCAGGTCTCGGAACGATAGCTGACGCTGGTGCTGTAGTCCGGAACGTACGTCGCATCGTAGTCTGCGGTCAGAGACGGATCAAGACACCGGACGGATTCTCCGGTCGGCTTGTAATAGAACGTCGAGTTCGGATAGGTTCCGCTTACCGGATCATACGGTCCGACGCGGTTGACGCCGATGTTTCCTGATCCCGGCGGATTGACGCGCTTGGCAGTCAGGAACTGCTCATAGTCTCCGGAGTCATAAAGCGCTGTGTCTTCTTCGGAATGCTGGCTCCCGTCGGCATAGCGTACGGTCCGATAGCGGTACCAGTTTCCGCTGTCTTCCCATCCCGTATCTTCAAGGCCAGCTGCAAGGATTGCTGCTTCCGTTGCGGCGGCTTCTGAAGTGGACGAAGCAAGATACCAGTAGTCGACTGCATCGCCCCAGTTGGAGAACGGTGCTGCTGCAGCTGCATTTGTATTGCTTAACGGATACGCTGCGCCGACCGTATCGACGCATTCGAGATTTCCCGGGGCATACTCCGAAGCATCTGCACCTGCATTTCCTGCCGCCGCCACGACAATGATTCCGTCTGCACATGCGGAGGTCACCGCTTCCTTGAACGCTTCCGTACGCTTGGAGTCTTTGATGGAGGCAGAAAGGCTGATGATGTCCGCGCCGGCATTCTTTGCAAAGCGGACTGCGGCGGTCACGGAAGCAAGAGAGCCTCTGCCGTCATCGCCGAACGCCTTGATGGAAAGAATGCGGGCTTTCTCTCCCGCGGTGCCATGAATGATCTCAGCCATCGCAGTGCCGTGTCCGTTTGCGTCCTCATCCGGATCAGAAGTAAAGTTCACGGACATGTCTGCAAGATCCGCCCGGACGCCGGTGTCGATCAGGGCAACAAGAACCGAATCGTCATCAGAATCGCTGAGTGCAGCAGTGGAAAGCCCGGTGACTTCTGAAGAATGGGAGATGGAAGGAGAACTGCCATACCCGCAGATCTCCATGACTTCGTCTTCCAGCACTCTTCCATCGGATCCAAGTGCCGCCTGGATTGCCGCTTCGGCTTTCTCACGTTCCTCTGTCGAATCAAAGACGAAGAGATACGTGCCGGAGTAATAGACTCCCTTCCCGAAATTCAGCACGGAAGAAAGGTCCTGTCCGGTCGTAACCGTAAGCCTGAGTGAAGGATCATCGTCGAGCTCTGCGACTGCTGCGGCATATGCTTCGTCATCCTGCGGAACGACAAGGGAGAGACCTGAGGTGTTCTCTGTCTCTGCCGGGGTTTCTTCCGGCGTAACAGGCTCCGTGTCTGCGCTGGCCGTCGGAGCTGAGGTTTCTTCAGCGGATGCAGAAGAAGATGCTTCAGGCGACGATGCCGGCGTGCTCCCTGAATTTCCTGCGCTGTTTTCTGCGTCAGGGCTGACAGAGGAAGATGGTTCCGAACTGTTCTGCGCTTGTCCGGTTTCTTCTTCTGAAGCAGTGCCGGAAGCCTCTCCGGTTTCATTCATTTTCCCGGCTGATGGCGTTTCGCTGACGCCCGCAGGCTCTGCGCTGCTGATGCCTGCCGCCGGGGTTTCTGACGAGCTTGATGAAGCCCATGCGGTTTCTTCCGTGACTTCTGAGGAGGGTGATGGATCCGGCGTGCCTGCGGACCCCTCCGCCGAGGCCGGAAGCCAGGTTCCTGCAGCCAGCAGCATCGTAAGCGCCGCCGCAAGAGCCTTCTGTAATGTCTTTGACTTTCTCATGCTTTCCTTCCAGTTCCTTTCCTGTGCTGGGTCAATCATGCTATGAAAAAAGCGGTCTCCCGGAACGGACCGCCTTGAATCTTCTGGTATCTGATCTGAATCATACATGCATGTTTTGCAAATGTAAGTGCGAAATGATCTCTGCCTAATTTCCCTGGATGGTTTCGAGAACCGATTTCCCCTCCGCATTCAGAATATCCTCCAGAGATTCTCCGCTCAGCTTAAGCGTTCCAAGATCCACGGCATAGCTGCTCTGTCTGCTTTCTGAATCCGAAGACGTGACGATTGCATAGAGCTTTACCTCTGCCTTTGACGGATCAAGAGCAGATGCAGGGATATACACCGTCTTCCCATCCACATTCAGTTCCATCATCGTCGTGCTGTTCCTCAAAAGAACACAGTCTGACGAAAGAAGGACATCTCCTGCATGAAGCTCTGCAGACGCATACTTTCCGATGACGGAGCTCCTGCTGCTCCAGAGTACTGCGCTCCCTGAAGTGAGGGATCCTGAAGCATCCACGGTGTCTGGAGCATTGATCCCTTCCAGCTGATCCACCGGCATCAGAACACTGGTCAGATCGGCTTCCCGGATCTCCTCTCCTTTTGAAACATCTTTTGCAAGAACGATCACGTTCACGTTAGTGTTCAGAACTCCTAACAGGGGATTTGGAATCACACCTGCGATGATCAGAAGAAGAACTGCAGAAAAAAACATGAAGATGACAGTCATGGCTTTCATCCTCCGGAACATTTTCAGGATCCTGGAATCCACAGTATATGCATGCATGCCTTCTTCTGAAGATTCTGTTTCCTTCTGCGATTCTCCATCGATCTTAACAGAAGCAACCTGTTCCTGCTGATCTTCAGCAGTTTTGGCCTCAGAATTACCTCCGTTCTCCATTGGAGAAACATTTTGACCCGCAACTGTCTGGCTGTCGGAATGATCAGCTTCCGTCCCTTTTTCTGCCACGCTCCTCTCTTCGAAGGCACTCGGATCAGAACCTGATGTCTGATCTTCTGACTGCGTTTGGTCTGGCGCTGAGAATTCTTCAGAGCTCTGAGCACCAGGGTTCTCCAAGGTCTGAGACAGGTCTTCAGGCTTCTGTGCTGTTTGGCCTGATGATTCAGAATCCGCAGATGGTTCTTCCGGTTCCTCTTCCCTGAGACACATTCTGCATGCTTCATCAGATTCCTCTCTGCTCGGGATCATGAAATGTTTCCCGCGGGATGACTCCGAAAGAAAGATGGTCAGCATCTTCCGATAAGTCTGCGGCTCCATGTGAAACCTGGATCTGTCTTTCAGAAATACCACATTCCCGTAATACACCGGAACATCATTCAGAAGCGTTCCATCCTTCAGCCTCGCTCTGCGGATGCGGCCGATGCAGGTTTTTCCTGCAATCAGCCGTTCAGTGCGTCCCAGATTCGGCTTTTCTGAATCAGCCGCTTCTGCTTTTGTGTTCAGCTCTGCATTCTGCTGTGTTTCCTTCATGCGTCCTCCGGAATGGCACGCTCAGAACGCTGCAGCGCTTTTCTTACGTCTTCATCTGCAAGGACAACTGCTGTATAAATATGAAGCCCGAGATAATCAAAGGAATCATAGTAAGAAAGATCCAGATCTCTTACTGCATCGTAGAGTCTTCCGCCTCTGATCAGGTCGCCGGCATTAAGACAATCCTTGGTAAGTTGCGCTTTCTTCAACAGGTTCTTAGCATTCTTGAAATTACAGGACTTTTCGAAGATCTGATATTCCTTTAGGTCGTAAATGAGAAAAATAGTATTTGGAACTTCGCTTTTCTTGATGGTCCTTAATAGATCTTCCATCTTTCGGATCTGTCTCATCTTCTTCCTCCTGTAACAAAAAAGCGATCCATAAACGGGATCGCTATATCCGAGAGTATGTTCCCAACAGGAAACTACTTTAAGTTTATCATGAGGTTTTGCTGAAACAATACGGAAAACAGGACATTTATGAAAAAAAGACCTTAATCAATATTTTATTCATTCATTGATGTTCTGATTCTAGTTTTATGTTCTGAAGAATATGTAAGCAGATTAATAAGTTGCTTAAGTAATTCATTGCCATTACTATCAGTAAACAATTCAGAACATGATTTTTCTTCAATCTCCCGTTCACTCCACGGCCCTTTTTTCTTGGGCTTCATGTAATTTAAAATAGCTTTTCTTGCAGGCAGCGTTTTAAAATCCCGGTTTATCTCTGCAATCTGACTTTTTATTTTTTCAGCCATTTCAGGATTACATTTACCAAATTGTAAAAAGTCCATAGCATCCTCGACTCTAGGGACAATTTCCGGCAATCTCAGCAGAACAGTTGAATAAATTGCAATTAGATTCTCATCTGAAGTAAAAATAACCACTTTATTATCGTCACTATAAATTTTCATGACTATTACCCGATAACGGAAACTGGAATATTTGGATAAATATCCTCAAGAGTTACCTGAATTCCGTCTATTACAGCTTGCACTAGTTCGTTGGAATAACCTCTGCCCTTTATATCAAGCACAACGCGCTGAGTATACCCTTCTGGGAGATTACTAATGCGTGCACTCATTTCTTTTCTCAATACATCATATAGTTCAGCCACGCTATTTCTGCTTTCAAGATCATAATTTTTCACCTCAATGGCTTCATGCTTGCCTCCGACTTCTCTCACGATGTCTGGCCGTGTACTATCTATCGTATTTCTCGCAACTTCTTCACCATTCTTAAATGCTTTTTGCTCATCTCCTCCATATTTCTTTAAAGCTCGAAGCTCTGATTCCCTAGCTGTTGGGATATCAGATGAATAAAGTGAAACAGCTTCTGACAATCCCCCTGAAGCCGCTCCAAATATTGCGCCCCATTTGAATCCTTCGCTAGCATTTAAGGCAGCAGATTTCAACGCTTGTTCTGGATCTTTTGTTTGAAGCGCAGTAACAATACCAGCACTAATCCCTCCCATTGCTGCAGAAGAAAGGGCAATTGTCGTTCCAGTCTGAGCAGATGCAGCAAATACCATGCTTACAACTGGCGCACCTGCACCTGCAGTAAGTGCAGAAACAGTTACACAAATAAGGATAACACCTGCTCCAACTGCGACATTTTTAACAACCTGTTCAAAAGTGTCATCATACTCGTTTAAAACTTCAACAACAGTCTGTCCATTGCTGCCAAGTGTAAAAACATATTTCTTCCCTTGGAATTGCTCTTCGAGTTCATCTAGTGTGTAACCAAAATATATATTCTTTCTCGAATTGAACTCCATCTCATCGAGATACTCTTTTGAAATAAATGTGGTGCTAATATTCTCTATCTCATAATCTTCACTTCCAAGACTGTCTTCTAGATTTGAATAAATCCCATCTTGAACATATTGTAAAAGTTTTGGATCATTAAGATCATCAAAGGAAACAACTTCTTCCGGCATGTATGGAGTATCTGAAGGTAGTACAGTTTTTGTATCTCCTTCAGCAATTGGTGAAGATAAAGAAGATGTAGCTTCGGCTGATGCGTCTAAAGGGCTAGTCGAAGTGGCTACTGACGAAGAGGAATCCTGCTTCGTTCCGCAGCCGGAAACTAGGAGAACTAAAGATAAAACAGTTGCAATTATTCTTCTCATTGCAGTCTCCTCATGCTCCAATTAGTTCACTAACAGTGCATAACGATGTATTCTCTGAAGTCATAACCGGTTCATTCATAGTTCCGTCATCATTAATAGTCCAGCCATCATTAATCATTTGTTTGATGTCTTTAATAGAATATCCCGTAACCATAAATGCTTTCATAAGTTTGTTGTCTCCGACATAGATTTCCTTTGTGTCTTCTGCATCAGTAAAGTTGTTATGAATAGTTATTTCATAGAGCCCTTCTTCTGTAAATTCATCTCCATCGCTTACCGGTTTATCATATCTTTGGTCTAATTCATTACTTGAATTATTAAGTACAGATCTCTTTATGGAAACCTCTACAGATTTCGAATTAGCCAGATCAACTCTGAATCCATTTTTCGTAATAGACTTATTCATCAATTCTGATCCAGAAAGGTCAAATAGGAATACCTGATTATTACCGTTCCGAACTTCAAAAGAAAATCGAATAGCATAATCTCTACGATTAGTTTTTGTCACCGGTCCAATTTTTTCTCGCTTGTCTTCTATCTCATAATCAAGCGATACCTCATAGGCGCCTTCTTCATTCAAAACTACTTTCGTATTTGCATTTTTCGTACCATTTGCTGCTAGGAAATCTGTATATTTAATAGTCTCTCCTGTATGACCAGTTGTGTCCGTGAATCGAATCAAAAGTATTCCATGCTTAAAAGCCATCACAGGTGTTTCAAAATTTTGATCATTGTTTTTCTTCTGATTTGCAATTGTTAGAAGAGGATTATTATTCAGGTTATTTATATCTTGATCAAGTTGAAACCACATCGTTACACTATCGCCGACTGTCTTTAAAAAAACACGGTTTCCATCCTTATTCGTACTATCAGCAGTATAGCCGTTGATAATAAACCTTCCTATTTTCCATCCGGAATGCGGGTCTGAAGCCGTAATATCGATTGATTTTGTATAGCTGCTTTTCGGATCGTATTCCATTCTTTCTTCAAAGACAGTAAAAGGCTCATCTGATATCTTTGTTACAGTTGCAGCACGCTTTTCGCTGTATTGAAGATAGAATTGATACACTTCAATATGCTTTTTATATTCATACTCATTAAGAACTAAGAAGTTCTTTTTCCCTGTCTGGCGCCTTGTTTGAAATGCAATTGTCACTCGATAATAACGTCCGTTTGCAAGCTGAACATCATCAGTTCTGTAGAAATTGTCTTTTTTTACTTTACTTTCTTCCGAAAAAGCATCTTCTTCTTCAGAAGAAATCACCCATTTTTTGCCATCAACAGAGGTTTCAACAAGTACTACTCCACTTCCAATTTCATCATCCAAGGTAATACTGTCAATACTTTTACAGGAATCATCAGATATTTTCCAACCTGCATCATCAGAATAGAGACTATCTGATCCAGAATATGAAAATTGAATGGTTCCATCTTGGACCTCAAAAGCTTGAAAACCATTCCTCCTACTCGAAAGTTTAAAAATACCAGAAATTGACAATGATCCTGATGATTCAGGATTCTTTAATGGTTCTTCAGAACCATACTCATATTTGCTATCCTGAGAATCAAATTCATACACAGAACCAGTGATCGGCATAGAGGAAGATGGCATTTCAGCCTTTGCAGGTACTAAATTACCTAATGAGCAAAAAAAGAGAGCAGTTGTAATACAAATTACCAAAAAGGCTTTCTTTAACATATACTATCCCCCATTCATACATGTTGTATTAACTTCTACCTGTCTTAATTATAGCCCTCAAAATGACTAATATTTTATTGATATTAATACTGAAAGCATTTCGTTAATTTATTACCCTTTCAAGGGGAATCCACACATCCTTTGTTTATTTTGAAGAAATAAGTATTGCAACATTCAAAAGAAAGAAAATCAGATATCAAAATGGCTATTTTAGCAATACTCCATTATTAAATTCCTCAAAGATTTTTATGAACTATTCCTCTTAGTATTAGTGAATCCGTGCTTCAATTAATTCGATAGTCCCTTGTTTCATCGCAATATCTCTCAGTTGGTTGAAGTTTTCCACATTTTCTCCACAATTTGTAAACAATGCTTGGTACAGAGCCTTCCATTCTGCTTCTCGAAAGCTCTGATAATCAATCCCATATTCCGTGGTTACATGCTTCATTCCAGCACCGCCAAAATAGATCTTCAACAGCAACGGCACCATCCAGGCATCTGTCTCCGGAATGGAGTGAATCAATGTCTTATCCCATGCAAGAAGATCCCCACAGAATTTCCAGCAGTCTTCGTCGACGTCCTTCCGCTGCAGATTCACGAGTGAGAATCCACCTCTGATTGCTCCGGATGTTCCAATGCGTTCAAATGACGGCGATCGATAATCCGCAAGTCTGAGCTCATCCGCCGTGATTCGGTCGCGGAATTTTTTCTGTGCTTTCTTCAGCGATGGATAGGCGGCGAGCATCTTCCTGGCGACTGCCACCGCATTCTGCTCATTTATCTTCACCAAGCGCATCATTGAGATATGCCTCCAGGAGTCTCCGCACATGGCGTTCACTGATGCCTGATTCTGCAGCAATTTCCGCCTGCGTCTTGTGCTCGAGCAGCCAGTCACGCGTCATCTGTTCCGCTTTCACGCCATGCTTCTGACGGATCAGCTCAAGAGTGTGTTCTGTCAGCGTGATGTTCTCTTCAAGTGCCTGCAGTGCCATCGTCCTCCATTCCTCTTCCCCCTCCTGTTCCTTTAATGTCTGAAATTCCCGCTGGTAATTATGGAAATGTCTTGCAATTCTCTGAAACCGGATCCGTTCTGCTCTGCTCATGTGCGTCCCGCTCCTTCTGGGTGGCGCAGGCATTTATCGATATTTTCTCTCGTAATCTCTTTCTGAAGGGTGCAGCATTCCCGGACCGCAGCGGTCAGCTCTTCATCTGACCAGTACGGCTTCAGCGATTCAAAGATTGCAATCAGTTCTTCTCTGCTGCAGCATGCATCCTCAGCAAGCTCTGAAGCTTGTTCTGAGATCTCCCTTGTTTCATCAATGATCGGAACCGCAGACCTCCTGGTTCGCTTCAGAACCGTGTTCAGATAGGCGATGCTTGTCACAGGATTATTCACTGGATCGTATCCCGGGTTATTTCGCCAGGCGCGGATTGCCTTGATCCCAGCAAGCACCCGGTCTTTTCCGTATCCTTTGAACAAGCGTTCTAGAAGCACCTTCTCATCTGCAGTCATCGGAACATCCAATGCAATGCTGTAGAGATATTCTGTGTCCAGACCCTCATCATCCTCTGTTTCTTCTTGCATTCTTTTATTCTTATGTGCGTTCGGCGGAGCATAGGCAGGACTTGGGCCAAGCTTAGGCGGAATGTCATTTGCCGCATATTCATGCATATTTTCGGCATTTTCCTTAGAAACATCTGCATAGGCGGAACTTCGGCAAGCTTTAGGCGCAAGTTGGGCGAATGTTGCCTTCAGTTCCTCAAGGTAGCATTTCCGAAATTTTTTGATCCGGCTGTTCACCGTGATTACTGCATCCGGATTTGTCTTGGAAAGCTTCAGGATATGATCGATTACTGTTCTGCGCGGTAAGCCGATCTCTTCCACGACTTCTCCATAAGTCATCACTTCTGATTCCGAATACTCCGGGATCGAAAGGATACCTCCAGCAATTGCTTTTTCCCTGAAGCCGGCAGTAATCACTCTCCGATCGATTGCTTCCATCCAGTTGCCAAGAGGACGCACGACTTCATCCGGCCGCTCCGCATTATGAAGAGAAGGCTCCGCAGGATCCCCGGTATAGCAGAATCCGGTGACTGCAAGATGCCCGAAGGAATTCTGATAAAGTAGGTGGCACTGCTTCAGAGAGCTTACAAGCATGTTTACCGTTGCAAGATCTGCTCCTGCCGCATTTACGATTTGAACAAGATCCGATGCTGATAAATCAATCTCTTCTTCTCCGATCCTTGTCGTCAGAACTCCGCCGTTATTAGTGGTGTACAGCGCAAGACGGATATATAGATAAGCTGCCTGCATTCCATAAACCGGTATCTGCAGCAGCTTCTGAAACTCTGCGCACTTTACGATGTCAAGATATACCTTGATAAACGGATAGGATTTCCGCCTGAACCCCTGGCGCTTCATTTCCTTTTTCTCCGCGGTCTGCGCCGGTTAAAGAGATGACAGGCAAAGTAGAAAGAGAGATCGGAGTAGAGCTCATCCAGACGGTCCGATGCTGCCTGAATGACTCCTTCAGAATCATTGTCCTCCTTTCCGAGAATCAGATAGTCCAGCGAGATGTCAAAATACCTGACAAGGTCAACAGCCATCTCAAGCGTGATCATGCAATCTCCGCGTTCCACTTTCCCGATCTGTGATTTGGAATAATGAATCTCATCTGCAAGCACTCCCTGGCTGATCTTCCGTATCGTACGCTCCGTACTGACTCGTTCTCCGATTTCCTTCTGCAGTATGCTGAAATCTGTATCATTCATAAATCAAGCTTAACTTATCGCTTTAAATTCAAAGGTTCCGTCGTATGATCCTCCTGGCCCCTTCTGCGACTTCTCTCTCCTTGACGCTATTAATCCAGAAGACATGTGTACTGCAGGGAACACATCCAGATTCCTGCCAATTCTATATGCTCCATATATGGAAACTACCCTTATTCGGAGTCTATCCATACGATGAAACTGATGATCACCTACGACAAACTCTGGGAACTTCTGCGCATTCGCGGCATCAGCCAGTATTCACTGATTAAAAATTATCAGATCTCACGCTCGCAGCTTTTCCGCATCCATCATGGGAATTACATCAGCACAAAAACCATTAATACGCTCTGTGCAATACTGAACTGCCAGCCTGGGGATATCATGGAATTTCATCCTGATCCCTCCGACCTCGACTCCGTTCAGAAAGCTGCAAAGAAAAATAGATAGCAGATTCATCCGCATTTGACCAACAGCCGATCAAAAGATCCGGCTGTTTTTTTCGTTAAGGGAGGAAATTTCATGCACGACCGACGCACAATGGTTGCCATAGTGAGCATCCTGATCGAAAACACAGATCAGGACCACTGCATGCCCCGCCGAGAGATCGAACGGCGGCTTCTCGAGGATTATGGCATCAGCATCAAGCGCAAAACATTCAGCCTAATCATCAGAGACATTCAGGAGTTCGGCTTCACGGTAGTCTATGATTCGCACCGACGGGGATACTACCTCGAACGTTTCTTCCTTGATCAGGGGGAGATCATCCTGCTCTGCTCCATGATTCACTGTCTCGGATTCATCAGCATTCCGGAAAGTGAACAGCTGATTCAGAAACTTATGCGGCTTACAAGTCGCTACAAGAAAAGTGAACTGCGAACGAACATTTTCCGCTCCAACGAAAAGAAAACACTCCACAAGGACTTCATTACCCAGGTTGAACTGCTCATGAATGCAATTGCTAAAAACCGAAAAGTCACATTCGACTACTGTCATTACCGATTAGACAAGGAACTGCATCAAGCCAACTCTACACAGATCATCGTGGAGCCTCGATACATCACATTCGCCAACTCGGAATTTTATCTCGTAGCGACCGGTGGAATCCATCCTGGGTTCATGCAGTACCGTATGGACAGAATAATCAATCTACGCATGCTAGACATTTCCTGCTCACAGTTTGACTATTTTGAAGATGCGGCTGAATACGCAGGGAACCAGCTGTTCATGTTTTCCGGCGAAAAAATCAATGTGACATTCAGATGCAGTAATCGGATGCTTGACTACGTAATCGATCAATTCGGGAGAAGCGTAACCCTTCACCAGACATATGAGAACCACTTTGAGTTCACAGTCAGAGTTACGCGAATTGGAGCAATTTTGTTCTGCTATCGTTTTCTGGATGAAGTCATAATCGTCTATCCGGAGGACCTCAGAAAAGAGATGCATAATCGAGGCTGCTGACAAAGTAGAGGTTGTAAACAGAATTTTGGATAAGAATCCTGACCGGGTCTGATACTGGCCAGGATTTTCTTCTTTTCAGTGGAATATCGTGAGGATCATAAAGGATTATTCCTTAT